>CAVYYX010000023.1:0-97263 GCA_963772825.1 Ilumatobacteraceae bacterium | reverse complement strand
TGTGATGTCGCGAGACAGGCAAGACTCGAGGCCGCGGCCGCCGCTTTGACGCCGGCCCGCTGCGCCGTGCGACCAGATCAACGCGCCGCCGAGCGCGGGCAGGTCGCCCACGATCTACTGGACGTAGAACAGCGTGGTCGAAGTGATCGGCGACCCGTCCGAGTTCGAGTGCGCCGGGAGGCGCCTGAGGGCATTCGATGCTGCCCGGTAGGGTGGCGGCACATCCTCTTGGAAGAGTCGCCTCGCTTGGGCTGGACGGTCTGTCTCGACTCGTCGCCCTTCGCAGGCTCGACGGTTCGACTGAGCTGACGTCTGGAGTACAACATGGTCGGTCGTCCACTCGTGGCCCGCGCTGGCGGTACCGACGCGCCGTGGATCGGGATCCTGTCCACGTTCCCGCCCACCGAGTGCGGAATCGCGACGTTCTCGGCCGCCCTCGCCTCCGGGCTCGTGGCCCAGGGCGCAACCGTGGACGTCGTGCGGTGCGGTGACAGCGAGGACTTCGAGGATCCGCTCGTCGTCGCGTCGACCGGCTCGGGAGGCCCGCGTGGGGTGGGCGCGGCCATTGACGCACTGAACGACGTCGATGTGGCGATCGTGCAGCACGAGTACGGGATCTACGGCGGTCTCGACGGCGACGATGTGGTCGATGTGCTTCGGGCCCTGTCCGTGCCGTCGATCGTCGTCGCCCACACGGTCGTCCGTGATCCGACTTCCCACCAGAGGTTCGTGCTCGAGGCAATCTGTCAAGCGGCGGACGCCGTCGTGGTGATGACGGACTATGCCCGGCGCCGGCTCATCGGCCGGTTCGATGTCGACGCGGAGAAGATCTCCGTGATCCCCCACGGCGCGACGACGCCCCCCGACGACGCCCCCCGTGCAGAGCGTCGTCCGGGCGACCGACTGCGCCTGTTGACGTGGGGCCTGCTGGGGCCGGGCAAGGGCATCGAGTGGGCGATCGACGCGATGGCGTTGCTCGCCGATGTGCATCCCCGCCCGTCCTACCTCATCGCCGGCACGACTCATCCGAAGGTGCTGGCCAACGAGGGCGAGGCGTACCGGGAGATGCTGGGGACCCGAAGCTGGCGGAATGGCGCGTGCCGGTCGGTGGAGTTCGACGACTCGTATCGCGGGCTGCCGGCCCTCACGCGGATGATCCGGGCGGCGGATCTCGTGATACTCCCGTACGACTCCGACGACCAAGTCACCTCCGGCGTCCTCGTCGACGCAGTCGCCTGTGGCCGCCCCGTCGTCGCGACCGCCTTTCCACACGCGACAGAGCTGCTGAGCGGCGGCGCCGGGGTCGTCGTGCCCCAACGCGACGCAATGGCGATCGCAGATGTGGTGCGAAGCGTCGTCGACCATCCCGAACTGCTCGACCGAATGGGCGCCGAGTGCCGGCGACTGGCACCGGACATGTCGTGGCTTTCGGTGGCCCGCCGTTACACCGAGCTGGCGGACTCCCTCGCAGTTGCGGAACGGGCCAGCGCGTGAGCGGGTCGGTGGCGACCTTCGCCTACATCGTGGCGATGAGCGACGGGATCGGCACGTTCGAACACGCCGATCACTCGACGCCACGCCTCGACGAGGGCTACTGCACCGACGACATGGCCAGGGTCCTCGTCGCCGCATGTCGCGAGCCGGGCGCGGACGAAACCGCTGCCGACCTCGCTCGGAAGGCGTACCTGTTCCTCATCGGTGCCCAGCGCAGCGACGGGATGATTCGCAACCGGCGCGCCGCGCACGGCGGATGGAGCGGCCCTTACGGAGTCGAGGACTGCTGGGGGCGTGCGATGTGGGCATTCGGCACGGCGAGGCGAAGCGCGCCGCAAGAATGGTTGCGCGACAGCGCTGAGGTGTCGTTCGATCGTGGCGTGGAACTGCGGTCGCCGTCGCCGCGTGCGATGGCGTTCGCAGCGCTCGGGGCGGCTGAAGTCCTCGCGGTCCGACCACAGCACGCCGGCGCTCGGCAGTTGTTGTCCGACACCGTCGATGTAATCGGTCGGCCCGACTCCGACCCTGACTGGGTTTGGCCGGAGCGGCGGCTGGCGTACGCCAACGCGGTGCTGGCCGAGGCCACGATCGTGGCGGGAGCGCTCCTGGGCCGACCGGACGTACTCGACGACGGGCTCGCGGCCCTGCGGTGGCTGTTGACCCGCGAGACGGTCGCCGGCCACCTGTCACCCACCGGGACCGACGGCGCCGGCCCCGGCGACCGCCCACCGATGTTCGACCAACAGCCGATCGAGGCCGCCACCATGGCCGATGCGTGTGCTCGCGCCTTTCAGATCACCGGAGATCCCGACTGGAACGATGGCCTCCGCCTCGCCGTCGGCTGGTTCCTCGGCGTCAACGACACCGAGACACCACTCCGGGATGCCGAACGCGGGGCGTGCTTCGACGGCCTGACGGCGAACGGGGTCAACGAGAATCGCGGGGCCGAGTCGACACTCGCGCTGATCACGACGCTGCAGCACGACCGAACGATCGCGTCAGCCGGATGACTCGGCCACTTCGGGGACGATGACCTCTGGTCGCCAAGTGTCGATGACCCAAATCGAGATGGTCGGCGCGAGGCACGAGATCGAGATTGGCGAACATCTCGGTGAGGACGTCCGCGCTTCGATAGACCTTCCGCCCGCGGCCGGGCCGTGAACTCGTAGCTCACGATGCCGCCCGGTCAGATCGTCAGAGCCGCGCCGAGCGTCGCGCCGAAGACCAGATGGGCACTGAGGTCCTTCCACAGCGTTGCCACGTCGTACTCGGTGATCGGTCGGTAGATGCCGAGCGCGCCCAGCACGGCATACGACGTCGCCCAGGCCGCGACTCCGGTTGCGATGCCAACGCCCAGCGCAGGCATCCCCACGGCACCGGCCACCACTCCGGCGGCCTTTCCCCAGCCGATGCCCGTCATCCAGTGCACCACGTTGTTGGTCATCGCGACGGCCGATGCGGGCAGCTGCACCCCGACGGCCTCGGCAATCCGCTTGCCGACCCGCGCCGGCGCCGGCGCGTCCTCCCCGAAGTCGCTCGCCTCGGTTCCGAACTCCCAGGTCACGATGTCGTTCTCGCCGCCGTCGGCGCGATACCGCCGGTACCACAGGGCATCCATCGCCGCGGTGGCGATCGTTCCGGCGAGCGCCCCGCGCGCCGCGTTGGCCACCAGGTTCACAGGGTCCGCTCCGTGGGATCCCAGCCATCGGGCAGCAACGGAACCGCCGGGCAGCGGGAGTCGATCGTGACGAACTCCTGGTGCTCGATCGAGTCGGCGGCCGCCAGCATCGCGTCGAGCACGTGCAGTCCGAGCCTGGCGCTCGCCCGATGCTGCTCGCCACGGCGAATCGCGTGGGCCATGTCGACGGCTCCAATCCCTCGGCCGCCTTCGACGCCCGTGACCGGGACGACGTGCCAGTCGTCTGCTCCCGACTTGATGACGCGGATGTCCCCGCCGAAGTTGTTGGGGTCCGGCGCCGCCAGCGTCGCATCGGTGCCGGCGATCTCGACGACGCCCGCCCTGACGAGTGGCGAGTCGAAGCTGAACGTGCCGGCGGCGATCGCCCCGCTCTCGAAGTCGTACAACACCGAAACGTAGGTCGCAACGCTCACGTCGAAGACTTCGCCGGCGCGGGCACCCTGCTCGATCGTCCGCGTCGGCCCAGCCGACGAGCCGCGGGCCGCCACGCTGATGAGCGACCCGAAAAGTTGGGTCAACGCCGTCAAGTAGTACGGCCCCATGTCGAACAGCGGTCCGGCGCCCGCTTGGAACAGGAACTCGGGATTGTGATGCCACGTATGCGGGCCGGGGTATTGCATGACGACGGATGCGGTCAGCGGGCGCCCGATGTCACCGCGGTCGACCATCCGCCGTGTCGTCTGCCAACCCGGGCCGAGGAACGTGTCGGGTGCGCAGCCGACCAGCAACCCGGCGGCATCGGCTCGGTCGACGAGCTCGCGCCCCGATTCCCGGTCGAGGGCCAGCGGCTTCTCGTTCCACACGTGCTTGCCGGCGTCGAGCCCGGCGGTGGCCACCTCGACATGCGCGGCCGGGATCGTCAGGTTGACGATCAGCTCGACCTCGTCGTCGGCGAGCACCTGATCGACCGTGGCGGACTCGATCCCGAACTCGTCGGCGACCTGCCGGGCACGTTCGGGGATCAGGTCGGCGACGGCGTGCAGGTCGAGATCCGGGAAGGTGCGGATGTTGGCGACGTATTGCTCGCTGATCTTGCCGGCGCCGATGACTCCGACGACGACCGGCCCGGACCTCTGCCGGTCGGTCACCGCGGAGCGCCCAGCGTTTCGGTCGCGTAGGCGTAGCTGGTGGCGATGCCTTCGAAGATGTCGCCGGCGTACTCGTCGAACTCCAGCACGGCGAAGCGCACCCCGGCGGCGGCGGCGACGATCTCGGCGGCGGGCAGGTCTCCGCTGCCGAGGGGCAGCTGCGCCGCCTTGTCTCCGTTCAGCGGGCCATCCTTGAGATGCAGGGCGACGACACGGTCACCCAAACGGCCGAGCAGCGCTGGCACGTCCTCCCCTCCGGTCGCCGCCCAGTAGGTGTCGACCTCGAGGAGCACTGACGGGTCGAGCAGGTCGACGAACACCTCGAGTGCGGACCGGCCATCGAAACGCGTCGCCAGCTCCCAGTCATGGTTGTGATAAGCGACTTGGAGCCCGTGCGTACTGGCAGCAGTAGACGCCGTGCTGAGCAGGCCGGCGAGCCGTTCGACCTCCTCGCGGGACTGCCAGCGTTCCGGCGGGCAATAAGGATGGATAATCGTGCTGACTCCGAGCTCGGTGGCCAGCTCGAACGTGGCGTCGAGGTCGCCGCTCTCCAGATCCTGATGTGCCGTTGGTGCAGTCAACCCGGTGGCCGGCAACGTTTCGCGCAGCTGCTCGGCGAACTCGAGCAGTCCGAACGGCTCGACACGTGTGAGTCCGATGTCAGCGAGCCGGCCCATCGTGCCGGCAAAGTCCTCGACCAGCGGCTGACGTACCGAGTAGAGCTGGACAGAAAGGTCAGGCAACGGGGTCACGGCGAGCCACTGTGCCACATCGTCGCAACGTCAGCACCACGAGGTTGACCATCCGCCCGCGGCTCGACACTCAACTTTATGATGCGCCGCGGTGGACCAGCCAGTGAAGCGGTTGGAGCGGCGACGCCAGCAGGCCGAAGACCGTTTCGGCATGCTTCTCCTCTTGATCGTCGGGGCGTTCGTCATGCTGGGGTTCGCTGACAGCTCGTGGGCGCGTTTTCTCGCCGCGGCGCTGCAGGTCGCCGCCCTCGCCGTCGGTTTCCTGGCGACCAGGCTGCACAAAGACCACCGCTGGCTCGGGTTGCTCACAATCGTCGCGGTCGCGTCGATCGTCTTGATCGCTGTCGGTGGCGACACGGCGAGTGGCATCAGCGAGGTTGCGAGCGCGGTGATCCTCGGCGGGCTGCTCGTCGCCGTGCTCGACAGAGTGTTGCGCCACGAACACGTGACGATCCAGACATTGTTCGGAGCTGTGTGCGCCTACTTCCTCATCGGCCTGATGTTCAGTGCCGTGTACGGGGCGCTCAACGACTTCGGCGACATGCCCGTGTTCGGGCAACCGGTCGAACGATCCGTGTTCTCCTACTTCAGCTTCACGACGCTGACCACGGTCGGCTACGGCGACTTCACGTCGGTGACCGATATCGGACGACGGATAGCGATGATCGAAGGTGTCCTCGGCCAGGTGTTCATGGCAACGACGCTCGCCCGTCTGGTGTCGCTGTACAAGTCCGGCGGGCGCTGACCGACTCATTCGAGATGGCCGGGCTCGAAGCGGTAGCCCATCCCGGGCTCGGTGAGGAAGTAGCGAGGCTGCGACGGATTCGGCTCGAGCTTGCGACGCACGTGGGCGAGATGGACGCGGATATACCCGCTCTCGTCGGTGTACTGGGGGCCCCATACTTCGTGTAACAGCTGGCGGGACGTCACGAGGCGCCCAGCG
Organism: Ilumatobacteraceae bacterium; assembly: GCA_963772825.1. Taxonomy (GTDB): domain Bacteria; phylum Actinomycetota; class Acidimicrobiia; order Acidimicrobiales; family Ilumatobacteraceae; genus Desertimonas. The sequence continues at coordinate 91,287 of CAVYYX010000023.1, read as the reverse complement.
TTGCGGACGAGCGTCTCGACGAGATGCCACTCGGTGGGCGTCAGGCGAATTTCGCCCGCCGACGACGTCACCCGCTTGGCCTGGAGGTCGACAGCGAAGTGCTCGGTCTCGACGACGGGCTCCTCCGCTGACCCCGCCGCGCCGCGGCGCAGCGCAGCTCGGAGGCGGGCCAGCAGCTCCTCCATGTCGAACGGTTTGGTGACGTAGTCGTCGGCGCCCGCATCGAGGGCGGCGACCTTGTTCTCCCGATCGTCGCGGGCGGACAGGACGAGGACCGGCACCGAGCTCCAGCCGCGCAGACCACGGATCACGTCGATGCCGCTGATTCCCGGGAGCCCGAGATCGAGGACGACGGCGTCTGGATGGTGGCGCGAGGCGAGATCGAGGGCCTCCTCCCCCGTTGTCGCCACGTCGACGTCGTACTGCCGGGCGCGCAGGTTGACGGCCATCGCCCGCAGGATCGGCTGCTCGTCATCGACGACGAGCACCCTGGTCATGCTTCCGGGAGGCCGATCAGCACGGTCGTGCCGCCGCCGGGTGTGTCGTCGAGCTCGATCGTCGCGCCCATCGCCGTGAGGAACCCATGCGCCACGGCGAGGCCCAACCCGACGCCGCCAGGTCTACTGTCGCCGAGCCTCTGGAACGGCTGGAACACCTGCTCCCGGTCGGCGATCGGCACCCCTGGGCCGCGATCGACGACGCGCAGCTCGACGCGTCCGGCGAACTCTCCGCCCTCAACCAGCACCCGTGCACCATCAGGGCTGAACGTAACCGCGTTGTCGACGACGTTGGCGATCACCCGCTCGAGCAACGCCGGATCGACGAGCACTTCGGGAAGCGATTCGGAAACGTCGACGTCGACGATCGCGCCCCGTGGACCGAGGCTCAACACCGCAGCGAGGACCACCGCCTCGGGCGGTGTCGGCACGGTCGACGGCCTGATCACGCCGACTTGCACCCTGGTCATGTCGAGCAGGTTGCCCACCAGGGCAGTCAGCCGATCGGTCTCGGCATCGATCGTGCTGACGAACTCGACGGTTTCCTCCTCCGACCAGTGGACGTCTCGATTGGCCAAGCTCGTGGCACACGCCTTGATCGAGGCGAGCGGCGTGCGAAGGTCGTGGGACACGGCCTGGAGCAGGGCACCGCGCAGCTCGTTGCCGGCGGCGAGGGCCTGTGCCCGCCCCGCCTCGACACGCAACCGGCCGTGCTCGAGCACCGTGGCAAGCTGATCGGCAAAGGCGTTGAGCACGAGGACGTCCTCGGCGGGGATGCTCGGGCCGTCGAGCGCCATCACGAAATCGGGGTTCAGCTCCTTGACCATCTCGGCGTCACTCGGGCTGGTGATCGGCTCGCCCACCGCTGCCTCGACGACCCAACCGGACCCGTCGTGGCGCAACACCGCGACAGCATCGAGGAGGAACGTCGAGCGGAGGCTCTGCAACAGGGCGGGGACGGGGTCGTCGTCGCCGGTCGTCGCCGCCAACCTGGCGAGCGTGCGGGCGTGGCTGCGGGCGCGGGCCGCCTCCGTGGCCCGGCGCGCCGCTGTGTCCACGATGCGGCTGACACCCAACGCGATGCCGAGGAACACGAACAGGGCGATGACGTTCTCGCCCTCGGCGATCGTCAACTGCCGGAACGGTGGTGTGAAGAACCAATTGGCGCACACGAAGGCGGCGACCGCGGCCGCCAGGGCCGGCCACGTCCCGCCGACCACCGACACGATGACGACGAGGGCGAGGTAGGCGAGCAGCACGGTCGACAGGCCTGTCGACCCACGTACGTGCGAGAGCAACACGGTCAGTAGTGGGATCCCCGCGGCGGCGATCAGCCAGCCGGCGAGCTGGCGGCGTGGTGGGATCGGCGAGAACGAAAGCCGACGGAGCCGGGCGAGCCGGGCGTCGACCGTCGGGGAGTCCGCGGCAGCCTGGTGGGAGATGACGTGCACGTCGATCGGTCCGGACAGGTGGACGGTGCGGTTGATCACCGACCCGCGCAGCAGCTCCTCCCAGCGCGTGCGGTGACTGGCGCCGAGCACCAGCTGTGTCGCGTTCTCCGCCGTGGCGAACTCGACGAGGGCCGCGGCGACGTCCGCGCCGGCGACCTCGTGGAACTCTCCCCCGACGTCCTCGAGCAGCTTGCGATGCTTGTCGAGCAGTTCCGAATCCGGCCCGGCGAGCCCATCCTCCCCGCTGACGTGCAGGCCGAGGAGCTCTCCATGGGCGCGCTGGGCGATGCGCGCCGCGCGGCGGATCAGCCCTTCGGTGCCTGGAGCACCGGTGACGGCGACAACGACGCGCTCACGCGTCTCCCACGGCGTGGTGATCCCATGGCGCTCGCGGTACTCCTCGAGGCCGACGTCGACCTTGTCGGCGACCCACAGCAAGGCCAGCTCGCGCAACGCGGCGAGGTTGCCAGCCCGAAAGTAGTTGGCCAGCGAGGAGTCGATCTTGTCGGGGGCGTAAATGTTCCCGTGGACCATCCGCCGCCGCAGTGCCTCCGGCGTGATGTCGACCATCTCCACCTGCTCGGCGGCGCGCACGATCTCATCGGGGATCGTCTCGCGCTGCTTGATCCCGGTGATCCCTTCGACGACGTCGTTGAGCGATTCGAGGTGCTGGATGTTGAGCGTCGACGTGACGTCGATGCCAGCATCGAGCAGCTCCTCGACGTCCTCCCAGCGCTTCTCGTTGCGGCTGCCGGGCACGTTGGTGTGGGCCAGCTCGTCGACCAACACCCGCTCGGGGCGGCGGGCGATGATCGCATCGACGTCCATCTCCTCGAACGTCGTGTCGCGGTAGGCGATCGACGCTCGTGGCATGACCTCGAGGTCACCGATCGCCTCGGCGGTCAGCGCCCGGTTGTGCGTCTCGACGAAGCCGACGACGATGTCGCGGCCGCGCTCGCCGGCCCGCCTGCCCTCGTTGAGCATGGCGAACGTCTTGCCCACGCCCGGCGCGGCGCCGAGGTAGACGCGCAGGCTGCCGCGCTTCACGTCGCCATCATGCCGTCCCCCGCCGCCATCCCGACCGATGGGTGTTTACGGGACGGAACGGTCCCGAATTCACCCATCGGTTGGCGCTTCGATGGCGTCGAGGGCGAGGTTCAGCTCGAGGACGTTGACCGCCTCCTCGCCGAGGAAGCCGAGGCCACGGCCAGAGGTGTGCTCGGCGACGTGATCGAGCACGGTGTCGATATCGATCCGGCGCGCCTCGGCGACGCGGGGAGCCTGCAGCTCGGCATTGGCGACGGAGATGTGCGGATCGAGTCCCGAGCCCGAAGTGGTGACGGCATCGACCGGTACCCGCGCCTCGTCGTCCAAGCCGTTCTCCTCCCGGTAGGCGGAGACGCGCTCGGCGACGGTGGCCAGGAAGTCGGGGTTCGTCGGCCCGAGGTTGGAACCCGAGCTGGCCGATGCGTCGTAACCGTCACCGGCTGCCGACGGACGGGGATGGAAGTACTCGGGGGCGGTGAACGACTGGCCGATCAGCGAGGAACCGACGACCTTGCCGTCGACCTCGACGAGCGAGCCCTCGGCCTTGTCGTTGAACGCGACCTGGCCGATCGCCGTGACGACGAGGGGGTAGACGACACCCGTGAGCACGGTGAAGACGATGAGCATGCCGAGGGCGGCAGGCAGTTGACGGCGCAACATCATGAAACTCCTAGTCCGCTGATGATCAGGTCGATGACCTTGATGCCGACGAACGGGGCGATGATCCCACCGAGCCCGTAGATCAACAGGTTGCGGCGCAGCATCGTCACGCCGCTCTCGGCGCGGAACTTGACGCCGCGCAGGGCGAGCGGGATCAACCCGACGATGATCAGCGCGTTGAAGATGACCGCGGCGAGGATCGCCGAGCGGGGCGACTCGAGCCGCATGATGTTGATGTCGTCGAGCACCGGAAAGACGCCCATGAACATCGCTGGGATGATCGCGAAGTACTTGGCGACGTCGTTGGCGATGGAGAACGTCGTCAGCGCGCCGCGGGTGATCAGCAATTGCTTGCCGATCTCGACGATCTCGATGAGCTTCGTCGGGTCGGAGTCGAGGTCGACCATGTTGCCGGCCTCCTTGGCCGCCTGCGTCCCGGTGTTCATCGCCACGCCGACGTCCGCCTGGGCCAGGGCAGGAGCGTCGTTCGTGCCATCACCTGTCATGGCGATCAGGCGGCCTCCGGACTGCTCCTTCTTGATCAGCGCCATCTTGTCTTCGGGAGTCGCTTCGGCGAGGAAGTCGTCGACGCCTGCTTCGGACGCGATCGCCCTGGCGGTCAACGGGTTGTCACCGGTGATCATCACCGTGCGGATCCCCATCGCCCGCAGCTCGTCGAAGCGAGCGCGCATGCCGTCCTTGACGACGTCCTTGAGGTGGATGACGCCGAGGGCCCGGCACACCCCGGTGCGCTGGTCGAAGTCGGCGACGCCGAGCGGAGTGCCGCCGTCACCGGCGATGCCGTGGGCGATCGTGTCGAGGGCCTCCGGAACCGTGCCGCCCGACTCGAAGACCCAACGCTTGACGGCGTCGGTGGCCCCCTTGCGAATGCTCCGCCCGTCGTGGTCGACACCGCTCATTCGAGTCTGAGCGGTGAACGGTACGAGTGTGGCGTCGAACAGATCGACGGCGACCTGGCCGTAGGACTCCTCTGCGAGCGTGACGATCGAGCGACCCTCGGGCGTCTCGTCGGCGAGGCTCGACAGCAGAGCAGCTCCGGCGAGTTGGTCGATGTCGACACCGGCGAGCGGGAGGAGCTCCGACGCCTGGCGGTTGCCGTAGGTGATCGTGCCGGTCTTGTCGAGCAGCAAGGTGTTGACGTCACCGGCTGCTTCGACGGCACGGCCGGACATCGCCAGCACGTTGCGCTGCACGAGGCGGTCCATCCCGGCGATCCCGATCGCCGAGAGCAGGGCGCCGATCGTGGTTGGGATCAAGCACACGAGCAAGGCGACGAGGACGACGATCGTCTGCTCGGCGCCAGAGTAGATGGCGAACGGTTGCAGCGAGACGACCGCCAGTAAGAACACGATCGTCAAGCCAGACAGGAGGATGTTGAGGGCGATCTCGTTCGGCGTCTTCTGCCGTTCGGCACCCTCGACGAGGGCGATCATCCGGTCGAGGAACGTCTCGCCCGGTTTCGCAGAGATGCGCACGACGATCTCGTCGGACAGCACGCGGGTGCCACCGGTCACCGCCGAGCGGTCGCCGCCCGACTCGCGGATCACCGGCGCCGACTCGCCGGTGATCGCCGATTCGTCGACCGTTGCGATGCCGGCGACGACGTCGCCATCGCTGGGGATCACCTGGCCGGCAGCGACGACACACTCGTCGCCGACATCGAGGGCGCTGCTCGGGATCTCCTCGAGCGTTCCGTCGGTGCGCCGCCGGTGGGCGGTGGTCTCCGCACGGGTTTGGCGGAGCGTCGCCGCCTGGGCTTTGCCGCGCCCTTCGGCCATCGCCTCGGCGAAGTTGGCGAACAGCACCGTGAACCACAAGAAGGCGGCGACGAGTCCACTGAACACGTTCTCGGAGGAGGTCGAGTCGCCGAGGTCGCGGACGAACAGGATCGTCGTCAGCACGCTGCCGACGAGAACGACGAACATCACCGGATTGCGCGCCTGCACTCGCGGGTGCAGCTTGCGGACGCTCTCGACGAGCGCGCTGTTGACGATTGCCGGGTCGAACAGCTTGCGCCTCGGCAACGGGTGCCGATCGCGTGCGCTGCTCCCGACCGGGCGGATGACCGTTGCCACTTGCGTGATCTCCTAGAGACTCAGTTGCTCGACGATTGGCCCGAGGGCCAGGGCGGGGAAGAACGTCAGGCCCGCGACGATCGCGACGACACCGACGACGAGGCCAGCGAACAGCGGCGTGTGCGTCGGGAACGTGCCGGCAGACTCGGGCACGGTCTGCTTGCGGGCCAGCGAACCGGCGATGCCGAGGACGGGGATGATCAAGAAGAACCGCCCGACGAGCATCGCGATGCCGAGCGTCGTGTCGTACCACTGCGTTGCGGTGGTCAGGCCGGCGAATGCCGAGCCGTTGTTGTTGGTGGCCGACGTGAAGGCATAGAGGATCTCGCTGAGCCCGTGTGGGCCGGGATTGTTGGTCGTCTGCGCCGAGTCGAGGACGACCGACGCAGCGGCGAACCCGAGCAAGGCGACTGGCATCGCCAGGATGTAGAGCACGACCATCTTCATCTCGACGGCCTGGATCTTCTTGCCGAGATACTCGGGCGTTCGCCCGACCATCAGCCCGGCGAGGAACACCGACAGGATGGCCATGATCAGCAGGCCGTTGAGCCCGACGCCGACGCCACCTGGGCTGACCTCACCGAGCATCATGTGGGCCATCGCGATTCCGCCGCCGAGCGGCGTCATGCTGTCGTGCATCGCGTTCACCGACCCGTTGGAGGTCCCCGTGGTCGTTGCCGCCCACAGATCCTGAGGCGCCGGTACCGAAGCGCAGCTCCTTGCCCTCGAGGTTGCCGCCACCGCCGAGCTCCGTGCTCACCGACTGCTCGACGCCAACCGCATCGAGTCGCGGGTTGCCGTTGCCCTCGAGGGCCATCGCCCCGATCGACATCATCCCCCAGATCGCCATCATGATGGCGAACACGGCGCGGCCCTGGCGGCGGTCCTTGACCATGTAGCCGAACGTGAACGCCAAGGCGAACGGGATGATCGCGATGCTGAACGTCTCGACGAAGTTGTTGAACGGCGTCGAGTTCTCGAACGGGTGGGCGGAGTTGACGTTGAAGAACCCGCCGCCGTTCGTGCCGAGCTGCTTGATGGCGATCTGGCTGGCGGCGGGGCCGCCGGCGAGGACCTGCGTCGAGCCCTCGAGCGTCGTGATCTCGGTGTGCCCATGGAAGTTCTGGATGACGCCTTGGCTGACGAGCAGGACAGCAACGACGAGCGACATCGGCAGGAGGATGCGCACGATCGAGCGGGTGAGGTCGACCCAGAAGTTGCCGAGCGTCTTGGCCCGGCGGCGGGCCAGGCCGCGAATCAACGCCGCCATCACGGCCATTCCGGCGGCAGCCGACACGAAGTTCTGCACGGCGAGACCGGTCATCTGGGTGAGATGACTCATCGTCGTCTCGCCGCCGTAGGACTGCCAGTTCGTGTTCGTCATGAAGCTGACGGCCGTGTTGAACGAGAGGTGCGGTACCACCCCCGACACGTCGCTCGGGTTGAACGGCAGCGAGCCTTGGAGGCGCTGCAGGAGGTACACGCCCAGGAACGACACGAGGCTGAACCCGAGCACCGAGTAGGCGTAGACGGTCCAGCGTTGCTCGCGCCGCTCGTCCACGCGGCAGGCCCGGTAGATCAGCCGCTCGAGCGGGAGGAAGATGCGGTCGCCGGGCGCCCGCCCGTCGCCGTAGACGCCGGCCATGTAGCGACCGAGCAGCGGGGCCAAGACCCCGAGAGCGACGATGAGGGCGACGAACTGTGCCCAGGTGGTGATCGACACTTAAAACCTCTCCGGGAAGACGAGGGCGGCCACCAGGTAGGCGGTGACCAGCAACGAGACGATCAAGGCGATGACGTTGTCGGCGCCCATCACGGGGTCGCCTCCCCCGCCTGATCGGCGTCCTCGGCAGACCGCACGAGACGGTCGAGACCGCGCACGTAGAGCGCGCACAGGGCGAAGAAGGCGATGGTGAGGGCGACGAACACGACGTCAGCCATTCGAGAGTCCTTTCAGTTCGTTCCCCGGCCACGTGGGCCGCGCCGTCACGTCTTGCGACGGTTCAGGTCCTGTCACTGCGTTCCCCGGCCACACACCGGGATCAGCGAGGTTGGCGCCGACCTGGTCGGCGATGGCGATGGCGACGACTCGCTGCTCGAGAGTCACCGTGGTGTCCGGCTCGGGCACGAGCACGAAGCGACCGAGCACGTTGCCCCGCCCGAGCACGGGGAGCTCGGCGCCGTCGGCGGGAAGCGCGAACCCATTGTCAGGTCCCCGGTACTCCATCACCGACAAGACCCCGCTGCGCTCCAGCCGCGGCAATGGGCGGCTGAACGGGAATGCCTCGAACTGGCAGATTCGCAGCGACAACAGCTCGGACAGTTCGGTCTGGGCAGCCATGATCGTGTCCTCCGAGGTGTGGCGACCGGGCTCGCCGACGACGGCGACACGATGGATCCTGCGGATCTCGTCGGAGACACTCTCGCCGCGCCGCAGGGGGTGGCGACGCAACGTTGCGAGTTGCCCGACCGCCAGGCCGACGGCGAGCAAGAGCAGCGTCGTCTCGACATCGTCGGCGGAGTCGATCTCCAGGGTCAGGTACGGCACGGTGTGGAAGAAGTTGAACGACACTGCCGCTGACATCGCTGCGGCCGCTCCTGCGGTGCGGCCACCGCCTACGGCGGCGAGGACGACGACGAGCACGAGGACGAGGGCGACGTTGGCGTTGAGCAGGTGGTCGCGCAGCGACACCAAGGCGGCGGCGACGGCGATCGGTGCGGCCCCTCCGATGGCGATCCACAACAGCTGTGAGGAGCGTGCCTCGTTGTTCACGAGTCCCGGTGTAGCGACACCGTGGCCAGCCATCGCTCGCCTTCACGCGTTCTCAACGCGGCGCAGCGGAATCTCTATGCCGCCTCAACGGACACGATGTCGATGCCTGGAATGCCGGAATTGCCCGGCGGTGCGTCGCTAGCCTCGCTGGCTCGTGAGATCGAGGTCGCTCTTCGCCATCGTCCTGGCCGTCGCGCCAGCGGCCGGCCTGAGCGCGGCAGTGGTGAGCGCATCCTCGGCATCGACGACGACGACGGCATCGACGACGAGCTCTGTCACAGCGACCACAACAATTGTCCCGCCGACAACCATCGCCTCGACGACCATCGCTGCCAGCACATCCATCGCCCCGACGACGACAATCGCGCCGACGACGACAATCCCCGACCGGCTCGCCGGCGTCAATTGGATTCAGGCGACGTACGCCTCGCCCTGCACCGACTCCTCGGTGCAGCTGGTGGGCGGATCGACGATCGAAGGACCGAGCCGAGTGGTGCTCGATGATGTCGTCGGCCTCGACACCGCCGAGGGGCTCGCCATCGCCTTCCTGTCGTGCCACGCGGCGGGTGGGGCGAGGACTCAGTTCACGGCGAGCGTGATCCGCGCCGGACCCGAGGGGATCGAGACGCTCGCCGAGCGTGATCTCGGCGCGGGTACCCGGGTTGTCGCCGTCGATGGCCGCGAGTTCACGCTGGAGTCGCCGGCCGCCGCTCCGCCGCCGGGGACGTGCTGTGCCACGGTCATCAATCGCCAGACGATCACCGCCGCGCCGGATGGATTCGCCGTCACCTCGAACGAGCAGCTCGCGGCGTTCGAACAGACCGTCGCCTCGACGCTGGCCGTCGGGCGTGATGCCGAGCTCGTCCGCCGCAGCGTGACACCGGCCGCCCTGTGCTTCCGGTGGGACAACCTGTGGCTCAGCGCCGCTCCGGATCCCGCTGAACCCGCCCCGCCCGCCGAACCGAGCGCCGAGCTGCAGACGATCCGCCTCGCCCTGATCCACCTGACCGGCCAGTGGATCGAGCCGACCGATCAGATGAACGCCGAGATGGCCGCCGTCGTCACCGACTACCAGGCGGCCCGGGGCCTCGCCGTCGACGGTTCGATCGGCGACCAGACGACCCGCGCGTTGTCAGCCGACCTCGGCTGCCCGGATCGGGGTTCGTTCACGATGGTGACGCCGGCGGGGTCCGGTCCGCGCAGGTTCACATCGGTCGACGAGCTGTTGTCGGCGATGGGTCGCTTCGCCACCAGCGGACGCAGCGGCGTCGGATCGCTCGACCAGTTGCTCACCGACGCGCAGTGGGACGGTCGCAACGCGATGTTCCTCGGCTGCTATCGCTGGCAGGCACCGCCGACCGGTCTGTCGTGCAGCTGGAGCGGGACGACCCCGCTACAGCTAGTGGGCCTCGTCGACGACCCGGCCACACCCGGCCTCGGGACGTTCTCGATCCTGTACGCCCGCAGCACCGCTGTGTGACACCGCTACCCTGACCCGCCTCGCGGGTGTAGCTCAATGGTAGAGCCCCAGCCTTCCAAGCTGGTTATGCGGGTTCGATTCCCGTCACCCGCTCCAAGTCGTCACAGCAGGTAGACGGTCAGATTTCGGTCCGAACGACCGACGTAACCCGCAGCCGAAGCTGGAGGAGTCCAGCCGCCGCCGAAAGAGGCGGAGTATCGGCGTCAACCGTTTCACCTTGTGTGGAGCGACACCGAACGGAAGTACGTCCGTCGGCCAGGCAAGTTGTGCTGACCATGCAGGTCGCCGGGGTCGGTGGAATCATCACCGTCTCCCCGGCTGGCTGCACCCGCCCAGGGGCCCCTGCCCTGGGCGGTGTGCGCCGAACTCGCTCACTCGTGCCGACGCGGAGCGAATACTGCTCGACGTCTGCACTGTCCTGCTCGCCGAGCGGGCCGCCATCGCCCGCATCCTCGACGACCTCGGCCCGTCGTGGACGGGAGCGCGACGGGCGCTCAACGAATTGGCGAGGATCGTCGGCGTGGGCCGTGACGGCACCCGTCTCGCCCGGCAGTGTGGACGAGACGGATGCCGACGCCGCCATACCTCGGGCCATGGGGTGGCGATCCCGTACCCAGTGCTGGCGAGCGATGAACCGGAGCGGCGAGGATCAGATTGTCGGCCGCCGTGGCGTGGTCATGTGACAGCTTGCATCGCTTCAGGATCGCGGTAAGGCAGTGGATTGCTGATCATGTAGTCCAACATCGCCCAGCCGAGGCCGATGACGGCTGCGAGGAACACCACCAACGCTACCAACCGCAAGAGCAGGGTCATTGTCCTTCTCCAGCGTTGATCGACGTGGTAGGTGTCCATTGGGCATCGAGTACCGCGTCGCGATGAAACCCAAACGTGACGGTCAAGCGAGGGATGGCAAACCGTCCAGAGGGGTACCGCTGTCCAGATGGCGGAGCAGCCGAAGGTGCGACAGACGTGGCGTCACACACGCACTGGCGTGGTGATCGAGATCCTCGCCCCGAAGCTCGATACCGCCGACGAGTGGTACGTCGCCCAAAAAGACGGATTCAGGGGGACGCTGACCACAGCTCATATCACCGAGGAGTACGTCCTCGAGTACCCCCGGCGATAGCGGCGCACCGCCGATCGATCGCGACGCGCAACGGTCCCGCGTCCACCCCCGGACCACGGGACCGTTGCCTGCTATCGCCGCAGGCCGGGCGGGATTGATTGTGCCCGGCGGCGTAGCAGTACCCCACGGCCGCGTTCGATAGTCAGGCACTCGCTTCGCCGGAGGAAACACCCGCGAGGTCGGCCCCCGTGGCGCGAGGCGAAGTCAGGACTCAATTGGTCAATCCAAGTCGTGCAGAGACTCCGGATCGTCGTTGATGTCAATCATACCGACGAGTCCACAGAGCTCGAGGAGTCGTCGAACCAATGGCACAGGGTGATACAAGACGACGCGTCCACGTTCGCCGAGCAGATGAACGGTGTTCAAGATCACGTGAATGCCGGTCGAGTCCATGTACGTGAGTTCGGCAAGATCAAGCCCGACGGTGCCGCCGCGGCTGGTCGGGCCCTCCAGCGCGATTCTCAGTGCGGGTGCGCTGCACAGGTCGAGTTCGCCCGACAGATGCAGGAGCCACGGCGGCTCGGCATACACGGCGAACGAGGCTTTCTGGACAGCGCCGTCGTCGGCGAGGTCCTCGGTCATCGTCTCTCCCCCATCCGCAGCCCGGCGGGGACGAGCAACCTGACGAAAAACGACGCTACCACCCAGGTGCCGTGCCGATATGGCCAGACGCGCAGCAGCCCCCGCATGCCAGGGTGCGAGGGCTGCGCGCTGCTGGTCGACGCTGACCGAGCGAAATGGATCAGCGGTCGTCGTAGTCCACGATCCCGGTGGCGCCTGGGGCTGTCCTCGGCGCGGCCGGACCGACCGGCGGAGTTACCGCGACGGTGTCGACACGCCTACGTCCCGCCAGACCGGCCAGGCCCAACAACCCGAGCAGGCCGACCAAGCCCCACAGACCGGTGTTGTCGCTGTCGTCGTCGTCCTCGCCACCGGGGACGATCTCCTCACCGACGTCCTCGACCGGAGTCTTCCTCCTCGATGGTCGGCGGAGTGGTCGCTGCCCCCGGAGTGGCAATGCTCAGCGACGCGATAGCGAGTGCCGGGATGACTAGTAGCCGCTTCACTTGCGCCCCCGCCCTGTCGTGGTTTCCTCGAGGTCGCCTTCGACCTCGATCTGCTCCTTGCGGACCTCGCCCGACACCGTCTCGGTCGTCCGTCGACGATGTCCTTCTCCAAACGCACGCTTCTCCTTGGCCACCTTCTCCTTGCTCACCACCGGCCGCTCGGCGTAGGTGGTGATCTCGGCCTCGTCGTCACCGATGTCGTCGGCCTCACCGTTGGTGATCGGCTCGCGCTCGACACGCACCTCCTCACGGGTCACCGGCACGGTGACGTTCTGGTGCTCGGTGACGACGTACTTGCGCAGACGGGCCTTGCCGGTGGCGACGTTCTCGGTACCGACGCGCAACTGCTCCTCCGAACGCGTCGTCTCGGCGACCTCTGCTTCACTGCGCATCGGCTGGGTCACGTCGTATTCGCTGTCGAAGCGCTCACCGACGCCGTAACCGCGAGCGTCCCAGGCGAAGCCGTAATGCTCGAACAGGTCGCGCTCCTCGCCGGCGCTGAGATGGCCGTTGGGCGCGACGTTGGGGGCGTCCTTGACCTGATCCTTGGTGTAGGGCAGATGCAGTTTGCCGTCACGAGCCGGTGCTCCGGCGATCGGGGCGAAGCTGGTGTTCAACCCGAAGAAGCCGGTGCGAACGGCCATCCACTCGGGCCGACCGGTCTGGTCGTCGTAGTAGATGGCGTCGATCGCACCGATCTTGTCGCCGTTGACGTCGTAGGCATCGGTGCCGATCCAGCCGTCATAGCTGTTGATCGTCTCCATGGAATCTCTCCTGTCACTTGTGATACTGCGGCCGCCGCCGCTTCTATGACAAGTACCCGGCGGCGCGGCTGCCTATCCGCCAGCGCCAGACGTGATCGGCCGCTGACGAGCCGAGTCTGACGGACTCGGCTGGCTTCGATCAGACGCCCGCAGCGTTTGCCCGGCGTGCCGGACGGGTATGGAAGCGCCCGCTATGAACGCATCACTCGCAACCATCTTGGCTGACGGCATCTACATCGGCGGCGGCGTCATTCTCGTGATCCTGATCATCCTGGTCGTCCTACTGCTCATGCGGCGCGGCGTATGAGCGCGTTTCAATCGGCGATTCACACCGTGTGTCGTGACGACGGCTGGGCGAACGTTTGCGACGGGTGGCCGCGAGCCCGCGATCCGCACTCGACGAAGCCGGAGGCCGAAGCCGCCGGGCGTGAGCGGGCCAAGGAGGAGAGACCGAGCACATCGTGCACGACGCCGACGGGACGATCGAGCAGCGCACCAGCTACAGGACCCTCCCGGATTCATCGACAGGTGACGCCGATCAATGAACGTTGTTCGATCCTTGTGGGCGTCGATCCAGGGCGATCCCGTGTTCATGCGCCGGGTCAACGGCTGGCTCACCGTGTTCTGGATCGTGATGATCCCGGTGTCGCTCATCACCGGCTGGATCTCCTCGGTCACCTACGTGGCGGCGCTGTCGCTGTGGGCGCTCGTGTCGGGTCACTGGTCGGCGTGGCAGGCGGCCCGCGTCGAAGTCCGCCAGGACGAGGAGGCGACACGAGCCGAAGAGGAACCGGTGGAGCAACGCGTCGTCGACAAACTCGTCGACGAAACAACCGTCGAACGTCGCCCGTCGGTAAGTAGCGCGACAGGCATGGTAGGACGATGTTCCGAGGTGCGCAGAATTTTGTGACGACTAGGTTTGTGACGTCGAGCGGTGGGGAACTCATGCCAGCAACCAACCGCGGCGGCCGTTGGAGCCTGCCAAACAGAAGATCACCGTCGACAATGACGTCGGCGAGTGACAACACAGCAAACGAGACGTCGAGCTGCCTCGATGTATCCAATGCCGCTGGGGCGCCGTTGCCATCACGGCGGTGCGGGCGCGACGACCTCGGAGAGGGCAACGGCCCTCGCAATCGGAGGGGTGCGGGGGTCGTTGCAAATTCAACGGTCGCAAAACCGAAGGAGGAACTCATGGATAACAGTTGGCAGAAGAAGTGGGACGGGCGCTGGGATCAGTTCAAGGGCAAGGTCAAGCAGACCTGGGGTCAGATGACCGACGACGATTGCGACGTCGCCGAAGGCAAGTATGACGAGATGGTCGGCCGAATCAAGACTCGCACAGGTGAGACGGAGGAAGCCGTGCGTGATCGGCTGAGTGCGCTCTGAATCACACGTTCACGGGCAAACGAAGTCCGGCTTGAACTCACGAACACACATCGACGATCGGCAGCAGCGGCCCTTGACTCCAGTCGCGGCCGTTGTGCGTCTAGCGCTCTTGCCTTTCAACGAAGTTGACCGCACCGAACTGCCGATCGGTAGCGCTACGCGCAACGGCCCCGCGTCCGCCGACACGGGGCCGTTCGCCTGCGTATCGCCGCAGACCAGGCGGGATTGGATATGTGCCCGGGGCCGACTCCGTACCCCGCAGCCGCGCTCGACTAGACATCGCCCGCCGCCCCGACGGTGCCGCCCGACGAATCGTCACCAGATTCGAACAGGAGCCCCCCGACGCTACGAGAACCCTCGCCACGCCTACGACAACTCAATCCGGCATGGGCGTATCCGCTCCATGTCAGTCCGCGGACTGGCGGCCGTGCAGATCGGTGCTGATCCAGTCGTCAGCCAGAGGATCGCCGCGGCCAGCGTCTGCTGGGGACGCCGGGTCCGTCGCTGGTCACAGTCGACCTCATTCGCGGGCGGTTTCGTCGCGATGAGTTCGACACTGCCGCGCCGTCATAGGGAGCAATGGCCGCGTCAGCTCAATGCGTACGGCGAAGGTCGAGTGCTGAGGGTCGCCCGGCGGGATTGGTACGCCCGGCCCTGGACCGAGCACCACGAAAGGTAGACGGATGACGACATTCGTGTTGATCCATGGCGGTGGAGACGTCGGTTGGTACTGGCATCGTGTGGTGGCTGAGTTGCACGACCGGGGTCATGAGGCGGTGGCACCGGACCTGCCGTGCGATGACGACTCGGCCGGCCTTCGCGAATACGCCGACACTGTCGTCGACGCGATCGGCGATCGCAATGACCTGGTTGTCGTCGGCCAGTCCTATGGCGGCTTTACGGCGCCGCTGGTGGCCGATCGGGTTCCAGTCGACCTGCTCGTCTTGGTGGCGGGGATGGTCCCGGCTCCGGGAGAGACCCCAGCGGAGTGGTGGGACAACACTGGCTACCGGCAGGCCGTGCAGGAACAAGCCCGGCGAGACGGCGGCAACACGGGCAGCGACGACCCGTTCATCGCCTTCTACCATGACGTGCCCCGCGCCATCGCCGAGGAAGCATTGAGCAAAGAGCGCTCCGAATCCGACGCCGCCTACCACACTCGCTGGCCACTCGATGCCTGGCCAGCCGTTCCAACCAAGTTCGTGCTCTGCGGCGACGATCGATTCTTCCCACCCCACTTCATGCGCCGCGTCGTCACCGAACGACTCGCTATCGAGCCAGACGAGATCGCCGCTGGCCACTGTGTCGCGCTCAGCCGCCCGACGGAGCTCACAGACATGCTCGTCGGCTACACGGCTGCACTACGAGAGTCCACGATCGACCGAGCCTGAGGCAGCCCGGCGACAGGCGCTGAAGCCCGCCAGCTTGCTTCGCCGACAACGTCGAGCGACGCGTCGCACCCGCCCGTGGTGCCGACATGTTTGTTCCTTCGCCGGAATCACGGAGCGAGTCGACGCCACCTTTCGGCGGCCACGGCCACCCGAACAGCGCGACCCCGAACCACGGCAGCGAATCACAGGCGAGAGCCCGATCGCGCTGAGTTGCCCGGTCCGGATTCTCTACGCGAAGCCGTCGAGCCGTTGCCCGATGTCGCGCAACGCGGCCTGCAGCCCGGCGACGTCGATGCCGTCGATGAGCGTTGCTGCTTCTTCGGTGAGTCCGGCCTGTTCGACGATCTGCTTCTCATTGATCACCCACTCCCGGCGGGCGGCCAGTCGGCTGTGCCCGGCCTCGATCAGTCCACGGGCACCGTTGGCCAATCCGACGACGAGGTCGCCCCGACTCGCAACGGCGGCCTGCCCGTAGCGCACGCTGGCCGCGGCGTCGGCGGCCCACCGCCGGTGCGCCTCCCTCGCCAGCACCTCTGGGTACACGGGGCGAGGCAGCACCCCTCGAAGGGTGACGTTGAGGGCCAGCTCGGCCATCACCACGTACGTCGGGATGCCGGCCGCGTAGAACAGCAGTAGCTGCTTGTCGTAGCGGCCCTCGTTCGCCTCGGCGCACCAGTGCTCGACTTCGTTCAAGTCGCGGTAGTGCACGTCGACGCGACGGCCGTCGATGGTCAGCCACGCTCCGCCGTTCATCACGCCCCCGCCCCAACCACCGATCTCAGAGACCTCGCCTGGCCATCCCTTGGCGCGAAGGTCGTCGGGGTTGAAACCGTCGCGGTAGTAGACGGCGACGTCCCAGTCGCTGTCTTCGTGATGAGTGCCGCGTGCACGTGAGCCGCCGAGAGCGACGGCGACCACGTTGGGCAGCATTGCGAGCTCATCACTGACCCAGGTCAGGAAGTTCTCATCGTCCATCGACCCATCGTCGCGGTTCGGCGTGCCTGTGTTCATCGAGAGTTCAGGGACGGGCGTCAACGGCTTGCCGCACTTCAGCTGCTCGACGCAGCCGTCCTGATCGGGTCCGAGACACCTAACGCTCCCACCGAACATCGCGACAAGCTGCCAACTCGGCACACCCACATCGGCATGGACGCATCGGCGGAGCGGGTGACTGCGGGCTGGCGGAGTAGTAGCGAACGCCGAGTTGTCGCCCGCCACGGCTTTGGGTCTCTGTGCGTGGCGTACGAGCTCGGAGGTTACTCCGCAAGACTCGCCGGACGCCGACCGACGAAGACCTGCTGGGCGGGGAACGACTCTCGCGACGGCATCTTCAAGCGGAGGGAGTGACCGGTTGTCTAGGCGAGTGCGGGGTAACGCTCGGGTAACGCGGCGTCCTTACCGTCGGTCGAGCCGGCGCAACCGGGCGCAGCTGCCTTCGTCGGTCTCAACACGAAAGGACCACAATGATGATCGCTCGGCGGACGAGTAGTCGACGCGGACAAGGTACAGCGGTGCTCTCGTCGCTTCACAACGAGTGCGTCGTCGCGCTCGAGTGCCCAGCTGCCAATCCTCTGCGGGTCACGGGCGACGCGATCCACGCCGATGAGTTCTGGAGACCGATCGACGAGTCAGTCCGCTCCGACGGCACGATCGACACGTCCCTCCTCGCCCACCACGACGCCGGCGGCGTCCTCTACTAGCCAACGGGAGTCGACATGGGACGTGCGGTGCTCAGCGCGATCGCGCTGACAGCTTTCATTTCACCGGCGATTGCGAGCAACAGCGGTCACGTGCCGGACGAAGTCGACTCGTGCGGGACCGGGGATCGTGGGCGACTGGTGAGTCACGAACACGTCGCGTCGTACCCGACCGCGGACTCCGTTCAGGCGTACTTCGACGAGTGGATCGCCTTTTACCAGGACTACTACCTGTTTCCGGACATTCCGTTCTCGTCCGAGTACGGGTTCGACAGCTACAAGGTCAGCTATTGCACCGTTGACGCGGCGCTGCCGGGTCAGTCGACGGGCGAGCCGACGATCGCCACGGGAATGGTCTCCGTGCCCCGCAAGGCCGGACCGCTGTCGACGGTGGCCTACCTGCACGGCACAGCCGTGTCGTTCTACGACGCCCCCTCGAATCCAAGCATCTTCGGTGAACTCAGCGAGGCAGGAGAGAGCTTCGACGGCCCGCCGTCAAACTCCGTGTTCGCCGGGAGCGGCTTCGTTTACGTCGCTCCCGACTACCTCGGGCTCGGGGACTCCTCGGTGCCGCGTCACCGTTACTTCCACGCCGAAAGTGAGGCGTCGGCCACTGTCGACTTGCTCGTCGCGTCGCAGGAGGTGCTCGACAGACTGCAGGTCGAGCGCGACGAGTTGCTCTTCACGTTCGGATTCTCCCAGGGCGGGCACTCGGCGCTCGCGCTTCACCAAGAGCTGCAAGACACGGGAGTCGACGTCACTGCCACGGCCACCGTCGGCGCAGTCTTTGACGTCGAGCAGTGGTTCTTGCATTCGCTCGCCGACAACGTCACCGTCTACGTGCCCCTCTACGTCTCGTACCTCCTGCTCGCCTACGACGACATCTACGACATCTACGGTGAGACGTCGGAGATCTTCGAACCGCCCTACGACTCGACCGTGGAGGACGTGTTCGACATGCAGCACTACTTCGACGACGTCGCCGCCGCGCTGCCTGGGTCATCGCAGGAGCTCCTCGACGCAGACTTTCTCGCCGAGGTGATGGCCAACGCACAACACCCACTTCGTGTTCACTTGCGCGAGAACGCCGTCGATCAGTGGACGCCCGATGCTCCGGTTCGTGCGTATCACAGCCCCGACGACGAAGAGGTGCCCTACGACAGCGCCCTCGAGTCCGTCGAGCACCTCCGTAGCGGCGGGGCAGATGTGACGATCGAGGAACTACCGGGCTTCGACCACGTCAACAGCTGGGTGCAAGCGATGCCGCTCGCAGCTACCTGGTTTCAAACGATCAGCTGACGGAGCCGGAGCTGCGGCGCCACTGACAGATCTCAGGACGGGTCCGAATCGTCATGCCCGCAGCTTGCGTCATGCATCGCCGATACGGCGAACGACCGCTTCGCAACATTGGTGAGCTGAGCAGGCAGGTTTCTGCTCGCAGGACTCATCAAAGACGCTGTTCGCTCACTGGACATGGTGCGTCGTTGCGTGCGAACACCTGTTTAGGCGGATCAGCGCTCGTCCGTTATCGAAGCACGTCATCGACTGCGAGTTCGCCCGGATCGGTGGCATCGTGTCTGTGTGTTTCGACAGATTAGGAGTGATCGGTGACGGCACGTCGAGCGGTAGATGGACTGAAGCGGATCTCCCGCCCGCTGCGTCGGTTCTGTGTGTCGCGGGCGGCTGGCTGGCCGTATTTCTCGCCGTCAACTTTGTCGTCGTCCGCATTGGCACGCCACGCGGTGGGCCGGGAAGGACCCTGGGTGCACGACGACGGCTGGCCTGACATTCGAAACTTGCGGGTGGTTGGTGACCGGCTGTTGGTCGGCGGTGAGACATCGCTGGAGCAGTATCGCGAGCTAGCCGAGCGTGACGTGACTCTGGTGATCGACATGCGCACCGGCGGCCGTGCCGACCTGAGCACCGACGATCCCCAGCAGTTGACCGCCCTGGGATTGGACTATGCGGAACTGCCGATCCCCGATGGCCGGGCGCCGACACCAGCGCAGATTCGCCGATTTCTTGACCTGGTGGCGACCGCCGATGGTCGTGTCTTTGCTCACTGCGGTGGCGGTGTGGGTCGGTCCACCTCGATTGCCGCCACGTTCGAGGCCGCCCAGGGCCAGAATCCGTCGGTCCTCGAGCAGCTCGCCACCGGGCCACCGACCATCGAGCAGATTTGGTTTGTGGCCATGATGCGCCCGAACCGTCCCGACCATGACATCAGCACCGCGGTGGCCGTCGTGAGCCGGGTGGTCGACACGCACAGGCGGCCTTTACGGCTGGGTCAAGTCAATCCTCTGACACACCTGCGCAAGCCGGCCGATCAGCTCAAGCGACGGCACCGATGACCCGAGCCCTTCGCGGCGGTCCTGGTGCGCCGGTGCGGCGACCGGCGAGCGCACCCTCGAGCTCCCGGAGCGGCTTCTTTGCCAGGCGGGTGAGCAACAGGCCGATCGGTGATCTCCGTGCAGGTGTGTCGACGGCGTCGGGCATCCTGGGAGCCGGCCGCGAAGGGAATTCCGAGGTGTCCTGCATCTGCGACGGGCCGACGTCGTCGGAGCGTGAGTGGTCATGCCTGTTGGGCGGGTGAGGATCCCACACCGCCACCTCCACACGCGGTTGACTGGGGCATGGCCTTCGGTCAACATGCCGGTCCGCCGGCCACTTCTCGTCAGGTGGATGAGCTGCTGTCGCTTCTGCAGGCTGCGGGTCACGAGGACTTTCGGGATGCGCGTGGACCGATGCGGTTCACGCAGCGTCAGGCCGCGGGCAAGTTCACCCGGGACGAGGCAGAGCGGTTGATCGCCCGGCTCCAAGCCGCCGTGGACGACGAAGGCGGACTGCCGGCCGAACCGAGGACGCCGATGTCGCACGCCGAGTCGTTGATTCGGGGAATGCCCGCGGACCTGCTCGCCGGTGAGTTGCAGCGACGTGGCTGGCTCGTCGTCGAACCCTGACACTGCGCGGTGCGGCGTCTCCTTGCGCGGCGAGGGTGGCCGGCAGGTGGTCGTGGGTGCAGCAGACTGATGCTCGATGATGACTGAACCCGACCGCGGGCGCCCGTGGGAGCCGCAGGCCGGCGAGGCCCCCAGGGACACGGCACCGATCGCCAAGTCGGAGCTGGTCCGCGTGGAGCGCTCGTCCGAGTCGCCGGCCTGAACCCGATAGTCGACATGCGAACCACGCTGCGCCGCCACCGCCCCTGGATCATCGTCGGCGTCATCGTCGTGGGGGCGGTTGCGCTCCTGATCACCGCCGCCCTGATGGCCCCCGAGCGGTCCAGCGACATCTGGGTGAACCTCGCCGGCAGTGCCGCTCAGATCGTTGTCGTCGCCCTGGCCGGAGGTGTCGTCGGCGCCGTCCTGCGAGATCGTGATGTACGGCGGGAAGAGGTCCGTCGCAAGCGGGAATCGCTGCTCGCGTTCGCCAACCAGGTCGAAATTGCGTTCAATGACATCAAGGCCGCGCGCCGCATCCTCAGAACATTCGGGTTCGACGCCCCGGCTGGCCTCGTTCTGACCCGCGAACAGGCAATCGGATTTCGGGCCCAGATGGCTCAGCTCAACGACACCCAGCTCTCGGTCGAGATGTACGGCCGGGTCGTCGATGCGCGACGGTCGCTCTTCGACCCCAACACCGAGTCGTTGAAGCAGGAGTTGGCGCGCGTGTCCCAATACCTGCGACAGGTGCTCCTGGAGTGGGAGACCGACTCCACGGTCGTGGGCCCGCACGCCGACGCGTCCCCACTCGTCGGCTGGAAGCACTTCGGCGAGTTCGTCGGCTACGACGACGAGTCGAGCCAGACCTTCAGCGTCGGCATCGCAGAGCCGCTCACTCGTATCGAGCTACTGCTGATGGGCAGCGCGTCGCCCCCGAGTGGTGCCTGACGGCCGGCACTCCGACGACCGATGGTGTTACCGGACGATTCGGGGCTCTCCTCGGCGCGGAGCTGAACTCTTTGGTCGCCTTGGCGTCGTTGGTGGCGCCAACCATGCCAAAGACACGACGGTCGACTCCGCCTCAGACCTCGATCCGGCGGCGCACGTCGTCCCAGGGGATCGGTAGATCGCTTGCCGTGGCGGTCCAGAACACGAACGTGGTCGGCTCCATGTGCGAGCGGATCCTGCCCACGTCGCCGCGGTGTGGGTCGGTGGCGGCGAAGGCCTCGAGCTGCTCGCGTGATCGCCAAGCCGACACGGTCCAGAACGTTTTCGCGAACAGCTTGGCGTCGAGGGCGTAGCCGACGACTCCTGGCGCCGCGGCGAGCTGGCGGCGGATCCGCAGCGTGGCTCGGAGGAACCCCGGAATGTGCCGATGAGATCGCAGCGGCAGTCGTGACGCCATCATCGTCAGCTCGGTCGTCTCGTCGACCTCGTCGATGCGCTTCCATGGCAAAGCCGGCATGCGGTCACTGTAGAGACGACGGCGATGATTGCATCTCGGCCCGGTTAGGGCGTGATCGGCCGACGCACCTCGTCGAGCACGAACGCTGTCGACGTGCCGACCACGGCATCGATGGCGTGCAGCTGGGACAGCAACGTGTCGCGGAAGTGGGCCATGTCCGGACTGCGCACGATGGCGATGAGGTCGTACTCGCCGGCGCACATCATCAGCGACTCGACGCCCGGAACCTCGACGATGGCATCGCGCGCCGCCCGCCAGCCGTGCTGGGTGATCTTGAGGAAAACGAGGGCGCAGATCCCAAAGCCGAGCAGTGCTGGATCGAGGGTCGTCGTGAACCCGGTGATCGCCCCGATCCGCCGTAATCGCTCGACCCGGGCGTGAGCCGTCGAGCGGGAGATGTGGCAGCGCGCCGCCAGCTCGGAGAACGGCATCCGTCCGTCGCTGACCAAGGCCCTGAGGAGGGCCCGGTCGACGTCGTCGATCTGTCGGTCAGAGTCGGCCAGAGTAGGTCGCGACACGACATCTTGCGCTGAATCGTCGCCCATCGCCGCCAATTGTACGGACTTTGCGGAGTTCGCTCGTCGAACCGTCGAATGCTCACAAGACTGGAGGGCGATGGCGACGTACGACTCCAGCGCTCCCGTCGTCGAGCTCGCCGACGACCATCCGGGCGTGTCCGACCCCGCGTACCTCGCCCGTCGCGACGAGATCGCCAGGGCAGCTCTCGAACTCCAGCCGGGCGAGGCGGCCAGGGTGATCGCGTATACCCAGAAGGAGAACGCGACGTGGGCCACCGCCCAACGAGCGCTCGGCGAACTGCACCGCCAGCACGCCTGCGCGGCGTTCCTCGATGGCGTCGCCCAGCTGGCGCTCCCGACTGACCGCGTGCCGCAACTCGCCGACGTGTCCCGTCGCCTGCAACGCCTGACCGGATGGCGCGTCGACGCCGCTCCGGGCCTTGCCCCGATTCGTGAGTTCTACGGTTCGCTCGCCGATCGGCGATTCATGTCGACGCAGTACGTGCGCCACCCGTCCGTCCCGCTGTACACGCCGGAGCCTGACGTGATCCACGAGGTCGTCGGGCACTGCAACTCGTTGGCCAACCAGTCCTACGCCGACCTCTATGCGGCAGCAGGAGCGGCGAGCCGCCGCGCCGACGACGACGCCCTGGCGCGCTTCTCCAAGGCGTTCTGGTTCACCCTCGAGTTCGGCGTGGTGTTCGAGGACGGCGACCTCAAGGCCTACGGAGCCGGACTGCTGTCGAGCTTCGGCGAGATGAACGCCTACCGCACGGCGCAGATCCGCGACTGGGACCTCGACGAGATGGCCGCCACCGACTACGACATCAACGTCTACCAGCCGGTGCTGTTCGGAGCCCCCGACTTCGCCACCGTCGTCAACGACCTGACCGCCTGGTTCGACGCGATCTGACAACGACCCGGCGCTTCCGGGGAAGATCCGTGTCAGACGTCGACACGATCCTTCCCCAGATCGTCGATTGACACGGGACTTCCCCAGATGGACGAATGCGGTCGGTACCGTCACGGCGTGACCGGAAACCGCTCGCCGGACGTCAGCGTCGTCATCTTGACGATGGGCAATCGGCCGGCGCAGTTGCGGGCCGCGGTCGACAGCGCGCTCCGCCAGGACGGCGTCAAGGTCGAGGTCGTGGTCGTCGCCAACGGGGCGCCCGCGGAACTCGGCATACCGGCTGACGAACGCGTTCACGTAGTGGTCTCCCGCGACAACCTCGGCATCCCCGGTGGGCGGAACCTCGGTGCCGCCGCAGCGGGTGCGACGGTCATCGCCTTCCTCGATGACGACGCCCGGCTTTCCGGACCTGGAACGCTGACCGCCTCCGTGAGGGCCTTGGCGGCCGACCCGCACCTCGGCGTCGTCGCCCTGCGGATCGTCGACGAAGACGGCGGGACTGCACGCCGTCATGTCCCGCGCATCGGCGCCCGAAGTGCCGAGCGCAGTGGGCCGGCAACCGCCTTCCTCGGTGGTGCCGCCGTCATCCGCCGCGCCGCGTTCGAGCGTGTCGGGGGCTATGCCGGAGACTTCCACTACGCGATGGAGGAGACCGACCTTGCCCTTCGCTTGGTCGACGACGGATGGACTATCCGGTACGACAGCACCCCGGCGGTGATCCATCCGCTGACCGACCCTTCACGACACGCTGAGGCCACGACACGCACGATGCGGAATCGAGTGTGGCTCGCCTACCGCAACCTTCCGGCGCCGCTCGCCGTCGTGTACGTCGCCAACTGGTTGGTCATCTCGGCGCTGCGTCGGCCGCATCAGCTCATCGAGCTGCTCGGCGCGATCCGCGACGGTTGGCGCACCCGTCCGGCCGGTCAACGCGCCCCGATCCGCTGGGGCACCGTGGTCCAGCTCACTCGGCTCGGTCGGCCACCGATCGTATGAGACCGGTAGCGTCCCCGACGATGACCGGGGCGGATGACGGCAACGACCCCGCACTCGCCGCCGATGAGCGAGCTGCGCTCATCGCCGCCCACGAGCGACGAGTCGATGCCCTGCGCAACAGCGCCCAATACCGCGTCGGTGAGCTGGTCATCGCCAGCGCTCGGTCGCCTCGCCGGCTCGTCCGACTTCCCGTCGATCTGTGGCGGCTCCGCAAGGAACTGCTCGCCGAGAACCTCATCGCGCCCCTCGCGCCGGTCACCCCCGAACCCGCCCGCCAGGTCGTCGTCGCCACGATTCTCGACGAGTTCTCACACCAGGCTTTCGCTCCCGAGTGGGACCAACGTCCGCTCGGGGCGACCTCACCCGCCGACCAGCTGACGGCGATGGGCGCCTCGCTGCTCTTCGTCGAGTCCGCCTGGGAGGGCAACGGTGGAGCGTTCCGTTACGACCTCGCCCATTTCGCCAAGCGCCAGGGCTCGCCGCTGCGCGACGTGCTCGTCGCCGCCGACAAGGCCGACCTACCCACCGTGTTCTGGAACAAGGAGGACCCCGTCCACTACGAGGACTTCGCCGACGCGGCGGGTCAGTTCGACTGGATCTTCACGACGGACGCCGACTGCATCGAACGCTACGTCAAGCTGGCCGACCACGAGCGGGTCGCCGCCCTGCCCTTTGCCGCCCAGCCGCGCCTGCACCATCCGATCGGCGCGCCGCCCCAGCGCCTCGCCCGAGCCTGCTTCGCCGGGAGCTGGCAAGCGGACAACTACGCCGACCGTGGCGCCGACGTCGAACTATTGCTCCGTCCGGTCCTCGACGCCGGATTGCTCGACATCTTCGACCGCATGGCGGCTCCCGGTGCCCACGGCGCCCGGTTCCCCGCTCCCTACGACCAGGCCGTGCTCGGCTCGCGACCCTATGCCGAGCTGCTCGACGAGTACCGGCGCTACGCGTGCTTCCTCAACGTCAACTCCGTGAAGACGTCGCCGACGATGTGCTCGCGTCCGCGTGTTCGAGCTGCTCGCCTGCCGCACGCCGGTCGTGTCGACGCCGTCGCGTGCGATCGCCGAGCTGCTCGGCGACACCGTGATCACCGTGGAGACGCAGGCCGACGCACGTCACGCCGTCGAGCGGCTGACCGGCGACGCCGAGCACCGCGATCGTGTCGGCCAGCTCGGCTACCGCGCCGTCATGTCACGGCACACCTACGCCCATCGCGTCGATCAGATCCTCGACACGCTGGGGATCGCGACGACCCCCCCGGCACCACGTGTCACCGTGCTGGCACCGACCAATCGGCCAGAGTTCCTCGACCGCCTGCTCGACAATTTCGTCCGGCAACGCGAGGTCGTCGGCCGACCTCATCGTGCTCACCAATTCGGATCGCTTCGATCGTCCGGACGTCGACCGGCGACTCGCGTCGATCCCGCGTGCCCGGGCGATCCACCTCGCCGCAGGGCTGACGATGGGTGAGTGCCTCAACAACGGCCTCGCCGCCACCGACGCCCGATTCGTCGCCAAGTTCGACGACGACGATCATTACGGCGCGTGGTACCTGCACGATGCGTTGTTGGTCCATCGCTACCTCGACGCCGCGATCGTCGGCAAGAAGACGTTCTACGCCTACCTCGAAGGTCCCGACGAGACCGTGCTGCGCTTCCCTGGCAACGAATTCACCCCCGCCAACCGGGTGAGCGGATCGACGATGGTGATCGATCGGCAGGTCTTTCCCGAGGCGAAGTTCGCAGCTGTCAACCTCGGCGAGGACATCGACCTCTGCGAGCGGGCCATCGAAGCGGGCCACGTGGTGTTCTCTGCAGACCGCTACAACTACGTTGCCGTGCGCCGTCCCGACGCACGGACGCACAGTTGGACGATCAGCGATGACGACTATCGCATCGGGACCTCACGAGTCGGCAGCGGACTGGCCCTCGGACGAACGATGATCTGAGATCGCCGCGACCGCTTCGTCGTCGGGCTCACACGCAACCCTTACCGCCGTCTGGTGTACTCGTGACGTGAAGCTGCTCGTCGCCGAGGACGACCGAGCCGTACGCACGTCGCTCGAGCGCGCCCTGGCGCTCGAGGGCTACGACGTCGTCACCGTCAAGGATGGTGCCGAAGCACTGGCCCGGCTGGCGGACGAGGACGCCGACGCCCTGCTCCTCGACGTGACAATGCCGACGATCGATGGGCTCACCGTGTGCCGGATGCTGCGCAGCGAGGGCAATCGTGTACCGATCCTCATGCTCACGGCCCGCGCCACGACCGGCGACAGGATTGCCGGCCTCGACGCCGGTGCCGACGACTACCTGCCCAAACCGTTCGACCTCGGTGAGTTGCTGGCGCGCATCCGGGCATTGCTCCGCAGGGCGGGTCACGACGACGCCGGCGCGGAGCGACCTCCAGAACTGCACCTCGGCGATCTGCGCGTCGACGTCGCAGCCCGCCGTGTTTGGCGCGGGGCGGACGAGCTCGACGTGACGAAGACGGAGTTCGACCTCCTCGAGCTGCTCGTCCGCAACGCCGGCATCGTCCTCGACCACACGACGATCTACCAGCGGATCTGGAACTACGACTTCGGGCCCGACTCCAAGAACCTGGCCGTCTACATCGGCTACCTCCGACGCAAGACCGAAGCCGGCGGACAGGGCCGCCTCATCCACACGGTGCGCGGCGTCGGCTACGTGGCGCGCACCGACCATCTCGGGGCCGGACCCGGTCCGCATGCCTCCGCGGCCCCACGATGAGTCTGCGCTGGAAGATCGCCATCGCCGTCGGGGCCTTGGCGGCCCTGGCAACGCTGGCGGTGGGACTGGTGAGCTACCGGCTCGCCCGCGACCGCATGTACGCCGAGATCGACGTGTCGCTCTCCGAGGCGGTGGCCCTCGTCCGCGACGAAGAGCGGCTCCCCGACTGGGAGGGCAGCGGTCCCGGGCCCGTCTTCTACCAGACCCAGGTGCTCGGACCCGACGGGTCCGTGCGGCTCTCCACGTCGCCGGCCTGGGATCCCGACGCCACCGCCCGCTCCGTCGTCGGCCGGCCGCGCCTTTCCGTTGTCGACACGGTGACGATCGGGTCGACTCGCTACCGCGTGCGGACGACCGGCGTCGCCAACGGGGCCGTGCAGGTCGCCCGACCGCTCACCGAGGTCGAACGCGTGCTCGGTTCGTATCGCGCCCGGATCACCGTTCTCGTCGTCGGTGTCACCGCGGCGGCCACGCTGGTCGGATCGCTGATCGCCGCGAGGGTCACGGCCGCTCTGCGCCGCCTGACGACGGCGGCCGACACGGTGCGGACGACAGGTCGCTTCGACGTCAGCGTGCCGACGGAGGGCAACGACGAGGTCAGCCGGCTCGGTTCGGCGTTCGGGTCGATGCTCGAGACGCTCGATCGGTCGCGGGCCGAACAGCAACGACTCGTCGAGGACGCCGGGCACGAGCTGCGCACTCCACTGACGAGCCTGCGCACCAACCTCGACGTGCTTCGCCGACATCCCGACCTCTCCGACGGCGACCGGTCGCAGATCGTTGACGACCTGCACAGTGAGGTCGAAGTGATGGTCGACCTTGTCGACGAGATCGTGACGGTTGCCGCCGGCGTGGCGACCGACGAGCCGCTCACCGAGTTCTCCCTCGGTGACGCCGCTCGACGGGTCGCCGAGCGGTTCGCCAGGCGCACCAGCCGGACCCTCGAGGTGGTCGCTGACGACTCCCCGGTCCGCGCCCAGGAGTCCGCCGTCGAACGGGCGATCTCCAACCTCGTCGACAACGCCGCGAAGTTCGACCCGTCGGGCGGCACGATCGACGTCCACGTCGCCGACGGGGTCCTCGAGGTGCGCGATCGAGGACCGGGGATCGCTGCCGACGAGTTGGACCACGTGTTCGAGCGGTTCCGGCGCGCCACCACGGCACAGGCCCTACCGGGATCCGGCCTCGGACTGTCGATCGTTCGCGACGTCGTCACCCGCAATGGCGGAAGGGTGCACGCCGCCGCCCGCCAAGGCGGTGGAGCGGTGGTCGGATTCCGGCTACCGCTGTCGGCGAGCTGACACTGCTACACCCCTTCTCTGCCACCGGCGGTTGGCGGAGAGCACGGTCACGGCTCGGTCACGTCGATGCGATCGTCAACGCGTCGCGCCAACTCGACGATGACGGCAAACAGCGGTTGCGGCGACCACGAAGAGTCGCTGGCCAACGCGGCGGCCGCGGTGACTCCCGAACAGTCGACCGGGAGTGCCGAGACCTCGCCCGCAACCACAGCAACGACGGTGGTCTCTCCAGCGGCGACCCGTGTGGGGGCAAGACCTTTGCTCCCACGAGCGGAGTACCCAACGATCCTTGGTACCCCCGGGGCTGGCTACCGCCTGGAGCTCCCTCGCCGACGTGAGAAGGCGATGTCGATAGCGGTGAGCGAGAAGTCATCGACGAACGCTTCGCACGATGAGCGCGGGACCCAACGAAGCTCGCTGACCTCAGCCGACGGAGGCGGCCGCGTGCGGTCGACGGGTCCTCGTGGAACGCAGTAGAAGGCGAGTGTGAGACCGAAGTAGCGCACCGGCTGCCCCTGGTGAGCATGCACGTCGGTGGCGAGGATCGCGACGGCGTCGACCTCGATCCCGGTCTCCTCGAATACCTCGCGCTCGCAGGCGACCGACGGTTCCTCTCGACGGTTGATCCAGCCGCCCGGTAGCCCCCACGAGTCGCCTCGGAAGCGGTGTCGAGCGACCAGGACGTCGTCGCCGTCGACGACGACCGCCGACGTTCCGACGAAGGCCCGGCCCGCCATGCGGCGTGCGGCGAAGTTCGCCAGGCGGTGCAGCCTCGGTTGCCCGGCGACAAACGCCGTGAGCGAGGCGATCACCGAGCCTGCCATGGACAGCACCGTATGTGACCGGCTCGCTGTAGGAGCAGGTCGTTGCATCGCGGCGGACCTTGACGAGCCGCTTGTCGTCGAACATCGCTTCGCCGCCGGCCTCGCGGTTCGCATCTGGCCGTCGGGGATCAGGCCTCAGTCAGGAGGGCGACCAGCACGTCGATGTCCGATAGCGCACTCGCCAGGTCGCTACTGTCGACGTGGTCATGGACGGTGCCGTTGGGTTCGACCACCAGGTTGTGGCCAGCGGTGGTCATGACCACCGTCCACACGCCGGCGTGGTTGTCGCGGACGGTGGCGACAGTCACGCCAGTGCTGGTCACGCCGCTGCCGAACAGACCGGTGGCGATGGGCGGGCCCAGTTCGGTGGACATGTCCACCAGCTCGAAGGACAGGTTGGCGGCGGCGGGGATCACGGGCGATCACGGTAACCGTGCACGGTCCAGCGTGCGTAGCCGCTTGGCGGGACCGACCGAGCGTAGGACCACCATTTGCAGGTGTATTAGCGCGATAACTGCAACCTGATGCCACTTTGCGAGCGGCATCACCATCTCGTCCACGAAGGCGGCTGGACTCTCGAAGTGCATGCTGGGCGTCGGATCACCGTCCACCAGACCGACGGCACGATCACCTCCGACGGCGTCACCACCGACCGCAGGCCGACCGCGGCGGCCGTCTGTCGGCGGCAACGACCGCCGCCGACAACACCAGCCGAGGTCGCCGAAGATCTCAAACTCGCCCTCCACGGCCTCGGCGCCAACACGCCATGAGCCGAGCGCTACGCCGTCCCGAGGAAGCGCAGCGCGTTGGTCGACGGCAGCCCGGCTGCGCTGATCTGACGCGGGTTCTTACCGGGCTCCGAACTCGCTCACGGTCAGGTCACGGGTGGGTGGTGTTTCGTGGCCTCGACCACGAGATGCCGGTGTCCACCGGCCGAACAGGAGGAGTCCTGATGAACCCGAAATCCCGCCGCTTCCCCGGCGGCATCGCCGCCGCCACGATGGGCGCCGGTGTCACTGCCGCCGTGCTGTTGCTCAGCCCGGCGATCAGCAGCGCCGGAACCGAGGAGCCTGACGACACCGTCGAGGCGACGACGAGCGGCGACGACGCGACGACCGACTCCGACGCGACCCTGGAATCAGGCCCCGGCGGTGGCCCGATGATCATCATTCGCGGCGGCGGAGGACAGGAGGGACCGCTCGTCGCGGGCGGCCCAGGTGGCCCCGGCGGTCCTGGCGGCGGTCACGACCGCGGTCCTCGTGAGGGGCGCCCGGGAATGTTCGACGGTGAGCTGATCGCCGAGGCGATCGGCATCGACGTCGACACGCTCGCCGAGGAGCTGCGCAACGGCTCAACGGTCGCCGAGATTGCCGAAGCCAATGACGTCGACCCCCAAGCGGTGATCGACGCCCTCGTCGCCTCCTACACCGAGCGCGTCACGGCGTGGATCGAGGGCGAACAACCCGCCGCCGCACCCGACGTCACGGCCACCACCGAGCCGTCTGAGACGACCGAGACGACGGTGGCGTGACCGCCTCGTCACCGGCTGCAGTCGGCACAGCGACCGTAGAGGTCGAGGCTGTGGCCGGTGACGAACGCCGACAGCTGGGCCGCGATCCGGCTTGCCTCTAGAGCGACGGCCGCCTCGACGTCCGGATCGGCAGGAATGTCGACGACGAGCCCGCACGCCGTGCACGTGAGGTGGTGGTGGTGCTGCCCGCTGAGCGCCTCGCTCAACTCGAACCGATCGTGGTGACCAGCGCCGGTCACCCGTTGCAGCACGCCGACTCCCTCGAGCACGACGAGGTTGCGGTACAGCGAGCTCTGTGAGACACCCGAGCCATCCTCACCGAGCAGCTCGGGCACCGAGACCGGCCGGGCCGCCGCGGCGATGAGCTCGAGGATCGCTCTGCGCTGCTTCGTGTGACGCTGCCCGACGCGAGTGAGGCGGCGCTCGGCAGCGGCGTGCAGCTGCTCGCGATCGGAGCCGTTGTCGCCGTTCGGATCACCCGCCACGCGCTCACCGTATCGGCGCGGCGATCGTCGTTCGGTCAGGACGGGTACAACATGGGCAACGAGTTGACGACCTCGACCCGACCCATGACACGCTTCCTCGCTTACCTCGACCACCTGCAACGGCGTCACCACTTGCTGTCGCTCCCGCTCGCCGTGTTCAAGCGGTTCGGCGAACACGGTGGTGGGCGTCTCGCCACGACGATCTCCTATTGGTCGTTCTTCAGCATCTTCCCGCTGATGCTGGCGTTCGTCACGTTGCTCAACGTCGTGCTCGCCGACGACCCGCAGCGACGTCGAGACCTCGTCGACGGGGCGCTCGGCCAGGTTCCCGTGATCGGCACCGAGCTCGCCGATTCGCAATCGGCGCTCGGCGGGAGCTGGGCGACCGTGGCCATCGGTGTGGGCGTTGCGCTGTGGACGGGCCTGGCGGCGGCCAACGCCCTGCAGACCGCCCTCGACGAGATCTGGGACACCCCGTCGTTCGATCGACCCAACGTTGCGATCCACCGCTTGCGGTCGATCGCCTTCCTGGTGATCTTCGCCGTCGGCATCTCGGCCTCCACCGTGGCCTTGACGTCCGCCCAGCTGGCCGACCTCGGACCGCTCGCCGGCGTCGCCGGGGTCGCCGTGTCCTTCGTCATCAACGCGGCAATGCTCCTCGCCACCTTCTTGTTGTTCATCAGCGGCCCACAGCGGGCCAAGTCGCTACTGCCAGGTGCCGCCGTCGCGGCCGGCCTGGTCGTCGCCCTGCAAGCCGTCGGTTCGATCATCGTCAGTCGCTACATCGCCGGCGCGAGGGACACCTACGGCACGTTCGCGGTGGTCATCGCCCTCCTCAGCTGGTTCTTCCTGGTGTCGCGCGTCGTACTGCTCGGGGCCGAGCTGAATTCCGTGCTGCACTACGAGTTGTGGCCCCGTTCGCTCGTCGGAAGCACACCGGTCACTGACGGCGATCGGCGGGCTGTGCTCCTCGATGCCCGTCGTGTTCACCGCGATCGACGCATCGGCGTTGCCGTCAGCGTCGACGGCGAGACCGCCGAGGCGACGGATGCTGAGCCGGCGGAGATGACGAACCCATCCCCTTCCGCCCGATAGGGCGCTGGCCAGCGGCGACCGGCCATGGCGATCCCCATCGCCTCGAACGCTTCGGTGAGGGCACCGGCGGCAGATGCGCCACCGACCATCGCCACGACGTCGACGTAGGCGGCGCGAAAGGTGCCGTCGTGACCGTGATCGATGCCGGCCAATGCATGAGCCAACTCGTGGGCCGCCGTGGCGATCGTCAGCTGCTCGTCGCTCACCCGGATCTCGAGACCATCGACGCGACGTCGGGCGCTCGACGAGCGGGTCCCCCGGCGCGGTGTCTCGACGGCGACCGGGGAGGCACACGAACTCCACCACGGACCCGACGTGACCGCGGCGATGACCCGACCGACCGTGGCGCGATCGACCGGCTCGTCGAGCGTGGTACCGCCGAACGCCATCTGCTCGGCGCCGAGCACCGCGGTTTGTCCGGCGTCGACCACGGTCAGTGACCTCCCCGACCCAACGACCGCTGACCGCCGACACGTGACCGGCCGACATCGACGTTGGCCGCGGCGCGATGACCGTCGCGCCAGCCCGAGCGCTGCGCCGGGGCGGCCGGCCGGGCACTCACGACACGCCCGAACGAATCGGCGGCGAACGCGCTGACCCTGGCTCGGCGGGCGAGGACGTCGGGGAGCGAGGTCCCCCCATCCGGCGATGGGTCGCCGGGTTTCGGTGCCATCGCCTCGGCCGCCCGATCGCGAGCCGCGGCAAGCTGCTCGGCGACCCGGTTGGCGAACCCGAAGAGGAACGATCGCCTCCAGCGCTGCGTCGCCGCGGGCGTGCGCATCCTGACGTTGGCCATCTGGCTCGCCGCTTGGGCGTGCAACGACGTGTAGAGGACCTCGGTCATGTCGAGGTCGGACTCGAAGCCGGCGAGCACCGCGGTGGTTCCCGCATTGCCCGTCTCGAACACCACCTCGCAGTCCTCGTTGCGGGCGATGGTGTCGAGCAGGGCGAGCCTGGCGCGGACGTACGCGCCACGGCCGATGGCGATCCGGCGCACGCCCAGCGACCCGTGAGTCAGCGCGTCGCGCACGTGATCGGGGTCGATGCGATGCTCGGCGATCAGCTGGGCAGCCTTCGCGGAGAAGGCTTCGGCCTCGTTGGCGTTGTCGGTGCCCTCGGCCTTGGCGAGCAGCTTGCGAATCCTGCCGAGGAGTACATCACTCATCGCCGCGGCTCCATTGGATGACCGCCGACAACGGCAGGTGATCGGAGCGTTCGGCAAACCAATCGAAGCGCTCCGCCGGTGCCAGCACGGCCGCGTCGACCACCGTCCAGCCCGCCGGGACGAACACGTAGTCGAGTCGCTGGGTTGGCGGCCGGCCGCGACGGTCACCTGCGGTCCAGTTCGTCGATCCGTCGACATCTACGAGGCGTTCGAGCTTCCAGGCGTCGACCCAGCCGGCAGCTTCCAGGTCGGCGGGGCCAGGACCGTCCGGGGCGTCGTTGAAGTCGCCGGCGATGATCGGCGGGCGGGTCATCCGATGGGCAGCATCGACGACACGGGCCACCTCGCGTCGACGGTTGTCGCCGTCATCGTGCGGCGAGAGATGCACGTTGATGACGTTGAACCGCTCACTGGCCCGATCGATCACTGCACGTATGGCGATCCGCCGACGCCAATTCCACCACAGCTCGCGGCGCAGTACGAAGCTCTTGGCAGCGACGAGTCGATGCGGCGTGAGCACCGCCAAGCCCTCCGCGTGCGGCCAGGCGAGGTGCTTGAACGCCCAGCAGCGCTGCATCCCGAGCCGGCGGGCGACCCTCCGAGCCTGCAGCCAGCCGATCTCCTGCAGCACGAGCACGTCGAGATCGGCGGCGCGCACGATTTCGGCGACGCCATCGACGTCGACACCATCCGAGCCTTGGACGTTCCAGGTGGCAACACGCATCGTCGGGTCCCGGTCCACGTGGACGAGGATGGCAGATCGACACGCCTCCCGGGCGACGTCGGGAGATCTGCTGCGGCTACGTTCTCGTCGGTGGTCGACAGTTTCCTGCATCCCTTCGCCAAGCCGGCGCGCCCGGCGTTCATCTCCGTGGTCCGCGGCGAGGGAGCGGTGCTGTGGACAGCCGACGGCGCCGAGCTGATCGACGCGATGGCCAGCCTCTGGTATTGCAACGTCGGCCATGGCCGACGCGAGATTGCCGAGGCGGTCGCCGCCCAGATCCAGACGCTCGAGGCGTACTCCTGCTTCGAACCGTTCACCAACCCGATCGCCGACGAGCTGGCAGACCGGCTCACAGAGCTGTCGCCGATCCCGTCGTCACGCGTCTTCCTCTGCGGCTCTGGCTCCGAGGCGGTGGACACGGCGATCAAGCTCGCCCGCCTCACCCACACCCTCAGCGGAGACGACGACCGCACGGTGGTCGTCAGTCGGCAGCGTGGCTACCACGGCACGAACCTCGGCGGTACCAGCGCCCAGGGCATCGAGCCGAACCGCCAAGGGTGGGGACCGTTGGTTCCCGAGATGGTCCAGGTGCCGGCCGACGACATCGAGGCACTGTCCGTGCTGATGGCCGAACGGGGCTCGAACATCGCCGCCGTGCTCGTCGAGCCCGTGCAGGGCGCCGGCGGAGTCTTCCCACCGCCCCCCGGCTACCTCGCCGAAGCCCGCGCCTTGTGTGACCGACACGGGGCGCTGCTCGTGTTCGACGAGGTGATCACTGGGTTCGGCAGGCTGGGCACGTGGTTCGCCGCCGAGGCGTTCGACGTCGTCCCCGACATGATCACGTTCGCCAAGGCGGTGACGTCGGGGTACCAGCAGATCGGCGGCGTGCTCGTGGGGCAGCGAGTCCGGGACGCGTTGGAGTCCGACGAGAGCTTCATCCTGCGCCATGGCTACACCTACTCGGGCCATGCGACGGCGTGCGCGGCGGCGCTGTGCAACCTCGATCTGCTGAACGACGAAGAGCTGCTGGCCCGCGCCGAGCCGCTTGGCCAGCGGCTCTCGGCGGGGCTCGAGTCACTCGCCGCCGACGGGGTCATCGACCACGTCCGGGGCACCGGGGCGGTATGGGCGGCGGGCCTCCGGCCAGATCAGGACGCGATGGCGATCCGCGACGCGATGCTCGCCGGCGGCGTGGTCACGAGGGCGATCGGCACCGACACCTGCACGTTCTGCCCGCCGCTGGTCATCACCGACGCCCAGATCGACCGCATCGTCGACACCCTGGCGAGCGCCGCTGCCAACCCCTGAGCTCTCTTCGGCTACTTCTTGCGGGCGGCGCCGGCGGCGGCCGCCACCTTGGGCGGCTTGAGCACGCCCTTGGCGAGGGCCGCGTCGAGGTAGTCCTCGGCCTCTTCGGCGGTGACCTTGAGGGCCGGGGAGATCTCGCTGATCAGGTTGACCCTGGCCCGCTCGTACATCGTGCGCTCTGCTGCCGACAGCGACGCGTCACGGTTGCGGGCGGCGAGGTTTCGAACCACCTCGGCCACCTGGTACACGTCGCCGCTCTTCAGCTTCTCTTGGTGGTTCTTGAACCGCCGGCTCCAGTTCGAGGGCACACGCGGGTCGGGCTTGGACAGCACGGACACGAGGTCCTCGAGCTCATCGGCGGAGACGGGCGAGCGCACGCCGACCTCTTCGGCCATGTTCACCGGGACCTTCAGCGTCATCTCGTTGATCACGGTCTGGAGGATCAGGTACTCGCGCTTCTCGCCGAACGCCTCCATCTTCTTCGTTCCCATCACGATGCACGCACCGTGCTGTGGATAGATGATGGTGTCACCCTTCTTGAACTTCACACAGAACCTCTCGCCGGGAGCAAATCGGGGTTTCCCAGGATACGGCGAGGCTGCTCGATTCTGACCGGGGCCCGGATGCGGGATCAGGCCGGTGCGATCACCGACCTTCGACCGAGCCCATATCTCCCTGCGAACCTGCGACGATGTAGACGTTGTGAACGACGACGACCTCATCGCTCGCCTCCGAGCCCTGTCCAACCAGCCCGTGGACGATCGCGTGGCTCACGCACATCTCGCTGGCGCCACGGCGGCGGCGGCGGTCGACCCCGGCCGCCGCCGCCGGGCGCTCCTGGCAGCATGTATTGGCGCCTTGATCGTGCCTGCCGCCGGCATCGTCGCGGCACGCTCCAGCGGCTCCGATGGCGATCCGGTTGGCGTCGTCGACCAGCCAGTGGTCACCGATCAGTTTGCCTGTACCGGTCCACCGCCGACGCTCGGGCAAGCGGGCGATGGTGCGGACGCAGAACAGGCTGCCGCCCGTAACGCACAGGCCCGGGAGTTCGCCGAATGGCGCGCCATCAATTGCCCGTCGAGCGACACAACGAGCAGCATCGCCGTCGACCCCACCTCGACGATGGCGACGACGACGACGGCAGCGGTGACGACCACAACGGTGGCGATGACGACGACGGAGGCAATGGCGACCACCAGCGCGGCGCTGCCCGCGGCTGCAAACGGCGCGCCGGCGAATCCTCCCGATGATGTCCCGGCGGATCCTCGGGCTGACGGTGTCCCGGCTCCCTCCGAGGATGCTCCGGCGGGACCACCTGACGGTGTCCCGGGTCCCCCCGACGGTGTTCCGGCCGGTCCACCCGACGGCGTCCCGGGTCCCCCCGACGGTGTCCCAACCGGCCCGCCTGACGACGTCCCCGGCCAGGGTGGTGGGCGGACCGGGTGACGACGCTGGCCGCGTTCGAGACCGCCTCCGCAGCAGAGGGCGCTTCAGCCATCGGCGATGCCGAACCGGCATGGTCGCCGACGTTGGAAGCCGGTTACCACGATCTTGCGGGTGCCGTGCTCGGATACTTCCGGTCGAACCGAGTCGACCAAGCGGAGGACTTGCTCGGTGACGTCTTCATCAGTGTCGCCCGCAACCTTCACCGCTTCCACGGCGACCGTCATGACTTTCGCCGCTGGGTGTTCGCCATCGCTCATCGGCGGCGCGTCGACCACATCCGTCGTTGGCGTCGACACCGACACGTCATCGTCACCGATCCGCCGCATCCCCAGGCAACCGACCGGCCCGCTGGCCTCGACGTCGACCTCGTTGCGGCACTCTCCGAACTCACCCCACTGCAACGTGAAGTCGTCGTCCTGCGCTTCGTCGCCGACCTGCCGTTGCTCGACGTCGCCCG
Organism: Ilumatobacteraceae bacterium; assembly: GCA_963772825.1. Lineage (GTDB taxonomy): Bacteria > Actinomycetota > Acidimicrobiia > Acidimicrobiales > Ilumatobacteraceae > Desertimonas. The sequence goes on along the minus strand of CAVYYX010000023.1, from coordinate 53,932 downwards.
GATCATCGGACGGTCCACCGGAGCGGTCAAGGCGCTACAAGTCCGCGCCCTCGCGCAACTCGCCAAACGCCTCGGCGATCCCGGCGAGTAAGGCCTCGAGCGGAGAGGTCTGCGCGATCCGGTGATCCAGAACCGGCAGGCGTTGTTCACGATCACCGCCCAAGCAGAGGACTCGTCGTGCGAATGTCGTCAGTCGGTTCAGTCCGCCGTCGGCGAAGTCGGTGCTCGTCGGCGCCGAGGCCGACCCGTGCATTGGACCTGCTCAAGTCCGATGCACGGTGATGGCTTGCACCGCCTCGTACCAGGCCGTTGCGGCACGTTTCGCGCAGAATTCGCGGCAGCGCCTGACGTGCCGAAGTCGGCTGCCCCAGAGTTCCGCCCGCCTGGTGCCGCCTAGTGCCGGCGCATCCCCGCGGAGAACGCGAGGTTTCATGCGAGGCGCCCGGCGACGACCGGCACCATGAGGGCGACGGCTCCGGCCAGCTTCCATATCCGGTTGAGGTCGACTGACGACGCAATCCGCGACATCGCCGTGGGCGCGAACGTCAACGAGTGGGCGCCGTTGGGTGGGTTCTGGATCCGCATGCACTGCGGTAGGGGACGCGGCACGACGTCCCTATCCCCGCGATTACCGATCAGGAAGCGCGGCGTGTGCTGTCGCGCGCCGGACCTGGCGTGTTGGCGCACATCGCGGGCATTCGGCGCTCGCTATCGGACGGGGTGTGCCGAGGCGAGGGTTCAGCGGCCGTCGAGGACATCGATCGCACGCGCGGCTCGATGGCGATCGGCGGCAGGTATCCGTGCAGCGACATCGTGCAACTGCTCAACGCGGGTGGAGACTCTGCTCGCCCAGCACGCCCGATGGTGCGCATCCTCGCCGACCTGGGGCCGTCATGGAGCCGCCCGCGACGACCTGAGACGGCGCGCTACCCCTCTCCAGTTACAGGGTGGTGACTCGACGTCACCAGTCGGCGAGGTCGGCGCTGTTGTCAGGTCCCGGGAGCGCGATACGACGGCGTCTTTGCGACTGCGGCGTCGACATCCTCGGGTGTCATCAACGGAGTCAGATTGAGGCTCACCGCGCCGCTGGCGTTGATGAGCAGGGACACCGCCGTGGCGCTCGCGTTGTCGGGCAGGTCACAGATGGCGTACAAATCCGTGTCGCCGAACGCGTAGTACATGCAATCGAGGGTGCCGCCGACGGATTCGACGGCGGCCTGTGCAGCTTCACGCCGCTTTGAACCGCCCTCGGTCATCAATCCTCTCACGCCATCGGCCGAGTAGTTGGCTCGAATCAGAAACTTCGCCATTCGTGTACTCCCTCAGTTGGACACCAGAATTGGGCCGCCGAGCGACCAGTGTCGCGGACCCTGGCTCCGAGTCCACTATCGAGCAGCACGGCCCCGAGTTCGAGACAGCGACATTCGAGGACTGCATTGAACGGTGGGTCACCAGTCGGGGACAGGGCGGCACACTTGTGACTGCAGCCGTCGTGGAGACGGCAATCGGTTCTCTCGCGAGCACTCGGTAAGCACCTCTCGACCGCGGCAGAACTGCCGCTCCGCGCAGGGTCGCCGACCCGCGTCGCCGACCGAACGGCGTCTCGCGACATTCGGTAACGCGGGACTCCGGCGATAGCGGATATCGCAGCTGAGTGGTATCAGATGCTGTCGTCGGTTACCCGCGGCGATGCGCGTTCTGCGCCGATCGCGGTCGGCTTCGGCGATGAGCCGAACTCGTCCATCGTCGATGTCATGATCTCTAGCTTCTCCAAGACGGCCATCCCGTTGAACTCGGCCACCTCGTTGATCTGCTCCGTGGAGCGTTCCCGCGGTGGACTCTGAGGTCGATGGGCCTTTGCAACGCCGGCTACGCCGCGGCCGGCCGTGCGGTCACGTCAGTGAGCACCAGGTCGGACGCGTGTACCGGGGCAGCCACTGGGCCTGTCGCGAGGACTCGGCGGGGTGTACGTTCGTCGGGCGACTAGTGATTGGGGCGCGGCATGCATGTGAGGGTGGTTACGTTCACGGGAGCCAAGGACATTGATGCAGGGGTCAAGTTCCTGGAGGAGACGGTCAAACCCGCGATGAACTCACAAAAGGGTTATCGGGGGTTCACCGCGAGTGCTGACCGCGAGGGCGGTGTCTTCGCCGTGCTCTCGCTGTGGGACACCGCCGAGGATCGGGATGCGAGTGAGGCGGCGTTGGCGTCGAGTCGGCAGGAAGCAATCGGTGCTATCGGTGGCGAGATGAAGGTTGAGAACTTCGAGCAGCTTGTTGCCGAGGTTGGAGATCCGCCGCCGGAGCCGGGATCGGCGCTGATGGTGACGCGGATCAGCATGGATCCGGGGAAGATTGACGAGAACCTCGCCTTCTTCAAGAGCGATGTGGCCCCTCGGATGAAGGCCTCACCGGGATTTCGCGGGATGCGCAATTTGATGGACCGCTCGACGGGGGAAGGCGTCGTCGGAACTGTCTGGTCTGATGAGGACGCGAGAAAGCGAGCAGCTGACGAGGCCGTGAGCCGGCGCAGCGAGGGGGTGGCCCGAGGAGTCACGTTCGGCGAGGTGAGCTTTCGGGAGATCCTGACGGGCGATTTGAGGTAGCGCGGCCCACGTTCAGTCCTCGTCTCCATGTCCGGTTCGGCGATCGCCGCGCACGGCGGCATCGAACGTCCCCCGGCGGGTGCATCAGCGTGGCAGTGCTAGAAGTCCACGCCGCCGAACGGCATTCCCAGATCTCCGCCGCCGAAGGCACCGTCGCTTGATGACGATGCGGTCGAGTTGTCGGGACCATCGTCGGTCATGTCTATCGGGAGGCGTCCCGTGACGTTAACTTAGGTAGCTCCGACTGCCGGCGGTCGAGGACGCGACGCCTCGGGTTATCCGGACACGTTTCTAGGACACCCCAGGATCACTGGGCAATCGGTGCCTGGAGCGGAGCAGCCTGAGGGCTGGTCACGCGCTTGTACCTTCGTGACTCATGACGACCGTCCTCATTCTCCTTCGAGTCGCCAACTTTGACGAGTGGCGCCCGCGCTACGACCGCTCGGTGGAAAGGACCACTGGCATCAGGTCCGCGCAGGTCTGGCGAGGACGACCCCGACCTCGTGGCAGTCGTTGAGGTGTTCGAGTCGCGGGAGGCGGCGAACGCCGCCTTCTCGGATCCCGGCCTAGAGGACGAGATGGCCGCCGACGGCGTTGACCTGTCGTCGGTGCGGGTGGAGTTCCTCGACGATGCCGGTCACGTCGAACGCTGAACCGATGTCAGTCCACCCCCGTCCGTAACTGGCCGAGCGGCGTTCGCGCGGGCCGCTCCTGATCGGGCATTACGCGCTCTCTCGTTGAGGTTCGAGGAGCTTCGGCGAACCCGGGCGAGGTCGGATGAGTGGCGTAATCGAGTGACGACTGCGGAGCGCAACGTTACGGTCGCGGCGCGTTGAGCGCGATCCAGACGGTGATTGAGAGGGGAAATCATGTCTCGACTTCGTTCTCGTCTTCTGCTCTCAGCCGGGGTGTCTTCGCTGCTGACGAGTGTCACGGGCACAATGATGGCGACGTCGACAACGGGGGCGGCTGGTACCACTAGTGCGACAACCTCGGTGGACACGGTCGGGACACAACCCGGTGACGCCTTGAATGAGAACATCGACGGCGTCATCGACGAACTTGTGGACATTGGCGGCGGTCGTGAGCTCCACGTGCGGTGCGAGGGAAGTGGCAGCCCGACGGTGGTGCTCGAGGCAGGTGACGAGAGCGGCATGGAGGACTGGTCTCGCGTCGCTCCCGCGATTGCTGAGGAGACCCGGGCCTGCGTTTACGACCGGCTCGGCACCGGCACGAGCAGCCCGGCAGGGGGCTGTAGGCAGCTCGACGACCTCCTCGACGACCTTGACGCCCTGTTGCTCGCGAAGGAGGTCCCCGGCCCGTACGTGTTCGTCGGTGCCTCTGGTGGCGGCTACCTCGCCGTCGGCATGGCCGAACGGCATGTCGACGAGCTGGCCGGGATCGTGCTGGCCGAGACCCCCCAAGCGATCCCGGCTGAGATCGCAGCCGAGATCGAGGACGAGATCGCCTGCGACGCGCCGACCAACGTCGAGCGGCGGGACTATGCCGCCGTCGAACACGCCGTGTGGGACGACCGGCGCCTCATCGCGGACGTGCCGGTGCGCATCATCAGTGACACCAGCGACGAGTCCGAGCCCGGCAACGCCGAGATCCAGGAAGGTTGGCTCGTCCTGAGCCCGCAGGCGTCGCAGGTCATCGTCAGCAGCGGCCATGACGTCCCGATCAACGAGCCCGAGGTCGTCATCGCCGCCATCTTCGAGGTCATCGACCTCACTCGCGAGAGCAATTGAGTTCGACCTCGTCGATAGTCGACCCCGGGCTGAACTGGAGGAGATCAACCCTGCGCTTCCGGATCGTCGCGACCCGCTGCGGCGTTCCAAGCGAGCCGCGACGGAATCGGCGCTCAGCTCTGTGACTGCCCGGTCGACGCAACCGAACTGCCGCTCGGCATCGTTCGTGGACAGCCCTTCAATCACTGGCAGCTGCGCACACAATCGGCGATCGGCGTGGGGCGTTGTCTCGACGACGGGCGGCTTGCGGGTGGCTGCCAGCAACCGCCTTGAGCGCGCACCGAACGGCGTCCCGCGGCGTTCAGTCCCGAGGACGTCCACGCGTGCCCAGGGCGCGTGTCCGATGCATCGCCGATAGTCAGCGGCCACAGGTAGAGCGGCGCGTCATCGAAGTGCCGCTCCCGGCAAGCCGCGGTCTCCGACGGCGATCGCCTCGGCTGCCGGTGGCCGCCAGTGGGCACTGCCTCGTGACCACCAGTGGGCAGAACCTCGTGGCCGCCCACGAGCCGGGCGGATGACGACCGAGGACCGACTCCTCCTCACGAATCGCCACCATCAAGGAGCGAGTGATTCTCGAGCGCGTCAACCGTCGCTCGACCCGTCGGGCTCACGCCCACGAAATCGAGGCCTTGGCCACTGGAAGTGGTCGGGCAACGACTCGTCGCGAGGATTAAACAGTGTCGCGTGCTCTCCGGTCGCGGGATCGACGGCACGCCGGCGTGCTCCCTTGCGAAGCGAGCAACCGACACAAGCGCTCGCCAGGTTGCTCACGTCGGACTCGCGCCCGCGATTTGCTGTGCGACGTGGTCAACGTGGAATGTCCCCTCCCGGCCCACCTGTGCGAGACGGCAATACTCACAGCAGGCCTCCGTGCGCTCGACGACGAACGCGCGGAGTCTGGCTGGGATCGCTTGGGTCACTCAGTGGAAGGGAAGCTGAGTCGTTCCACACGGACCCGTAGCAGTGGCAGCAACTGGGCGAGATCGGCGCGACCCTCGGCCTCTCTCCGTTCCTCGGGCGTCAGCTTCCGTTCTCGTCCTGTGCGTCGAGTAGGTGCGTGAGGCGCTAGTCAACGCCTGCGGGCAGGCGCCATGTTCGAGAGTGTCTGGGACTTCGATCTCGAACACGACAACTCGAGACATCGTTGGCCATCGTACGAGGCCAGTCGGAGGGCCAGTGGATGCTGCGACCCACCTTGCGCAGCACGCCGCTTGCACGCGGAGTCCACGCGTCAGGACTCGATGTCAGTCAGCTCCGCCGCGCGTCGTCAGTCGAGCAAGCGTGCCACGACGTCTGCGGCCTGTTGATCGGCTCGACGGGTGCGGTGTGCGTAGATCTTCATCGTGGTCGTGCCGTCGGCGTGCCCCAACCGCGCCGCCACCGTTGGCACGGGAACCCCGGCGTCGAGAAGCTGGGTGGCCTGGAAGTGCCGCAGGTCGTGGAGTCGGACATCGGTGATTCCGACGGCCGACCTCGCCTTGATCCATCGAGCGTTTGCTGTGTCGGGACGCCACGCCGTCGCACCGCTGGGATCGTCGGTGAACACGTAGCCGACCCGCCGCTTGTCCGCCGCGACACCGACGGCCGCCGCGAGAGCAACCGAGTCGGCCATGCCCGACCGCAGTCCATCCAGTGTGAGCGGATCGAGGATCACCAACCGCGTCGATCTCGTCTTCGTGGGTCGGTCACCGCGCACGCCCGGAACCACCGTGTAGCTGCGCGTGATGCTCAAGGTCCCCGCTTCGAAGTCGACGTCGGAAAAGCGCAGGCCGCACAACTCGGAGCGGCGTGCGCCGGTCGCGACCATGACACGTACGTAGAGTCCGAAGAGCGGGTCGACGCCCTCCGCAGCCGCGATCAAGGTGCGTACCTGCGCAACCGTAGGTGGGTGCTGCTCTCGTTGCGGCTGCGACGGTGCCGAGGCCAGCTTTGCGACGTTTCGCTGGACGAGGCCCCACCGTTCCGCCTGGTTCAGCGACGCCCGCAGGATCGCATGCACTTGACGGATCGTCGCCGGTGCCAGGCCGCGCTTGCGGAGGCTCCCGTAGAGGCGATCGATGTCGAGCGCCTTGAGTCGAGACAACCGGATCGAGCCGAGTACCGGGACGATTTCCCGGTCGATGTACTGCCGGTAGTTGTACAGCGTGGTGTCGGCGCGGCCCAGGCTCGTGATGTGTTCCATCCAGCGTTCGAGCAGGGACGACAACGTCGGGTCGTCGAATGACACGTTGCCGGCCGCTACCGCGGCCTCGAGCGTGGCCAACGCCGCTTTGGCCTCGCGCTTCGAGGTCGTCGCGACCGTGCGGACGACTCGGTGATAGCGGCCGGTCGCGGGATTGACGCCGGCCGACACGACCAGCTCCCACTTGCCCGGTGAGCGTTCACGCATCGTTCCCAACGGCATCCCCTTTCGCGGCAGATTCGCGGCAGCGACTCTATCCAAGCTTCAACAAGTGCTCGGATATGGAGACTACGCTGGGGTGATACAGCGCCCCCGGCACGATTCGAACGTGCGACCGGCGGATTAGAAGTCCGCTGCTCTATCCAGCTGAGCTACGGGGGCCGGCCGCAAGCCTAAAGCCCACCCCACCCGAGTGTTTCCGGTCACCGGAGTGCCTGCGGCGCGACGTCCCGACCGGTGGCACTCGGGTCGCCGGAAACACTCGGGTCGGGATCGGTCAGCGGAGGAAGCGGCGGAGCAGGTCGAGGGCGTTGATCACGCTGAGCTGACGGATCTGGTCGCGGCTCGCGGTGGGCCGGTAGTGCGTGGTCGTCGCCCGGTCGGCGCCGTGGCCGACAACGGCGAGGCACACCGTGCCGACGGGGACGTCGTCTTGCATGCCGGGACCGGCGACACCGGTCAACGCCAGACCGACGTCCGCACCGAACACCCGGCACGCCCCCTCGGCCATCTCGAGCGCCACCTCCTCGCTGATCACCGGGCCGGGCGTGACGCCGAGCAGGTCGAACTTGACCTCGCTGGCGTAGGTCACGAGCGAGCCGCGCAGCACGTCGCTGACGCCCGGCACGCTGCCCAGCCGAGCGGCGACGAGCCCGGCGGTCAACGACTCGGCGATGCCGAGGGTCGAGCCGCGCTGGCGCAGGGCATCGACGACCACCGACTCCATCGAGTCGCCGTCGCTGCCGAACACGACCTTTCCGAGAAGTCCCCGGATCTCCGCCTCCCAGGGTCGCAACTTGTCCTCGGCGGCGGCCGCCGACTCCGCCGACGTGGTCAGGCGGATCTCCAATCCGTTCCAGCCGCGAGCGAGGAACGCCAACGTCACGTCGCCGTCGTCGTCGAGGCGGCTGATGACGTCGTCGAGGCGGGCGTTGAGCCCGCTCTCCGATTCTCCCCACACCTTGAGGACCCGGGAGGCGATGACGGTGGGCTCGCCGGCGCGGGCGAGGAGGTCAGGCAACACGGCGCGCTCGACCATCTCCTGCATCTCGTCGGGCACACCCGGCACCGCGTAGATCACCCCTGGACGACCGTCCACCTGCGACGGACAGATCAGCCCGGGTGCCGTGCCCCGCACCTGAGGAATCACCGTCGCCCCAACGGGGACCATCGCCTGGCGCAAGTTGTTGTCGGACATCGGACGGCGCAGTTGCGAGAACAGCCCGCGAACGACGTCGGCAACGGCCTCGTCGAGCTTCAGCTCGACGCCCATCACGGCGGCGATCGCCTCCCGGGTCACGTCGTCGTGGGTGGGTCCGAGGCCGCCGCAGACGATCACGGCGTCGGCCTCGGCGAGGATCTGGCGAAGGACGTTGGCGATCCGCTCGACATTGTCGCCGATCTTGACCTGCAGTCGCGAGGCGATGCCGTGGGCGGCGAGGCGCTCGCCGATGAAGGCCGAGTTGGTGTCGACGATCTGACCGAGCAGCAGCTCGGTACCCACCGCCACGACGTCGCAACGCATCGTGCCCTCAGACCACCGACACATCGGGCGGCAGCACGGCCCGACTCTTCGCCGCGTGCATCCGCCAGAAGTACTGCACGCCGCTGTACAGGGCGAGCCCGACCGCTGCCCACAAGCACAGGTTCCACAGCCACGTGGCATCCAGAGCAGTGAGCGGCAGCAGTGCGAAACCGACGGCGAGCTGCTGGGCGAGCGTCTTGTACTTGGCGGACCGGCTCGCCGGCATCGAGATCCCCTTCGTACCGATGACGCTGCGGTACACGCTGATGACCAGCTCGCGGGCGGCGATGATCGCCACGGGCACGATCCAGAACACGTCACGTCCGACGAGCGTGAACATCGCCCCGAGGATCAGCACCTTGTCGGCGAGCGGGTCGAGGAAGGCTCCCGACCGCGTCGGTCCGCGACGCCGGGCGATGAAACCGTCGACGAAGTCGCTCACCGAGAGCAGGAACCAAAAAATGAAAGCGATCCACGACCCGCCGTCGTCCTCAGGGATCAGCCAGAACATCAGTGGCGACAGCAGCAGACGCCCCGCGGTGATCGCGTTCGCCCACGTCGCCAACGCCGTTCCGACGTCTCTCACAGCGCGTCCAGCGTCTCGCTGATCGTCGACAGGTCGGCCCCGGCGGCGATCAGGTCGCTGCCCAGGGCATCGACGATCGCCACGTCGGCGAACGTCCCGGCGGCGAGCGTGGGGTCGACGAGGATGACGCCATCGATCTCCGGCGCCTCACGGTGGCTGCGGCCGATTCCGGGACGGTCGACGAGGACCTCGACGGACGTCCCGATCAGCTCGTCGCGCCGCGCCGACGTGATGGCGTCCTGCAACTCGGTGAGCTCGCCGAGCCGCGCGGCGACGAGGTCGGTGGGGACCTGGTCGTCGAGTCCGGCGGCATAGGTGCCGTCCTCGCGGCTGTAGGCGAAGAACCCGCACCAGTCGAGCTGGGCGGCCGCGACGAAGCGCAGCAGTTCGTCGTGATCGTCCTCGGTCTCGCCCGGGTAGCCGACGATGAAGTTGCTGCGGAACGCAGCATCGGGCCGACGAGCCCGGATGTCGGCGATGCGGCGTAGGAACCGATCGCCATCGCCCCAGCGGCGCATCCGCCGCAGCAGCGGCTTGCTGACGTGTTGCAGGGACAGGTCGAAGTACGGAACGCTCGACTCGCTGACGACGTCGATCAGCTCGTCGCTGAGGTCGCTCGGGTACAGGTAGAGCAGGCGCACCCGCGGCACCCGCTCGCCGACGGCGCGGACGAGCGGGACGATCGCCCCGGCGCCGAGCTCGTCGGGACGGTCCTTGCCGTACGACGCCAGGTCTTGGGCGACGAGGACGATCTCGGCGGCAGCGAGCTCGTCGACCTCGGCCAGAATCTGGGCGACGTCGCGGCTGCGCTGCTTGCCCCGGAACGAGGGGATCGCGCAGAACCCGCACTTGCGGTCGCAACCCTCGGCGATCTTGACGTAGGCCCACGGCACCGGCGATTTCGGACGAGGCAGGTTGAGCAGGTCGAACGCCGGGACCGGCGTGGCGCTGACCGGGATCAGGGTCCGCGCCCGGGGTTGCAGGGCGACACCGAACCCGGCGACCTGGTCGACCTCGGGAAGGGCGGCGGCGAGCTCGTCGCCGTAGCGCTCGGCCATGCATCCCGTGACGACGAGTCGGCTGCCCTCGTGGCGCCGCTCGTCGAGCGCGAGCACGGTGTCGATCGACTCCTGGCGCGCCGCCTCGATGAACGCACACGTGTTGACGACGACGAGGTCGGCCGAGGAGGCATCGTCGGTCGGCCGCAGTCCATCGGCGAGCAGCGTGCCGACGAGCTTGTCGGAGTCGACCTGGTTCTTCGGACAACCAAGCGTCTCGACGTAGAAGCTCCCGGACACGGTTGATCAGGCTACTGACGGGGCGGCCGGCGTCGTGCTGACCCCATCTGGGCGGCCGAACGCCGGGAATCCGGACCTGGGGCCGCCCAGATCGAACTGTGGGTCGCAGGCCGCCCAGAACGACTACTGGTGGGCGAGGCGTAGGCCTCGTCGGGGCCACTCCATCGACACGAGCCGACCGGTCCCCGAGAGCGTGACGTAGGCGGTGCGCATGTCCGGGCCGCCGAAGCAGACGTTCGTGGTGTAGGGGTCGCCGGTGGGCACCTGCTCGACGGACGATCCGTCCGGCGAGATCGACGTGACCGCCCCGGTGATCAGCGTGCCGAGGGCGACCCAGCCGTCGGCGTCGACGGCGAGCGAGTCGACGAGCTGCATCCCCGGCAGTCCGCACAGCAGCGCCCTCGGGTCGTACCTCGACTTCGGCGGTTCGAGGACGCCCGGCTCGGCAATCGTGCGGCGAAACAGGCGACCCGTGTAGGTCTCGGCGTAATACAGGATCGTGCCGTCAGGGCTCAGCCCGACGCCGTTCGGCGACGACACTGGGTAGGCCACCTCGTGGACCTCGGAGCCGTCGCAGCGGGCGTAGTACACGGCACCGAGATCCGCGGTTCGGGCGGCGATGTCGCGGATGCCGTAGTCGGTGAAGTAGAAACCGCCGTGGCCGTCCATCACCAGGTCGTTCGGCGCGCGCAGCGGACGGCCGGCACAATTCGTGTACAGGTTGGTCACCTTGCCGTCGTGGTCGATGCGTTGGATCAGTCCGCCGGAGTAGCGGTCGAGGTCGAACGGTCCCGGGCGCAGCAAGCCGTCGACGTCGGCCGGGGTGTGCGACCCGCCGTTGTTGCAGAGGTACAGCGCCCCGTCGGGGCCGACGGCGAGACCGTTCGGGCCTCCCTTGACCTCGCACACGACGTCTCTCGATCCGTCCGGATGGATGCGCGTCACCCGCTCGGCGAACATCTCGACAACGACGACGGAGCCGTCGGGCATCGCCACCGGGCCCTCCGGAAACTGCAGTCCGCTGGCGATCTCGGTGAAGGCGGTCTCGGTCACGCCGCCATCCTTGCCGTCATCGGCTCAGCGCTTCGAACTCCTCGACAGTCATCAGCACCGTCCGCGCCTTGGAGCCCTCGCTCGGGCCGACGACGCCGCGCTGCTCGAGGAGGTCCATGATCCGCCCGGCGCGAGCGAAGCCGACCTTCAGCTTGCGTTGGAGCATCGACGTCGAGCCGAGCTGGCTGCGCACGACGAGCTCCATCGCCTGGCGCATCATCACCTCGTCGTCGTCCTCGTCGCTGCCGCTGATCGCGTTCGTCGACGCCGTGACGAGGTCGGGCTCGTCGGCGCCCTCGACGCCGCTGACGTAGACGACCTCCGGCGCCTGCTCGCGCCAGTGGCGAACGATCGCCCGGACCTCCTCCTCGCTGACGAAGGAACCCTGGACGCGGGCGAGCACCGAGGAGTTGCCAGGAAGCATGAGCATGTCGCCCTTGCCGACGAGCTTCTCGGCCCCGGGCTGATCGAGGATCACCCGCGAGTCGGTGAGGCTGGAGACGGCGAAGGCGATGCGCGCCGGGATGTTCGCCTTGATCACGCCGGTGATCACGTTCACGCTCGGACGCTGCGTCGCCACGATGAGGTGGATGCCGACGGCCCGCGCCTTCTGGGCGAGTCGCGTGATCGCCTCCTCGACGTCGCGGGCGGCGACCATCATCAAGTCGTTGAGTTCGTCGACGACGACGACGATGTACGGCAGTCGCTCGGGCTCTTGCTCACTCCCCGGGTCGGGCTCGAGCTGGCCCTGGTCGAACGCCGCGTTGTAGCCGGAGATGTCGCGGTAACCCTTCGCCGACAGCAGGTCGTAGCGCCGCTCCATCTCCTTGACCGCCCACCCGAGAGCGTTGGCCGCCTTCTTCGGGTTGGTCACCGGCTGGGTGAGCAGGTGCGGGAGGCGGTTGTACTGACCCATCTCGACCTGCTTGGGGTCGACGAGGATGAGGCGCACCTGGTCGGGGGTCCTGCGCATCAGCAGCGAGGCCAGGATGCTGTTGATGCAGCTCGACTTGCCGGCGCCCGTCGCCCCGGCGATGAGCAGGTGCGGCGTCGTCGCCAGGTCGAGGAACACGGCGTCGCCGGCGATGTCCTTGCCGATCGCCACATCGAGGGGACCGGTGGCCGCCGCCGCTTCGGGGGCGAGGAGCAGGTCACCGAGGGCGACGAGCTGGCGGGTGCGGTTGGGGACCTCGACACCGATCGCCGACTTGCCGGGGATCGGGGCGAGGATGCGGACGTCGGTGGCGGCCATCGCGTAGGCGATGTCTCGTTGCAACGAGGTGACCCGGGCCACCTTCACGCCCGGTCCCAGTTCCAGCTCGTAGCGCGTGACGGTCGGCCCGACCGTCATTCCGGCGAGCGTCGTGTCGACACCGTGCTGCTCGAGCGATTGCTCGAGGATCCGTCCGCGGCCGGCGGCCTCGCCCTGGTCGATGCTTGCCGCCGCGCCGCGATGCAGGAGAGCGACGGACGGGAGAACCCAGCTGCCCGGATCGGTGCCGGCGGTGCCGTCACCGTTGAACGGCTCCGTCGCCGCTGGCTTCCGGCGGCGACGCGATCCCCCGGCGCTGTCATCGGCACCGAAGTCGTCGGCGGCGTCATACGGACCAGGGGGCAGAGCAAGAGCGACGGTCTCGCCCGCCTCGTCGACGTCGGCGGCTGCCGCGTCGTCGACACCATCGTCGTCGTCGTAGCTCTCGCTGTCGCTGCTCAACGACGACAGATTGCCGAGGGCGTTGCGGGCTGCCCGCCCGACCGGCCTGGCGATCGACGCCGCCCCGCGGCCGGTGCGCTCGGCGATCGTGCGCAACGAGGCCTGGGTGATCAGCAGGAGGCCGCCGATCCCGAGGGCGACGAGGACCACGATCGAGCCGAACTCGGCCATCAGCGTGCGCAACGGCTCGCCGACGATCCAGCCGATCACGCCCCCTGAGTCGGTGACCCCGCTGACCGAGAAACCTTCCGGCCCACGGGCGACGTGGATCACCCCGAGGGCGGTGAGCCCGACGAGCGACCAGCCGATGACCAGCCGATAGGGGCTCGACGATCTGGCACTGCGGATGAACGACACGCCGACGGCGAGCAGGATCACTGGCAGGACGTAGCGCCCGACGCCGGCCAGCGCACCGCCGAGCCACTCGATGCCATCGCCGAGGATGCCGGCAAAGTCGAAGTAGATGCCCGCCGCGAGGATGATCGCCGCGACGATCAGGAGCAGGCCGATGAACTCGTGCTCGCGCCCGGCGATCGCCCTGCGCAACTCGCCGGTGGCCTGCTCTCGTCTGCTGGCCTGCCGACGGGCCTGTTCGTCGGCGGTGTAACGAGCTCGGGTGACGTTGCCGGTGCCGGATGCCTTGGTGGAGCCACTCTTCGAGGCCTTCGAGGGGTTCGACGACCGCGTTGCCGGCAGCGCCTTCTGCTCGGGCTTCTTCGACGGTCCCCACGTAGCCATGCACCGGTCAACGTACCAAGCTGCGGTGCTTCGATCTCGGAGGGTCAGTCACGAACTGGGCGGCCCCGGCATCAGAACGTCCGCTGTGAGCCGCCCAGATCGAGGAATGATGCGGAGGCCGCCCAGATCGAGCGGATGCCGTGCATCTGGCTCCGAGGTTCGGGCGCCGACGCGTCCGGGTCGCGAACTCTTTGGTTCCTGTGACGCCGGTAGCGGCGCCAAATCGACCAAGAAGTCGGAACGATTGGGCAGGCTTGAACTCTTTGGTCGCGTTGGCGACGTTGGTGGCGCCGACCGTGCCAAAGATGCGACGGTGGTGAGTTCGGTCGCGACGGCCTGAAATCACCCGCTTCCAGGGCCAGGGCGCTAGCTGGCGCATCGATTGGACCGACAGAAATTCGGGGAGAACCGGGCTATGCCTCCATCACCACGGGCACGATCATCGGGCGGCGGCGGGTGCGTTCCGAGACGAAGCGGCCGGCGGCCCGGCGCACGTCGCGCTCGAGCATCTCGACGTCGCGAACGCCCTTGGACAGGGTGTCCTCGACGGTCGCCGAGATCATGTCGCACGCCTCGTCGAGAAGGTCCTCGGCCTCGGGCGCGTACACCCAGCCGCGGGTGATGATCTCGGGTCCGGTGAGCACCTTGCCGGACTGTGTGTCGACCGTGACGACCACCACCACGACGCCCTCCGACGCCAGCACGGCGCGATCGCGCAGCACACCTTGGCCGACATCGCCGACGATCCCGTCGACATAGAGGTACCCGGCGGGGACCCGTCCAGCCGGTTCGACCCCGTCATCGGTGACCACGAGGACGTCACCGTCCTCGCACACCAGCACCCGGTCGCGCGGCACGCCCATCGTCGTTCCGATCGCGGCGTTGGCCACGAGATGCCGGTACTCGCCATGGATCGGGACGTACCACTGCGGCTGGGCGATCGACAGGTAGGTCTTCAACTCGTCGGCCTGGGCGTGACCGGTGGCGTGCACGTCGCGCGTGCCCGAGTGGACGACCTGGGCGCCGGCCCGCAGCAACCCGTCCATGACCCGGTTGACGTTCGACTCGTTGCCGGGAATCGCGTGGCTCGACAGGATCACCGTGTCGTTCTCGCTGAGCTTGACGAACTTGTTCTCCCCGCGGGCCAACAGGGCCAACGCCGACATCGGCTCGCCCTGCGATCCGGTGGAGATCACACAGACCTCCCCCGGCGGATAACGGTCGATGTCCTCGATGTCGATCAACTTGCTCGCCGGGATCGACACGATCCCCAGGTCGATGCCGAGCTGCACGTTCTTGCGGATGCTCATCCCCAGCGTGGCCACCTTGCGGCCGCTCTCGATCGCCGCGTCGGCGATCTGCTGGATGCGGTGCAGGTGGCTGGCGAAGCTGGCCGTGATCACCCGGCGTCCCCGACACTCGGCGAACAGCGTGCGCAGCACGCCCCCGACGGTGGTCTCGCTTGGCGCGTGGCCCGGCTCCTCGGAGTTCGTCGAGTCGGCGAGCAGCACCCGGATGCCCTCGGTACGGGCCAGCTCGCCGATCCTGGCGAGGTCGGTGCGCCGCCCGTCGACCGGCGTGAGGTCGAGCTTGAAGTCGCCGGTGTGCAGCACGACGCCCTGTGCTGTGTGCACGGCGATGGCGTGGGCGTGGGGCACGCTGTGCGTGACAGGGAGAAACTCGACGTCGAACGGTCCGATCTGGACGCGCTCGTTGTCGGCGACGATGCGCAGCTCGGTGTTGCCGAGCAGGCCGGCCTCCTCGATGCGGTTGCGGGCGAGGCCAAGGGTCACCGCCGAGCCGTAGATCGGGACACTGATCTCGCGCAGCAGGTACTGCAAGGCTCCGACGTGGTCTTCGTGGCCGTGCGTGGCGACGACCGCGACGATCCGTGCGGCGTTCTCACGGAGGTAGGTGAAGTCGGGCAGCACGAGGTCGATGCCGTGCATATCCGGGTCGGGGAACATCAGCCCACAGTCGATGAGCATGATCTGTCGCTCGGGCCCGTCGCCGGCCGGACCACCGCCCAGCTCGATCGCCATGCAGTTGCGCCCGATCTCACCGAGCCCGCCGAGGAAGACGATGCGCACGGCTTCGCCCCTGACCGGGGCGTCGGATGCGGCGCCGGTCGGTTCAGCCACGGGCAGCGACCAACCGGCTGTACACGTCGGCCGCGCCTTCGTCCAACCAGTCCGGATCGGGTCCCAGCGGCGGCCGGCAGCGCCCGGCGGGCCGACCGAGATGGCGCAGCATCGCCTTCGCCGGCAATGGGTTGGGGGCATCGTCGCCGGTCTCGAACGCGATGCTCTCCAGCACCCGGGCGTTGACCCGCCGCGCCGCCAGCGTGTCACCGCGTTCCCAGGCATCGAAGAACTCGACGAGGTCCGGGGCGATCCAGTGCCCGGCAACGCTGACTACCCCGACGGCGCCGACGGCGACGAGCGGCAGGGTGAAGATGTCGTCGCCGCTGTAGACCTCGAACGACTCCGGGGCAGCCGCGACCAGCCGCGAAGTCTCGCCGGGGTTGCCGGCGGCATCCTTGACGCCGAGGACGTTGGGCACGTCGTTGGCGAGGCGTACGAGCACGTCGGTGGCGATCTTGCGGCCGGTGCGGATCGGGATGTCGTAGATCAGCACGGGGAGCTCGGTGGCGGCTGCGATCGCCCGCAGGTGGGCCTCGATACCGGCCTGCGACGGGCGGCTGTAGTAGGGGCACAGGGCGAGGATCCCGGCGACATCGCGCTTGGATGCCTCGACCGTGAGGTGCACGTCGTGGGCAGTGTCGTTGCCGGTCGCGCCGGCGAGGACGGGAATCGTCACGGCGCTGGCCACCGCTTCCCACAGCTGCAACTTCTCGTCGTCGCTCAACGTCGGCGACTCGCCGGTGGTCCCGGCGAGGACGAGACCCTCGTTGCCCTCGGCCTGCAGCCACTTGGCGAGCTCGACCGCCCCGTCGACATCGAGGGCGAGGTCGTCGTCGAATGGCGTGATCATCGCCGTCACAACTCTGCCGAATCGAGCCATGTGAGCAGGCTAATCCGACAGCGCCGCCGGGACGTCGATGCGCGCCAGCAGGGCGACGGCGCCGAGGTCACGGGCGTGGCGGGCGGTGTCCGGCACATCGCTCATCGCTCTCCCCTTCCGCCAGGCGGTTGGTGAACTAGCCCTTGCGGGCCCACATGAGGATGCGCTTGAACGGGTAGAAGTAGGGGGACACGTCGCCGAGCTCGTCGACGATCCGTGTCCGGTAGGCATCGATGAACAGACCGGCGAGGTCGGGTTCGAGGAGCCTGGTGAAGCGCGTCAGGGTGGTGCCCCTCGCCCAATCGACGACACTCGCCGTCGACTCGAGGCGGTGGGGGTACACCTGCAGCCGCACGTTCTGCTCGACGGCGCCGAACTCCTCGAGAAGGGTCGAGTAGTCCTCAGGCCGCAGCACGTTGTGGGCGACCGGGTCGGGCGGCGGCAAGCAGTGGAACGCCGAGAGGAATGGTTCCGTCGTGGCGACCTGGTTGGCGAGGCGATGCGCCGGGTGGTCGGCGTTGGCAGGCACCTGCACGGCCAGTTGACCGCCGGACGCCAGCGCTGCCCACCACCGACCGAGCACGCCGGGGTGATCAGGCACCCACTGCATGCTGGCGTTGGCGATGATCAGGTCGTGGTCGCCGCGGCTTGTCCACTTGCCGAGGTCGCCGCGGGCGAAGCGCAGCCGATCGTCACCACACCCGACCGCCTCCCGCGCCGCGTTGAGCATTGCATCGGACGAGTCGATGCCGACCATCTCCTCGATGCCGAGGCGGTCGGTGACCTCGGCAGTCAGCTCGCCGGATCCGCATCCGAGGTCGACGGACCGACCGAACCCGCCAGCCGGCTGGTGGAGCAGGGCGACGAGATCCCAGAACGGCTGCGCCCGTTGCTCGGCGAAACGTGCGTACTGGGCGGGATCCCACCCGTCGTTCACGGTGTTCCCCCGCCGCCGCGCCACGCGCCCCGTCGCGTCATGTGCGCAACCTAGTGCCGGCACATCCCCTCACACCAAAGACTGGTGTCAGGGTTCCTGACGTCCCGCCGTCGCGATCAGATCTGCAGGGCGATGTACTCCTCGCCGGTGTCCTCGAGATTCTCGAACTGGATGACGTCCATCTCCTCGAATCGGTGGCGCAACCACTGATCGTTGCGATCGAGGAGACCGAGCTTCTTGCAGTTCGGCACGATCTTCGAGAACAGCATCGTCTGGAACAGCTGGCGCGTCGGGTCGTTGAGCACCAAGGGGACGACGTCGCGCGGATTTACGCCGTGGCGCTCCCAGACCTCCTGGGACAGGAACCGGTCGCGCATCCGGACCGCCGCCTCGTAGGCGAACTCCTGGCGCTCGCGGATCTCGTCGTCGGTCATCCCGGCGTAGACCTCGCGCAGGGAGAGAACTCCGAAGGCGACGTGGCGGGCCTCGTCGCTCATCACGTAGCGCAGCAGCTGCTTGAGCAGCGGTTCGCTCGTGAGTTGATGCATGAACCCGAAGGCGGCGAGCGCCAAACCCTCAACCATCACCTGCATGCCGAGGTAGGTCATGTCCCATCGGCTGTCGTTGATGATGTCGTCGAGAAGCAACCGGAGGTGGGCATTGACCTGGAACTCGCCGCCGACCTTCTCTTGCAGGTAGCGGCCGAAGACCTCGACGTGGCGGGCCTCGTCGACGACCTGCGTGGCGGCGTACAGCTTGGCGTCGTACCACGGCACCGACTCGGTGATCTTCGCCGTGCACAGCAGCGCACCCTGCTCGCCGTGGAGGAACTGTGACAGGGTCCAGCGGCGCTGGTCCATCGCGAAGGCGATCCACTCGTCGTCGGTCCATTTCTCGACAACGGTGCCGTCGTAGTGGCCGGGACTGAGCCCTGCGGAGATCGCGCTCTCGTCCTCCCGCACGACCTTCTCGAAATCGACCTCGGTGTCCCAGGGCAAGTCGGTGGCAGCGTTCCATTGGCCGACCTTGCCCTTCTCGTAGAGCTTGCGCAGCTGTGGTCGGGCCAACGTGTAGTCCCAGGTGAAGATCGCCTCGGCGTTGTCCTTGACGGCGTGCTCGACCTCGTCGACGTCGGTGTTGACCACCGCGACGATCGCCTCGATGTCGTTGAGCTCGGCACGGCCGAGGATCTCGTCGTTGGCTCGGTGGGTGACGCTCATGCGTTTGCTCCTTCGGTGAGGGTCGCGATCAGCGGCGCCAGGAACCGGCGCGCCGAGTTCGGCGTCGCCGAGGTCGACGACGACACTCGGGGCGAGGAAGTAGGAGATGGTCAGCCGGCTGAGCACGTCGACGACGGCGACGGACTGGTCGCGAGACAAGTACGGCTCGGCGAACGGGACGAGGAACGTCGTGGCGTACTGGACGATGCGCGGCACCCCCGCCGTGGTCAGCTGGGTGAGCGCCTCACCGGGCTCGGCGGCGAGCATCACGGCGAGGTGATGGTCGGCGCGCAGCTCGCGGGTCGCAGCGACGACCGTGCGGACGAGCAGCTCCTCGAGCGTGTCTGCATCGACGACCTCGGCGCGCAGCACCTCGAAGAACTCCTCGAGCTCGCGGACGCGCAGGGCGTCGAGGAGCACGTCCTTGCCCCCTGGATAGAGCCGGTAGATCGTCGCTCGCGACACAGCGGCCTCGGCGGCGACGTCGTCGATCGACAACTTGGCGAACCCGAAGCGCTCGCAGCACGCCTTCGTGGCATCGAGCACGCGGGTTTCGAGGGTCGCGTCCATGGTGAGACGTTAAGACTGATCTGTCTCACCGTCAACATCGTTTACGTCAGGTCGGTGGCCGGTTGTGAGTCGTCCCGCTGACACAAATCGGTTGGGTGACGGTCGGGCGAATAGATTCGCGGGGACCAGCAACTCGACCAGGGAGAACACGATGCGAACTCGCACCCTCGCGATCGTCGGTGTCGCGGCGATCGCTGTGGCCGCGCCGGCCGCCGCCGGGGCGACCACCGTTCCAGGGACGGAGCCGCCAGAGACCGCCGGCGGCACCGAGACGACGATCTCCGTCGGGACGATCCCCGACCCGGCGGCGTGCGCCGAGGGTCTGACCCTCGAGGAGGGCGTGCTGACGATCGCCACCGGCGAGCCGGCTTTCGAGCCCTACGTCGTCGACGACGCCCCCGAGAGCGGTGAGGGCTTCGAGGCCGCCGTCGCCTACGCCGTCGCCGGGCAGCTCGGCTTCGCCGACGACGCCGTCGAGTGGGTGCGCACGCCGTTCGATGCGGCGATCGCCCCGGGTCCGAAGGACTTCGACTTCAACCTCCAGCAGTTCTCGATCTCCGAGGAACGCCTCGAGGTCGTCTCGTTCAGCGTGCCCTACTACACGAGCACGCAGGCGATCGTCGCCGGCCCTGACTCCCCGGCGATCGGCGCAGCGTCGCTGGCCCAGCTGCAGGAACTGAGGCTCGGCGTCGCTGCCGGAACCACCAGCCTGGCGCTCGTCGAGGACGTCGTCCAGCCATCCGCCGACGTCCAGGTCTTCAACACCAACGCCGATGCCGTGCAGGCACTGTCCACCCAGCAGGTCGACGGGCTCGTCGTCGACCTGCCGACGGCCATCTACCTGCGCGACGTGGAGATCGAAGGTGGCGTCGTCGTCGGCCAGTTCCCGCCGATCGACGCAGCCCCGGGCGAGGACTGGGGCCTGCTCTTCGAGCAGGACAACCCGCTCGTCGAGTGCGTCGACTACGCCCTGCTCAGGCTGCGCGAATCGGGCGAACTGGAGGAGATCACCACCACCTGGATGGAAGAGGCCACCGAGGTCCCGGTCTTCGACCTCGAGTGAGCGACCGCGCCGGCGGGGTCCAGTGCCGCACCTCCCGTGAACGTTTACACCCGCGCCCGGCGACAGGAGTACGAGCGCCGGCAACGACGCAACAGCATCGTCCTCGCCGCCGCGTCGACGACGCTGTTCGTGGGTCTTGTCGTCTGGCTGGTGCCCAAGACGTCGGGATGGCAGGACGTCCGCCAGTCGTTCTTCGACTGGTCGGTGTTCCGCGAGAGCTTCCGGCCGATCCTGCGCGCCTTCTGGTTGGACATCCGCATCTTCCTCGTCTGCGCCCCGTGCATCGTCGCCCTCGCCCTGCTCGTGGCGATGGCCCGCAACGTCCGCGCTCCGGCGCTGTACCCGCTGCGGCTGACCGCCGCCGTCTACACCGACATCGTCCGCGGCGTCCCGGTGATCCTGTGGATCACGATGCTCGGCTTCGGCGTCCCCGGGCTGCTGCAGACGCGCGAGTGGTACGGCCGGCCGATCATCTGGGGATCGGTGGCGCTGATCCTCACCTATTCGGCCTATGTCGCCGAGGTCTTCCGCGCCGGGATCGAGAGCGTCCATGAGTCCCAGCGCGCCGCGGCCCGGTCGCTCGGGCTGTCGGGCGGCCAGACGATGCGCTCGGTCGTCCTGCCTCAGGCGATTCGACGGGTGATCCCTCCATTGATGAACGACCTCGTCAGCCTGCAGAAGGACGTCGCCCTGATCTCGGTCCTCGGGCCGGTCGAAGCACTGCGCCGGGCGACGATCATCAAGGACCGCATCTTCAACTTCACCCCCTACGTCGTCGCCGCCGTGCTGTTCCTCTGCGTGTCGATCCCGCTCACCCGCCTCACCGACCACCTCCTCGCTCGCGACCGCCGGAGGATGTCGGGCACCGTCGTCACGTGAGTGAGGTCGCGCTCCGCGGGGTGGTCAAGGAGTTCGGAAGTCTGCGCGTGCTCGACGGCATCGATCTCGACGTGCCGAGTGGTTCGGCGGTGACGCTGATCGGCGCGTCCGGCTCGGGCAAGAGCACGTTGCTGCGGTGCATCAACCTGCTCGAGCCGATCGACGACGGCTACATCACGTTCGACGGCGTCGACATCAGCGAGCCTGGCCTCGATCCCAACCCGATCCGTCGACGCATCGGCATGGTGTTCCAGAGCTTCAACCTGTTCCCCCATCTCAAGGTCATCGAGAACGTCACCCTTGCACCGCGCAAGCTCGGGCTGGCCACTGCAGCAGACGCCACTGCGCGGGGGATGCAGTTGCTCGACCGGCTCGGCCTCGGCGACAAGGCGCTGGCGTACCCCGATCAGCTCTCAGGTGGCCAGCAACAGCGCGTCGCCATCGCCCGCTCGCTGGCCATGAACCCCGCCGTGATGCTGCTCGACGAGATCACCTCGGCGCTCGACCCCGAGCTCGTCGGCGAGGTGCTCGACGTCGTGCGCGGGCTGCGTGCCTCCGGCATGACGATGGTCATCGCCACCCACGAGATGGGCTTCGCCCGCGAGATCTCCGACACCGTGTGCTTTCTCGATGCCGGGCGGATCGTCGAGTCCGGCCCACCCGAGCAGCTGTTCGGCGCGCCCACGGAACCGCGCACTCGGGAGTTCCTCACCCGCGTCGTCGAGTCCGGTCGCCTCTGACCCCCCTTCTCGGGAAGATCACCGCCGCCACGACTGCGCCGCGCCTCTACGGTGTCGTCGCTGTCTCGCACGGCCTGGTCGGCTTCGGACCGGACACCGAAGCGGCGATCGACGACGCCCTGTCACAGCAGTCCGTCTGACTCGACCGAGCGGCTCAGGACTCGGCGTAGGCCTCGAGCACCTCGTCGACGGGTCCGTCGGCGACCAACAGCCCGTCCTCGATCCACAGTGCCCGCGTGCACTGCCGGGAGATCTCCTCCATCGAATGGCTGACCAGCATCAACGTTCCGGCGTGGGCGACGATCTCTTCGATGCGTTCCTTCGACTTCGCGCGGAACGCCTTGTCGCCGACCGAGAGCGCTTCGTCGATGAGCAGGATCCTCGGTTGGACGGACGTGGCGATGGCGAAGTGCAGGCGGGCGCGCATCCCCGACGAATACGTGCGCAGCGGGCGGTTGATCGCCTCGCCGATGTCGGTGAACTCGACGATCTCGTCGATCTTGTCGTTGACCTCGCTGTTCGACATGCCCAGGGCCAGGCAGCCGAGGCGGATGTTGCGATAGCCGGTGGCGGCGGCGATGAGCGTCGCCCCGACCCCGAGCAACTTCGGTTCCTCCGACACGAGCACCTCGCCGCTCGTCGGTGCGAGCATCCCGGCGAGGGCGGCGAGAAGTGTCGATTTGCCGGAGCCGTTGGGTCCGACGACGCCGATCGCATCGCCCTCGGCGGCGTCGAAGGAAATGCCCTTGAGGGCGTGGACGAGGCTGCGCCCCGTGCCCTGTTTGGTGACGAGGCGCTGGCGGAGCGCCGCGCGACGGTCCTCGAACACCTCGTAGTCGAGGACGAGGTCGCGAACGCGAATCGTCAGCTTCGGCACCGCCGTGGCGACCGCTGTCTCTGCGGTGGGTTCCGCCATCATGATCGTCCGTACCGCGACTCGGCAGTGCGGAAGTACCAGAAGCCGAACACGAGGATGGCGACCGCCCCGACGACACCCTTGATGAGGTCACCGTCGTACACCGGCATTCCCATGAACACGTAGCGATACATGTCGATGATGCCGATCAGCGGATTCAGGCGGATCAACGTCGGCAGCACGCTGCCGGCCTGGTCGCTGGTCAGGAACTGCTCGAGCGGGAACATCACCCCCGACAAGTACATCAGCAGACGGAACACGAACGGGATGATCTGCTGGACGTCGCGGAAGCTGTCGTTGAGCCGGGCGGCGATGAACGCGCCGCCCAGGTTGAGGCCGGAGTGCAGCACGACGATTGCCGGCAGGAGCAGCCAGCGCAACGCGATTCCCTCGCCGGTGGCGATGGCGACGGCGGCGATGACGACGAGCTCGAAGGCGAACGTGTAGAGCTTCGACATGATCACCGAGAACGGAAGCAGGGCGCGGGGAAAGCGGATCGAGCGCATCAAGCCCTGGTTGGCGGAGATCGCCGTTGCCCCACCGAGCACGCACCTCGTCGTCAGGTTGAACACGAACACGCCGACCATCAGGAACAAGATGTAGTTGTCGATCCCCCTGCTGACATCGAGCATCACCCCGAACACGAGGTAGTAGACGGCCACCGAGAGCATCGGATTGGCGAGGTGCCAGAGGTTCCCGAGGAGCGTGTCCTGATGCGTCGAGCGGACCTCCTCGAACGGCAGGGCGACGGCGAAGTCGCGGCGCGCCCACATCGCGGCGAGGTACTGCCTCGCTGGCAGCACCGTCGTCAGCGGGCGCAGGTCGGCAGCGGGATCAGCGATGCTCATAAAGCCGCCAAGACGCTATCCCGGTCATCCAGCCTCGCGGGGTGAACCCGCGAGACCGGACGTCACGTCGAGACGTTGAGGCTGATCTCGACCCCGGTCAGCGCCTTGCTGACGGGACAGCTGGCCTTCGCCGTCTCCGCCGCCTCGCGGAAGGCGTCGGAGTCGAGCCCTTCGACGTCACCGGAGACGTCGAGGGCGATCCCGGTGATCCGGAAGCCGCCGGCTGGATCGGGGCCGAGGCCGACGTCGGCGCGGACGTCGAGCGACTTGGGGGTGCCACCGGCGCGGGCCACCAGCGCCGACAGCGACATCGCGTAGCACGCCGAGTGGGCGGCGGCGATCAGCTCCTCGGGGCTCGTCAAACCGCCGGCATCATCGGCGGCTCGCTTGGGGAACGACACCTCGAACGTGCCGACCCCCGAGCTCGTCATCTCGACCTGCCCAGAGCCGTGCTCGAGGGTCCCGGTCCATGCAGTGCGTGCGGTACGTGTTGGCATGGTGAGACAACGTATCCCCGGTCACGGCGGCATCGTCTGGAAGCGTTCGCGCAGCGTCTTCTTGGAGAACTTGCCGACGCTCGTCTTGGGCACCTCGTCGATGAACACGACACGGTCGGGCACCTGCCACTTGGCGAGGCGAGGGGCGATGAACTCGATGACGGCGTCTGCGGTCAACTCGCTGCCCTCCACTTTCACGACGCACGCCAGCGGCCGTTCGCCCCAGCGCTCGTCGACGACCCCGATCACGGCGGCCTCGCTGATCTCCGGGTGGGCCATCAGCTCGTTCTCGATCTCCACGGACGAGATCCACTCGCCACCGGACTTGATGAGGTCCTTGGTGCGGTCGACGAGTCTGATCCGGCCGCGCTCGTCCATCGTCGCCACGTCGCCGGTGCGCAGCCACCCGTCGTCCGTGAAGCTGTCGGCGGCGCGGTCGTCGTGGTAGTAGGAGGCGGCGATCCATGGTCCGCGGCACTGCAGCTCGCCGCTCGACCGCCCGTCTCGGGGCACCGGAGTGCTGGTGTCCGGCTCGACGATCCGGCAGTCGACGCCCAGCTCGGCACGGCCGACGGTGGTCCGCAGCTCGGCCTGCTCGTCGTCGCCGAGCGCTTCCTGATCGGCGTCCAGCCGCCCGACGGTGGCCACGGGGCTCGTCTCGGTCATCCCCCAGGCCTGCAGGATCGGCAAGCCGATCGCCTCGCGATACGACTCGGACAGGGCCTTGGACACCGCCGATCCGCCGCATGGGATCGCCCGCAGGCTCGACGTGTCGCGACCCTTCAGTTCCGGGAGTACCTGCATCCAGATCGTCGGCACGCCGGCGGCGATCGTCACGCGCTCCTCGACGATGAGATCGGCGAGCGCTTTGCCGGACAGATCGGCCCCCGGCATCACGAGGTCGGCACCGCACGCCACCGCCGCATGGGCGAGCCCCCACGCGTTGGCATGAAACATCGGCACGACCGGCAGGATGCGGTCCGACTCGCGGGCCCCGAGGGAGTCGGCGAGCAGGGCACCCATCGTGTGCAGGAAGGTGCTGCGGTGGCTGTACACCACGCCCTTCGGATTGCCGGTGGTCCCGCTCGTGTAACACATGCTGGCCGCCGTGTTCTCGTCGACCCGCTGGAACTCCACGGGTTCCGCTTCGGCGAGCAGCGACTCGTAGTCGAGCAGCTCGCGACCGGCGAGGTCGACGCTCGCTGGATCGGGACCGGCGCCATCGTCCATCAGCACGAGGTACTTGACTCCCTCGAACGTCGGCAGCAACGGGGCCAGCAGGCCGATCAGCGACCGATCGACGAAGATCACCTCGTCGGCGGCATGGTTGACGATGTAGGTGAGCTGCTCCGGAAACAGCCGGATGTTGAGCGTGTGCAGGACCCGCCCGGTGCACGGGGCCGCGAAATACAGCTCGAGGTGCCTGGCGGTGTTCCAGCCGAACGTGCCGACGCGAGCGTCGGGCGCGATGCCGAGGGTGTCGAGCACGCCGCCGAGCCGCCGGGTCCGCGCCGCCCAGTCGCCGTACGTCGTGCGTACACGGGAACCGGCGACGGCGGTGACGATCCCCTTGTGGGCGAAGAGTTGTTCCGCCCGGTCGAAGAGGTGGATGATCGACAACGGGACGTCTTGCATCAGGCCGAGCATGAGCGCACGGTAGCGTTCGGCGGCCATGAGCACGGCCGACGCTGGCGACGCTGATGCCGTCGACGAGGTCGCAACGGCGCCCCACGTCCGTCCGTGGTGGGCGCCGCTCACGATCGTCGCCTTCGTCGCCCTCGTCATCTGCACGAACGTCGCCAATGCAGTGTGGGCACGGTGGGTCGACACCAATCCCGAAGCGCTGTTGGCGCTGAGCTCCCGGCAGCGCTACCTCGCCCTGTCGGTACCGGGTGGTATCGGCGTGTGGGCCTTCATCGTCATCGGCACCCTGCGCATTTCCGCCGCCTTCGTCGTCTGCCACCTCGCCGGGCGGGCATATCGCGACGACCTGCTCGGGCTGTTCACCCGCTACCTCGGGCTCACGCCGGAAGCGCTCGACGCCTACGACAAGGCGCTCGACAAGGCCGAGGTGG
Organism: Ilumatobacteraceae bacterium; assembly: GCA_963772825.1. Classification (GTDB taxonomy): domain Bacteria; phylum Actinomycetota; class Acidimicrobiia; order Acidimicrobiales; family Ilumatobacteraceae; genus Desertimonas. The sequence goes on along the minus strand of CAVYYX010000023.1, from coordinate 27,492 downwards.
CCGTGATCCCGTTCTTCGTGGGGAGCAACATCGTCGCCGTGCTGACGGGAATCCGTCGCACCCATCCACTCAAGCTCGCCGTCCTGCTGGCCATCGGGATCGCCGGGCGGCTGGCGCTGATCTGGTGGTTGGCCAAAGCGTTCGAGGAACCGCTCGTCGACGTCCTCGGCTGGGTCCAGCGCTACCAGTGGTGGGTGGTGATCGCGTCCGTGGCCGCCGTCGTGCTGATCAACGTGCGCAACTATCGCCGGGGCTCGTAGACGTCATTGCGTTCCCCGGCCACGCAGTCCGCGCGTGGGCAGGCGGTGCGACGCAGCCCGATCCTCGGCAGACTGGCGGACATATGGCTGAGATCAACTTTCGCGGCAACCCCATCCACACCGTCGGCGAGCTCCCCGCCGTCGGAGACCCGGCACCGGCGTTCACGCTGACCGGCACCGACCTCGGCGAAGTTTCCAAGGACGCCTACGCCGGCCAGCCGGTGGTGCTCAACATCTTCCCCTCGATCGACACGCAGGTGTGTGCCACCAGCGTGCGCACGTTCAACGAGCGCGTCGCCGACGACGGCGTCACCGTGTTGTGCGTCTCCCAGGACCTGCCCTTCGCGGCCGCCCGCTTCTGCGGTGCGGAAGGCATCGAGAACGTCAAGCCGGCGTCGACGTTCCGCAGCACGTTCGGCTCCGACTACGGCGTGACGATCACCGACGGACCGCTCGCCGGCCTGCTCGCCCGCTCGGTCGTCGTACTCGACGGCGCGGGCAACGTGGCGTACACCGAGCTCGTTCCGGAGATCGCCGAGGAACCGAACTACGACGCGGCCCTGGCAGCCGTCACCGCCCTCTAGGAAAGAGCGGGACTAGACGTCGAGCAACGCGTCGAGGCCGATCGTCAGCCCGGGGAACTCGGCGATGCGCTTGCAGGCGAGCAGCACACCGGGCATGAAGCTCGCCCGGTCGTAGCTGTCCTGGCGCAGCGTCAAGGTCTGGCCCGTGGCTCCGAAGATGACCTCTTGATGGGCAACCATGCCCCGCATGCGCACGGCGTGGACGTGGATCCCAGCCGGGCCGACGGCACCACGCGCCGCCTCGATCGTCTCTCGAGTCGTCGGATCGGGCGCCCAATCGCGCTGAGGCATCGGCGATCCGCTGGGCCGTCGTGATCGCCGTACCCGAGGGCGCGTCGACCTTGCCGTCGTGGTGCAGCTCGATGATCTCAACGGTGTCGAAAAATGGTGCAACGAGCTCGCTGAGACGCATCAGCAGCACCGCCGAGATCGAGAAGTTCGCCGCCACGATGGCGTGACCGCTCTCCGGCGCCGCCGTTGCGGCGGCGAACGCGGCGAGATCGACGTCCGTCAGGCCGGACGTGCCGACGACCGTGTGGATGCCCTGAGCGAGCAGCACGGGAACGTTCGCTCGGGCGGCGGCGGCGTCGGTGAAGTCGACGACCACCTCGCATTCGGCGGCGGCGAACTCGTCGACGACGGCGGCCACGGTGACCCCCCCGACGATCTGCGTGGCGGCGCTCGGGTCGACCGCGGCGACGAGATCGAGGGCGTCGTCGCCGGTGATCGCTCGGCAGGCAGTCGCGCCCATCCGCCCCCCGGCCCCACAAACGCCGACGCGGATCACGACTCGTGCTCCACCGAGACGTCCCACAGGTGGTGCACGGGGTCATGGACCAAGTAGCGGGCGAACGTCTCGACCGTGAACCGAGCACCGTCGCTACGCGTCGCGGTGCGACCATGCTGATCGGCGCGCACGGCCTCCAGGCTCGCCGCCATCTGGTTGCCCGCCGAGAGCAGTTCCCGACCGACGACCATCGGGTCCTGTTCGCCGTACTGATCGGCCACGGCCGTGGCGTCTTGGTCCCAGTTGGCAAACGTCGGGTCATCCTCGTCGAGCATCAGGTGGAGGCGCTGATCGAACAGCCGGAACACGTCTCGCACGTGGCAGGCGTACTCCAGCGCCGACCACCGGTCCGGGCTCGGCCGCTGACGCACGTCGGCCCGCTCGAGCACGGCGGGCCAGCGCGCCGTGTTGTCACGGACTAGTCGGGCGACCTCGGCCACGGACTGGGTCGAGGCATCGAACCCGCACTCCGGGCACGGCCGGTCGAGCACCCAGGTCCAGTCCTTGGAATCCGGTGCGATCGGCATGTATTGACGCTACTGCTGCAGTGAACCGCGACACCGCCCGGTTCGTCAGGGGAGGTCGCCGCTGACCACGGTCCAGTCGCGGTCGCCGAAGCCCTTCGACTCAGCGTCGGCGAGCCGGGCGACCGCCACGTCGAGGATCGGCGTCGGCAGCTCGCCGGCCATCGCCGACGCATACCGCAGGTCCTTCAAGGCCCAGGCAAGGGCGAAGTTCGCGCGCTGCGGTGGCTCGCGGGTAGCGGCCCAGGCCATCGTGGTGACCGGCCCACCGAGCCGATCGACGAGCGCCTCACCGACCTCGTCGAGATCGAGGCCGGCCGAGCGCGCCATCGCCATCGCCTCGCCGAAGGCGACGAGATGGGCCGCCTGGAGGGCATTGAGCACCAACTTGAATTGCGTTCCGCTGCCGACCGGACCGAAGTGCCGGACCGTCGTCGAGATCGCCTCGAGAACCCCGGCGATCGACGCGAGCGTGGCCTCGTCGCCGCCCGCCAGCATGACGAGGGCGCCGCTCTCAGCCCCGGCGCGTCCGCCCGTGACCGGCATGTCGAGGAACGGACGGCCCGCCGACCGGCACGCCTCGGCAAGCTCTGCGACCCACACCGGAGACAGAGTCGCCGAGGTCACGAGCGTCGCCGTTTCGGCCGATCCGGCGAGGATGCCATCGTCTCCGAACCACACCGACCGCGACGAGGCATCGTCGGCGGTCGCCTCGAACACGACGTCGGCGCCGCGTGCAGCCTCCGCTGGCGTCGCCGCCAACGTGGCCCCGGCGTCGACGACGTTCGCCGCGTTCTCGGCAGTGCGGTTCCAGACGGCCACCTGATGGCCGTTGCGGAGGAGGTTGACGGCCATGCCGCCACCGATCACACCAGTTCCGACCACCGCGACACGGGCCATCTCAGTAGCGGGGCCCGACGCTGACGGTCACGGGTGCGGCGGACCCGAAGACATCGGCGATCACCCGCTTGGCGTCGTCGAGCGTGACGCTCTCCCAGCGAGCGAGCTGCTCCTCGACGCTGTGCACCTTGCCGAGCGTGGTGAGCATCCCACCGAGGCGGCTCATCCGCGCCGCCGTGTCCTCGAGGCCGAGCTGGTAGGCACCGGTGAGATAGCCGACGGCCACCTCCAGCTCCTCGTCCGTGACGCCACCGCTGACGAGCCGCTCGATCTCGCTGTGGACCAGTCGCTCGACCTCGCCGGCGTGCTCTGGCATCGACCCTGCATACACGGACCAGGCACCGACGTCGGCGTACGAGGCGGTCGCCGAATAGACGCTGTAAGCCAGACCCCGCCGCTCGCGGATCTCGTCGAACAGGCGACTCGACAGCCCGCCGCCGAAGACATGGTTGACGACGTCCAGGATCTCGCGGTCCGGGTCGTCACGGCGCACCGAACGGCCGCCGATGGCGAGGTGGACCTGCTCCGAATCATCGTCGATGCCGACGCTGTCGCCCCGTTCACCGGGGAGCCGGCGGGGAACCCGTCCATCGCCAGCGGGTAGATCGACGAAAGCGGCGGCGACCGCACCGACGATGTCGGTGTGATCGACGTCGCCAGCGACGGCGACGACCGTCGAACCCGTCGTGTAGTGAGCCCGATGGAAGTGGCGGATGTCGCCGGCGGTGATCGACCTCACGGTGTCACGATCGCCGGCCGTGTCCCGCCCGAGACCGTGATCGGGAAACAGCTGGCGAGTCAAGGTGCGCAAGGCCACGTCGTCGGGCGAATCGTCGTCCATCGCCAATTCCTCGAGGATGACCTGGCGTTCGCTCTCCACGTCATCCTCGGCAAGTGTCGAGTGGGCCAGGACATCGCCGAGCAACTCGATGCCGGCGCCGCCGTGACGTGCCGGCATGCGGCAGTAGAACGACGTGTACTCCTTGGCGGTGAAAGCATTGATGTCGCCGCCGACGCGGTCGACGCTGCGCGAGATGTCCGTTGCCGAGCGGGACAGCGTGCCCTTGAACAGCAGGTGCTCGAGAAAGTGGCTGACCCCGGACTGCGCTGCCGGCTCGTCACGCGATCCGACGCCGACCCACACGCCGATCGCCACCGACCGCGCCCCCTGGACGCGGTCGGTGGCAACGGTGAGGCCGTTGTCGAGTTTGGTGATTTGTTCCGCGGTCACGCGTCACCGATGACGGCGGCGTCCACGGTCGTTGCGATTCCCACCAGCGGAGTCGCCGCCGCGCTCACCGGTGGGACCGAGGTCGCCGAGCTCACTGCGCAGCTCCGAGTCGAAGGACTCCTCGAACGAGACACTGACCACGTCGCTACCGGAGCTCGTCGGGGCTGCTGCCTCGGTGCGCTCTGCGGCACCGACGGCGGCCGGCACCTGAGCGGCGTCGCTGGCCGAGGCTCCGTCGCTCGTCGGGGTCAGGCTGACCTTGCCCTTGTCGTCGATCTCGTCGACGCGGACTTCGATCTCCTGACCGAGCTGGAGGACGTCCTCCACCTGATTGATGCGCCTGCCGCCGCCCAGCTTGGAGATGTGCACGAGGCCGTCGCGGCCGGGGAGGATGTTGACGAACGCCCCGAACTTGGTGATGTTGACGACACGGCCGTTGTAGACCTTGCCGAGCTCGGCCTTCGGCGGATCGACGATGGCCAGGATCGCCGCCTTGGCCTCCTCCATCCGCCATGCCTCGACGGCGCCGATCGTGACGATGCCGTGGACGCCGTCGTCGTCGACGCCGATGTCGGCACCTGTCTCACTCTGGATCGTGTTGATGACCTTGCCCTTGGGCCCGATCACCTCGCCGACCTTGTCGAGCGGGATCGTGAGCGTCGTGATCTTCGGCGCCGTGGCCGCGACCTCGCTGCGCGCCGTCGAGATCGCCGCGTTCATCACGTCGAGGATCTCCAGCCGGGCGACCTTGGCCTGCTCCAGAGCAGCGGCGAGGACGTCGGACGGGATGCCGTCGATCTTCGTGTCGAGCTGCAGGGCGGTGATCGCGTCGGCGGTGCCGGCGACCTTGAAGTCCATGTCACCGAAAGCGTCCTCGGCGCCGAGGATGTCGGTCAGCGTGGTGTACGTGCCGCCCTCGTAGACGAGGCCCATGGCGATGCCGGCGACCGGGGCCTTGATCGGCACACCGGCGTCCATCAGCGACAGGCTCGACGAGCACACCGAGGCCATCGACGTCGACCCGTTGGAGGCGAGCACCTCGGAGACGAGCCGCAACGTGTAGGCGAACTCCTCCTGGCTCGGAACGACGGGGAGCACGGCGCGGGCGGCGAGGGCACCGTGGCCGATCTCGCGACGCTTCGGCGAACCGACCCGGCCGACCTCACCGTTGGCCCACGGGGGCATGTTGTAGTGGTGGAGGTAGCGCTTCTGGGTCTCCGGGGTAAGCGTGTCGAGGAGCTGGTTCATCCGGGGCATCGCCAGCGTGCAGACGTTCAACACCTGCGTCTCGCCACGCTGGAACAGGCCGGAGCCATGAGCCGTCGGCACCACGCCGACTTCGGCGGATACCGGGCGGAGGTCAGCGACACCACGACCGTCGATGCGCACACCCTCTTCGACGATGCGCTTGCGAACGAGCTTCTTGGTGAGCTTGAGGACGGCGTCTTTGATCTCCCGTTCGCGGCCGGCGAACTCGCCGGGCGCATCGGAGGTGCCACACAGCTCGACGATGGCGGCGTCGCCGACGGCGTCGATGGCCGCGTTGCGGTCCTGCTTCAGCGAGATCGTCACGGCCTTCGACAGGTCGTTGGTGGCGACCCGCTCGACAGCGGCGAGGACGTCGGCACCGAAGTCGACGACCGGCGTGAACGGCAGCGGCTCGATCGCACCATGAGTGGAGATCACCGAGGCGACGAGCTGGCGCTGCAGCTGAATCGACTCCTTGATCCACGTCTTGGAGGCGTCGAGGCCGGAGGCGAGAACCGCCTCGTCCACCTTCTTGGCGCCCTCCGCGTAGTAGGCGAAGCTCTTCTCGGTGCCGCCGGCCTCGACCATCATGATCGCGACGTCACCGTCTTCGAGTTCCCGCCCGGCGACGACGAGCTCGAACACCGAAGCGTCGCTCTCCTCGAACGTCGGGTGCGGGATCCACTCACCATCGGTGGTGAAGGCGACCCGCACGGAGCCGATCGGCCCCTCGAACGGGATACCGCTGATCATCAACGCCGCCGATGCCGCGTTGATCGACAGCACGTCGTGGGGATTCTGTTGATCGGCACCGATGACGGTCGTGACGATCTGCGTCTCGTTGCGGAAGCCGTCGGCGAACGACGGGCGCAGCGGCCGGTCGGTGAGCCGGCAGGTGAGGATGGCGTCCTCGGTGGGACGGCCCTCACGGCGGAAGAACGAGCCGGGGATCTTGCCGGCGGCGTATGCCCGCTCCTCGACGTCGACGGTGAGGGGGAAGAAGTCGATGCCGGGGCGAAGGTCGCGGGCGGCGTTGGCGGTGGTCAACACGGTGGTGTTGCCGATCGACGCAACGACCGCGCCCTGGCTCTGCGGGGCCAGTTTGCCGGTCTCGAACGACAGCGTCTTGTCGGTCCCCGAAACGGGACCGCTGACGCGGATGGGATCAGCCACGAAGGGCTCCTTTCAATGCCCGGCATCGTGCCGGGAGTGAGGAGCGGACGGCCGGTTCCCAGTCGGCTATCCCCTGGCAGACGCACCGCACGGGCGGCGCTCACATTCCGGGGGAACGGCGACTGACAACCGACACGGTTGGTCCGCTCGGTTTCGCCCCAAGGTTATCGCCCAGCACGACCGTTCATTGCGTTCCCCGGCCACGCAGGCCGCGGCTGGCCGCTTCTCGGCTGGCGCCTCGTCGCTCGCAACGGATGTGTTGAGGGGACGGAACGGTCCCCAGAGCACCCATCGGTCGCCTGGTTGGAACGGTAGCCTTGCGGGGTCCGTCGAGGCGCCGGTCAACGAACCGGAGGGCGTCGGCGTGATGCTGCGGCGCCGCCTGGCGCCGGGCGCGGTCACCATTCAACGAAGGACCCGGACATGGCCACCAAGCAAGAGACCATCGACACGCATCGCACCCACGAGTCCGACACGGGCTCGCCGGAGGTGCAGATCGCCCTCCTGTCGGCACGGATCAGCCACCTGACCCAGCACCTTCAGGCCCACCCCAAGGACCATCACAGCCGCCGCGGCCTGCTGATGTTGGTCGGGCGCCGGCGCCGGATGCTCGACTACGTGCGCTCGATCGACGTCGCCCGCTACCGCGAGATCGTCGCCAAGCTCGGCCTGCGCCGCTGAACGCATTGCGTTCCCCGGCCACGCAGGTCTGACGATTCTCCTCGGTGACGCGACCGGGTAGCCAAAGGCATGGCTCGACCCGTGTGGTCCGGCACGATCAGCTTCGGGCTCGTCAACGTGCCCGTCAAAGCGTTCACCGCTGTACGCGACCACGACATCCACTTCCACCAGCTCGACAGCAAGAGCGGGGCGCGCATTCGCTACAAGAAGGTCAGTGAGAAGTCCGGCCGGGAGGTCGACACCGACCAGATCGAGATGGGCTTCGAGATCTCCGACGGCCACTACGTGACGTTCGACAAGGCCGAGCTCGACGACCTGCGACCGTCGTCCACGAAGATGATCGACGTGAGCGACTTCGTCGCCCTCGACGACATCGACCCGATCTACTACGAGCGCACCTACTGGCTGGCGCCCGACGGCGATGCCGCAGCGCGCGCCTACCAGCTCCTGCTGGCGGCAATGGAGGACCGAGAACGGGTCGCCATCGGCAGCGTCGCGATGCGCAACAAGCAGTACCTCGTGGCGGTCCGCCCACTCGACGGCGTGCTGGCGATGTCGACGATGCGCTTCGCCGACGAGGTCGTGCCGCGCAAGGACATCGACGAGCTGCCATCGCGGCGCACCAAGCCGGCACCGAAAGAGCTGGCGATGGCGGTCCGCCTGCTCGACTCGCTGGCCACCGACTGGAACCCGAAGCAGTACAAGGACACGTACGTCGACGAGCTGCGCGCCCGCATCACGGCCAAGGAGGCGGGCAAGGAGATCGCCGTCGAGGAGCCCGACGAGCACCGCGCCGACGTGATCGACCTCAGCGAGGCGCTGCAACGGAGCCTCGACGAGGCTCGTGGCGGCAAGCGCAGGAAACCCTCGCGCCGCAAACCACGCAAGAGTGCGTGACGTTCGACGGCGATCCCACCACCTATACCCTCGGGCAGGTGTCGGCGTCGATCAGCGTGCGCGGGGTCACCAAGTTCTTCGGCCGCCTCGAAGCGCTACGACTCATCGATCTCGACGTCGCCCCCGGTGAGGTCGTCACCGTCCTCGGCGCGTCGGGAAGCGGCAAGACAACGCTGTTGCGCCTGATCGGAGGCCTCGCCGAGCCGAGCTCCGGGCTGGTCGAGGTCGACGGCGCAAGCCCCCACGAGGCGCGCGACTCCAAGCGCGTCGGGTTCGTGCCGCAGTCCCCGGCGCTGCTTCCGTGGCGCACCGTCGCCCGCAACGCCAGCCTGCTGCTCGAGGTCAACCGCGATGCCACGAGCGACGCGGCGCGCTCCCCCACCGAGCTGCTCGCCGAGGTCGGCCTCGCCGAGTTCGCCGATGCCTACCCGCACGAGCTGTCGGGGGGCATGCAGCAGCGCGTCGCCCTCGTCCGGGCGATGACGCTCGGAGCACCGTTGCTGCTGATGGATGAGCCGTTCGCCGCTCTCGACGAGATCACGCGAGAAGACATGCGCCACCTCCTCGCCCGGCTGTGCGAGTCACTGCCGACGACGGTCGTGTTCGTGACCCATTCGGTGCCCGAGTCGGTGTACCTGTCCGACCGCGTCGTCGTCCTCTCGCAGCGACCGGGACGCATCGTCGGCATCGAACCGATCGATCTGCCCCGCCCGCGGCAGCCCGATGTCGAAGATGATCCGGCGTTCTTCGCCGCCACCAAGCGGCTGCGCGCCCTGCTCCACGAGGGTGCCACGTTGCACTGGACACCGGCGGTCTGACCGATGCGCGGCTGGAGGGTGGTGTTCGCCAGCGTCGTCGGCATCGCCGTCTTCGGCCTCGTTTGGGAGGTCTTCGTACGGGTGGCCGACGTCGCCGAGTTCATCCTCCTGCCGCCGTCGAAGATCATCGCCGAGCTCGCCGACAATCCCGCGGTGTACTGGGACGCCGCCCTCGTGACAGGGCGCCACGCGCTCATCGGCATCGCCATCGCATTCGCCATCTCGATCGTCGCCGGAGCCGTCCTCGCCTCGTCGCGCTTCATCGAACAGGCATCGCAACCGGTCCTCGTGCTGATCCTCGTCGCCCCGTGGGTCGCCTACTTCACGTCGATCGTCGCGCTGGCTGGGTCGTGGCGACCCGCCGGTGCTGTTTCTCGTGACGCTCGTCGCCGTCCCGGCGTTCACGTTCGCCGCCGTCTCCGGACTGCGATCCAGCGATCCGGCGGCGCGGGAGCTGCTCGCGTCGGTCAACGCCAGCCGCCTCGAGGTCCTCTGGCGGCTGCGATTGCCATCGGCACTTCCCGTGCTGCTCGCTACGTCGCGCTACGTGATCGGGCTCACCTTGGCCGCCGCGTACTACGGCGAGGGCGGCAACCTGACGTCGGTCGGTGAGGGCGGCCTGGGCACGATCGGCCGCAGCGCGGCGAGCCAGAGCCAGGGTCGTCCGCTCTGGGCCACCGTCTTCGCCACCGTCCTGCTCGGCGTCGTCGGCCTCGGCCTCGTCTCGCTGATCGAACGGGTCCTCTTGCGTTGGCACGTGTCCCAACGCCGTAGCCCGCTCGACGTCGCGTCGGCGCGTCCGGCGCGCCGATGGGTACCGTGACCGCTGCATGAGCCAGCTTCTCCGCCGCCTGTTCGTCGCCAGCGCCCTCATCGCGTCGGTGCCGGCCCTCATCGGTGCCGGAGGCACGACCCCGACGGCCGACGAGCGCTGCGCCGAGAACCGCGAGGCGGGCACGATCACCTACCTCACGGGGTTCGACTTCGCCGCCGCGGCGTCGATGGTCGACGTGTTCGTCGCCGAGCAGAACGGCTACTACGACGAGCTGTGCCTCGATGTCGACGTGATCTCCAGCTTCTCCACCGCCAACTACCCGTTGATCGCCGGCAACGAGGCGCAGTTCGCGTCCGGCGGCTCGTTCAGCGAGGTGATCAACTTCTCGTCGGCCAATGACGCCGCGCTCATCGCCGTTGTCGTCGAAGGTCGAACGCCGATCGACGCCTTGATCATCAAGCCGGGCACGGCCGAGTCGCTCGACGATTTGCAAGGATCGACGATCGGCGTCAAGGGAGCGATGACGACAGCGGTCGAAGCGATGCTCGCCGGCGCCGGTCTGGTGGAAGGTGAGGGCTACGACACGGTGCTGCTCGACGGCTTCGACCCGGTCGCCCACATCGCCCTCGACGGCATCGACGGGTTTCCCGGCTACAAGAGCAACGAGCCGGGAACGCTCCAGCGGGCCGGGATCGAGTACGACCTGTTCGACCCCGCCGAGTACGACGTCCCGGGTTCCTTCGGGGTGATCTACACGAGCCGGCAGTTCCTCGACGAGCACCCCACGGCAGCGCAGGACTTCGTGCGGGCGACGATGCGCGGTCTCGCCGACGCGATCGCCGACCCGCAAGCCGCCGTCGAGGCGGCGTTCGGGCTGGCCGAGGCCGGGGGGAACCCGAGCTTTCTGTCGATCGAGAGTGAGACGTTCCGCTGGCAGACCGACGCCGAGCTGCTCCGTGAGTCCTATCCGGACGGTGCGCCCTACGGCGTCCCCGACCTCGCCCTGCTGCAGGCCGAGGTCGACGCCTACGACGCCGTCGGCCTGTTCGCCGAGCAACTGCCCGAGCTGTCCGCCGTCGCCGACGTCGAGCTCGCTGCGTCGGTCTACGACGACAACGCCGAGGTCATCTGGCCGCAGTGACGTCGCTCCGAACGGTTTGCGTCAGCCCGCCGACCGATTGTGAGTCATCCGGCTGACGCAAACGCTCTGGCGCCTACTGTCGGGCGTCGATGGACGAGTTGACGCCGTTCACCCGTTGGACCGGGCCCCACGGCCTCGTTCATCAGCCCGGCCTCGACGGGCTGCGCGGGCTTGCCGTCGCCGCCGTCGTGGCCTTCCATCTCGGTATCGACGAGGCGAGCGGCGGCTATCTCGGCGTGTCGTTGTTCTTCACGCTGTCGGGCTTCTTGATCGGGACGCTGATCCTCGACGAGGTCGTCACCACCGGGCGCTTCTCGCTCCCGGCCTTCTGGCGCCGGCGGGTGCGGCGACTGCTCCCGCCCGCGCTGATCACGTTGGCCGTCGTCGCCGTGGGCAGGCGGCTGACGCCGGCCCTCGATGCGACGACCCGAGGTGACGTCGTCGCCAGCAGCCTCAACGTCGCCAACTGGCACTTCCTCGCCGAGGGTTCGTCATACGCCGAACTGTTCGGCGGACCGAGCGCCGTGCTGCACTTCTGGAGCCTGGCGATCGAGGAGCAGTTCTACCTCGTCGTCGGACTGCTCGCCGTGCTCGTCGCCGGGCGCGCCCGGCGGCCGGTGCGCCTCGTGTTCGTCGTCGCGGTGGCGGTCGCGCTGCTGTCGTTCGTCATTCCGATCGTCGCCGGCGCCGGTATCGATCGGATCTACTACGGCAGTGATACACGCGCTGGCGAGTTGATGATCGGCGTCGCGGCGGCTGCGGTGTTGATGTCGGCGCGGCGCCGCGCCTTGGTTCTCACCCATGGGCGGTGGCTCGGCGCGACAGCTGCGGGAGCGATGGCGGTGACCGTCGCCCTGTGGGTCGTCGCCACGCCGGACAGCGAGGCGTTGCGGCGTGGATTGTTGCCGCTGACGGCGGCGTGTTCCGTGCTGCTCGTCGTCGGCGCCCTGTTGCCGAGCGGCCCGGTGGCCGCCCTCGCCCGCCTGGGTTCATTGCGCCGGCTCGGGGGAATCAGCTACGCCCTGTACCTCGTGCACTGGCCGGTGATCGTCGTCGCCGACCGCCTGATTGCCCCCTCGCCGACCCGATCATTGGTGATCGTGGTGATCTCGGTGGCACTCGCCCAGCTCAGCGCCATCGTCGTCGAGCATCCGATGCGCCGCCGGCAGCGGATCGCGGGGCGCCCACTGGCCTTCGCTGCCGCCGCGACGCTGGCCATCGTCGCCGTCGCCGCCGTCGTCGACGGTCGCGCCACACGATCGGCTGCCCTGCTCGGCGGACTCTCGGCCGAAGCGGCCGATGGCGATGGCGACGCCGACGCGACGCGCGCTGACACCACCGACGCTGTCCGCGTGGGCATGTTCGGCGACTCCGTCGGGCTCTCGCTGCTCCTCGCCCTCGGCGAGGCGACGGCGCCTCCGGCGTTCGAGCGCGCCCCGTCGGAAGTCGACCTCGGGTGCGGGATCGCCCTGTCCCCATCGCCGCCACCCGAGCAGCCCGATGCTTGCGACGACCCCGCTGGGCGCTTCGCCGCCAAGGCGGCGGCCAACGACGTCGACGTGGCGGTCCTCATCTCGTGCCAGTGGGAGTTGCTCGCCCAACCGCTTCCCGGTGCTGGCGACGGTCAGTACGTGATCGGCGACCCGTCGTTCGACGAGCACGTCCGCAACCGCTTCGAAACGGTTGCCAACCGGCTCAGCGCTGCCGGCGTCGGCCGCATCCTGTGGATGACCTGTCCGTACCTCAGCCCGACGGTCGGCATCGAGGGGCTTTCACCGTCGTTCGTCGACAGTCGCGATCCCGCTCGGGTCGACCGGCTCAACGCCATCATCACGGCGATCGCCGCGGACCGCCCGGACGTCGAGGTGTTGTGGTTCAGCGAGTGGATCAACGGCCGAGTCGACGACGGCGGGATCCGTCCCGACGGATCGCACTACGAGTACCGCCGCCACAACCCCGCCGCCGACGCCTTCGTGGAGTACGTCAACACCGCGCTAGCTCGGTGACAACGATCACCCGTAGAACGGCGTTGGGTGCTTGCCTTGAACTCGGTCGCGGAGATCTGGGCGCGATCGTCCGGACTGTCCAGACAGATCGCGCCCAGATGCGGAATCAGACGGATCGCACCCAGATCGGAGTTGGGCGACCGCTCGCGCTAGCCCGCTGACAGCAACGCTCGGGCGTGGGCGACGTCGAGTTTGAGCTGGGCGACGATCGCCTCGATCCCGTCGAACTTGCGCTCGCTGCGCAGGAAGTGGGCGAAGCGAACCTTGACGTGCTCGCCGTACAAGTCGCCGTCGAAGTCGAGGAGGTGGGCCTCGAGCAGCGACGCCTCGGCGTGCTCGTAGAACGTTGGGCGACGGCCGAGGTTGATCGCACACGGGTGCTCGGATCCGTCGGCCCGCTCGAACCACCCGGCGTACACGCCGTCGGCAGGCACGCAGACATTGCGGGGCACGCTGACGTTGGCGGTCGGGAAGCCGAGCAGTCGGCCGCGCTGATCGCCCATCATCACCTCGCCACGAACCTCGTGGAGTCGCCCGAGCATGCTGGCGGCGCGGGTGACGTCCCCGCCGGCGAGGGCCCGACGGATGGCGGTCGAGCTGAGCGGCTCGCTCACGCCGTCGAGTCGCTCGATCAACTCGATCGGACGCACGGCGAAGTCGTTGGTTCGGCCGAGCTTCTCGAGCAGGTCGACGTGGCCGCGCCGATGAGCGCCGAAGTGGAAATCCTCGCCGACCACGACGGTGCGGACGCGCAGGCCGCTGACGAGGACTCGCCGGACGAACGACTCGGGCGATTCGTGGGACTGCTCCTCGTCGAACGGCAGCACGACCGTGGCGTCGATGCCCGTGGCGGCGAGCAGCTCGAGGCGTTGCTGCGGATCGGTGAGCAGCTGCGGCGCCGACTCCGGTCGCACCACCATCGCCGGGTGGCGGTCGAACGTGAGCACCACGGATCTGGCTGCGGACTCGGCGGCGATCGCCCGAACCTGGTCGATCACCGCTTGATGGCCCAGATGAACACCGTCGTAGGCGCCGATCGTGACGACCGTCCGATCGTCGGGCCACGGTGCCGGATCGACGGCGGTGATCACCTGCACGCCGGTCGACGCTATCGGCCCGTCGCCAGCACGACCGCTGGTTTGGCGGCGCCGGCGCCGAACGGCTCATAAACGGCCAGCAGCGTGCCGTCACCGGTGACCATCGCCCACGGCCCGGGGCCGGCCGGAGTCGGAAGCGGCTTGCCCACCGCGATCTCGTCCTGCGTCGCGTCGTCGACGGTCACCTTGACGAGCGCCCGCACCGCCTCGATCGGCGGCAGCAGGGCGCAGGTCTCGGCCGGGGCGGCCTCGTCGATCGTGAACGGCTCGACAGCGGTCCGACGCAGATGACGCAGGTGGGCGCCAGTGCCAAGGAGCCGGCCGAGGTCGGCGGCCAGCGAACGGACGTAGGTACCCGGCCCGCAGTCGACCTCGACCTGCAACACCTGGCGGCCGGCCTCATCGGACGACGACCCGACGACGTCGAAGCGGTCGACGCGGACCGGGCGCGGTCGGCGCTCGATGTCCTGGCCTTCACGGGCCAGTTCGTGCAATCGCCGGCCGTCCACCTTGAGCGCCGACACCATCGGCGGAATCTGTTCGATCTCGCCGACGAGATGCTCGGCGATCATGGCGCGCGCCCGGTCGAGGTCAACCAGCGCGGCATCACGGACCGCCGTGACGGTGCCATCGGCGTCGAGCGAGTCGGTCTCCACGCCGAGGACGATCTCGCCCGTGTAGCGCTTGCGCCCGTCGGTGATGAAGCGCAGCAGGCGGGTGACCGTCCCGACACCGACGACGAGCACGCCGGTGGCGCCCAGGGTCGAGGGTGCCGGCATGGCCGATGCGCCGCTCGTCGAAGCGTCGCCGTAGTTGGGCGACGACGTCGTGACTCGTGACGCCCGCCGGCTTGTCGACGACCGCCACCCCGTGGACCGTCGGTGGCCGGCGCTTCGCCATCAGACCTCAGCCGCCGGGCTCGCGGTCGCCTCGCAATATCTCGTCGATGCGCTCGGCGGCGCGGATCACCTCGTCGGCGCGGAAGTCGAGCACCGGTGTCTTCTTGGCGCGGATCTGCCGATTGATCGACGACTGCATGCGGCGTCGATGCTGCTCGAGGACCTCGATGATCGCCTCGTCGCCAGACTCGCCGGCGAGCGAATCGAAGTAGACGATGGCGCGGTTCAGCTCGTTGTCGACGTCGATGTTGGTGATCGTGACGAACTCGAGCCGCTCATCGTCGATCCGCACGAGCTCGTCGGCGAGGACCTCGCGCAGCGTCTCGCTGACCCTCGCGCTGCGCGGGTACTTGTGCCCGCCGGCGGGCGGGCGTCGGCGTGTAGCCATCATCGCTCCCTCCGAGGACCGTCGGATCAGTCGAAGACGAGCTCGCCGCGCAGCGTCCGCTTGAGCTCGGCGACGTCGGAGTGGGCGAGCGTGGCGACGGCATTCCACAAGGCGACAGCGTCGTCACCCTTGGGCGCCTTCGGCAGCACCGGCCCGAAGAAGCTGCGCGCCGACTCGGTGTCCGGCCCGATGGTGATGATCGGCGTCCCGACGTTGCCGCCGGTGCGCTCGAGGCCGAGGTCGGTTTCCTCGCGGATCGCGACGTCGTGGGACTCGTCGTCGACGTGATCGGCGTACTCCGGGTCGAGACCCACGGCGCCGAGACATTCACGAGCGAAGGACGAGACGTCGGCGTAGGCCTCGTCGCGGCGGCGATGGACGTGCAGCTCCGTGCCCATCGCGGTGTACAGCTTGCCGACGGCGTCGTTGCCCTCGCGCAGGCCAACCTCGTGGAGCACGCGCATCAGCTTGAACGTGGCGAGGGCCCCCGGGCGATGGCTCACCGCGTACTCGCCGTCCTTGTCGAGGTTGATGAGGTACAGCGAGATGTAGCGCCACCGCACGCTGAGTGCCCGCTCGCTCTGCACGTTGACGACCCACCGCGAGGTGATCCAGCACCACGGGCAAGCGGGATCGAGGAAGAACTCGGCGTCGTAGCTGGTGGGGATCGGCTCGCTCATGACCACTGTCTATCGGGTGGGACCGCCCCATGAACCGTTCGCCGCTGCCGCACGTAGAGCAAGTCGAGGGGAACAACTCGAAAGGGGGAATGATGAGACGAGTTCGTCATGTGGTGGCCGCCGGAGCCGTCGCAATTGGGGCAGTCGCCGCCGGTGACGCCGGCCCGGCTCGAAGCCGACCACCGTTTCCGGCTCACGGCGACCGTCTGCTGGGGCAGGAACGAGGTGCCCAATCCGGGCGATCCCGACGGATTCGGCGCCGCCGGGGTGTCGATCATCACCGATACGGGGCGACGCTCTGCTACTTCGTGGCCGCCGCCCGGATCGCTCCGGCCACGCTGGCGCACATCCACCGAGGCACCGCGGGTCCAGACGGTCCGGTGGTCGTCGACTTCCAAGCGCCGAGCGGTGGGTTCTCAGCCGAGTGCCTGCAGCGAACGCCGATCACGGCGCTGGCCAGCGACATCGCCCACAACCCGAGCGGGTTCTACGTCAACGTGCACAACGACCGAGTTCCAAGGCGGTGCCGTCCGCGGCCAACTCCGCTGACCATCATTCTGGGCGGCGGACAGGCCGGAAATCGGTCCGCACGCCGCCCAGATCGGAAAATGGACCGGAGGCCGCCCAGAACGGGTGCCGGTCAGGTGCGGGCGATCTCCTGCTCCTCGAACGTCTCGATGAGGTCGCCCTGCTTGAGGTCCTGGAAGTCGGACAGGCCGATCCCGCACTCGAAGCCCTCGCGAACCTCGCGGGCGTCGTCCTTGAAGCGCTTGAGCGACGAGATCTCGCCCTTCCAGATGATCGTGCCGTCGCGCAGGAAGCGAACCTTCGAGCCGCGTGTGATCACGCCGGAGCGGACGTAGCAACCGGCGATCGCCCCGATCCTCGGCACCCGGAAGATCTCGCGCACCTCTGCCTCGCCGGTGACGACCTCCTCGTACTCCGGAGCGAGCATGCCGACCATCGCCTGCTCGATCTCCTCGAGCAGCTTGTAGATCACCTCGTACGTGCGGATCTCGACGTCGGCGCTGTCGGCGGCGTCGCGGGCCTTGCGGTCCGGACGCACGTTGAACCCGATGATCGTGGCGTTCGTCGTGGCGGCAAGGGTGATGTCGTTCTCGGTGATCGCCCCGACCGCCCGATGCACGAACGTCAACTCGACCTCCGGGCGATCGAGCTTGCGCAGGCTCTCGGTGACCGCCTCCAAGCGAGCCCTGGACGTCGGCCTTGAGGATCAGATTCAGGGTCGCCGTCTCACCCGACTGGATCTGGTTGAAGATGTCCTCCAGCTTCGTCCCGGTCTTCACGCGGGCGTCGCCACGCTGGGCCTTGAGTCGCAGACGCTGCTCGCGGGCCTCGGCAACCGTGCGGGCGATCTTCTCGTCGGGAGCCGAGCGGAACTCGTCACCGGCCGCCGGCACGGCCGACAGCCCGAGCACCTGCACGGGCGTCGACGGACCGGCCGTCTTGATCTGCTCACCCTTGTCGTTGAGCATCGCCCGGACCCGACCCCACGCCGGGCCGGCGACGATCGGATCGCCGACGTTCAGCTCACCCTTGTCGACGAGCACCGTGGCAACCGGCCCACGCCCGACGTCGAGGTTCGATTCGAGCACGACACCTTTGGCCCGACCCTCGGGGTTCGCCGTCAGCTCCTCGAGCTCGGCGACGACGAGCAGCTGGTCGAGGAGGTCGTCGATCCCCAGCTCCTGGGTGGCCGACAGCTCGACGACGATCGTGTCGCCGCCCCACGACTCGGGGACCAATCCCTGTTCGGCGAGCTGGTTGAGCACCCGCTGCGGATCGGCGTTGTCCTTGTCGATCTTGTTCATCGCCACGATCATCGGCACCTCTGCGGCCCGGGCGTGGTTGATCGCCTCGATCGTCTGGGGCATCACGCCGTCGTCGGCGGCGACGACCAGCACGACGATGTCGGTGGCCTCGGCGCCGCGGGCCCGCATCTGGGTGAATGCGGCGTGGCCGGGCGTGTCGATGAACGT
This sequence comes from Ilumatobacteraceae bacterium, assembly GCA_963772825.1. Lineage (GTDB taxonomy): Bacteria > Actinomycetota > Acidimicrobiia > Acidimicrobiales > Ilumatobacteraceae > Desertimonas. The sequence goes on along the minus strand of CAVYYX010000023.1, from coordinate 9,403 downwards.
CAGCGGGTGGTCGCCCTGGACGACTTGGTAGGCACCGATGTGCTGGGTGATGCCACCGGCCTCGCCGGCGACGACGTTGGCCGAGCGGATCTTGTCGAGCAACGTGGTCTTGCCATGGTCGACGTGACCCATCACGGTGACCACCGGTGCCCGCGGCTGCTGGTTCTCCTCGTCGTCGCTGTCGTCGAACAGCGCTTGCAGCTCGATCTCTTCCTGCTGGCCGGGTTCGACGAGGAGGATCTCGGCGCCGATCTCGAGGGCGAACAGCTCCATCTGGTCGTCCGACAGGGTCATCGTGGCCGTGACCATCTCGCCGTTGTTGAGCAGGAAGCGCACGACGTCGGCTGCCGTACGGTTGAGCTTGGGACCGAACTCCTGGGCGGAGACGCCGCGTTCGATGACGATGATCCCCTCGGGGACCGGCGCGTCGCTGCGCGTGTAGTTGGTGAACTGCGGCTGCAGCTCCTCGCGGTCGCGGCGACGACGACGGCTGCGTCCACGGCGCGGCGGGCGACGCTGGCCGCTCGGCCGCGAACCCGGACCACCGGGACCACCGGGACCGCCGGGTCCACCGGGACCGCCCGGCCGACCGCCGCCTGGGCGGCCGCTGCCGGGGGTGAACGCGCCGCCGCCGGGGCGGGCTCCACCGGGTCGTACAGGACCACCGGTGCGCGGACCACTGGGTGGGCCGCTCCGTTGACCCGGCGCCACTCGAGTGCCGCCCGAGGGCCGAGCGCTGCCCGGCGGGGGCGGGATCGGGCGACCCGATGGCGACAGCGGCCGGCCCGGTGGCGGCGGAATCGGCTTGCCGGTGGGCGAGAGCGGACGACTCGGAGCTCCGGCCGGTGCGGACGCCGGAGCGGCGGCCGGGGCACCGACGGTGGCCGGCGCGGGACGCGTGGCCGGCGCAGCGGTGCGGGCGGTCGCGGTCTCGACCGGCCGCGGGGTGGCTGGCGCATCCGGCGATGGCCGCCCTGATGAGATCACTCGTTCTGCGTGGGCGACTTCGACCGGCCGTGCCGCCACCGGGTCCGGGACGTCGCGAGCCGCGACCTCCGCAACGACGGGTGCCTCGACGCGCGGTGTGACCGGTGGGCGCTCGGAGCGGACCGGGCGCGGCGCAGGTTCGGCAGGAGCCGGTGCCACGACGGCGACGGGCTCGGGCTCGGCAACGGGCACGTCCGGTTGCTCGGCCGAAGGCTCCGGCGCAGGTGCGGGCTCGGCGGGCGGAGACGGCTCGATGACCTCAGCCGCGGCGGGCGCCGGCACGACCGACTCGACCTCGACCGTGTCGGCGACGTCGCCGGCCGGGACCTCGGTGGTCTCGAGGGTCTCGGTGGTCTCGGTGGCCTCGGGGGTCTCGGCCTTGGCGGCGGCCTTCTTGGTGGTCTTCTTGACCGGCTTGGGCTCTTCGGGCTGCTCGTCGCGGGTCAGACCGTCACGCACTGCACGGCGACGGATCATGTCGGCGTAGGCCTCGTTGAGCGACGACGAGTGGCTCTTCACCGGGACCCCGAGCGCGCTGGCGAGATCCATCGCCTCGCCGTTCGTCATCCCGAGCTCCTTGGCCAGCTCGTGCACCCTCATGTTCTTCGCCATGCGTCCTCAGCTCTTACCTATCGACTTCTCTCAGCGTCCGATCCAGCTCGTCGAGCGCGGCCATGCTGACCGGCTGCCGAAACGCCTTGTCAAAGCCTCGCCGCTTTCGGGCCATTTCCAAACACTGCACTGCGGGATTGCACAACCAGGCGCCGCGCCCCGGTGCGCTGCGACTGCTCACGATGCGGCCATCCGCTCCGAGGGCGATGCGAACCAGGGCGGCCTGCGGCCGCCGCGTGCGGCACCCGATGCAGGTGCGCTCTGGCTGATTCGTGCTACTCAGGGACGCCCTCCGTGTCTGCACCCTCGGCCGGCTCTGCGGCCGATTCGTCAGTTCCCTCGGCCGGCTCGTCCGCACCCTCCGCCGACTCCTCGGCCGGCTCGTCTGTTCCCCCGGCCGGCTCGGCGGCCGTCTCGGCGACCGGCTCGACGGCATCTACCACGGGCTCGGCAGCGGCGTCTCCAGCGGGCTCGCCCGAGGCGGCGGCCCACTCGGACTCGGACATCACCGTGCCGTCGGCGGCATGCCACTCCATCTCGCCGCTCGCCGCGTTCTGGATCCACTGGCCCTCGGCGTACTCGACACCAGCTTCCAGCTCGCTGCGTGGCTGCACGCCCTCGGCGAGCTGAGTCTCTGAACGGATGTCGATGCGCACACCGGTGAGCCGAGCGGCCAACCGAGCGTTCTGGCCCTCCCGCCCGATCGCCAAGCTGAGCTGGTGATCGGGAACGATGACGTCCGCTTGAGTGCCGTCGTCGGAGATCAGGACACGGGACACCTTCGCCGGCGACAACGCCTTGGCGACGAAGTCCGTGAAGTCCTCGGAGAACGGGACGATGTCGATCTTCTCGCCGCGCAGCTCGTTGACGACCATGCGCACCCGTCCGCCGCGGGCGCCGACGCACGCCCCGACGGGGTCGACGTTGTGGTCGTTGGACCACACGGCGATCTTCGTGCGGTGGCCCGGTTCTCGGGCGCAGGCCTTGATCTCGACGATCCCGTCGGCGATCTCGGGCACTTCCAGCTCGAAGAGCCGCTTGATCAATCCGGGATGGGTACGGCTGACCACGATCTGGGGGCCTTTGGCGGTCTTGCGCACCTCGACGATGTAGGCCTTGCAGCGGTCGCCCGGCTGGGGCCGCTCGAAGGGAACCTGCTCCGCTTGCGGCAGCAATGCCTCGACGCGCCCGAGATCGAGCAGCGTGTAGCGGGTGTCGGTCTGCTGGATGATGCCGGTGACGATGTCACCCTCGCGGTTGGCGTACTCCTCGAACTTGCGGTCGCGCTCCACTTCGCGGATCCGCTGGCTCATCACCTGGCGGAACGTCTGGGCGGCGATCCGGCCGAGCTCGTCACGCTTGGGGGTGTCGTCACGCTCGTTGACCCAGTTGCCATCCTCGTCGAGGTCGTAGGCGATGAACGTGAACTCCATCGTCTGCGGATCGACCTCGACGACGACCTCGTCGGCGGCGCCGGGCCGCCGCTTGTACGCAGACGCCAGGGCATCGACGAGGACGTGCAGCAGGGCATCCTCTTCGAGGCCCTTCTCCTGGGCGAGCAGCCGGATGGCTTCGGACATATCGAGGTTGCTCACGACAACGGCTCCTTGCTGGTCTTGCTCTTGCCCGGCTTGGGCTGCCCACCCCACTCGAACACGGTCCGGGCGCGGTCGATGTCGGTGTAGGCGATGCGCCGATCGGCGTCGTCGACGCGCAGCGTCACGGCTTCGTGGTCGGCGCCGGAGATGACGCCGGTGACCCTCCGCTGGTCGGTGTCGACGTTCGCCAGGCGGATGGCGACGAGCTGGCCGACGGCATGTTGAAAGTGCTCCGGAACACGAAGCGTCCGCTCCACACCGGGGCTCGTGACCTCCAGGGTGTAGCGCGACGGGATCGGGTCGTGCTGGTCGAGCTCCTTGGACATCAGCCGGCTGGCGAGAGCAAGTTTGTCCAGCGTGACCCGGTCGGCTGACCCGGGCGGCGTGTCCAGCGTGATCCGCAGCGTTGCGCCCCGCTGTTCGATGTCGTAGAGGTCGAGGCCGAGGTCGGCGGCGATCGGGACGACGAGTCGGCGGACTCGCGAGAGGCCGGGAAGTTCGGTGTCCATGCCCATCGCTGCTCCTTCCACGACTCATAAAACGAGGCGTGGGGCGAACCCCACGCCTCTCGGTTGCCACCAATCGAACGGGCCACCAGCATAGCGCCGCCAGGAAATCTCCCAGATGCTGTCGATTCCGAGCAGGCCGTCCGTCATCCTGGTGGAGACGGCGAACGGTCGGCTCCCCGGCGCAGCCGGCAGTACCGAGGAAGGAACCACGATGGAGTACGTACTACTGATCTATGGAGCCGAGAAGGTGTGGGCAGCGGCCGACGATGCGGTTCGCGCCGAGGTTTTCGCCGGGCACGCCGAGTTCGCCCGCCTGCTCGGGGAGCATGGCCACACGATCAAGGCTGGCGCCGAGCTGCAACCGACGTCGGCGGCCCGCACGCTGCCGCGGCACGCCGGATTCGGTCGACGTCACGGACGGCCCGTTCGCCGAGACCGCCGAGCAGCTCGGCGGGTTCTACCTCGTCGAGACCGACGACATCGACCACGTCATCAAGCTTGCAGGGCTGATCTCGTACGGCGAGCCGATCGAGGTCCGGCCGACCACGTCGGGTGAGGCGGGGGCGTCATGAAGTACGCCGTGCTGATCCACGAGAACGAGTCGCGTTGGGACGGCGCCGGCGACGAGCTCGTGCAGCTGTATCACGACTGCCACGCCCAGTTTGCCAAGGAGATGGCCGACCGCGGGATCACGATGCTCGCCGGCGAGGCGTTGCGCTCGGTCACCACGGCGACGACGCGACGGCGACGTGGTGACGACGTGATGGTGACCGACGGGCCCTTCGCCGAGACCGCCGAACAGCTCGGTGGCTTCTACCTCGTCGACGCTCCCGACCTCGACGCCCTGCTGGAAGCGACACGGGTGCTTCCCGAACCGACCATCGAGATCCGCCCGGTTGCCGTCTTCGACTCCTGACGTCGAGGTTGCGCTGCGGAACGCGACCGAGCACTGGGGGCGCCTCGTCGCCCTGCTCATCGGCCAGTTCCACCGCCTCGACCTCGCCGAGGATGCCGTACAGGAGGCCTACGTCGCCGCCGCCAGGACCTGGCCGGCGCGTGGCGTGCCGACGAACGCCACCGCGTGGCTGCTCACCGCCGCCCGCCGAAAGGTCGTCGACACGCTACGCGCCGAGGCGATGGCCGCCCGCAAGCTGCCGCTGCTCGTCGTCGATCAGCACCCCGCGGCAGCGCCGTCGGGATCGATCGGCGAGCCGCTCGTGATCACCGATGACCGCCTGCGGTTGATCTTCATGTGCTGCCACCCGGCGATCTCCCCAGGATCGAGCGCGGCGCTGACCCTGCGTCTCGTCGCCGGCCTCAAGGTCAGCGAGATCGCCCGACTGTTCCTTGTCAGCGAGACGACGATGGCGGCGCGCATCACCCGGGCGAAGCGCAAGATCGTCGAAGCCGGCATTCCCTTCGCCGTGCCGCCGCCGACTCGACTCGCCGAACGCCTCGACGCCGTCCTGGCGGTGATCTACCTCGTGTTCACCGAGGGCTACGTGGCCACGGAAGGCACCGCTCTGGTGCGCACGGACCTGTGCGACGAAGCGATCCGCCTGGCGCGGACGCTCGACGAACTCGTCGACGGCCAGCCGGCGATCGATGCCCTGCTGGCCTTGCTGGTGCTCCAGCATTCCCGGCGTTCGAGCAGGGTTGGCGCCGACGGCAGGCCCGTGCTGCTCGCCGACCAGGATCGCCGGACCTGGCACCACGGCGAGATCGCCGAGGGCCTGCGCCTGCTCGACTCGGCGATCCGTCATCGGTCGACCGACCCCGCTGGCGAGCGACTGGCGGCGAAGTATCGGCTGGAGGCCTTGATCGCCGCCGCCCACGCCACTTCACCGTCGCCGTCAGCCACGGATTGGCGGGCGATCGCCGGCCTCTACGCCGAGCTGGAGGAGCTGACCGGATCACCCGTCGTGCGCATCAACCGCGCCGTGGCCGTTGCCGAGACCGACGGGCCGGCCGCCGCCCTTGCCCTCCTCGACGGCCTCGACGACGTGCTGAGCGACAGCAAGGACCTCGCCGTCGTGCGCGGCGAGCTGCTCGACCGCCTGGGTCGACGCGCCGAGTCGGCGAGCGCCTTCGAGGCGGCGATCGCCCTGGCGACCAATGCGGCCGAGCGGGCGCATCTCGAGCGCCGCCGCGTGGCGATCGACGACGCTGGCTAGCGTCTAACCCATGGAGTACTCACTACTCGATCAGATGGAGTATTGTGGGGCCGTGATCCCACCCGAAGGATCCTTGTGATCCCACCCGACGAGTCGCCGTTTCCCTATCACGGACCGCTCGATCCCGACCAGGTCAGCGAGCGCGAAGAGCTCGTCAGGGACCTCGAGGCGCGCATCACGTCACGACGGCCGACGGCGCTACTCGGACCACGGCGGTATGGCAAGACGAGCGTTCTGCGCAAGGTCTCCGCCGACCTCGCCGATGCCGGCACCGACACGGTGTGGATCGACCTCTACGAGCTCAACTCGGTCGCCGATCTGGCCGGGGCCATCGACCAGGGGCTCGCCGGCGTGCGGGGCCGGATTCGCCGAGCGCTCGACTCGTTGGCCGGCACGTTCTCGCTGCAGATCGGGTTCGTCGGAATCGAATTGTCGAAGGGCCGCAATGATCGGCCCGACCCGGTGCTCACCGTTCGAACGCTGCTCGAGGTGCTCGTGCGCACCGCCCAGAAGCACCCGCTGGTCGTCGTGTTCGACGAGTTCTCCGGAATCGCCCGCGTGCGCGGCGGTGCCGGGATGCTGCGCACGCAGCTCCAACATCACTACCGCGAGCTCGGGATCGTCTTCGCCGGTTCGCAGCCGTCGACGATGCAGATGCTGTTCACCGACCGCGCCCAGCCGTTCTTCGCGCAGGCCGATCTCGTGGAGATCGGCCCGCTCGACATCGCCGCGGTCACCAACATCGTCGAGGACGGATTCGCCGCGACCGACCGCAGCACCGGGGGGATGGTCAGCCATGTCGTGCGGACCGCCGAGGGGCATCCGCAACGAGCGATGCAGCTCGCCGACGCCCTCTGGCGCTTCACCCCCGAAGGCGGCACGGCCGACGAGGCCACCTGGGCTGCCGCGATCGAGGACGTGCGGATCACCGTGGCGAGCGGGCTCGAGCGGCTGTACACCACGCTGCCCGCCGGGCACCAGAAGACGCTCAGAGCCGTCGCCACCAGCGGACGGGTGTACGGCCGGACGGCGGAAGTCCTCGAGCTGCCACCTGGAACCGCGACAGCTGCCGCCGACCACCTGGTCGGCGACGGGACGCTGGTCAAGCGCAACGGCCGGCTGGCGATCGTCGACTCGCTGTACGCCGACTGGATCCGGCGGCGCTTTCCGATCTGAAGCGTTCCCCGGCCACGCAGGCCGTCGCGCCGGCTCCCTCCGCTGGCGCTCCGGTCGCCTATCCGCGCGACTTCCGGGACGCTCGCTGAGCCGCCGGATCCCGTATCGTGCCCCGCGTGTTGCGGATGTCGACCCTGTTCCTGCGGACGCTGCGTGAGGACCCGGCCGATGCCGAGATCCCCAGCCACAAGCTGCTGACGCGCGCCGGCTACATCCGTCGAGCCGCGCCAGGGGGGTTCACGTGGCTGCCGCTCGGGTGGCTGGTGTACCGCAACGTCGAGAACATCGTCCGCGCCGAGATGAACGCGGCGGGGTTCCAGGAGGTCCACTTCCCGGCGCTCTTGCCCAAGGAGCCCTACGAGGCGTCGGGTCGGTGGGTCGAGTACGGCGACGGGATCTTCCGGCTCAAGGACCGCCGCGGCAACGACTTCCTCCTCGCTCCGACGCACGAGGAGATGTTCACGCTGCTCGTCAAGGATCTGTACTCGTCGTACAAGGACCTGCCCCTCGTCATCTACCAGATCCAGACGAAGTACCGCGACGAAGCACGTCCCCGAGCCGGACTGTTGCGCGGTCGCGAGTTCGTGATGAAGGACTCCTACAGCTTCGATCTCGACGATGACGGGCTCGCTGTGGCGTACCAGCGCCACCGCGACGCTTACATCAAGACGTTCGAGCGCCTCGGCATGCCGTTCGTCATCGTCTCGGCGATGTCCGGGGCGATGGGTGGGTCGGCCAGTGAGGAGTTCCTGGCGCCGATCCCGAGTGGTGAGGACACCTTCGTGCGCTGCTCGAACTGCGGCTTTGCCGCCAATGTCGAGGCCGTGCACATCGCTCCGCCACCCGACCGGCCCACCGACGACCTGCCTGCCGCGGCGGTCCACGACACGCCGGACACGCCGACGATCGCCACGCTTGTCGACCACCTCAACGGCCGTCCCGAGCTCGCCCGTGGCGATGGTCGCCCGTGGACCGCCGCCGACACGTTGAAGAACGTCGTCGTGATGGTCCGCCATCCCGACGGCACGCGTGAGCCGCTGGCGATCGGCGTGCCGGGCGACCGGGAGATCGATCTCAAGCGTCTGGAGGCCGCGCTGCTCCCCGCCGAAGCAGCACCGTTCGGAGAGGCCGACTTCGCGCGCTTCCCGATGCTCGCCAAGGGGTACATCGGTCCGGGTGCGTTGGGCGAGTCGTCTTCGTCGGGCATCCGCTTCCTCGTCGACCCGCGGGTCGTCGACGGCACGTCGTGGGTCACGGGCGCCGACCACGACGGCAACCACGTGATCGGCCTCGTCGCCGGGCGCGACTTCACCGCCGACGGCTCGATCGACGTGGCCAACGTCGACGCCGGCGACCCGTGCCCGACCTGTGGCTCAGCGCTGGAGACCGCCAGGGGCGTCGAGATCGGGCACATCTTCCAGCTCGGCAGGCGGTACGCCGAGGCCCTCGACCTCCAGGTGCTCAACGCCGACGGCAAGGAGGTCACCGTCACGATGGGCTCCTACGGCATCGGCGTGTCCCGCGCCGTCGCCGCCATCGCCGAGTTGACGTGCGACGATCTGGGGCTGTGCTGGCCGCGGGAGGTGGCGCCCGCAGACGTCCACCTCGTCATCGCCGGCAAGCCGGGAGGCGAGCAGTGGCCGGTTGCCGAGCAACTCGCCGCCGACCTCGAGGCCGCTGGAGCGCGGGTGCTGCTCGACGACCGTGACTCCGTCTCGCCGGGCGTCAAGTTCAAGGACGCCGAGCTGCTCGGCATCCCGACGATCGTCGTCGTCGGCCGTGGCGTCGGCGATGGTGTCGTCGAGGTCCGCGACCGCAAGTCCGGCGACCGCCGCGACGTCCCGATCACCGACGCCGTCGCCATCCTCAGCACCTGACGCCTCCAATTGGAGTGTTTGCTGCTTTGGAGTGTTTCGCGCGGGGCGTGTCAGCACGTGGCACTCCAACGGCAGCAAACACTCCAATCAGACGAGCCAGGCGGCGCGATCGGCGGGCTTGCCCAGCGCCTGGCGGGTGATCGAGAACGGGGCCAGCTCCGGGCCCGCGACACCGCCCATCGCCAGCGCAGCGAGCTCGCTGCCGAACCACGCGGCGAACTTGAAGGCGTGGGCCGCGCCGAGGGCGACGACGATCTGCGGTAGATCGGGCAGTCGATCGAGCACGAAGTCGCGATCGGCGGTCAGCGTGTACAGGCAGGTCGTCGATCGTGGTACCGGCCGGCGGTCGCCGATCAGGTCGTCGACGAACGCCCGAAGACGGGACTCCATCGCCGGGTCGGCGTCGAACGTCCGCGTGTCCGGGTCGACGAGCGGGCCGCCGCAGTCTTCGGACGCCTTGAACGATCCGC
>CAVYYX010000022.1:0-292259 GCA_963772825.1 Ilumatobacteraceae bacterium | reverse complement strand
CCGCCCGCCGATGCGCATCGGAGGCTCTGCCGGTCAGCGGCGGGCTGACGCCAACCATGCGGTGTCGTTGACGATCACGCCGTCGTGGCCGGCGTAGGGGGCGAATCCTTCTTTGAGGGCGTCGACTGCGGCAGCCACCTTGTCGGCGGGTTTGCCGGAAAGGAGTTGTTGGCCTTCGGGGAGTGAGGTGATGAAGGTGGCGACATCGTCGACGTTGTCGCCGATTCGGATTGGCCGGACGACGGTCTGGAGCTTGACGTCATGGAAGCCGCCGCTTTGGATCGTTCGTTCGAGACGGCTCGAGTCGGCGAACGCGAACGGTCCGGGTGCGCCGGGGGGACCGAGATCTGGCAATCCGACGTGCGGTGCCGCGGCGCTGAAGGCGACGGCGACCCACTCGCTTTGAAGCGGGTCGTGGGGGCAGACGACAACCAGTCGTCCACCGGGCCTGACGGCTCGCCCGAGGTTGGAAAACGCAGCTTCGGGATCATCGAAGAACATGACTCCGAACCGGCTGATCACGACGTCAAAGGACGCCTCGGGGAACGGGTACACCTGTGCATCGGCGATCACAAACTCGACGTTGCTGATGCCCGCCTTCGAGGCTCGCTGGCGGGCGTGTTCGAGCAGCGGGGCCGTGATGTCGATGCCGAGGGCCGCTCCTGCTGGTTTCACTCGTTGGGCTGCGTGGAGTGTCGTGGTGCCGTGGCCACATCCGACGTCGAGCACCCGTTCACCGGGCTGCAGCGCGGCCGTGTCGAGCATGACGTGACCGAACGGGCCGTTGATCGCTTCGATGCGGTCGGCTTCGCGCAGGTAGAGCTCGGTGGCCTCGGGGGGCCAGTGTTGGGATGGTGCGGTCGTGATTCTGTCGGTGGTGGCCATGAGCATCCTCCTCTTTCGGGTCGGCCGTCGCCGAGTTCGATTCCGGGCGGTGCCGAGGATTCGAGCGTGCACCGTTGGCCGACGCCTCGCATCGGTAGATCTGCCCATGACGGGCCAACGTCGGACCGTCAGCTCCGACGGCTGGGCGGGAGCAGGTCGTGCTCGAGTGCGAAGAGGGCGGCGCCGGCCCGGGTCGAGATACCGAGTTTGGTGTAGATGTGTTGGACGTGGTGCTCGGCTGTGCGGCGGGAGATGCTCAGCCGCCGACCGATCTCAGGGTTCGAGCAGCCCTCAGCGACTAGACCCAGGACCTCCACCTCTCGCCGGCTCAGCCCGGCGGGTCGCAGATCGTCTCTGACCGCCGGATGTGGCTGGCCTGCGGCATCGAGGACTGCTGCCACCGCATCCGCGTCGAGCCGAGCATCGCGAGCGTGACGCAACAGCTCGTTACATGCCCGGTCGGGATCGAGCGCAGGTCGATGAGGTCGACGCTGGGTCATCGCTTGGAATGAGTCCGCCGCTGCGAGAATCCGGGCGGCGATACCAAGGTCGGCACTGGCGCAGCCACGGTGGTAGCCGGACCCGTCGAGTCGCTCGTGGTGCCGGCCGACGATGGCGGCGATCGGAGCGAGCGACGCCGAACTCGCCAGGATTCGTTCCGAGTAGTAGGGATGCATGCGGACCTGCTCCCACTCGGAGACGGTCAGCGGTCCCGGCTTCTCCCACACCGCATTGGAGATACCGGCCCGGCCCAGGTCGTGGAGGAGGGCGGCCACACGGAGTCGGACGACGTTCTCTCGGTCCAGGCCCAGCCGCGTTGCCGCCGCCACCGACAGCGAGGCGACCTCGGACGAGTGACCGTGGGTGAACGGGGACTTGATGTCGATCAGATCACCAAAGGCGGCGGCCACGACAGGCAGGTCGGCTTCGTCGATCTCTAACGGCGGTGCCGGCTCGATTTCAACGACCCTCGTCCGCGGGTCACCAGCGGCAGCATCGGCGAGCAACGCCGTGGCGTCGGTGGTGAACGCGGCGGTCACGTGGGGATCAAGCCGCTTGCCAGCGAGATGTCGGAGCGCCTTGGCGACCGTATCGGTGTCACCGAGAGCAGCCCAGAACACGGCATCGGTGGCCACGCGGGCGATCCGCGCGGCTGGAGCGATCTCGTCGCCCTTGAGGCCCCGGGCGCCTCGGCCATTCCACCACTCGTGGACGTCGAACAGCGCGGTACTGACCGCTTCGGACAGACCGATGCGACGAGCGACCGCCCGGGCGGCCTCGCAGCTGGCCAAGTCGTGCCGTTTCGAGAACGCCTGGCCCCTGGCCGCGAGCAGCGCGATGCTCTTGACTCGGGCGGCCGCGGGCAACCCGCGCGTCGACTCGGGGATCAACACCGAAACGACGTCCCAGGTGGTCCGCGTCCGCACGACGGCCCGGTGGACGGCCGCGTCGTCCCCGAACCAGGCGGACGTCTCGTGAGAGTACGCGAGACATCCCACATGGAGGAGGAGACTGACATAGAAGACGTCGGCCGCCTCCCGCTCGGAGAGTCCCATCCGTCGTGCCAGATGCGTGCTGACGATGCTGGACCGCATCGCCGTTTCCATCGGCAGGCCGTATCCCAGATCGACTACGACCGACAGCCCCGCCAGCAGGTCGGCGAGCCGGAGCCGGGTATCCATCGCCGCAAGTCTTGCCTGCCGCATCGGACGCGACGTCGCCGATCATCGTGAGAAGTCCGCGTCAGAAACCGAGCTGCTCCCGTCGAACTGACCTGTCGAAACGCGCTCGTCAGGTCAGCGGCACTCCGGGACAGACGCAGAACTCGTTTCCTTCGGGGTCGGCCATCGGGATGAACGCCGCGTCGCCGGGTTGTCCGACGTCGATGCGGCGAGCGCCGAGGGCTTCGAGCTGGTTCGCCTTCGCTTCGACATCGTCGACCCTGATGTCGAAATGCACACGGGTCTTGGAAGTCTTGGGTTCGGGCACCCGCTGGAGAATCACGGGCGGGTGGGATTGCTTCTCGGGTAGCAACAACGCGTAATTGTCTTTGATGCCAATTTTGCGATAGTCGAGTGCGGCTGCCCAGAAGTCGAGGAGACCCTCGAGGTCGTGGCAGTCGATGACGATGTCGACGTTCGGTTCTGTCATCAGCGCTCCTCAGACCGATCCGCTCGGGGCGCGAGCTCGAATCCCAGCCCGAAACTGACAGTAGTTCTCTCCGGTTGCGCACGGTCGTTTGGTTGGTTGCGTTCGGGGTTGGTCTCGTACATGCGGGCGATGACGACGATGCCGGATGCGGCGGTGAGGGTCGCGACGGCCCAGATCGCCGCTTCGATGGAGGCGAGGTCGGCGACGATGCCGGCGAGGATTGCGCCGACGGCGAACCCGCCGTCGCGCCACAGTCGGTAGATGCCGACGGATCGAGCGCGCCAGCGTGGGTGGGCGACGTCACCGATGGCGGCGAGCAGCGTGGGATAGACCATCGCTGTGCCGGCGCCGAGCACGGTGGCGCCGACGGCCCAGGCCCCGAATCCGGTGGTGGCGGCGATCCAGGCGAGTGCGACGAGCTTGGGTCAGCATGCCCCCGACGATCAGCGGTTTACGGCCGATGCGGTCCGACAGGCCGCCGGTGACGAGCTGGCCGACGCCCCACACCGCCGGGTAGACGGCGGCGAGGATGCCGATGCGGGAGATCGACAGCCCGGCGTCGGCGAAGAAGATGGGGAACAGCCCCCAGGCGAGCCCGTCGTTGAGGTTGTTGACCAGGCCGGCCTGGCTGCACGACGACAACGCCTTCTCCCGGAAGCTGGTGAGAACGAACACGTCGCCGGTGGATGAGTTCGTCGTCGGTGTGGTGGTGGGCGGCCGCTTCGTGGCGGGCGTAGCCCTGGGTCTCGCGCACGAACAGCACCGACAGTCCGAGCCCAAGCCCGGCGAAGGCGACACCGAGAAGGAATGGTTCGGGGCGCAGCCCGGCGCGTGCGGCGATGTAGCCGGTAGCCAATGCGGTGGCGGCGACGGCGCCGTAACCGGCGGCTTCGTTGAGACCCATGGCGAGGCCGCGGCGGGCCGGGCCGACGAGGTCGATCTTCATGATCACCGTCGTCGACCAGGTCAACCCTTGGTTGACACCGAGCAGGACGTTGGCGGCGATCACCCACCCCCACGTCGGTGCCCACATCAACAGCAGCGGCACCGGCACGGCGACGAGCCAACCGGCGACGAGCACGGGTTTGCGGCCGTAGCGGTCCGACAGGGTGCCGGCGAAGAAGTTGGTGATCGCCTTGACGATGCCGAAGGCGGCGATGAACGTGAGCGTCGCGGTGTATGCGGTGAGCCCGAACTCGTCCTCGGCGAGCAGCGGGAGGACGGTTCGTTCCTGGCCGATCATGCCCCCGACGAGAGCGTTGACGGCGACGAGGAGCGAGAACTGGGCGGCGTTCTCGCGCAGCCCGAGCCGCACGCCGCGCGGCGCGATCGCGGTCGGAACGCCCATCAGGCGACGACGAGGGGTCAGCCGGTGGTGCTGCTCCAGTCGTCGGGCCCTCCAATGAGCACGGCGAGATCGTGATGGCCGCGGGCCTCGAGCAGACTGGCGCCGCTCATCGCTCGCTCGCCGTGGCCGCACATCACCGTGATCGGCCCGGCGGGGACGTCGGTGTCGGCGAGCGTGCCGAGCTCGATGTGCACGGCGTCGGGGAGGTGCCCGGCGTCCCATTCGGAGCGTTGACGGACGTCGATCACCGTGCCGTGGACATCGTCGGGGGCGACCAGCGAGATCGACGATGTCGGCAGCCCGGCGGCCCGCCACGTGTCGATGCCACCGGCCACTTCGCCGACGATGGCGTCGTGGCCGATCCGCAGGCATTGACGCACAAGATCGGCACGGTCGGTGTCGTCATCGAGCATCAGGATCACCGGCCGTTCGAGGTCGACGAGCCAGCCCAGCCAGCTGGCAAAGACCGGGCGCGCCGCGATCGAGATCGCCCCGGCCGGGTGCTCGACGGCGAACGCCGTGATCGGACGGGCGTCGATGAGCACCGCGCCCGTCGGCGAGGTGTCGGCCGACGGTGTCGAGGTCCAGACGAGCCAACGCCGGCAGCTCCCGGTAGAGGTGCGGCCCGCGCCGGTTCCGTTCGGGCAGCTCGGCGAAGTACGACGGGAACGTGCCCAGCCCGGCGGCGAGCGATTCGACGAACTCGTCCTCGTCGTCGGTTTGCAGCAGCGGGTTCGTCGCCGCGTTCTTGCCCGATCGTCGTCGTCCGCGACGAGCTGGTCGGGGCAGAGCAGAACGATCCGGCACCGTGCGTCGGATACACCGGCAGCTCGTCGGGCAGGGTCAGGATCTCGTTGCGCAACGCGTGGAACAGTTGGCGGGCGAGATCGTCGCGTGGTCCGGGGCCGAGCAGATCGGTGCGGCCGACGGTACCGACCATCAGCGACCCACCCGAGAACAACGCCGCCGGGTGGCCGTCCTCGACGATGAGAAAGGCGAGGTGATCGGGGGTGTGACCCGGAGTGGCGATCGCCCGCAGGACCACGCCGTCGGCGAGCTCGATCTCCTCACGCGGATGCACCCTGCGGTGGGCGATCTCGAGGCCGGTCGCCGCCGAGGCGAGGAAGACGGCGCCGTCGGCGGCCAGTTCCGGGCTGCCGGAGATGTAGTCGGCGTGGGAATGGGTGTCGGCTGTCCAGGCGATCCGCCATCCCCGCTGCGCGGCCAGCTGCCGCTGGGCGGTGGGAAACCGGGCGGGGTCAATCACCAACGCCGTGCCGTCTCCGAGCGAGACGAGATGGGACGAGTGTCCGAGACCCTCATCGACGACGGAGTGCACGTCCACGGTCACCATCTGATCGCCTGAGTCCGAGACTTGGGCCTCGCGCCGTCGCGCCTGTCACTGCTTGTGGGCGAGAACCGAGACGCTCTTGACGCCATAGCTGCTGCTGGCGCCGCGGGCCTGGTCGGAGATGAACTGATACGGGTTGCGTTTGATCTCGGCGATCGTGAACCCGGCCGTTTCGATCGCCCGCTGATAGGTGTCCTGATGGGCGGCGCCGCCGATGCACGATGCCCACAGGTCGGTGTTGGCCACGACCTGTTCCGGCAGGGCGACCTCGGTGACGATGTCGGCGATCGCCAGGCGACCGCCGGGCCGCAGCACGCGGGCCGCCTCGGCGAACACCAGTTGCTTGTCGGCGGCGAGGTTGATGACGCCGTTGGAGATCACGACGTCGACGCTGGCATCGGGCAGTGGCACGGCGTCGATGTGGCCGTCGATGAACGTCACCTGCCCGAACCCGAAGGCCACGCGAAGCGCATCGGCCTTGGCCAGCTGGGCCGGTGTCATGTCGATCCCGGTCACGTGCCCCGACTGGCCGACCTCCATCGCTGCGAAGAAGACGTCCATCCCCGACCCTGAGCCGAGGTCGACGACGGACTCGCCGGTGACGAGTTGGGCGAGGTCGAAGAAGTAGCCGACCCCGGCAAACGACTCGACAGCGGGTGCGGGAATCTCATCGAGGATCATCGCCGGGTAGCCGAGCCGTTCGGCGAGGCCGCGTCCCAACTCGAAATGGAACGAGCCTTCGGGATGCTCCGCCACCTCCCGGTACATCTCCTGCACCTTCACTTCCAACTCACCGACGTCAACGATCGGAGCCGTCCGTGTACTCATCGTCATCCCCTCACTCTTCTTCAAATCAGCCTCTGAACAGTCGCGCCGCCGCTGGGTATTGTCAAGAGTTCGTTTGAATATTTGACAGATGTCCGTAGCGTGCGGCAAGATGGCCGGAATGGGCGATCGAGCTGCCAAGGATGCCCTGTTCGACGCATTCGCCGAAGCGGCCAAGGCGCTGGCAAGCGGTCGACGTGCCGAAATCATCGACGTCCTCGCTCAAGGTGAGCGCTCGGTCGAGGAGATGGCGGCCGAGCTCGGCCAGAGCGTCGCCAACACATCCCACCACCTGCGCGCCCTCGCCCGCGCAGGGCTGGTTCGCACCCGACGCGACGGCACACGCATCTACTACGACCTGGCCAGCGACCAGGTCGTCGAGTTGTGGTCAGCGATGCGCAAAGTCGCCGCCGAGCACGTCGCCGGCATCGAACGACTCGCCACCGCCTACCTCGGCGACCGATCCGCACTCGACGTCGTCAGCCGCAACGGAGCTGGCAGCGCGACTACGCGTCGGGGACCTCGTCGTCCTCGACGTTCGCCCGGAGCCCGAGTTCCGAGCCGGTCACATCGCAGGAGCACGGTCGATCCCGATGACCGAGTTGCGCCGCCGACTGCGTTCACTTCCCAACGACGTCGACGTCGTCGCCTACTGCCGAGGGCCGTACTGCGTCTACGCCGACGACGCCGTCCGACAGTTGCGCCGACGTGGCTACCGCGCCACCCGGCTCGAGGACGGGTTCCCGGAATGGAAACGAGCCGGGCTCGCTGTGGCGATCGGTACCGGTGACTGACCCACGAGCGAACACCGGCAACCGGGGTGCGATGCACTGGCTGGAGGTGATTGCCGGAGTGCTCGGGCATTCTTCGAAGAGGTTCTTCGAAGTTTCGACTCGGACCCCTAGCAGGAGCGGCTTGCGCTTCACGCCGCCGCCGTCGACGAGCATCATGTCGACCCCGGCGTCGGCGCCGTCGGTACCGACGGCACCTCGACAACTAGACACCGTCGCTTGACGGAACTTCCGGTAAGCGGTAACTTACGAGTTAGTGACCACTTACGCGTCAAGGAGCGACGTCTGGAACGTCCTGGGCGACCCAACGCGACGAGCGATCGTCGAATACCTCGCCGTCCAGCCGCTGGCGGTCATCGACATCGCGGCACGCCTGCCAGTTAGCCGGCCAGCCGTGTCGCAGCACCTCAAGGTGCTCAAGGAGACCGGGCTGGTGAGCGAGGAGGTGGTCGGGCGTCGCCACGTCTACCGGCTGGACCCGCTCGCCGTCAGCGCGCTCCGCGACCAA
Source organism: Ilumatobacteraceae bacterium (assembly GCA_963772825.1). Taxonomy (GTDB): domain Bacteria; phylum Actinomycetota; class Acidimicrobiia; order Acidimicrobiales; family Ilumatobacteraceae; genus Desertimonas. The sequence continues at coordinate 284,400 of CAVYYX010000022.1, read as the reverse complement.
CTCGACACGTTCTGGAACCGAACCCTGGCCAACTACGAAGCCGCCGTTGAGCAGTCGACAAAGGATCAGCCATGACTCCCACCGATACCGCAACCGTCTCCAAGGACATCATCGTCAACGCCCCGATCGACGAAGCGTTCCGTGTTTTCACCGCCCGATTCGGCGACTTCAAGCCACCCGAGCACAACCTGCTCGGGGTCCCGATCACCGAGACGGTGTTCGAGCAGAACGTCGGTGGCCACATCGTCGACCGAGCCGAGGACGGCTCCGAGTGCCGCTGGGCCCGCATCCTTGCCTTCGAGCCGCCCTCCCGGGTCGTGTTCAGCTGGGACATCGGACCCACCTGGCAACTGGAACACGACCCGGAAAACACCAGTGAGGTGGAAGTTCGCTTCACCGCCGATGGCCCGACCCGCACACGAGTCGAACTCGAGCACCGCCACCTCGACCGACACGGCCTCGGCTGGCAAGGCGTCCGTGAAGGCGTCGACGGCGACGGCGGCTGGCCGCTCTACCTCCAGCGGTACGCAGCGCTGATCGCATAATTCAGCAGTACCCCGATCGCGGGCGGCTGACCGGTGGCAATGCGAATGCGTCTGGAGGCTGGTCCGCATCATCTCCGGCGCTCGCTCGTCCGGGCGCTGGACGCCTGAGGCGTTGTCGAGCGAGACAGCGCCCATCCTCGAATCGCGTTTCATGCGGCTCTTGCCCGATAAGTGCCCAGCTCGGCCCCTTGCCCACCCGCTCCGATTTCCTGCGTCCGGGCCACTTGCGAGCCCGGTTCTTCCACCGTTCACCGGCTTCGGCGACGCGGGGGCCGGCAACCGCCTGCTCTCGGAACGCGAGTGACCGGATCGAGCTGTACGTGTGGCCGCGCTACAGGCCAACTCCGGGGCCGGCTCGTTCGCCGCGACGTCCTGCCTCGCGTGCGCACGCCCTCAGGCATCTACTCGATACGCAGGCCTGATATCGCCCTGGCGATGACGAGCTGCTGGATCTCGCTGGTGCCTTCGAAGATCGTGTGGATCTTGGCGTCGCGGTGCCAGCGCTCGACGGGATACTCACGGGTGTAGCCGTAGCCGCCGAGGATCTGGATCGCCTCGTTGGTGACCCACACGGACACTTCACTCGCCTTGTACTTGCTCATCGAGCCCTCGGCGTTCGTGTAACCGCCGTTGTGGGCGAGCCAGGCGGCCCTCCAGATGAGCAGACGTGCGGCGTCGATCTCGGTGATCATGTTGGCGAGCTTGAAGGCGATCGCCTGGTTCATGATGATCGGGCGGCCGAACGCCTTGCGCTCCTTGGCGTACTCCAGCGAGTACTCGTAGGCGGCGCGGGCGATGCCGATGGCCTGGGCGCCGACGGTCGGGCGGGTCGCCTCGAACGTCGCCATCGCCGGTTGCTTGGCGCCGGAGCGGCCCTTCTCGCGGGCGCGGGCGAGCTTTTCGTCGAGTTTGTCCTTGCCGCCGAGCAACTGGCGGCCGGGGATGCGCACGTCGTCGAGCACGACCTCGGCGGTGTGCGATGCACGGATGCCGTGCTTCTTGTACTTCTGCCCCTGACTCAAACCCGGTGTGTCCGGGCCGACGACGAAGCTCGCCTGGCCGCGGCCCTTGAGCGCCGGGTCGACGGCGGCGACGACGACGTGGACGTCGGCGATGCCGCCGTTGGTGATCCACGCCTTCGTGCCGTTGAGCACCCACTCATCCGTGGACTCGTGGTACACCGCCCGAGTACGAAGGCTGGACACGTCGGAGCCGGCGTCGGGCTCGCTCACGCAGAAGGCGCCGAGGGCGATCTTGTCCGGCGTGCCGTAGCACTGTGGCACCCATTCGCCGATCTGCTCCTGCGTGCCGTTGCCGGCGATCCCGGCGGCGGCGAGGCCGGAGCCCATGATCGCCATGCCGATCCCGGCGTCGCCCCAGAACAACTCCTCGACGGCGACCGGGAGCGTGAGACCGGTCGGATCGAACAGCGCGTTGGCCATGAAGTCCGTGCCGTAGAGGCCGACCTTGGCGGCCTCTTCCACGATCGGGTACGGGAACTCCTCGCGCTCGTCCCACTCGCTACCGGCGGGCCGGACGACGGTCTCGGCGAAGTCGTGGACCCACTTCTGGATCTGCAACTGGTCTTCGTTGAGCGATGCAGAGAACTCAGGCATCTCCCTAAGTTACCAGCGGGTAACATATCTGTCTACCCCGGGCAACCGACCGACTCATCCGAACGGTGCCACGATGACGGAATGGTCAGGTTGGCACCCGTCGGTTCGACGCTGCGCCTGACCACCCTGCTGCTGGTGGGCGGGCTGCTGACCGCGTGCATCGGTGGGAGCGACGACGGCGCCGACGAAGCCGGCGGCCCAGATGCCTCGTTGGCACCCGCCGAGACGTTCGCGCCCCGCCCGATGGATCCCACGATCCCCGACGAAACGCTGCCTGGCGAGGACGGCGGCTCGGTCGCCGAGGCGCTCGCCGACGACACGGTCACCGCCGACGAGCTCGCCGCGGCCTACGAGGCGTACGTCGTCTGCCTCGTCGAGGGCGGTGGTGCCGGACGCTACGCCTACGACATCGAGCTGCGGACCGGACTGGTGGTCGAGTGGGTGGACGACGGCGAGTCGCCCGACGTCGATCGCAACCTGCTCAGCGCGAGCTGCTCACGCAGCCACCTCGGGGACCTGACGAGCAGGTTCGACCGGGCCAATCCCCCGGGCGACGACCTCGACGCACGTCGCAGCGACAGCATCGCCGCCTGCATCGAACCGATCAGCCCGCGGGCCGCCGCCAACCTGCCGGCAGAGGTCACCATCGGCACGACGGGTGAGACGACGACCCTCGGCGAACTGCAGCTCGACCCGGCGTCCCTCGATCCCGAGTCGCTCGGGCAGAGCCCGGAGGACATGGCCGCGGTGAGCGGCTGCATCGCCTCGGTGGGCACCGAATGGCACCCCTTCGGCTAGCCCGCATCATTCCCTCGATTGGAGTGTTTGCTGCATTGGAGTGCCACGAGCCGACACGCCCCGCAGCAAACACTCCATCAGCAGGAAGCACTCCAATCTTCAGAGCGTGAGCAGGGCGGGGGCGATCGTCGTGAAGATCAGGTTGGCGCCGGGCTGGTAGACGTGGACGCCGTCCCAGCGGTAGCCGACGTCGTTGGACACGTCCTCGTCGTCACACCACTCCGTCGGCCCCGACACGAACGTGACGGTGTCGGGGTTGGCTTCCGCCACGCTGCGCCACAGGTCGTTGAGATGGTCGACGCGGTCGTCGTCGCCGCGCTCTGGAAGTGCCGGCACGCCGGCACCCTCGACGTCCTGAGGCCGCATGCACGGCACCTCGAGCAGCGCTACTCGCGCCCCGGTGGAATTGAGCGCATCGATGCCCGACTGCAAGCCTTCGCTGACGAACGTGTCCCACTCCGGCGTTCCGAACTCGAGCTCGGTGCCGTCGTCGAGCTCGAAGTCGAACACGTCCCAGGCCCCGAGGACCACGAGGGCAACCTCGGCCTCGGCATCCTCGACGGCGTCTGCCCACTCGTCCTGCCAGCCGTCGCACCTGCCGAACGACAGGGTGTACCCGTCACGTTCAGTCTGCAGCGTGCCCTCGTCGTACACGCTGCAGCCCTCCACGGACCCGTCGGTGACGTCCAACGTTTCACCGATCCCGTCGGGAAGGTTGATGGCGAGGGCGTGGGCTTGCGAGTCGCCGACGACGACGACCGATCGGGGACCCGATGCGGGCACCGTCGTCGGCGCGCCAGCCCCGGCGACGGTGGTCGTCGGCTGGTCCGCTGCGTCCGTCGCCCCGAACGCGACGTCGGCGCCTCCAGCGGCGCGGTCGAACGGATCGACCGACACGTAGAAGCCGGCGATGGCGAACACGGTCGCGGCCGTCACGATCAGCGGGACGGTGCGCCGCTCGCCTGCCGATCGCCACCATCGACCGAGATCCCCACGGCGCACCGGTATCTCGATCAAGCGGTAGCACAGCTCCGAGACCACCGCGGTGACCGCCAGGGCGGCAACGACCCGCGACACGGAGCCGCTGTAGGCGTCGGCGTACACGAAGATCGGCCAGTGCCACAGGTAGATGCCGTAGCTGCGCTTGCCGATCTCGACGAGCGGAGGCCACGACAGAGTCGCCCGGTACCACGTCGCCGCCGGGTGCACGGCGACGAGTACGGCGACGAGCGACAGCAGGGTGACGAGGGCGAGCAGCCATTGGTACACATAGCCGTCGGTGAGCGTGGCGACCGCTGCGATGCACCCGAGCATCGCCACGGCGAGCAGGCCGACGCCATCGAGCAGCCAGCCACCCCTGGATCGGGCCGCCGCCGGCGATCGCCACGGTCGCCACACGAACGCCGCAGCCGCACCGAGGACGAGTCCGGACGCCCGGGTGACGGTCGACAGGTACATGAAGTTGATGCGGTCGACGCCATCGAGCACGGCGATCGGCGACGCGAGGTTGGCGGGCCCGTTGCCATGGACGACGTACGTCCAGGCCATCACGGCCACCGAGATCGCCACGAGCAACGCGGCGGTGCCGGAGCGGGACAGGCGGGTGCGGCGGAGAGCGACGAACGCCAGCGGCCAGAACAGGTACCACTGTTCCTCGACGGCCAGGCTCCAGACGTGCCGGAGGAGTGGCGGATCGCCGCTGTAGTAGGGCACGCCGCCGACGATCTGCCCCCAGTTGCCGCCGTAGAAGATCGCCCACGGCAGGTCGCGCCGCAGCTCCGACTGCTGCTCGTCGTTGGCGGCGAAGATCGACCACACCGCGACCGCGGCAAGGACGGTGAACAGAGCCGGCAGCAGGCGTCGACCGCGGCGTAGCCAGAACTGACCGAGCTTGGTGTCGCCGGTGCGATCCCGTTCGTCGAGCAACAGCGACGTGATGAGGAAGCCGGACACCACGAAGAAGACCTCGACGCCGAAGAACCCGCCGTGCATCCACGAGAAACCGGCGTGATAGAAGATCACGGCGATCACCGACAGGGCGCGCAGCCCGTCGAGCGCCGGCTGATAGCCCATCGAGGGCATCGCCGGCATCCCGTCGGCCGTTGCCTTGGGCGCAGCGGTCGATCTGGGCGGCGGGGCACCCGATTTCCGGACCTCCGGCCGCCCAGATCGGGATGTGGACCGTTCGCCGCCCAGATCGGATGCCGGTGCCGGGTCGGGGCCGCGGTCGAGGAGTTCGTCGAGGCGCCGCAGCCGCTCGAGCGCCGGGTGATCGCGAACCGTGTCGGTCATCGAGACGTTCTGCACCGATGCGAACGAGGAGGCGCCACCGAAGGACCGATGCGAACGACGAGGCGCCACCGAACGACCGATGCGAACGACGAGGCGCCAGCCGAGGAGTGGCCAACTGCGGCCTGCGTGACCGGGGAACGCAATGAACGGACTGCGTGGCCGGGGAACGCGATGAAGGGCCTGCGTGGCCGGGTAACGCAATGAACGGTCATCTGCGCACGACAGTGCCGTCGGCGGTCGTCTCGACGATCCATCCGTCGGCCACCAAGGCGGCGCGGACTTCGTCAGCCGTTGCGTAATCCTTGCCGGCGCGTGCCTCGTCGATTGCGGCCGCACGGGCGAGGACCTCGTCGGGCACCGCTGTCGTATCACCGAGCCGCAGCCCGACAGCGCCGGCGATCTCGCGGACGGCAGCCACGAGCGGAGCCGCCGCCCCGTCGTCGGCGGCGTCGAGCACCGTGTTGGCCCGGCGCACGGTGTCGAACATCAGCGCCATCGCCTTGGGCGTGTCGAGGTCGTCGTCCATCGCTGCCCGGAACCGATCGAGCACCTCGGCATCGGGCACTTGACCATCGACAGCGGCCCCGCGAGCCATCAAGGCGTCGAGTCCGCTCAACGATTTCTCGGCGGCCGCCAGGTTGACCTGACCGACACGCAGCGGGCTGCGGTAGTGGCTCTGCAGCAGCAGCATGCGGTACGTCCGCGGGTCGTACTGCTCGATGAGATCGAGCAGGTTGTCGACGTTGCCGATGCTCTTGGACATCTTCTCGCCGTCGGCGTCGACGACGAACCCGTTGTGGATCCAGTGGTTGCAGAAACGCTTGCCGAGGGCCACCGCCTGGGCCCGCTCGTTCTCGTGGTGCGGAAAGCGCAGGTCCTGCCCGCCGCCGTGGAGGTCGAAACCCTCGCCGAGCAGTTGCAGGCTCATCACCACGCACTCGCTGTGCCATCCGGGGCGCCCGTCGCCCCACGGCGAGGGCCATGCCGGCTCGTCGGGTTTCGCCAACTTCCAGAGGGCGAAGTCGGCGGGATGGCGCTTGGTGTCGGCTCCGAACACCGTGCGATCGCCGCCGCCGGCGAGCAGGTCGTCGAGCGACTGGTGAGCGAGCAGCCCGTAGTCGGGCACAGACTGCACGGACAAGTACACGCCGTCGTCGGTGACGTAGGCGCTGCCCCGCTCGACGAGCTCCGCGATCATCGCCACCATCTCGTCGACGTAGTCGGTGGCGTGGGGGGTATCGGTTGGCGCCTTGACGTTGATTCCGTCCATCGCCCGGAACCACACGTTCTCGCAGCGACGAGCGATCTCATCCCACGGGCGGCTCTCCCGTTGGGCCCGGGCGATGATCTTGTCGTCGATGTCGGTGATGTTGGTGACGAAGCGAACCTCGAGTCCGCTCCACTCGAGGTAGCGGCGGAGCACGTCGTAGACGATGGCGAAGCGGCCGTGGCCGAGATGCGGCGGTCCGTCGACCGTCGGCCCGCACACATAGATACCCACCTTGCCGGGCTCACGCAGGGCGAGCTCACGAACCTGGCGGGTAGCCGTGTCGTAGAGGCGAAGCACTCCACAAGGCTAGAGCCCTCTCCCCGGCGTGGGCAGCGTCGCGGCTCCTTATCCTTTCCGGGATGGCCGAGGTCCCCGACAAGCCCACGCTGGACGGCATCGAAGCGCGCTGGGCGGAGGTCTGGGGCACCGCCGACGTGTATCGCTTCGACCGCTCCGCCGGCCGTGGCGACGTCTTTTCCATCGACACGCCGCCGCCCACGGTCTCGGGTTCCGTGCACATGGGCACGATCTTCGGCTACACCCAGTTCGATGCCGTCGCCCGCTACCACCGGATGCGCGGCAAGCACGTGTTCTTCCCGCTCGGGTGGGACGACAACGGCCTGGCCACCGAGCGCCGCGTACAGAACTACTACGGCGTGCGATGCGACCCCGCTCGTCCGTATGACCCGACGTTCACGCCGCCGTACCGCGGCGACGTCCCGAAGGGCACCGAGGAGACCCCGATCTCGCGGCCCAACTTCATCGAGCTCTGCGAGGAGCTGACGGCCACCGACGAAGCCGTCTTCGAAGAGGTCTTCCGCAGGCTCGGCCTGTCGGTCGACTGGACGCTGCTGTACACCACCGTCGGCGAGGCCAGCCGGCGGGTCAGCCAGCAGGCGTTCCTCAACAACCTGGCCCGTGGAGAGGCCTACAGCAGCGACGCGCCGACCGTCTGGGACGTCGACTTCCAGACGGCAGTCGCCCAGGCGGAGATCGAGGATCGCGAGCGTCCCGGCGCTTACCACACCGTCGTCTTCCACGGCCCGGGACGGGACGACGTGCTCATCGAGACGTCGCGCCCCGAGCTGATCATCAGCTGCGTGGCGCTCGTCGCCCATCCCGACGACGAGCGCTACAAGTCGCGTTTCGGGACGACCGTGCGCACTCCGTTGTTCGACGTCGAGGTTCCGATCCTCGCCCACCCCCTGGCGGAACCCGACAAGGGCACGGGCATCGCAATGGTCTGCACGTTCGGCGACGTCACCGACGTCATCTGGTGGCGCGAGCTCGACCTCCCGACGCGCAGCGTGATCGGACGAGACGGAAGATTCGTCGCCACAACCCCAGAGTGGATCGACGGTGATGGCGGCCGCGCCGTCTACGACGCACTCGCCGGCCGCACCGTGAAGCAAGCGCAGAACGCGACCGTCGACGCCCTCCGCGACTCGGGCGAGCTGATCGGCGAGCCCCAGCCCATCTCCCATCCGGTCAAGTTCTACGAGCGGGGCAGCCGTCCGCTGGAGATCGTGACGAGCCGCCAGTGGTACATCCGCAACGGCGGCCGCGACGAGGACCGACGCGAGGCGCTGCTCGCCCGTGGCAAGGAGCTGGCGTGGTACCCGGACCACATGCGCCACCGCTACACCCACTGGGTCGAGGGCCTCAACGGCGACTGGCTGATCAGCCGCCAACGCTTCTTCGGCGTGCCGATCCCCCTGTGGTACCCGATCGATGACGACGGCGAGATCGCCTACGACCAGCCGATCAGCCCCGCTACCGACACGCTGCCGATCGACCCATCCACCGACGCGCCGCCGGGCTACACGGCCGACCAACGCGACCGGCCCGGTGGCTTCGCCGCCGACGGCGACATCATGGACACCTGGGCAACGTCGTCGCTCACCCCGCAGATCGCCGGCGGGTGGATCGACGACCCCGACCTGTTCGCCCGGGTCTTTCCGATGGACCTGCGTCCGCAAGGTCCGGAGATCATCCGCACCTGGCTGTTCGCCACGGTCGTTCGGGCCCACTACGAGCATGGCTCGCTGCCGTGGCCGAACGCCATGATCAACGGCTGGATCCTCGACCCCGACCGCAAGAAGATGTCCAAGTCCGTCGGCAACGTCGTCACCCCGATGGGCCTCTTCGAGCAGTACGGGACGGACGCCGTGCGCTACTGGTCGCTGTCGGCTCGCCCAGGTGTCGACACGGCCTACAGCGAGGAGCAGATGAAGGTCGGCCGGCGCCTGGCCACCAAGCTGCTCAACGTCACCAAATTCGTCCTTGGCATCGGGGCCGGCACGGACGCCGAGCCCGTCGCTCACGAGCCGGTCGACGCGGCGATGCTCACGCGCCTCGCCGCGGTCATCGACGAGGCGACTGCCGCCTACGAAGGCTTCGACTATGCGAGGGCTCTGGAACGCACCGAGGAGTTCTTCTGGTGGTTCTGCGACGACTACGTCGAGCTCGTCAAGGGGCGGGCGTACGGCAGCCGCGGCCCGCAACCGGCGGCGTCGGCCCGCGACGCACTGCGGACCGCCCTCGACGTGTTACAGCGGCTGCTCGCCCCGACGCTGCCCTTCGCCGCCGAGGAGGCATGGAGTTGGTGGCACGACGGCAGCGTGCACGTGGCCGCCTGGCCCGACCACGCCGGTCGTCACGGCGCCGAGCCACCGTCACTGGAGGCGATCAGCGAGGTGCTCGGTCGGGTCCGTCGGCTGAAGACGGAGGCCAAGCTCAGCCAGCGTGCCGCCGTCGCGACCCTCGACGTCGCCGGCCCGGTGAACTGGCTCGCCGCCGTGGACATCGCACGCGACGACGTCGCCGAGGCGCTGTCGGTCACGACCTTGACGCTCCGGGCAGCGGACGACGTGGCGATCACTGCCACGCTCGCGTAACCATCCAGAACTAGCCTCGGCCGCGAATATGGCTGATGACCCGGGCTCCAGCCCTCGGCGAACTTGGCCCGAGCGTCTCGCCATCGTCGGAGCGTTCGCGTCGGCAGTGGTCTGCTTTCTCGTCGCCGCGGCGTTGATCGCCGGATACGTCGTCGTCCGCCAGCGCAACATCGTCGACCTGCAAGATCCCGCCGAGATCGCCGCCGCCGCCGGTCCCGACCCAGCCCCGGCGACCATTCCGCCGGAGACGACCGGGTCGACGACCGCCGCTGGGCCGTCCGACAGCGGCGCAACGACGTCGCCGCCCACCGCGGTGGCCGACGATTCGCGCCCTCCGACGACCACCGCAGGGCCGCTCACGACCTTTCCAGACGCCGACCCCGAGGCCCAGAACTTCCTCATCACCGGGGCCGACAACGGGGCCTGCATCGACCCCGACTCGCCCTACGCCGGCGCCTTCGGGGACCGCGAGGGAATGGGCGAGCGCAGCGACACGATCATGGTGCTGCGCGTCGACCCCGACGCAGACCGCGTCGCCGTGCTCTCGTTCCCCCGCGACCTCTACATCGACATCGGCGGCTCGAAGTCACGGATCAATTCGGCCTACCGGCGCGACGACCCTCAGCGCCTGATCGACGCGATCTTCGAGAACTTCGGCGTGCCGATCGACCACTACCTGCAGGTCGACTTCTGCGCCTTCAAGACGCTCGTCGACGCCGTTGGAGGCGTCGCTGTGCCGTTCGAGTTCCCCGCCCGCGACGAGAACACCGGACTCAACGTCCCGACGACCGGTTGTTTCGTCTTCGACGGCGAGCACGCCCTGGCCTACGTGCGCTCGCGGCACTACGACTTCGAGGACCCGCCGGGCAGCGGCAACTGGCAGGAGGATCCAGCAAGCGATCTCGGCCGCGTCTCACGTCAGCAGGACTTCATCCGCCGCACCCTGTCGAGCGTCCTCGACGAAGGGCCCCTCAATCCCCGCGTCGCCCGCGGCCTGATCCGCGCCGCGACGGAGTACGTGGTCACCGACCGCAACCTCACGGCAGCGCGCATGCTGGAGTTCGCCGGGGTGATGAACGACGTCGACCCGGCGTCGATCCTCACCTACCAGATCGAGTCGACTCCCGCGAAACGTCAGCGGCGCGTCGGTGCTCGTCCCCAACACGGACGGCGAGAACATGCAGGCGATCCTCGGCATGTTCCGTGGCGAGACGTCGCTGGCCGATGCTCCCACGCAGGTCTTCGACGAGACGACGATCGCCACCCCGCGCGGGTCGACCACCACCGTCGCTGCGCCGACCGAGTCGAGCTCGGTGGCCACCGCGCCGACGACCACCGCCATCGCGACCGTCCCGCCGACCGAGGACACCACCGTGGACAGCTCGGTGCCAGCCGACGGCCCGCAGGAGAACCAGGTCGGCATCGTCCCGCCGTGGGACGTCACGTGCTGACAGCGGTCGCTACTGATAGATCAGAACGCCGCGCAGGTTCTTGCCGTCGCGCATGTCGGCGTAGCCGTCGTTGACCCCGTCGAGCGGATAGGTCTTGGTGACCAAGCCGTCGAGGTCGACCTGCCCCCGGTGATAGAGGTCGAGGATCCTCGGGATGTCGGCGCGCGGGTTGCCGGAGCCGAACAGCGAGCCCACGACCTGCTTCTCCATCAACGTGAGGTCGAGCAGGCTGATGTTCGCCGACGTCTCCAACGCGGGGTGGATGTTGGTGACGACGACTCGCCCGCGCTTGGCGGTGATCGCCAGGGCGGCGGCGAGCAGCTCGCCACTGCCGACGCCCATCGACAGGATGACCTTGTCGGCCATCCGTCCCCACGACGCCTCGCCGATCGCCGGCAGCGCATCTTCGAGTGATGCGGCGGTGTGCGTCGCCCCGAACTCGAGGGCCTTGGACCGCTTGAACTCGACGGGGTCGATCGCCCAGATCTGCTTGGCCCCGGCGAGCCGAGCGCCCTGCACTGCGTTGATGCCGATTCCCCCGATTCCCACGACGGCCACAACGTCACCGGGTCCGACCTCCGCGGCGTAGACACTGGAACCCCACCCGGTGACCACACCACAGCCGAGCAGGCACGCCCGGTCGAGCGGCACGTCCTGGTCGACCTTGATGCAGCTCGCCTCGTTGACGACGGTGTGGTGGGCGAACGTGCCGAGCATGCACATGATGCCGAGGTCCTTGCCCTGGCCGTGGTGCCGAGCCGTGCCGTCGACCTGCATGCCGAGTCCGATCAGGGCGCCGAGGTCACACAGGTTCTGGTGGCCCGTCGAGCAGCTCGGGCAGCGGCCACACGAGGGGATGAAACCGAACACGACGTGGTCGCCCGGTGTCAGCCAGCTGACGCCCTCGCCAACCTCCTCGACGACGCCGCCTCCTTCGTGACCGCCGATGATCGGCAGGGCGAAGGGCAGGTCCCCGGTCACGAGGTGCTCGTCGGAGTGGCACATCCCCGAGGCGGCCAACTTGACGAGGACCTCGCCTGGCCCGGGCGGATCGAGCTCGATCTCCTCGACGCTCCACGGTGCCCCGAGCTCCCAAAGGATCGCGGCCTGTGTCTTCATCACAACCCCCTTCGTTGCGTTTCCCGGCCACGCAGGCCGTTCGCGACGGTGACTTGGCCGCGACCCTAGCTGGGGGACGGCGACGGCGGGGGGCCGAGGATGGCCTCGATGTCGCCGCTCCAGTCGTGGAGCTCTGTGGATCCGCCCTCGGCCTTGATCGCGGTGCGCTGGCGGGACAGGCGGTCGGCGAGCGCCGCGACGTCATCGTTGAGCAGGCGGGCGGCGTCGTCGCGCAGCCGCTGGGCGAGGGCGGGACTTGTGCCGTCGCTGCTCACGGCGATGCTCACCGCGCCATGACGAGCGACGGCGGGCAGGATGTACGAGCAGTCGTCGGGACGGTCGGCGGCGTTGACCCAGATCCCTGCCGCCGAGGCCGCGACGGCGACGTCGTGATCGGCGTCGGACCCGGTCGCCGCGACCACCAAGCGCATCCCAACGACGTCGTTCGGCTGGAACGGGCGCCGAGTGAGCGTTTCGACATGACCCTCGTCGACCTCGGCGGTCATCCCCGCAGACACGTCCGGGGCAACGACGCGGACCACCGCCCCGGCCGCGGCGAGGCCGGCGACCTTGCGGGCGGCGACCGGGCCGGCGCCGACGACGAGGACCGGGATTCCGTGGAGGTCGAGGGTGACCGGGTAGCCAAACCGCGCAGCCATCGCCCGAGAGTACCGGTCAGATGGAAATTTGGACATTCTTGATCGGATTACTCGGGTTTTGTGCCAGACTGGCCCACGTGAGCAGTGACCTCGATCTCGAAGGTCTCGAGCAAGTGTCCGCTTCGTTTGAGCATGCCCACCCGCTGGACATCCTGCGCTGGGCCGGCGACACCTTTGGCGACGACCTGCTCGTCACGGCGAGCTTCGGGGACGCCGTTCTCGCTCACCTCGTCAACGAGGCGATCCCCGACGCCGAGATCGTGCTCCTCGACACGGGTTACCTGTTCGCCGAGACGGTCTGGTTTGCCGAACGGCTCCGTCGTGATCTGCGGATCAACCTCCGGGTCGTGCATCCCCTTGGCGACGTCGAACCGGATCAGTGGCAGCACGATCCCGACGGGTGCTGCGCGGCGCGCAAGGTCGAGCCGTTGGAGCGGGCGCTCGCGGGCCGGCGGGCCTGGATCACGGGTCTGCGCCGAACCGACTCGCCGACACGCACCGACGCCCCGATCGTCCATCTCGACCCGTTCCGTGGCGTCACCAAGATCAATCCGCTGGCGACGTGGAGCGATGCCGACGTCGCCGACTACTCAGAGGTCGAGCGGATCCCCGCCCACCCGCTCAGCGACCGGGGCTACGGCTCGGTCGGTTGCTGGCCGTGCACCCGGCCCGTCGCCCCCGGCGAGGACCCGCGATCCGGCCGGTGGTCCGGCACGACGAAGACCGAATGTGGGTTGCACGTCGGCGGAGGCGAGCGCCGAGGAGCGTCGACAAGCGGCCTGCGTGGCCGGGGAACGCCATGAGCGTCGAAGCGGTCAAGCGTGGCAGTGACCACCTCCGCGGCGCGCTCGCTTCCGAGTTGACGTCCGACACGGAGTCGTTCGTCGCCGAGGGCAGCGAGGTCCTGCTCAAGTTCCACGGCATCTACCAGCAGGACGACCGCGATGTTCGGCGCGAGCGAGCGTCGAAGAAGCTCCCGCTCGCCTATTCGTGCATGGTCCGCGCCGCCGTTCCCGGCGGCGAGTTGACGGCACAGCAATGGCTGGCCCTCGACCGACTCGCCGAGCTGACCGACGGAACGATGCGCCTCACCACCCGCCAGGGTGTGCAGTTCCACTTCGTGCACAAGGGCTCGCTGCGCAAGCTCGTCAACGGGATCAACGCCGCGGCGCTGACGACGCTGGCGGCGTGCGGCGACGTCGTTCGCAACATCATGGCGTGCCCGTGGCCGGACGAGCGCCAAGCGGTGCTCCGCCCGCTCGTCGACGAGCTCGTGCGTCGGTTCCGCCCGCGCACCGCCGCCTACTGGGAGCTGTGGGTCGACGGCGACAAGGCCGTCACCGCCGAGCCCGCGTTCGCGATCGGTGGCGGAGACGCTGATGAGCCCGTCTACGGAAGCGTCTACCTGCCCCGCAAGTTCAAGATCGCCGTCGCCTGGCCGGGGGACAACTGCGTCGACGTGCTGGCCAACGACATCGGCCTCGTGCCGACCCTGAGCGAAGGCGTCTCCGGAGAAGTCACCGGCTACGACGTATTCGTCGGCGGCGGGCTCGGCCAGAGCCACGCTCGACCGGACGACACCTATCCCCGCTTGGCGTCGCCGCTCGGCTGGATCAGGCCGGAAAGGGTCGTCGACGTCGCCGAGGCGATCGTCACGGTGCAGCGCGACTTCGGCAACCGCGAGGATCGCCAGCGGGCGAGGCTCAAATACCTCCTCGATGAGCGGGGCACTGACTGGTTCCGCAGCGAGGTCGAGCAACGACTCGGCGAGCAACTCGGCGAACTCGTTCCCCTGCTGCCGTGGATCGCCGATGAGCATCACGGAACGCGAGCCGCGGTCGTCGGGCTGCCGGTGCCGTCGGGCAAGATCGCCGACCGTGACGGCGTGCAGCTGCGCACCGTGCTTCGTGAGCTGGCCGGCGACGGCACGGTGACGCACATCCGCGTCACGCCGCGCCAGGACGTCCTGCTGTGTGGAATCGCTCCCAACCGCATCGCCGAGGTCGAGCAGCGTTTGCGCGAGCACGGCGTCGCCCTCGCCGACGATGTCACCGCCCTGCGCCGGCTGGCCATCGCTTGTCCGGCGCTTCCCACGTGCGGCCAGGCCCTCGGCGAGGCCGAGCGGGTGCTTCCTGCGCTGGTCGACGAGCTGGAAAAGGCGATGTCCGAGGGCGGGCTCCAGGACACGCCGATCCGGGTCAACATGACCGGCTGCCCGAACGGCTGCTCCCGGCCGTACACCGCCGAGATCGGCATCGTCGGACGGACCAAGAAGACCTATGACGTCTACGTCGGTGGAGCGGCATCGGGTGACCGCCTGGCCACCCTGATCCGCGCCGACGTGCCCCTCGACCAGATCGCCGCGGTGGTCGCCCCACTCTTCGAGCAGTACGCCAGGGTGCCGGGCGCTGCAACGTTCGGCGACTGGGCGGATGGGGTCAGCCCGACGACGATCGAAACGTGGCTGCCCGCGCCGGTCGTCCGTCGCCGCGCTGTGGCGCGCGCGGAGAGCGGCGACACATGACCGTTCACCTCGTCGGCGCCGGACCGGGTGACCCGGATCTCTTGACCGTCCGCGCCGCCCGCCTACTCGCCGACGCCGATGTCGTGGTCCATGACGCCCTCGTCGGTGACGGTGTCTTCGCCATCATCAACCCAGCCGCCGAGCTGATCGACGTCGGCAAGCGCCCCGGTCGCGGCGTGCCGCAGGAGCTGATCAGCACCCTGCTCGTGTCGCTCGCAGAGAGTGACCGGACGATCGTGCGGCTGAAGGGTGGCGACCCGTTCGTGTTCGGCCGCGGCGGCGAGGAAGCCCAGGCGCTTCTCGACGCCGGCGTGCCGTTCGAGGTCGTCCCCGGTGTCACGTCGGCCTTCGCAGCTCCCGCCGCGGCGGGCGTCCCGGTGACCCATCGCGGGATCTCGGCGGCGGTCACCGTGGTCACCGGCCACCGCCGTCGTGGCGAGCCGGACGTCGACTGGCAGGCCCTCGCCCGCGTCGGCGGCACGATCGTCGTGTTGATGGGTGTCACGCAACGTGGCCAGATCGCCGACGAGCTGATCGCCGGCGGACTCGCCGGCGACACCCCGGTCGCCGCCGTGCGCTCCGCAACGACCGTCGATCAGGTATCGCTGCGCTGCCGGCTCGACGAGCTCGGCGCGGCCAACTTGGACTCGCCGGCCGTCATCGTCATCGGACCGGTCGCCGCCTTCGACCTCGCGGGCGACGGCGCCGCGGCGAACCGTGAGCTGTCGAGGCAGAAAACGGCACTCTCCGCTCACCGTTCCAGGACCATCGCCACGTCGGGACTTCACGGCGCGGCCTCGGCGGCGACGGCCTCGGCCAGCTCGTCGACGGTGTCGACGCGATTGTCGATGCCCTCGGCGTAGTACGTCGCCTGCATCAGCAACGTCGAGGCCACCGGATTGGTCGCCGCCTGCAGGACGGTGGCGAAGAGCAGCGACGTCACGTCGTTGATGTCGGTGCGAGACACCGCCGCGCCGAGCAGGGCGATCGACACGCCGAGCGTCGATGCCTTCGACAACGCGTGCATCCGCGTCAAGGCGTCGGGAAAGCGCAGCACTCCGATCGCCGCGAGAAGGATCAACAAGGCGCCGGCCAGGAGCGCGATCTCGCCAACCAAATGCCTGCTCATCGGCCGCGCCCCTCGAGGAAGCGGGCGATCATCGCCGTGCCGAGGAAGCCGACGACCGACAACAGCACGAGCACCGGCAGGTACGTGCCACGACCGGTCTCCACCGCCAACTCGGCGAGCAACACCATGCCGACGATGAGCAGACCGTTGAGGGCGACAACGCGATCAGGGAGTGATGGGCCGATGACCAGACGGATGGCGAACAGGACGGCAGCGATGCCGAGAACGACGAGCACGGCGACGATCATCCGCCCTCCCCCATGGCAACCGCCCGGCGATCGCTGGCCGAGCCGATCGCCTCGACGACGAGCTGCTCGAGCCGGGCGACCTTGCGACGCAGATCGTCGGCATCGTCGCTGCCGAGCACGTGGACGAACAGCGCCGGCGGGCCGCCGATCGCATCGACCGCCATCGTCCCCGGCGCCAGGGCGAGGATGTTGGCGACCGTGCTGACGACCTTCGGAGAGTCCGTGCGCAACGGGCACCTGATGACACCGGATGCGAGTCGCCGCTCAGGGGTGACGACCTCGTGGGTCATGTACACGTTGGACACCAACAGCTCTCCGACGACGGCAACGCCGAGGCGAACGAGCGCCCATGGGCGCACGATCAGGTGACGCTGTGGATCGACAGGTGGCAACGGGAACACGATGAGCAGCAGGGCGGCGACCACTAGTCCGCCCACGAAGTTGGCGAGGGTGACGCGATCCCACAACATCACCCAGGCGGCGGCCAACCCGACGGTGTAGGGCACATAGCGACTCATCCGAGCACCGCCTCCACGTAGCCGGTGCGGTCGAGCAACTCGACGGCGGCGCGCTCGCAGAGGCGATAGAGCGGTCCGGCAGCGACCGCGATGGCGAGCGACACCGCAGCGAGCGTCGCCGTCGGGATGACCATCAGCGCCGGCCCGCCAAGTGTTCCGACGCGGTGCACGACGCCTTGGGGCTGCTCGGTGGCATCGCCCCAGAACGCGCTGAGCCAGATCTTCATCATCGACAGCACCGTGAGCAGGCTGACGACGAGGCTGACGACGACGATGACATTCTCGCCCTGGTCGAAGCCGGCCTCGATCAGCCCGAGCTTGGGCACGAATCCGGAGAGTGGCGGAAATCCGCCGAGCGCCAGCGCCGGGACGAGGAACAACACAGCGATCACGGGTGCCGTGCGGGTCAGGTTGCCGAGGCGGCTGAGCTGCGACGAGCCTCCGACGTGCTCGATCAGACCTCCGGTGAGGAACAACGTCGTCATCGCCACGATGTGGTGCACGGTGTAGAACACCGCGGCGGCGAGCCCGGCGACGGAGAACAGTGCCAGCCCCATGACCATGTAGCCGATGTGGCTGACGATGTTGAACGACAGGATGCGCTTGACGTCGTCCTGAGCGATCGCCCCGAGAATGCCGATCACCATCGTCAGCCCGGCGAGCACGAGGAGCAACGTCGCCGGCCGGTCAGCTGCGTCGAACAGCAGCGTCTGGGAGCGGATCAGGGCATAGACACCGACCTTCGTGAGCAGCCCGGCGAACACCGCGGTGACCGCCGAGGGGGCGACCGGATAGCTGTCGGGGAGCCACGAGAACAGCGGGAACAAGCCAGCCTTGATGCCGAACACGACGACCAGCAGCACGGCGAAGGCGGCGCTGACGCCGTCGGGCAACTCCCCGAGCTTCACGGCAAGGTCGGCCATGTTGACCGTCCCCGTGGCGGCGTAGAGCAAGGCGAGGGACGTGACGAAGAGGGTGGACGCCAGCAGGCTGATGACCACATAGGTCATTCCGGCGCGCACCTGCTCGCGCCCGCCACCGAGGGTCAACAACACGTAGCTGGCGGTGAGCATCATCTCGAACGAGACGAACAGCGTGAACAGGTCGCCGACGATGAACGATCCGGCCACCCCGGCCGCCAGGATCAGGTACGTCGACTGGAAACCGACGTGATTGCGCTCGGCACCGGGCTGACCGATGGCGAACACGAGCACGGCGAGCAACATCAGCGAGCCGATCGTCAGCATGATCCCGGACAGGCGGTCGACGACGAGGGTGATCCCGATCGGCGCCGGCCATCCCCCGCTCTGCATCACCAGCGGCCCGTCGCGGTCGGCGCCGACGAGGAGGACGACCGACAACACGGTCGTTGCCGTCAACGCCACCAGCGAGATCGCTCGCTGGGCAACTCGGGATCTGCCGACGAGGATCGACAGGGCGGCGCCGATCAGCGGGATCAGCACCGGGAGGGCGACGAGCTCACTCACGGCCCAGCTCTCCAGCTAACTCTGCCTCCGCCTGCTCGGCCTCCCGTTCTGCCCGCGCCTCGTCGCTGACGTCCCGCGGCTCGACACCACCGCGGGCGATGAGGGTGTCGGCGACGTCGTTCTCGACCTCGTCGTCGCCACGCAGGATCCAGCTGCGGAAGGCGATCGCCAGGAGCAACGCCGACACGCCGAACGTGATCACGATCGCCGTCAGCGCCATGGCGTGTGGGAGCGGATCGGCGAAGTCGTCGACGTCGCCGACCCCGATCAACGGCTCGTCGCCGGCCCGCCCCGACGTCATCAGCAAGACGTTGGCGCCGTGGGTGAGCAGTCCGAGGCCGATGATGATCCGGCTCAGCTTGCGTTGGAGCACGAGGTACGTGCCGACGCCGAACAACGTCGCCGCGGCGAACGCCAGCGTGACGGTCACGCCGGTGCCCCGTACTCGTCGCCGAACGCTTCGAAGACCATCAGCACGAGGCCGACGACCACGAGGTAGACGCCGATGTCGAACGCCAGCACCGACGACAACTTGACGTGTCCGAACACCGCCACCTCGAACTCCCAGGTGCCCGCCTCCAACGGCGCGTCGCCGAACAACAGCGGCACCGTTGCCGTCAACGAGGCGACCAGCAAACCGGTGCCGAGGATCGTCCACGGGCGTACCCGGGCGAGCGAGCGCACCCCGTCGATGCCGCTGGTGATGTAGCGCACGGCGACGCCGGCCCCCGCCACCAGACCGCCGACGAACCCGCCACCCGGATGGTTGTGCCCGGCGACGAGGAGGTACACCGAAGCGAGCAGCACGGCGAAGTAGATGACCGGCATCGACGGGCCGATGAGGTCGATCGTCGCTGCCGCAGGAGGTCGCTTGGGACGCTTCATCGAGCACCGTCCACGGTCGCCTCGGTGACGTCCCGCCCACGGCGCGGTCGGCGACCGGCCCGGGCAAGTGCCACGGCGCCGATCGCCGCGGCCGTCAATACGGTGATCTCCCCGAGCGTGTCGAAGCCGCGGAAGTCGACGAGGATGACGTTGACGACGTTGCGGCCTTCGGCCTCCGGCAACGACCGCTCGAGCATGTCCGTGGAGACCGGCGGCGCCCGACGGGCTTGGCGAGCGATGATGTCGAAGGCGAACACCATCGTCGCCACCGAGACCGCGATGGCGATGCGCAGGCTCCTCGTCATCACGGTGGAGCGCCGCTCGAAGCGATCGGGCAGCTTGCGGAGAACGAGCACGAACAGCACCGTCGACAACGTTTCGATGGCGGCCTGGGTGAGGGCGAGGTCGGGAGCGCCCTCGAGGACGAACAGGGCGGCCATTCCGTAGCCGACGGTCGACAGGAACAGCACGGCGGTGAATCGGCGTCGCGAGATCGCGGCGAGCAACGCGCCACCGATGAGCACGACGGTGATCGGGATCTGGGCCGGCCGCCCGACGATGTCAGGCCAACCAGGCCATTCGACTCCCGTCACCAAAGCGATTCCCGGCAACAGCGCTGCGGTCGTCAAGACGACGGCGGCGTAGATCGCCAGCGTGCCGTTCTGCACGACAGCGGTCACCCGGTTGGCCACCCGGTTGAGGCCGTGGAGCAGCCACAGGTAGACCTCGGCCCCGTTCGGGATCACCGAGCCGAGGGCGAGGAGGCGGGCGATCGGCCGACGGGCAGCGAAGATCACGCCGCCGGCGGCGAACGTCGCGACGGTCAGGGCGAGCGCCTCGTTGAAGCCGTGCCACAGCGCGAGGTGGTCCGGTTCGCCGCCGGGATCGAGGGCGACCGTCGCCGCCGTGACGAGCCGGTCGAGCAGCGCGGGAAACACACCGGTGAGCACCGAGAGCACGCCGAGCACGGCGCCGGGAGCGACAAACCACACAGCGGGCGATGGTGGGGCCTTCGTGTCGAGACGTTCGGGGCGCGGCCGGTCGGGGTGGGGCGTCCGCACCGCCTCGGTCCCGGCGCGCAGCCGGCCGGGCAGTACCGTCAGCCCCCACAGGAAGCGGGCGCTGTAGGCGACCGTGAGGATCGATCCGGCAACGATCCCGGCGAGCACGAAGGCGCTCGCCGAGAACGGCCCGTCGGTGAACGCCGAGTAGGCCGCCTCCTTGGCGATGAAGCCGAGCAGCAAGGGCACTCCGGCCATCGACGCCGCGCTGATCGTGGCGACCACCTTCGTCGGCACCCAGCCGGCGGGCAGCGGTGCGAGCAGGCGGATGTCGCGGGTGCCGGCTTGGTGGTCGACGATGCCCACGACCATGAACGCCATCGCCTTGAACAGGGCATGGGCGATCAACAGGACGATCCCGGCCTGGGTCGCTGCGGTGGTCCCGGCGCCGAACAGGACGA
This sequence comes from Ilumatobacteraceae bacterium, assembly GCA_963772825.1. Classification (GTDB taxonomy): domain Bacteria; phylum Actinomycetota; class Acidimicrobiia; order Acidimicrobiales; family Ilumatobacteraceae; genus Desertimonas. The sequence continues at coordinate 263,500 of CAVYYX010000022.1, read as the reverse complement.
CGAGGAAGCCGAGTTGGCTGATCGTGCCAAAGGCGAGGAGCAGCTTGAGGTCGTATTGGCGCAGGGCGCGCAACCCGCCGGCGATCATCGTGACGAGACCGACGGTGAGTACGAGCGGGCGCCACGGCGAGACCACGAAGAACACCGGTGCGAAGCGTCCCAGGAGGTAGACGCCAGCCTTGACCATCGTCGCCGAGTGCAGGTAGGCGCTCACCGGCGTCGGCGCGGCCATCGCCCCCGGGAGCCACGAGTGGAACGGATACTGCGCCGACTTGGTGAAGGCCCCGATCGCCACACACACGAGACCCACCGTGACGGCATGTCCGGTGGGTGGATCGGCGAGGATCTCCGACATCAGGAACGTGCCGGCGGCATCGCCGATCAGCACGAGGCCGGCGAGCAGGGCGAGCCCGCCGGCCGAGGTGATCAACAACGCCTGGAGCGCCGCGGCTCTGGCGGCGCGGCGGTGGTGCTGGACGCCGATCAGCAGGTAGGAGGTGATCGACGTCAGCTCCCACGCGGTGAACATCGTGATCAGGTCGTCGGCGACGACGATGCCGAGCATCGCCCCGGCGAACAGCGTGAGCAGACCGGCGAGGCGATCGATGCCGTCACCGCCGGCCGCACCCTCCGCTGGCGGTACGTCGTGGGCCGGGGCGAAGTAGTACCACGAGTAGGCGACGACCGCGAGGCCGATCCCCGCGACGATCAGCATCATCACGGCGCCGAAGGCGTCGAGTCGCAGGGCCACCTCGATCCCCAGCTCGGGCACCCACGGAACGGTGTTGGTGATCGTCTCGCTGTCGAGCAGGCCGTCGAGGTGCGCGGCGAGCCACAGCAGTGTCGCCAGCGGAGCGAGCGCGGCCAAGATGAACGCCCGTCGCCCGAGCGGCCCTCCGGCGACGGCCAAGGCGATGCCGAGGACGGCGTACAGAAGGAGCAGGGCGATCAGCACGGCGCCCCGTTGGTCGTCGACCGGCCCCGGGGTGTCATCCAGAGCGCAGGTTAGTCGGCGGCCTCCGCCCCGTCGTCGGGAACGGCCGATCGGTGTCTAGGGGACGATTCGGTCTCCTGAACACCCATCGGTGGTGACGGCCGGATGCGCAGGTTCTGCATCCCACCGTCGACAGCGAGGGCCGTGCCGGTGGTGCTGGCGGCGAGCGGGCTCGCCAGGTAGCAGATCGCCGCCGCCACCTCGTCGGCGCTGACGAGTCGACCGATCGGCTGGCGGGCGTTGAGCGCGGCCAGCTCGCTCGCCGGGTCTGCGGCGCCGTCGAGCAAGCGCCGCACCCACGGAGTGTCGACGGTGCCGGGGTTGACACAGTTGACGCGGATGCCGTCGGCGACGTGGTCAGCGGCCATCGCCATGGTCAACGCCATGACGGCACCCTTGGTCGCCGAGTAGCAGGCCCGCTCGGGCAGTCCTGCCGTCGCCGCGATCGAGCAGGTGTTGACGATCGCTGCGGATGGCGACCGCCGCAACGCATCCAGCGATGCACGCGTGGTCCGCACGATGCCCAGGACGTTGACGTCGTAGCAACGCAGCCATTCCGCGTCGGCGTTGTCGGCGACCGTTCCTTGGGCCCCGATCCCGGCGTTGTTGACGACGATGTCGAGCCCGCCGAAGCGTTCGATCGCCTCGCCGGCCGCGTTGCGCACCGAGTCGTCGTCGGTGACGTCGCAGTGCAGGCCGACGATCGGCGCTGGGACGTCGGCCTCGATGTCGAGGCTGGCGACTCGTGCCGCCGCGGTCGGCGAGCATCACCGCGGTCGCCAGACCGATGCCCGACGCACCACCCGTGACGACTGCCCGCAGCCCGCTGAACTCCCCCGACGCCGTCATGCTGGATCCTTCTGACGCCAATTGACACCGTTCGGGAACTCGTACTCGGCGAGCGCTGTCGCCGACAACTCCGCCGAGAAGCCCGGCTGTTCCGGGGCCAGGTAGCGGCCGTCGCGGATGATCACCGGGGCAACGAAGTGCTCGTGGAGATGGTCGACGTACTCGATGACCCGGCCGTCCATCGACCCGCTCACGGCGACGTAGTCGAACATCGCCAGGTGCTGGACCAGTTCGCACAGACCCACGCCGCCTGCGTGCGGGCACACCGGGCGGCCGAACTTGGCGGCCAGCAGGAGGATCGCCAGAACTTCGTTCACTCCACCGACACGCGCCGCATCGATCTGCACGACGTCGATCGCCTCGGCCTGGAGCAACTGCTTGAAGACCACCCGATTGGCGACGTGCTCACCCGTCGCCACACGCATCGGGGCGACGCCACGGCGGATCGCGGCATGTCCGAGCACGTCGTCGGGGCTCGTCGGCTCCTCGATCCACCACGGATTCGTCGAGCGCCAGTTCGCCGAGCCAGTCGATCGCCTCGGCGACGTCCCAGCGCTGGTTGGCGTCGATGGCGATCGGGAAGTCGGCGCCGACCGCTCGGCGGGCAAGCGCGAGCCGGCGCCGATCGTCCTCGCGACTGCCGCCCACCTTCAATTTGATCGCCGCGAACCCCGCGGCGACCGCTTCGCCCGCCAGGCGCACCATCTTGTCGTCGCTGTAGCCGAGCCAGCCAGGCGACGTCGTGTAGGCGGGGAAGCCGTCGCTCCGCAGCCGCGCCTTTCGTTCTGCCCTGCCTGGGACCGCCGCCTCGAGGATGTCCCGCGCCTCGCTCGGCGACAGCGCATCGGTGAGATAGCGGAAGTCGACTTGGGCGAGGAGGTCGTCGACCGTCAACGACGAGAGCAGCGCCCACAGCGGTTCACCGAGTTCACGGGCGAGGAGGTCCCATGCGGCATTGACCACGGCGCCGATGGCCATGTGCATGACCCCCTTCTCCGGGCCCAGCCAGCGCAGCTGGGAGTCGTGAAGCAGGGCGAAGGACAACTCGGCGACGTCGCCGGGGCCATCGATCCGGCGACCGACGACGAGCGGAGCGAGGGCGGCGATCGCCGCGCACTGCACGTCGTTGCCGCGCCCGATCGTGAACACGAAACCGAATCCGCTGGGCGTCCGGTCGGTGTGCAACGTCAGGTAGGCCGCCGAGTAGTCAGGGTCGGGATTCATCGCGTCCGAACCGTCGAGTTCCGACGATGTCGGAAAGCGCACGTCGCGCACGTCGAGGCCGGTGATTGTCATGTTGCTCCTGTCGGCGGGCTAGTTCGAGGCGTCGGCCTCCGCCGGAGCCCACAACGCGTTGCCGAGACCGTACGTGAAGTACCCGAGCAGTACTCCACCGCCGATGCCGCCGAGGACCGTCACCCACGACGCGACGTCGGCGCTGGTCTCGATCCCCCAGCCGAACAGGCCGAAGGCCGCCAAGAAGGCGCCGAGCACCGGGCCGCTGAACCAGCAGCTGTCGGGGATGACGGCGTCGAGGAAGTCGTCGAAGACGATCGTGAGCAGGAGCAGGACGACACCGATCACCCCGATGACGACGAACACAGCTCCATCATGTCAGCACTCCCGGTGCCCACCACGGCGAGCTCTTGCACCGCCCGAGTCATCGCCACGTACAGCAGCCGGGCACCACGCGCGGTGCCATCGAAGATCTCGTCGGGTTCGACGACGACGACGCCGTCGAACTCGAGGCCCTTGACCTGCTCCGGTCCGAACAGCGGGACGTCGTCGTGGCCGAGTTGGTGGACGTGATCGACCGTGACGAACCCTGCGGCGGCCAGCGCCGCGGCCAGCGCCTCGTGGCGGCGCGGAGCGGCGACGACCCCCGTGAGGCGGTGGCGGTGCTTCAGCTCGCCGACGACGTTGGCGACGTCGGCTGCCAGCGATGTCGGACTCGTGGTCGACCAGCGCGGTGGTGGGCCGCCCGTGCGCACGCTGCGACTGGCGGTGGTGTCGACTCCGGTGAACGGCAACAGGCGGTTGGCCTCGACGAGCACCGGCTCGGGGACGCGATAGCCGATGCTCAGGGCGGCAATCGTGCGCAGGGCCGGCCGGACGCCGGTCGCCAGGGCGTCGAAAACTGCGTCCCAGCGCTCTTGTCCACCAGGCGCAGTCGACTGGGCGACATCACCCACGAGTGTCATCGAGGTGGCCGGGCTGCGCCGCCCGATCACGCGCAGGGCGGCGGCGGAGTGGTCCTGGGCCTCGTCGACGACGACGTGGCCGTACGCCTGCGGTGGACCGTTGAGCAGCGAGTTGGCCTCGTCGACGAGCAGCTGATCGGCGACGCTCCACGCCCGGCGACGGCCTCGGTGGCCCTCGAACCGCTCGGCGAGGAAGCGGTCGACGAGGCGCACCGGTTGCTGCGACGGCCACGCCTTGTCGAGCGCCCGCCTCAGCGGCCCGGCATCTGGCCACGCGTCATCGCGGCCGGTGCGCCGGAGCAGCTCCTGACCGGCGATCGCCCGCAGGCGCTGCCGGCGCTGGTTGATCGGGATCACCGCAACGGCCGCCCGGCTCAACCACTCGGCGATCTCGGCCGCGCTGAACACGACACGGCGGGCCCCGAGCGGAACGACGACGTCGTCGGGCGGCGGGGTCACCGCATCGAGTGCGGCGGCCGCAAGCTCGTCGAGAATCGTTGCCGATCCCTTGCGGACCGCCGTGGGAGTGTCGTCGACGCCACCGATCTCGACCTTGGGAACGCAGAGGTCGACGACGGTGCATTGGCGCACGCTGCGTTCGCCGAGCGAGGGCAAGACGTTGGCGATGTAGTCGAGGAACGCCCGGTTCGGCCCGATGACGAGGACGCCGTCGCGCGCCAAACGCCGGCGATGCTCGAACATCAGATAGGCGGCGCGGTGCAGGGCGACGGCCGTCTTGCCGGTGCCGGGGCCACCCTGGACGACGAGCACCTGATCGATCGGCGCTCGGATGACGAGGTCCTGCTCCGCCTGGATCGTCGCCACGATCTCGCGCATCGCCCCGGTGCGTTCTGCACCGATCTCGGCGAGCACCGGGTCGGGGATGCCACTGGCGACGTCGGCGGCATCCGGATCGTCAAGGTGCTCGTCGAAGTACGACGCGATCTCGCCCTCGTCGAGGGTGAACCGCCGGCGCAGGCCGACCCCCAACGGGTCGGCACCGGTTGCCCGGTAGAACGGTGCGGCGATCGGCGCTCGCCAATCGACCACCACCGGGTCGTGCTCATCGTCCTCGATGTGCCGACGCCCGAGATACCACCGTTCGCTGTCGACATCGATGCGGCCGAAGAAGTCTCCGGCGCCGGGGCTGCACAGGTCGTCGAGCGCCTCGGCGACAGTCATCTCGATGTACTCGCTGGTGATCTCGTCGGCCGCGCTCTGGGGGTCGACGTGTTGCAGGCGCTCGACCATCCGGTCACGGCTGCGCCGGGCGAATGCGAGGCGCGCCCGTTCGGCGTCCAGCTCGGGGTACATAGGGGGTCATCGATGCTACCGAGCGGAGTAGCGTCCGAACGATGACGACCGAAGACACAGAGTCCGACGACTCCGCCGACGCAGACGACGAGCTGATCGAGGACGAGCTGATCATCGAGGAGATCTCGATCGACGGGATGTGCGGGGTCTACTGACTTGGGCGACGACCCCGTCAGCCGGCGACGGGAGCGCTTCGGCGCCCTGGCCTACGAGTACGGAACCCGCCGACTGACGTTCGAGCGACACAAGCACGAGGCCACGATTCCCCTCGCCGAGCAGCTCAAACGCGGCCTCGACGCCCCCATCTGCCTGACCTGGGAGCTGACCTACGCCTGCAACCTGGCGTGCGTCCACTGCCTGTCGTCGTCCGGGCGTCGCGACCCCAATGAGTTGACGACCGCCCAGGCGATGACGGTTCTCGACGAGCTACGCGACCTGCAGGTCTTCTACATCAACATCGGCGGTGGCGAGCCGATGATCCGCGCCGACTTCTTCGAGCTCGTCGAACACGCCACCAGCAACGGCATCGGTGTCAAGTTCTCGACCAACGGGACGTTCCTCGACCGACGGGCGGCGGCACGTCTGGCGGCGATGTCGTACCTCGACGTGCAAGTCAGCCTCGACGGCGTCGACGCAGGGACCAACGATGCCATCCGCGGTGACGGGTCGTATGCCCGGGCACGGTCGGCGATGGATCACCTCGCCGCCGCCGGCTTCGGGCCGTTCAAGATCTCCGTGGTGGTCACACGGGACAACGTGAGCCAGCTCGACTCGCTCAAGACACTGGCCGACTCCTACGGCGCGCAGCTGCGGGTCACCCGCCTCCGGCCATCGGGCCGCGGGGCCGACTCCTGGCACGACCTGCACCCGACCCAGGGTCAGCAGCGCACGATCCACGAGTGGCTGCTCGCCCACGGCGACGAGGTGCTCACCGGCGACAGCTTCTTCCATCTCAACGCCCTCGGTCCCCCGCTACCCGGGCTCAACCTGTGCGGAGCCGGGCGCGTCGTGTGCCTGATCGACCCGCTCGGCGACGTGTACGCCTGCCCGTTCATGATCCACGAGCAGTTCCGCGCCGGCTCCGTCCGGGGTCCTGGCGGGTTCAGCGCGGTGTGGCGTCAGAGCGAGCTGTTTCAGTCGCTGCGCCATCCGGCATCGGCCGGGGCGTGCGCCAGTTGCGGGAGCTACGACGCCTGCCAGGGCGGATGCATGGCGGCGAAGTTCTTCACCGGGATGCCGCTCGACGGGCCGGACCCCGAGTGCGTCCACGGCCACGGTGAGACGGTGCTCGCCGGCGTCGCCAGCGGATCGGCGCCGCGGCCGGCGGCCGACCACTCGCAACCGGTGCGGTTGCGCGCCAGGCCACCGACGGACTGGAGCTAGGCGTCGTGTGGGTCGCCCTGGTCGCGGCGGCCTACCTACTCGGGACGTTCCCGAGCGCCTCGATCGTCGCCTCGGCGGCGGGCGTCGACATCACGACGACGGGGTCCGGCAACCCGGGCGCCTCGAACGTGACGCGCGCCCTCGGCTGGCGCAAGGGGATGGTGGTGTTCGTCCTCGATGCCCTGAAGGGCGCCGTCGCCACGCTCGTCGGTTTGTGGCTCGGCGGCCGCGCCGGCGGCTACGTGCTCGGCGCGGCGGCGATCGTCGGGCACATCTTCCCGGTCACCCGCCAGTTCCGTGGTGGCAAGGGCGTGGCCACCGGGGCAGGCGTGCTCGGCGTCCTCCACCCGATCGTCGCCGCCGTCGTCGCCGGCCTGTGGTTGGTGCTCTCCCGCCTGACCGGCAAGGCCGCCGTCGCATCGATCGCCGCCGTCGTCGTCACCCCGATCGGCCTCGCCCTGACCGGTGCGCCGGCCTGGGAGTTCGCCGCCACGGTCGGGTTGTGCGCACTGTTGGTCGTACGCCATGCCGGCAACATCCGCCGCATGCTGCGTCGCCAGGAGCACTCGCTCGTGCGCTGACGCGAAGCCCCGACAGCCAGCGTTCAGCCGACCGATGGGTGTTCTGGGGACGGTTCGGTCCCCTAAACACCCATCGGTTCTCGAGCGCCGGTCAGCGCAGCTCGCGTTGCAGGGCAAGGCGGGCCGCGTGGAGGCCGCACATCCCGTGGACCCCGGCGCCCGGTGGCGTCGACGCCGAGCACAGGTAGAGCCCGGGCGCTCCGGTGGCCCACGGTCGCAAGGACACCCGGGGACGGGTGAACAGCTGGCGAAGGTCGGCGATCCCGCCGGCGATGTCGCCACCGACACAGTTGGCGTTGCCCGCCTCGATGTCCGCCGGCATCGTGCGATGACGAGCGATGACCGTCTCGCCGAACCCGGGAGCGAAGCGCTCGATCTGGCGCTCGACGGCCGCCGTCATGTCGACGGTCGATCCGTTGGGCACGTGGCAGTACGCCCACAGCGTGTGACGGCCGGCCGGCGCCCTGCGGTCGTCGAACAGGCTCGGCTGGGCGACGAGCACGTACGGGTGCTCCGGGTGGTTGCCCCGGTTGACGATGAGCTCGGCCGCGGCGATCTCGTCGAACGTCCCACCGACGTGCACGGTCGCCGCCTTCGCGGTTGCCGGGTCGCGCCACGGCACGGGCTCCGAGAGGGCGTAGTCGAGCTTGAACGCGGCCGGTCCGTGGCGGAAGCGGAGGTACTGGTCGCGGGTGCGGGCCGGCAGGTGATCACCGGCGATGGCCACGAGGTTGCGTGGGGCCACGTCGGCAAGGACGACTCGTGAGCTGGGCAACTCGTCGAGATGGCGGACCGGCCTGGCGCACTCCACCTCGCCACCGTGGGCTCGTAGCTCGGCGACGAGGGCGTCGGCGATAGCCTGCGATCCCCCGGCGGCCAGCGGCCATCCGGCGACGTGCCCGAGGAGCGCCAGGAACAGGCCGAAGCCGGCGGTCACCGGACGGTCGAGCGCCAGGAACGAGTGGGCGGCGACACCGGCGAACAGCGCCGCGGCGTCGTCTCCCTCGAAGCGCGAGCGACGCAATGCCGCCGCCGAGCGGATGCCGTCGAGGCCGAAGCGGGCCAGGGCTATGGGGTGATCGGGGAGTGACAGCGGTGAGAGCACGTCGTCGACGAGGCCGAGGCCGCTATCGACAGCAGCGGCGAACAGGCGGTCCCAGGCCTTCCCGTCGACGCCGAGGTTGGCGGCCGTCGCCTCGACGGATCGCTCCAACACGACCGTGTGGTCGTCGAGGGGGTGGGCGAACGGGGCGGGCGGATGGATCCAGCGCAGGCCGTGACGTTCGAGCGGCATCGTGCGCAACGCGGGTGAGGCGATGCCAAGCGGATGGATCGCCGAGCACACGTCGTGCACGAACCCGGGCTCGGTGAGCTCGGCGCTGCGCGTGCCTCCCCCAGGGCTGGTCTGGCCCTCGACGACGAGCACCCGGCGACCCGTGCGCAGCGATCGTGATCGCGGCGACGAGACCGTTGGGGCCCGATCCGATGACGACAGCGTCGTACTCGGGCAAGCTCACGGCAGGCGGGCCAGCGCAGCCCGGGCCTGGTCGACGAGCTCGACCGGCGAGTCACGCAGGACGTCGAGCTCGGCGCCGAGTTGCTGGCCGCCATAGGCTCCGCCGACGTATCGGGCGTAGACCCCTTCGAGGATGATCGCCGTACGCCACCTCTGGAACGCCACGTAGAAGTCGATCTGCGAGAGATCCCGGGGGCTGCGCTCGGCGTAGCGGCCGCGGAAGTCGTCGAACGTGCCGAAACCACCCGCCCCCGTCGGGTCGTTGTGCCGCCCGGCGACACCGTCTCGTGGCGCCCAGTGGGCACCGACGTAGCCGACGTCGGCGAGGGGGTCGCCGAGCGTGCACAGCTCCCAGTCGAGAACAGCTGCGATCCTCCCCGACGAGGGGTCGACGACGCAGTTGCCGAAGCGGTAGTCGCCGTGCACCACAGCGACACCTTGTTGGGCGGGCACGCGGTCGGCGAGTTGTTTGGCGACGTCGTCGACCGCCGGCAGGTCGCGGGTCTTGGACAGCTCCCACTGCTTGGACCACCGGGCGATCTGCCGGTCGATGTAGCCGTCGCGCCGGGCGAAGTCGCCGAGGCCGATGGCATCGACGTCGAGGCCGTGGAGCTCGGCGAGTACGTCGGCGAGCTGGGCGGCCATCGTGGCCCGAGCGCCGGTTTCGATCGACCGCGCGGCGTCGATCGAGTCGACGATCGCACCGTCGACGAGGGTCATCGCGTAGAACGGCGCGCCGTTGACGGTTTCGTCCGTGCAGAGTCCGAGGGCGTCTGGCACGGGCACCGCCGTCGGCCCGATCGCCGAGATCGCCCGGAACTCACGGGTCATGTCGTGGGCGGTGGCCAGCACGTGGTGCAGCGGCGGGCGGCGCAGCACGAAGCGTTGCCCGGAACGGTCGGCGACGGCGAACGTGAGGTTCGATCGCCCGGTGCCGATGCGCTCGAAGGTGAATGGCGCCTGGGTCCCGGCTAGATGGCCGACCAACCAGCGGCTGACCGCTTCGACGTCGATGCCCTCCACCACGGCGGGAACCGTACCGCTGTGAGCTCCGCTACCGATCTGGCCGATCGACGATCTGGGCGGCGTACGGTCCGGATTCTCGGGGTTTGGCCGCCCAGCTACCGATTTGGACCGAAGGCCGCCCAGTTCGAGCGTGTCGATGAGACGTCGCGACCGGTCCGCACCAGAGTCGCCGGAGCGCTCAGCTCGGGCGGCCGACCCCGGTGACGTTGCCCCAGTTGATGGCGGCCCGTCGGACGCCCGACTTCGGGCTGGCGGCGTCGATCATCATCCCGCCGCCGATGTAGATGCCGACGTGGCTGATCGGCGAGTAGAAGAAGATCAGGTCGCCCGGTTGAGCGGCCGAGGACGGCACGTGCGGGACGCTGGCGTACTGCTGCGCCGACTGGTGCGGCAGGCTCACGCCGGCCGTGCCCCATGCCCACGACGTGAGCCCGGAGCAGTCGAAGGCCACGCCAGGGCTCGCCGCGGCATACCGGTAGGCGACGCCGACCTGGGTGGCCGCGGCGTTGACCGCCGTGCCGGCCCGTGAGGACGCTTGGGGGATCGGCGCCGGCCGGCTTGGCCGGGGCGGGCGAACTCCCGCCACCGCCACCGGAAGTCGTGTTGCCGCCGCCACCACCACCGGAGGACGTGTTGCCACCACCGCCACCCGACGACGTGTTGCCGCCGCCACCGCTGTTCGTGGGGTTGGCATCGGACGCCTGCTGCTGGGCCTGCGTGGCGGCCGCCGCTTGGGCGTCGGCACGTGCCTGGGCTGCCGCTGCTTCGGCCTGGATGCGCTCCCACGACTCGCGTGCCCGGCGTTCCTGCTCCTCGCGGATCAGATTGCCGAGCTCAGCCTCTGCCTCGGCCTGGGCTTCGTGCAGCTCGTCGGTCTGGTCCTCGGCTGCCTCTTTTGCCTCGGCGACCTCTTCGGCCTTGGCGGACGCCGCTTCCTGCTGATCCTCGAGCGTCGCTTGCTCCTCGCTCAGCTCGCTGACGGCTTGTTCCAGATCGTCGGAGTCGGCGGTGCCGTTGTTCAGCGCGACACGGGTCAGCTCGTCGCGCTGCAGCTCCTCGCTGAACTGCGCGGGTTTGCTGAAGATCCCCATCCCTGACCCACCCGAGTCGAGATACGCCTGCACGGCGACATCGCCGAGCTCGGCCTGCAGGTCGGCGACTTCGACCTCCTTGGCGGCGACCGCTTCCTCGGCGGCGGCGACGTCCTCTTCGAGCTGGCCGAGCTCGTCGAGGGCGATGTCGTACTCCTCGGCGAGCTTGGCGGTCTCCTCCTCGAGCGCCTCGATCATGTCGGCGTACTGGCTGACCTTGCTGCGCTGATCGTCGATCGGGTCGGCAGACGCCACGCCGGCGCCGGCGAGGGAAGCGATGAGAACCGTTACTCCGGCAGGGATCAGGCCGGCGAGACCGTGGCGGGGCGATCGCATGACGTCCCGCATCCTAACCAAACATTACGAACCGATTGCAATCATGTCGCGAGAAACGCGGAACGATGACAGTCGACTATCGACAGCTCGACTGCGAGCGACGAGGCGCCAGCCGAGGAGCGGCCACCAGCGGCCTGCGTGGCCGGGGAACGGGCTGAGCGTCTATTCCCACTCGATGGTGCCGGGGGGCTTGCTCGTGATGTCGTACGCCACCCGGTTGATGCCGTCGACCTCGTTGACGATGCGGTTGGACATGCGTTCCAGGAGGTCAGCCGGCAGGCGGGCCCAGTCGGCCGTCATCGCATCGTCACTCGTCACGGCACGGATGATGATCGGATGGCCGTAGGTGCGCTCGTCGCCCATCACGCCGACCGAGCGGATGTCTGCGGCGAGCACGGCGAATCCCTGCCAGATGTCCCGCTCCAGGCCTGCCGCGGCGATCTCCTCGCGGACGATGGCGTCGGCTCGTTGTAGCACCGCCACGCGCTCCGGGGTCACCTCACCGAGGATCCGCACGGCCAGGCCGGGTCCGGGGAACGGCTGCCGCCAGACCATCGACTCCGGCAGGCCGAGCTCGATTCCCAGACGGCGGACCTCGTCCTTGAACAGGTCGCGCAACGGCTCGACGAGCTCGAGGCGCATGTCCTCGGGAAGTCCGCCGACATTGTGATGGCTCTTGATCACCGCGGCCGTGCCGTCGCTGCCCCCCGATTCGATGAGGTCGGGATACAGCGTGCCCTGCACGAGAAACTCGGCTTCCGTCAGGCCGCCGGTGTGCTCCTCGAAGATGCGGATGAACTCGTCGCCGATCGCCTTGCGCTTCTCCTCCGGCTCGGCGATGCCGGCCAGCCGTTCGAAGAACCGGTCGGCGGCGTCGACGTGGATCAGCTCGACGCCCAGGTGCCGGCGGAACGTCTCGGTCACTTCGGCGCTCTCGCCGAGCCGCATCAGCCCGGTGTCGACGTAGACGCACGTCAGGCGGTGGCCGATCGCCCGGTGCACGAGGGCGGCGGCGACGGCGGAGTCGACACCGCCGGACAGGGCGCAGATCGCCCGACCGTCACCGATCTGCTGGCGAATGCTCGCCACCTGCTCGTCGGCCACCGACGCCATCGTCCACGTCGTGGCGCAGCCTGCCCGTTCGACGAGGAACCGGTGCAGCACCGCCATCCCGTACGGCGAGTGGACGACCTCGGGATGGAACTGCACGCCGTAGATCCGTCGTTCGTCGTGCTCCAAGACGACGACGGGCGCGTTGTCCGTCGACGCGGTGGCGACGAAGCCGGACGGCGCCACGGTGATCGCGTCGAAATGGCTCATCCACACGTCGTGCACGTCAGGAGCCTCGTCGGGCAACAGCCGCGACGGTGCCGTGCGGCGCAGCGTGGTGCGCCCGTACTCGCCCCGCAGCCCACGTCCGACCTCGCCGCCGAGCTGCAGGGCGACGAGCTGGGCGCCGTAACAGATCCCGAGGATCGGTATGCCGAGGTCGTAGATCGCCGCATCGAGGCGCGGTGAGCCGTCGATGTTCACGCTCTTGGGACCGCCCGACAGGATCAACGCCGACGGCCGCCGGGCCGCCACCTCGTCGGCCGTGATCCGGTTCGGCGCGATCTCCGAGAACACCTGCAGTTCCCGAACACGGCGGGCGATCAGCTGGGCGTACTGGGCGCCGAAGTCGACGACGAGGACGGGGCCGGCAGGGTCGGAGGCGTTGGCGGTCAGAGGCTTGATCGTAAGCCACCGCCGATAGAACCGGTTGGAATGTTGACAACGTTCGTCGTGCCGGCGCTGCTGTCGCTGACGCTCACGACGGCCACGGTCGCCGAGCCGGTGGAGCCGTCCGAACCGCCCGCTTCGACGATCCTCGACAACCCGTTCTTCCCGGACGACACCACCGTCAACGTCAGCGATTGCGTCAGCGCCCTCCCCCGACCGGAGTGCGGGAGCAGGGAGCGCGGCGGATGGCGCCAAGGCGTCCTGTTCGGCGTCATCGTCGTCGGCCTGGCCGCCATCGGCACCCGCTTGGTGATCGGCATTCGACGGCGCGACGCGGCACGTCATACTGCAGGCGATGACCCCTGACGAGTTCCGCGTCGCCGGACACCGTCTCGTCGACTGGATCGCCGACTACGTCGAGACGGTCGAGCAGCGACCGGTGACGCCCGGCGTGCAACCGGGCGACGTGATGGCCCAGCTGCCGGACCACCCACCGAGCGGACCCGAGCCGTTCGATGCCGTGCTCGCCGACGTCGACCGGATCGTCGTACCCGGCATCGTGCACTGGCAGCACCCAAGCTTCTTCGCCTACTTCCCAGCGAACAGCTCGTACGCGACGATCCTCGCCGAGCTGCTGTCGGCGGGACTCGGCGTCAACGGGATGAGTTGGGTCACGTCGCCGGCGTGCACCGAACTGGAACTGCGAACCCTCGACTGGATGGCCGAGCTGCTCGACCTGCCCGAGCGCTTCCGCAACACGAGCGAGTCGGGAGGTGGGGTCATCCAGGGCACGGCCAGCGAGGCGACCCTCGTCGCCGTGCTCTCGGCGCGCTGGCGGGCGACCGGCGGCGCCGTCAACGCCGACGGCGACACGTCCCGGCTCGTCGCCTACGCCACTGCGCAGGCCCACTCGAGCATCGAGAAGGCGTTGCGCATCGCCGGCGTCGGGACGAGATCGATCCGTGTCGTCGATCACGACGCCGACTTCGCGATGGTCGCCGACTCGCTGAGCGCGCTCGTCTACGCCGATCGTTCTGCGGGACTGACGCCGTTCTTCGTGTGCGCGACGCGGGGCACGACATCGTCGATGGCCTTCGACCCGACGCCGGCGATCGCCACGATCTGCCGCGACGCCGGGGCCTGGCTGCACGTCGATGCGGCGATGGCGGGGATCGCCGCCCTGGTCCCAGAGCACCGCTGGGTCAACGACGGCCTCGAGCTCGCCGACAGCTACTGCACGAACCCGCACAAGTGGATGGGGATCAACTTCGACTGCGACCTGTACTGGACGGCTGACCGCACGGCGTTGCTCGGCGCGTTGAGCATCCTGCCCGAGTACCTGCGTTCCGCAGCGGCGGCCGCCGGGGCGGCCCCCGACCTGCGCGACTGGCAGGTTCCTCTCGGCCGCCGGTTCCGCGCCCTCAAGCTGTGGTTCGGCCTGCGCCTCGACGGCGTCGAGGCATGCCAGGCGCTGATCCGCCGCCATGTCGAACTGACCCAACGGCTCGCCTCGTGGATCGCCGACGACGACCGCTTCGAGATCGTCGCCCCGCATCCTCTCAACCTCGCCTGTCTGCGGCTGCACGACGACGTCGCCACGGAACGCCTCATCGAGGCGGCCAACGCGACCCGCCGGGCCTGGTTCACGCGCACCGTGCTCGACGGGCATCCCGTGCTGCGCTTCTCCATCGGATCGCGAGCGACCGAGGAGCGCCATGTCGCCGAGGCGTGGCGGCTGCTTCAGGAGCTGGCTAGCGCAGACGGTTGAACAGGTCGACGAGGACGTGGGCGGTCGCACCCCACACGGTCTCGTCGTCGAGCTCGAAGAAGTACAACACCCGTTCCTCGGCGGTCCACGGCACGCTCCATCGTTCCGCCCGGAACGTGTCGGCGCGTCCGAGCTCGGCGAGCGGCACCCACAACACGCGGGCGACCTCGGGCGAGGTCGGCGCAAGGCCGATCTGTGAGTCGGCACGGGCGACCACTGGGACGATGTGACTGCGGCTGACGACCGTCGCAAGGTGGTCGAGCTCCCCGACGACCTCGACGTCGGACGGGTCGAGCCCGACTTCTTCGTTGGCCTCACGCAACGCCGCCTGGGTCTCCGTCTCCCCCGGGTCGATACGGCCACCGGGAAAGCTGATCTGACCCGGATGGTTGTTCAGCGATGACGATCGGCGAGTCAGCAACACCCCGGCATTGCCCTCCGCGTCGTCGGCGATCAGCACGAGCACCGCCGAGGGACGCACTCCCGAGAAGTCGGCCTCGACGCGGTTGACCCCGGCGCCGCGCACGGCGCGCACGACCTCCTCGGTGGTGATCGGCAGTCGATGGGTGAGCGGTGTCAGATCGTCGGCGGCAGACCACACCGGCGGCCGCGGGATGATCTGGTTCCCGCCGGGCCGGTAGGACCGGGCACTACTCAGCGGGTGTCCACCCGGAGTCGGACAGCTGCTTGAGGACGACGGCGAGCCCCGCCGTCTTCAGCGAGGCGAGCACCCTGCCCGGCGACTCCTCACCGGTTTCCCACTGCTCCCAGGCGGCGATCAGCTTGGCGAGATCGGGAGGTGGCGTATCGAAAGGCATCGCTGCCCAGGGTACTGGCGCGGTCCGTCGACGGCCGACCGTCAAACGCTAGACACGTGGCGTGGAAGTCGTGATCGTCGCCAGGCCGGAAGAGCTCGCCGGTGTCGTTGCCGACGCCGTCGAATCCCTCGTGCGGCGCCGACCCACCCCAGTTCTCGGCCTGGCGACCGGCAGCTCGCCACTGCCGGTGTACGACGAGCTCGTCCGGCGCCACGGCCGCGGCCGGTTGTCGTTTGCTGCGACCACGGCGTTCCTGCTCGACGAATACGTCGGGCTGCCGTTCGACCACCCCGAGTCGTACCGCGCCGTGATCGAGCGCGAGTTCACGGGTCGCGTCGACTTCGACCAGCAGCGGGTCCACGGCCCCGATGGGCTGGACACCGATCTCCGGGCAGCCTGTGCCGCCTACGAGGCGGCGATCGTCGAGGCCGGCGGGATCGACCTCCAGCTTCTCGGCGTCGGCGGCGACGGGCACATCGGGTTCAACGAGCCCGGGTCGTCGTTGGCCTCACGCACCCGGCTCAAGACGCTCACGGCCCAGACACGTCTCGACAATGCAAGATTCTTCGACTCGCTCGACGCCGTCCCGCGGCACGTGCTCACCCAGGGGGTCGGCACGATCCTCGAGGCTCGCCACCTCGTGCTCGTCGCCACCGGCGAGGTCAAGGCCGCTGCCGTGGCGAGCCTCGTGGAGGGTCCGGTCACCGCGTTCTTCCCCGCTTCGGCGTTGCAACTCCATCCCCACGTCAGCGTCGTCATCGACGAGCCCGCCGCCGGCCAACTCCGCCTCGCCGACTACTACCGCGAGGCCTACGCCGGCAAGCCCCCGTGGCAGACCCTCTAGACGCTCTGCGTAAGCGTGCAAGCCCGCAGAGGGCTTGCACGCTTACGCAGACGGCTTGGGGCGGTTGCGGACGGCGTCGCTGGCCCGGGCGTAGAGACGCCCAGCAGTCCGACCGACGCTCGCCGCGTCGACCTTGCCCGGCGTCGCCGAGGCCGCCAGGCGCTGGCGCCGCGCTGCCGCTTCGGCGAAGTTGGTGCCCCACCAGACGACCGCGAGGACGATCGCCACGACGACCATCGTCAAGCGCGACGCACTATCGATGTTGAGCATCGGCAAGGCGGCGACGACGACCAGCACACCGATCACGACGAGGTCGAGACGTCGGTGGAGTGAGCGTCCGGCGGCCCGAAAGGCACCCAGCGGAGGGCCTGAGAAGGCCGCATTGACGAGCACGAGGCCGCCGGCGAGCGCCGGCCACAAGGGGTCGGGCGACTGCAATCCGGAAGCGATGAGCACGAGGGCGACGAGGTACTCGGCCGCCTGATGCAGCCAGAACGGTCGCCATCTCCGGTCGGTCGCCACGCCCGTGACGCTATCGATGTGATCTGGCGACGAGCTCGATGACCAGCGGATGGAACGGCTCGCCGAGGGCCTCGATCGCCGAGGTTGCGTCGGCGACAACCCGGCGCCGCGCCGCCGCGTCGAGCCCGGCGAGCCAAGCCGTGTACTGCGGCATGCCCAACCGGTAGCGAACGACCGATTCGGCGTCGTCGACGCCGACATCGATCGCACTCTCGAGGACTTCAGCGTCGGCCAACCCGGCGGCGCTGGCTGCGCGCTGGGCCTGTTCGATCGTGCTGAACGCAGCCGCCCGGGCGCTGACGACCGCGTGCCAGGCCGGTGATCGCCATCCGTGCCGTCCGGCCACGGTGTCGAACGCCTCCTTCGCCGGTGAGCGCGAGGCGGCGAACGTCGAGGCGAGCACGGCGCCGCCAGGACGGGTGACGCGGGCAAGTTCGGCGAGAGCGGCCGACGCGTCGGCGACGTGGTTGAGCACAAAAGCGGCGACGACCGCATCGAAGACTCCGGCCCGGAATGGAAGCGCCGCGACATCGGCGGCGGCGGCCGGCGAGCGGTGCGCTCGTCCGTGCTCGAGCATCGTCGGCTCGCAGTCGCTCTCCACCACCGTCACCCCGAGGTCGGCGAGCACCGAACCAGCGGCGCCCGTGCCAGCGCCTGCATCGAGCACGAGCTTGCCGACGAGCGGGATCGGGCTGCGGGCCACGAGATGCCGCGCCAGCGGCCGGTACACGAGGCTGGCGTCGGCGGCCCAGCCGGGTCCCGCCCCGGCATACGCCCCGCGAGCGGCGTCGACCCCCACCACGGTCACAGATGCTGGGAGCCATCGAGGGCGGCCTGCTCCCACCACCGCAGCTCCTCGTCGTCGCCGCGTGCCTTCTCCCACGCCATCGTCGCCATCACGCCGACCATGCACAAGCCGAGCTGGCGATCCCACCAGCCAGTCGTGCCGACGCCGTGCTCCTCCAGGCCGCGCCGATAGGCGGCGATCGTGTCCTCCTTGGAGCGGGGCAGTCGGTCGCAATTGAGGGCCAGGTACCAGGCCAGCTCCCAACAAGGCGGCGCCTCGCCCGGATACGCCCAGTCGAGCAGGATCGTGCGGCCATCGGGACGGGATCCGAGGTTCCCCGCCTTCCAGTCGCCGGCGACGAAGGTCTGCGGTGTCGCCGTCATCGCCCCGGCGAGGGCGTGCGGGTCGGCGTGGATGCTGTCGACGAGGTCGAACAGCCGCGGGCTGCGCTCTGACAGTTGTTGCCACCCGGTCGCTGCGGCGGCGATCGGGCCGGGCACGTCGTCGACGAGCAGCTCCGGGGCGATCGTCGTCGGAGCGAACCACACGAACCGCCGGGCAAGGTCCTGCAGACCGATCGTGTCCTGCCATCCGAAGAAGCCGGCGTGGAACGTCGCCAGGTGCTCGACGAACCGATCGTGTTGCTCCACCGGCAACGTCGCGTCGCCCGGCGGAACGAGATCATCGGCGCAGTCCGTCATCAACATCGCCAGGCGAGCGGTCGGGCCATCACCCTCCAGCGACATCGCCACGACGGCGTGGTCGATGACCGCTGGAGCTTGGAGATACAGCCCTGCCTCCCACACCTGGAACTCCCAGTTCGTGGTGTTGCCCGTGCAGCGCATGATCCAATCGTCGGCGGCGGACAGCACCTTGAGGAAGTAGCGCTCCCCGTCGATGACGAGCCGCTCGAATTGGGCACCCGACTTGCCATCGACGGTGGTGACGGGCGTGCGCGTCGACGCGCCGGCGACGAGCTCGTCGATCGAGCCAGCGATGCGCGGCCCCTCCATCGACCCAGCGTCGCACAAGCCGAGGTTCGAGGGCAGTGGGGAGGCGATCACCACGTTGAAGATGGTGGCGCCAGTGACGGAAGAGATGCCTTACAGCGAGAGGCCGGGCGACGAAGTCGCCCGGCCCTCTCGTCCTTCGAGCTCGCTCCGAAGGGCTTCCCTTCGGAGCGAAACATCACATCATTCCTGGCATGCCGCCCATGCCGGGGGCACCGCCGGCGGGGGCCGGGGCGGGGGGCTCGGGCTTGTCGGCCACGAGGGACTCGGTGGTGAGCACCATCGCGGCGATCGACGCGGCGTTCTGCAGCGCCGCCCGGGTCACCTTGGCGGGGTCGATGATCCCCGCCTTGAGCAGGTTGGTGAGCTCACCCGTGTTGGCGTCGAGGCCGTTGGGGCCCTTCGCCGACTCGACCTGCTTGACCCACACGCCGCCTTCCAGGCCGGCGTTCTCGGCGATGTTCCGAGTGGGTGCGGTCAGCGAGTCGTAGACGATGCGGCCACCGGTGGCCTCGTCGCCTTCGAGCTTCTCGAGCACCGTCGCCACCGCGGCGCGAGCGCGGATGAGGGCGGTACCGCCACCGGCGACGACGCCTTCCTCGATGGCCGCCTTGGTCGCCGACACGGCGTCCTCGATGCGGTGCTTCTTCTCCTTCAGCTCGACCTCGGTGGCCGCGCCGACCTGGATGACGGCGACGCCTCCGGCGAGCTTCGCCAGGCGCTCCTGCAGCTTCTCGCGATCCCAGTCCGAGTCGGTGTTCTCGATCTCGGTCTTGATCTGCTTGATCCGCCCGCTCACGTCCTCGCTCGTACCCCCACCATCGACGATGGTCGTGTTGTCCTTGGAGATGATCACCCGCTTGGCGGTGCCGAGCAGATCGAGCGTGACGTTCTCGAGCTTCAGCCCGACGTCCTCGGAGATCACCTGGGCGCCGGTGAGGACGGCCATGTCCTGGAGCATCGCCTTGCGGCGGTCACCAAAGCCTGGGGCCTTGACGGCGGCGGCGCTGAACGTGCCGCGGATCTTGTTGACGACGAGCGTCGCGAGGGCCTCGCCCTCCACGTCCTCGGCGATGATCACCAGCGGACGGCCGGTCTTCATCACGCCTTCGAGCGCCGGCAGCAGCGACTGCACCGTGGAGATCTTGGCCTGGTGGATCAGCAGGTACGGCTGATCGAGGACGACCTCCTGGCGCTCCGGATCGGTGACGAAGTACGGCGACAGGTAGCCCTTGTCGAACTGCATCCCCTCGGTGAACTCCAGCTCGGTGCCGAACGTGTTCGACTCCTCGACGGTGACCACCCCGTCCTTGCCGACCTTGTCGATCGCCTCGGCGATGACCTGGCCGATCGACGGATCGGCGGCCGAGATCGTCGCCACCGCGGCGATGTCGGTCTTCTCGTCGACGTCCTTGGACTGCGACTGGATCGACTCGACGGCGGCAGCGACAGCCTTCTCGATGCCCTTCTTGAGGCTCATCGGGTTGGCCCCGGCAGCGACGTTGCGCATCCCATTGTGGACCATCGCCTGGGCGAGCACGGTGGCCGTCGTCGTGCCGTCACCGGCGACGTCGTTGGTCTTCGTCGCCACTTCCTTGACGAGCTGGGCACCCATGTTCTCGAACGGGTCGTCGAGCTCGACCTCCTTGGCGATCGACACACCGTCGTTGGTGATCGTCGGGGCGCCCCACTTCTTGTCGAGGACGACGTTGCGGCCCTTCGGCCCGAGCGTCACCTTGACGGCGTCAGCCAACTTGTTGACACCGGCCTCGAGGGCGCGGCGAGCCTCTTCGTCGAACTTGAGGATCTTGGCCATGTGCTCAGACCTCGACGATCGCCAGGACGTCACGGCTGGCGAGGATCAAAAGATCCTCGCCGTCGACGGTGACTTCGGTGCCGCCGTACTTGGAGTACAGGACGGTCTGACCGACGTCGATGCCGACGGGGACCAGTTCGCCGGTGTTTTCGGTGCGCTTGCCCGGGCCGACCGCCAGCACTTTGCCCTGCTGGGGCTTTTCCTTGGCGGTGTCGGGGATGACGAGACCGGATGCGGTCGTCTGCTCGGCCTCATTGGGCAGAACGACGATGCGGTCATCGAGCGGCTTCAGGTTCATCTGGTACATGCCTCCATTGGCAGGTCGCGGATCAGGGCGGTTTGGGTGGTTAGCACTCCAGGAGTGCGAGTGCTAAGCGTACGCCCCGCCGAGCAGCGTTAGCAACCGGACCCCGAGAGTGCTAATCGAGGTCCCGGAGGAGACATGACGTCTCGTGAAGCGGGAGGCCGAGGACCCCGCTGACACTGCCGCGAACCCACTGAACGAAGACCCCGCCTGCGCCCTGGAGGGCGTAGGCACCCGCCTTGTCGAAGGGCTCGCCGGTGCCGAGGTACCACTGGATGTCGTCGTCGGTGAGCGACGCGAACGCCACCTCGCTGGACGTGTTCGCCGTCGATGTCTCACCATCGGCGGCGACGGCCACCCCCGTGTGTACGACGTGGGTCCGCCCGCTCAACGCCCGCAACATCCGGCTGGCGTCGGTGGGGTCGATCGGCTTGCCGTAGATCTCGCCCGCGACGTCGACGGCGGTGTCGGCGCCGATCACGACGGCTCCGGGGCATCGATCGGCGACTGCCGAGGCCTTGGCGGCGGCGAGGCGGACGACGAGTTCGAGCGGCGTCTCGCCGGGCAACGGCGTCTCGTCGAGGTCGGGGGCGACGACGTCGAACGCGACACCGAGCAGCGCCAACAGCTCGCGCCGTCGTGGCGACGATGAAGCGAGCACGACCGGCCGGTCCACGCCGACGTTCTACCTTGGCACGCCGAGCCAAGCAGTTCTGTGGAGCCGCGGCGTCAGAAAACGCCGGCTCAACTCAACAGAACCCCGACGCAGACGGATAACGGATAAGACGGCGTGATCATCGAGCTCGGCTGGTAGGACTCTGGCCAGTGCGACTGGGGATCGATCTCGACGGCGTGGTGTGTGACTTCAACGCCGGGTGGATGCAGCTGCACATGGCCGAGTTCGGCAGCGAGCTGAAGCCGGAGATGGTCGTGTCGTGGGACAACCTCCACGAGCTCGGTGGCTTCGCCGACATGCAAGCGTTCTGGCGGTGGGCGCAGGCGACCGACGACCGCCCGTCGATCTTCCGGCACCTCGAGCCGTACCCCGACGCACTGGCGACCTTGCACGCCTTGCGCGACGCCGGTCATCGCATCGTCGTTTTGACCGCCAAGCCGCACTGGGCGATTCCGGACACGTTGCGCTGGATCGCCGATCACGAACTGCCAACGGAAGAGATCCACATCCGCTATCGGAAGTACGGAATCGACTGCGACGTCTACCTCGACGACTCGCCAATCGTCTTGCCAGAGCTCGTCCGCCATCGCCCGACCGCTGCCATCTGCCGGATGGTCCGGCCGTGGAACGAGCCCGTCGACGGGACCGCCGAGATCGTCGACTGGCCAACGTTCCGGGCGTTCGTCGAGTCACGCTCATGAGCTGGGCTCCGGAGATCGCCCGACGGGCCGCCGTCAACTATGTTGACGGCGCACCCGTAACCGGGCACAGGATCAGGGCCACCTGACGGAAGGAACTCAAGGATGAAACACCGTTCGCTCATCGCGATCGCTGCAGCCGGAACGCTGATATTCGCGGCCTGCGGCGACGACGACGATGACGCCGCCGACACGGTGGCCGTCGAAGCGACAGCCGCTGGCGCCGAAGACCCGCAACCGTCGCACCCGCTGGCGCTGACACCACCGTGGCGGGTGCCGGAGCCGACACCACCGAAGCCGGCGTAGCCGCCGTCGAGACACCACCGAAGCCGGGTCGAGCCAGCGGCGGTCGAGACCAGCGCCGCAGCAGTCGAGACCAGCGACCCAGCCGTCGAGACCAGCGGACCGCGTCGCGGCCGTCGAAACCAGCGGAGCCGCCGCAGACACCGTCGAGACCAGCGGATCGAGCCAGCGGCGGTCGAGACCAGCGGACCCGCCGTCGCCAGCCGTCGAGACCAGCGCTGTCGACACCACCGCCGCGGATACGACCGTCGAGACAACCGCCGTCGAGACAACGGCAGCCGGCAGCCGAGGCCGTCGAGACCAGCGCCGTCGAGACCACCGAAGCGGCCGTCGAAACCGCCGCCGAAACGACCGCAGCCCCGGACACCACCGAGGCCGTCGACACCACCGCCGTCGAAACGACCGCAGCCCCGGACACCACCGAGGCCGTCGACACCACCGCCGTCGAAACGACCGCAGCCCCGGACACCACCGAGGCCGTCGACACCACCGCCGTCGAAACGACCGCAGCCCCGGACACCACCGGGCCGTCGACACCACCGCCGTCGAAACGACCGCCTCGAAACCACCGCCGTCGAAACCACCGTCGAAACGACGGAGCCGGCAGC
This sequence comes from Ilumatobacteraceae bacterium, assembly GCA_963772825.1. Taxonomy (GTDB): domain Bacteria; phylum Actinomycetota; class Acidimicrobiia; order Acidimicrobiales; family Ilumatobacteraceae; genus Desertimonas. Next base: position 240,336 of record CAVYYX010000022.1, on the reverse strand, counting down.
CGAGGCCGTCGAGACCAGCGCCGTCGACACCACCGCCGTCGAAACCAGAGCCGTCGAAACCACCGCCGTCGAAACGACCGTCGAGACAACGGAGCCGGCAGCCGAGGCCGTTGAGACCAGCGGACCGGCTATCGCCGCCGTCGAAACCAGCGCCGTCGAAACCAGCGCCGTCGAAACCAGCGCCGTCGAAACCACGGAGCTGGCAGCCGAGGCGGTCGAGACCAGCGGACCAGCCGCGAGACCTCCGGGGTGGCCACGTCGGCCCCGACCGAGAGCAGCGCACCAACCGGGAGCAGCGTGCCGGCCGAAGTCGTCGGTACCGGCCCGGAGTGCGCCGAGCTGCCGGACTTCGGCGAGGGCGCCCTTGCCGAGCTCGCCGACGACGCCGCCGGCACGGCGATCACCAACAACCTCGAGACGTCCACCCTGCAGCAGCTGCTCACCAGGGCCGAACTGCTCGAGGCGCTCGACGGTGAAGGCCCGTTCACGGTGTTCGCGCCGATCAACAGTGCGTTCATCGAGCTCACGCCCGACCAGCGGTCGGCGCTGACCTCTGATCCGGAGGTGCTCGCCGAAGTGCTCAGCTTCCACGTGGTCGAGGGAGAGTCGCTGTCGAGCGAGGATCTCGCCGCCGAAGGTTCGGCGGTGACCCTGGAGGGTGAGGAGCTCAACTTCACCCTGGAGGCCGACACCCTGGTGATCAACGACGAGGCCGCCGCGGTGTGCGGTGACATCCCGATCGCCAACGGCACGCTGTACCTCATCGATGCGACGCTGGTGCCGCCGTCACAGGCCGACGCCCTGGCCCCGGCAACCACCGAAGCAGCCCCGGCGACCTCGGCGCCCACCGACGGCACCGAGCCGACCGACGGCACCGAGCCAACGGACGGCACCGGGCCGAGCGACGCGACGGCGACCAGCGAAGCCGGGGACGCAGGGTCGGCCAGCGGCATCGTCTTCCCGGTCACCCCCGGTCCCGACTGGCCCGAGACGCTGACGTTCACGCTGACGCCGTCATCGGAGGCCGGTGGCCTGATCGCCACCGCCGAGCCGCTCGCCGAGTTGCTCGAGGAACGCCTCGGTGTCGAGGTCGAGGCCCTGGTCCCGACGGACTACGCCGGCGTGATCGTCGCCCTGCAGTCCGGTCAGGCCCAGGTCGCCGGCGGTCTCGGCCCGGTGCAGATGGTCCAGGCCGAAGACGAGGCTGGTGCCGATCTGATCCTGCAGTCCGAGCGGTTCGGCTCGTTCGAGTACGTCACGCAGTGGTTCACCAACGACCCGGACACCTACTGCTCGGACGAGCCAGTGGCCGACGAGGAGGGGTTCCTGTTCTGCAACGGCGTCCTCGACGCCACGAGCGCGGCGGACGGCCCGATCGGTGAGGAGCACCTCGCAGACGTCGCTGGCAAGACCGTCGCCTTCGTCGACCAGGGCTCGGCATCCGGCTACCTCGTGCCGGCACTGCAGCTGCTCAACCAGGGCGTCGATCCTGTCGCCGACATCACCGCTCAGTTCGCTGGCACACATGACGCCACGGTGCAGGCGGTGTACGACGGAGACGCCGATGTCGGCGTCTCGTTCAACGACGCACGAACCGGGCTGGTCGAGCAGATCCCCGACGTTGGCGAACAGGTCGTCGTGTTCGCCTGGTCGTTCCCGATCCCCAACGACGGCTTCGCCGTCGCCGGCGATCTCCCGGAGGACCTCAAGGAGGCGATCACCGCAGCGTTCCTCGACATCGCCGAGGATCCCGAGGGAGCCGCCCTGCTGGCCGACCCGGACCTCTACGAGATCGACGGCCTGCAGCCGGTCGACTCCGCCGACTTCGACGTGATCCGCGAGCTGCGCACGGAGCTGGCCGACCTTCTGGAGTGAGCGACTGACGTCGACTCCAGCGACGACACAACCTTCCCGGGCCGGGGTGTTCCACGGAGCGCCCCGGCCCGGCGACTTTACGGGCAGGCGACATGATCGGTTCAATGCGTTCCCCGGCCACGCAGGCCGTGGCCGGCCGCTCACTCGCTAGCGCTCGCTCGCTCGCAATCGCGGAGGAGGCGACATGATCAGGTTTCAGCAAGCCAGCGTCACCTACGACGGCGGGGTGCACGCTCTGAGGAACGTCGACCTGGAGATCGCCGACGGCGAGTTCGTCGTCGTCGTCGGGCTGTCCGGAGCGGGCAAGTCGACGCTCGTGCGGGCGATCAACGGCCTGGTGCCGCTGACGTCCGGGCACCTCGAGGTCAACGGCGTCGACGTCACCGGACTGTCCCGCCGCCAGATGCGCAACCTGCGCGCCGACGTCGGGATGATCTTCCAGTCGTTCAACCTCGTCAATCGCACGACCGTGCTGAACAACGTGCTGATGGGCCGGCTGCACCGGGTGTCGACCTTGCGCACGTTGTTCGGCCTCTATCCCGCCGACGACGTCGAGATCGCCATGCGATCGCTGGAGCGCGTCGAGATCGTCGAGAAGGCCTACGTGCGTGCGTCCAACCTTTCCGGCGGGCAACGCCAGCGAGTCGGTATCGCCAGGGCACTCGCCCAGCAACCGCAGGTGATCCTCGCCGACGAGCCGGTGGCGTCGCTCGACCCGCCGACGAGCCACGTCGTGATGCGCGACCTGCAGCGGATCAACCGCGAGCTCGGCATCACGACGATCGTCAATCTGCACTTCCTCGACCTTGCCACCGCTTACGCCGACCGGATCATCGGGTTGCGCGCCGGCACCGTCGTGTTCGACGGCCCAGGCAGCGAGGCGGACGCCACCGTCTTCGAGACGATCTACGGCCGCAGCCTGACGGCGGACGACACGATGGACAAGGAGGCCGCTGCGCTGTGACCGTGGTGGAGGCTGGCCGGACCCGTCCGCGCAAGCCACGTCCGAGTCTGTTCGGCATCGGTGTCGGGCTCGCCGTCGTCGTCCTCACGCTGTTGACCGTGTGGGACTGGGAGTACGGCACCGGCTTTTCGCTGCGCGGGGTCATCGAGCAATTCGGCAACGAGAACCCAGTGATCTCGGCGATCCCGAACACCGACTGGGACCAAGTGTTCTCGGCCCGCACCCGGGCGGCGTTCGTGGAGACGCTGCGCTTCGCCATCCTCGGCACGTCGGCCGGGGTCGTCGTAGCGCTTCCTCTGGCGCTGTGGTCCACGCGGTTCAGCGCACCGAACCGCGTGGTGCGCTTCGTCGTACGCGCCGTCACGAACGTCATCCGCGCCTTCCCGGACATCCTCTGGGCGCTGCTGTTCGTGTCGGCGGTCGGGATCGGAGCGCTTCCCGGTCTGTTGTCGTTGTTCTTCTTCTCGATCGCCGTCGTCACCAAGCTCACGGCCGACACGCTCGACGGCATCGACTCGGGCCCGCTGGAGGCGGCCAACGCCAGTGGAGCGCGGCACACCCAGATGCTGCGCACGGCCGTCGTGCCGCAGATCCTGCCCGCCTACGCGTCGTACTCGCTGTATGCGTTCGAGCTCAACCTGCGGGCGTCGAGCGTGATCGGCCTCGTCGGCGCAGGCGGCATCGGCGAACGCATCGAGTTCTTCAAGTCGCAGAACAACTGGGAAGCGGTGTGGGGCATCGTCGTGATGTTCGTCATCGTCGTGTTCATCGTCGACCGCATCTCGACCCTGTTGCGTAGGCGGCTCGTGTGACGGCGCAGCTGACATCACCGCAGGCGTCGGGGACATCGGCCGGAGCACGTCGTCCCACTCGGCCGTTCAACGTCGCCAAGTGGGTGACACTCGGTGTGTGGGCGGCTCTCGTCCTGTGGTCGATCCTCGGCCTCGACATCAAGTGGAGCCGGCTGCTCGAAGCGCCGGCGGACCTCTACCGCATCTTCGAGCTGATGTTCACCCAGCTTCAGGCGTCAGACCTCGGTCGTTGCCTGCGAGCGATGTGGGACTCGATCGCGATGGCGTGGCTGGGCACCCTGATCGCCGCCGTGTTCGCCGTGCCGCTGGGGTTCTTGGCAGCCGAGAACCTCGTGCCGCGCTGGTTCTCGTTCCTCGTTCGCCAGCTGTTCAACATCCTGCGAGCCGTCCCGGAGCTGATCCTCGTCCTCGCCCTGATCCCCGTGCTCGGCCTGACCCCGACTGCGGGGATCATGGCGATCGCCATCGGCTCGGTCGGCACGCTCGGGAAGCTGATCTCGGAGATCGTCGAGGGTGTCGACCGCGGGCCGATCGAGGCGGCCGACTCGGTCGGCGCGACACAGCTGCAGCGGCTGCGGTGGGCCGTGATCCCCCAGACGATGCCGGAGGTCGCGTCCTTCGTGCTCTACCGCTTCGAGATCAACATCCGCGTGTCGTCGGTGCTCGGCGTCCTCGGTATCGGCGGCATCGGCCAGATCCTCAACGACAGCCTGCGCTTCAAGGAGTGGGGCCTCGCCGGGATGGCGCTGATCGTCGTCGTCGTGACGACGATCCTCATCGACACCGTGTCCGGCGCCGTGCGCCGCCGCATCCTCGCCGGGCCATCCGGCACCGTCGTCTCCCCGGACGACCCCGCCACCGAAGCCGAACTGATCCTCTGACATTCTCCATTGGAGTGTTTCGTGCATCGGAGTGTTTCGTGCGGGACGTGTCGACCGCTGACACTCCGATGGCAGCAAACCTCCGATGGGAGATCGTCAGCCGCCGGACAGGGTGAGCACGTCGGCGTCGTCGGGCACGGCGAGCTCGTCGTCGAAGAAGCCGTCCGGCAAGGCGACCCGGATCGGGCCGTTCGTGTGACCGCGGCGGATCGTCTCCCCGCCGGCGACGACAACGAGGTCACGGTCGAGCGCAGCGAGCAGGTCGTCGAGCTCGACGAGCGACGACACCATCGCCAGGCGGCGGCGGGCCTCCGGACCCACCGGGTAGCCGGTGAGGTACCACGCCGTGTGCTTGCGGAAATCGCGCATCGCGTTGTTCTCGGAGCCGAGGTGCTCGACGAGATCGATGGCATGAGCGGCCATCACGTCGATGACGTCGCCGAGCGTCGGAGGTGGCGGAGCCGGGCGACCGGCGAACACAGCGAGCAGGTCGCCGAACAGCCACGGCCGACCGAGACACCCGCGGCCGACCACCACACCGTCGCAGCCCGTCGCAGCCATCATCGCCAGGGCGTCGGCGGCGACCCAGATGTCGCCGTTGCCGAGCACCGGGATCGTGGTGACGTGGGCCTTCAGCTCGCCGATGGCCTCCCAGCGGGCGTCGCCGGCGTAGTGCTGCTGGGCGGTGCGGGCGTGCATCGCGATGTACGCAACACCCTCGTCCTCGCACACCGACCCGGCGCCCAGATGGGTCAGCAGGTCGTCGTGCAGCCCCATGCGGAACTTGGCGGTGACGGGAACGTCGTAGGGGGCGGCGGCGGTGACCGCCGCCCGCACGATCGCCCGCAGCAGCGCCGGCTTGGCCGGCACCGCCGCTCCCCCGCCACGGCGGGTCACCTTTGCTGCCGGACAACCGAAGTTGAGGTCGACGTGGTCGACGAGCCCGCTGTCGCACAGCTTGCCGACTGCCAGCGACATCATCTCCGGGTCGGACCCGTAGAGCTGCAGGCTGCGCGGCTGCTCGTCGGGGCCGAACGTCACCATCTGGGCGGTCTTGGCGTTCCCGTGGACGAGGGCGGTGGCCATCACCATCTCGTTGACGTAGACGAGTCCTGGTCCGAAGTGCCGGCACAGGGCGCGGAAGGGGGCATTGGTGACGCCGGCCATCGGCGCCAGGACGACCGGCGCCGCCGGCGTGAACGATCCGAGCCTGACCTCCATTGCCGTCGACGCTACCGAGACCGGTCGATCTGGGCGGCCGAACGCCGGAGAAGCGGACCCGATGCCGCCCAGATCTGTGATTGGACCGGAGGCCGCCCAGAACGAAAGCCTCAGGCGAGTTTGAGGTTGGGGATCGGCCCCGGCGTCGAGAGGCGTCGGGCCGTCGAGGCGCAGGCGGTGCCATCCAGCAGCGGCAATCATCGCCGCGTTGTCGGTGCACATCGCCGGGCTCGGGACGTAGCCGCGAATACCGTCGGCGGCACAGGCGTCGAGCATCGCCTCGCGCAGGCGGCCGTTGGCGGCGACACCTCCCCCGAGGGCGATGCCTCGCGCCCCGACATCCCGGGCGGCGAGCCGCGCCTTGTGAACGAGCACGTCGACCACGGCCTCCTGAAAGGAGGCGGCGAGGTCGGCCGTGTCGGCATCGGGATGCTTGCGGACGTAGTACATCACGGCCGTCTTGAGCCCGGAGAAGCTGAAGTCGAGGCGCCCGTCCCCCTCGGCGTCGCGCATCGCCCGCGGGAAGGCGATGGCGGTCGGGTCACCCTGCCGGGCGATCGCCTCGATCGCCGGACCACCCGGATAGCCCAGCCCGAGGAACCGGGCGACCTTGTCGAACGCCTCGCCGGCCGCGTCGTCGATCGTCTGGCCGAGCAGTCGGTACTCACCGGGCGCCGTCATCTCGACGAGCATCGTGTGCCCTCCCGACACCAGCAGCACGACGATCGGCAGCTCCGTCGACGGGTCCTCGAGCAACGCCGCGTAGAGGTGCGCCTCGAGGTGGTTGACGCCGACGAACGGAACGTCCCACGCCAGCGCCAGCGCCTTGGCCGCCGACACACCGACGAGCAGGGCGCCGATCAGGCCGGGCCCGACCGTGCACGCCACGGCGTCGATGCGTGCCTCGTCGACGCCCGCCTCGACAATGGCTCTGGCGATCACCGGGTTGAGCAGATCGAGGTGCGCCCGGCTGGCGATCTCGGGCACGACGCCACCGAACGCCGCGTGCAGGTCGATCTGCGAGCTGACCACGCTGGAGGCGATGTCGTTGCCGCCGAGCACGAGCGCTGCGGCCGTCTCGTCGCAACTCGTCTCGATGCCAAGCACCAAGGTGTGTCGATCGGGGAAACTCACGGCTGAAGGCTCTCCAGCCGGCGGGCGTAGTCGAGCCCTTGGATGTCGTGGCACCACATCACGATGGCGTCGATGTCGTTCTCGTAGTACTTCTTGCGCACGCCGGCGGGCACGAAGCCGAAGCGCCGGTAGAGCTCCTGAGCACCACGACTCGTCGCCCGGACCTCCAACGTCCATGCTGCGCATCCTCGTCGGATCGCCTCGCCGGCCAGCGTGCCGAGCAGCCGCGTCGCCACGCCACTGCGACGCTCGTCAGGGTGCACGGCGATGTTGGTGATATGCGCTTCGGCGTCGCCTCCGTCAGTCGACCCTCCTCTCGGGACGAACATGATCCCGCCGTAGCCGATCACGGTACGACCACGCTTGGCGATGACGTAGTGACGCCGGCCGTTGCGCGCTTCGCGCAGCTCGTCGTGGAACACGTTGGCGCTCCATGGCCGCGGGTAGGCGTTGCGTTCGATGTCCATGATCTGGGCGACGTGCCTGATCCGCATCGGCTCGATCACCACAGAGCGACTCACGGCGCGGTCGAGCATCCGATCGAGGATGCTCACGGTTTGGCTCCGCCGGGTCCTGCGGCAGCCCGCGTTGCCCAGTTGATCTCGGCGTCTGGAGGCCGGAGGTAGAGGGCATGGATGTCGCCCGGCTGCTCCCACTCCTCGCGCAGCGCCCTGGCGTGCGCGAGTTGGACGAGCGGTCCGGCGCTGGGGTACGCCTCGTCGACGAACTCGCAGTGGAACCCGGCACAGATCTCCCGGCGGTAGCGCAGCGCGCCGTCTCCGACGCACAGCGTGTCCTGACTGCGGGCGACGAGGTCGGCGACCAACTCGTCGACGGCGGCGACCCGCGGGCCGACAACCTGCTGCACGCCACCGGGGACCGCCCGATACATCGCGTAGAACACCTCACCCTTGCGGGCGTCGATGACGGGCACGACCACACGGTCGGACTGGCGGTGCGGGAACGCCAGCAGATCCAGCGACGAGATCCCGATCATCGGCACCCGCAACGCCTGGGCCAACGCCTTGCCGGTGGCCAGCCCGACGCGCATCCCCGTGAACAGTCCAGGGCCGACGTCGACGGCGACGAGCCCGATCTCGTCCAGCGACACGTCGGCCTGTTCGCAGCAGAACTTGATCGCCGGAACGAGGGTCTCGGCGTGCCGTCGTCCGCGGGCGACCTCGAACAACGCGATCACCCCTTCGTGGCCGCCGATCGCGACGCTGACCTGCGGGGTGGCCGTCTCGATGCCGAGGATCAGCATGGCGTCACCATCAGCAGGCGGCCGTGCCGAGATCGAGGGCGTCGAGCTGCGCCGTGAGGAGCTGCCAGCGTTCCGCCCACGTCCGCCCCGACGGGGTGATCGTGATCCGCCTGGCGTGGTCGAGCAGCGGCTGATCGTCGTCGGGCGGCTCGGCGGCGAGACCGAGACGCACCTCGAGATGCTCACCGAGCACCGCCGAGACGACATCCCCCCACTCGACCACCACGATCCCGCGGAACTCGGCGAGCTCGCCGAGGGCGAGGTCGGCGACTTCGTGGAGCTGCTCGAGGCGGTACACGTCGGCGTGATGGAAGAGGCCTCGTGGCGTGGCGTACGTCTGCACGAGGGTGAACGTCGGCGAGGTGATCGGCTCGACGACCCCCAGCGCCCGGCCAAAGCCCTGGGCGAAGGCCGTCTTGCCGGCGCCCATCTCGCCCGCGAGGACGATGATGTCACCCACCCGGCTACAGGCCGCGATCGTCGACGCCACCGCGTGGGTGGCGGCGAGCGACGGCGCGACGATGGAAACGGTGGGGCTCATCGGAGCACTCGATGCTAGGGGCGATCACTCCCCGGACACGTAACGGCGAGGGACTCGGGGGCCGATGCCGCAGACCACCTCGTAGCCGATCGTGCCCAGCGTGCTCGCCCACTCCTCGGCGCGAATCTCGGAGTCGCCCTGCCGACCGAGCAGGACAACCTCGTCGCCGACCGCCACCGGGTCGTCGCCGCAGTCGACCATCAGCTGATCCATCGTGATCGTGCCGATGATCTGCCGGCGCCTGCCGCCGACGAGCACCGTGGCTCCGGTGCCGGAGAGGTTGCGTCGGACACCGTCGGCGTAGCCGATCGGCACCGTGGCGACGTTCGCCGCGCCGGCGAGGGTATGCCGCAGCCCGTACGACAGTCGGTCGCCCGCGGTCAGCCGCTTGACGAAGGAGATCCGCGCCTTCAGCGAGAGTGCCGGGCGCAGCGCCGCTGCCAACTCGTCGAGAGCGGCGCCCGGGGAGATGCCATACATCGCGATGCCGATGCGGACCAACGACCGGCGGGCGTCCGGGCGGGTCAGGGCGGCGGCCGAGTTGGCCGTATGGACCGCCACGTCGTCGACATTCGACAGCTCCGCCAGGACGGCGTCGAAGCGCCGAAGCTGGGCGTCCGTGTACGGGTTGTCCGGTTCGTCGGCGACCGCCAAATGAGTGAAGACGCCGTCGAGACCCAAGGTCGGGGCGTGGGCGGCGATGCGGCCGGCGAGCGCTTGGGCGTCTTCCGGCCGCGCGCCGACCCGATGCATCCCAGTGTCGACCTTGAGATGGACCCGCTGAGCGACCGACCTACTGTCGCCAACGGCGGCGGCGAGGCGGTCGATGCCGTCCTCGGTCGAGACCGTGGCGATGAGGTCGTGGGCCACGAGGTCGGCGAGGCTCGCGGGCGGTTGCTCGCTGAGCACGAGGATCGGGGCGTCGATCCCGGCGTTGCGGAGGCTCACGCCTTCGCTGACCAGGGCGACGCACAGGCCAGCAGCGCCGGCGGTGAGCGCAGCACGACCGACCTCGACCGCGCCGTGGCCGTAGCCATCGGCCTTGACCACCGCCCACACCTCGGCGGGTTCGGTAACGGTTCGCAGCTGGCCGACGTTGTCGGCGATGGCGTCGAGATCGACCTCCGCCCACGCCCAACGATTCATTGCGTTCTCCGGGCCACGCATCCGATCCACCTTCTGGGCGCGATTCGTCCGATCCGGTTTCTGGGCGCGATTCGTCTGGACAGTTCGGACCCGTCGCGCCCAGATGCTGACCGCTCACTCGCCTGCGCTCGCTCGCTCGCATCGGTGCACGATGATCACGACAGGGCCAGCTCGATCGCTCGGGGAATCGCTGCCGCCACGTCGCTCGCAATCAGGCCGGCTGCCGGCAGGAGCGACGCGGCACTGGCGTGCAGCCAGGCGCCCGCCGCGGCGGCCGCCGGGGCCGGCATGCCGCACGCCAACAGACTGCCGATCGTGCCGGCGAGCACGTCGCCGGTGCCGGCGGTCGCCAGGCGCTGGTCGCCAGCGTTCACGGCGAGCACTCGTCCGCTCGGCTCGGCGACAAGCGTCGTCGGGCCCTTGAGCACTACGACGGCGTCGGTGGTCGCGGCCAGCCGGCGGACCGCAGCGAACCGGTCGGCTTCGGGTGGCCCACCGCTGAGGCGGGCGAACTCGCCGTCGTGGGGCGTCAGCACCGTCGCAGTTTGCCGATCGCGCAACACGGCGGCGGCTCCTCCCGGCGCGGTGGCGATTGCCGTCAGCCCATCGCCGTCGACGACGATCGGACACGGTGCCGCAGCGACGAGCTCCTGCACGTCGGACGAGATGTCGTCGCCCGTCCCCAGCCCAGGCCCGACGACGAGCGCTCCGAAGCGCTCGATGTCGGTGAGCACGTCGCCCAGCCATCCGTGGGCGGGCGATGGCCTGCCGACGACCTCGATCAGCTCGGCACGCGGGTGTGTCTCTCCCGGCGTCGTGAGCCACACGATCCCACTGCCGGCGCGCATCGCCGCAACCGACACCAACGATGCCGCCCCGGTCATCCCGGGACTTCCGGCGACCACCCGCACCGCCTGCGTCCACTTGTGGGCGTCCGCCGGGCGAGGTCGCCACCAGGCAGCGACGTCGCAACGCTCGATGGCGTGCGACCGAGCCGACGAAACGTCGAGGCCGATGTCCGCGACGATCACGTCTCCGGCGAGGCGTTTGCCGTCACCGAGCAGGAGACCCGGTTTGAGGGCGGCGAAGGTCACCGTCGCCGCTGCCGGCAGGGCGCGGTCCCCCGCCTCACCGGTGAGCCCGTCGACGCCGCTCGGGATGTCCACCGCCAGCACGGGGGTTCCACCGACTCGCGGGGCTGTCCAGACGCCGTGGAACCCGGTGCCATACGCCGCGTCGATCACGAGGTCGGCTGGCGGAAGCGCTTCCGGACACGTCGCCGCGTCGAAGACGCGCACCTTCACGCCCGCGTCGGCGAGCAGCCGACCGGCGACCCGTCCGTCGGACCCGTTGTTGCCCTTGCCGGCGATCACGTTGACGACGCGACCGTAGGTCCCACCGAGTCTGCGGCGGGCGGCTCGGGCGACTGCGTCGCCTGCCCGGTCGACGAGTACGTCGACGGGTTCCTCGGCGGCGGCGTCGATCTCCGCCATCTCGGCCGGCGTGACGATCGGGATCACGACACGCCGCTCGCCTCGGCGACGACCACGGCGACCGCCACTGGTCCGTCGTGGGACAGCGACAGGTGGATCGACGTCGTGCCGCGGGCGGCGGCCAGCTCGGTCGCCATGCCGGTGATGATCAGGCTCGGGGCGCCGCTGTCGGCAACCTGCACCGACGCGTCGTGGAACCCGAAGGAGCCAAGACCGACTCCCAACGCCTTCATCAGCGCCTCACGGGCGGCGAATCGGGCGGCAAGCGATGGCACCGGATCGATGCGCGGCTGCACGTAGGCCAACTCGGCCTCGGTGAACAACCGTTGGCGCATCGTCGGCGTGCGCTCCAGCACACGACGGAAGCGCTCCACGTCGACGGCGTCGACACCCACCCCGATGATCATGCCGGCCTAGAGGTCGAACGCCGGGGCCAGCGCCTCGAACATCGGAAAGTGACGAACATTGAGCGTTGCCAGCTCGAGTCCGAGTTCGATCGCCGTCGCCGCGATGAGGTAGTCACCGAGTCCGATCGACGAGTGTGAGCGTCGGAAGCGTCGCATCAGTTGACCGGCGCGGACCCCCATCCGTTCGGTCACCGGTTCGATGCGTAGCCCGGCGAGAAGACGCCACACCTCGCGGCGCTCGTGCGAATGCAGTCCCACCGGTGATCTCGGCAAGGCTCACGACGCTGGCATGGAGTGGGCCGCGTCTCCGGCGTTCCGTCAGGCACCGGCCCGCCGCGTCGACTCCCCGAAGATGGGCGATCAGCACGTCCGAATCCAGCAGGGTCATCTCGACCACATGCGGTCGAGATGGAGCTCGCGCTCACCGCCGACCCTTGCGACCGGTTCGTAGACATCATCAGACAGCGTGCCGAAGGACTCCTCGATCGCCGCGAGGTCGTCTTCCAACGTCGCTCGCGTCGTGCGGAGGCCGCCGTCGATGAACTGGCGCACGACCTCAGCTCGTGAGACACCCTTGGCCGCGGCGACCGAATCGAGGGCCGTGAGCTGCTCGTCGTCGAGATAGATGTTCGTCCGGTGTATACATCAAAATATACACCACGCTGAGGTTCACGTCCGCCAGTGGTCGGCGGCTTCGGAGATCGGCTCGATGAGCAGGTCGGTGACGGGCAGCTCACCGAGGAGGCGGTCGTCGAACGTGCTCTCCGTCTCGCTGACCCAGTCGACGAGGCGGTCATAGCGCCGGTCGTATCCCTGCAACACGCCGCGCATCGTCGACGCATCGAGGTGCTCGTGGAACCGCACGTGCAACAGCGTGATCCCGGTCGCCACGTTGGCCTTGACCTCCGGCACGAAGACGACGGTGCGACCATCGCTGCGCCCCCTGGCGACGAGCACCTCGCGCTGACTAGCGACGCTGCGCTTCGTGCCGCTGAGCACCGGGCGCCGCTCGACGCGGCTGGCCAGGCCGACGGACAGGCCGCCGCGATCGACGACGGTGATCGTGTCGCCCTCGACTCCGTAGCGAGTGAACCCGACGACCTCGGCAACCGCCGGGTCGAGGTCGGCGAGGACCTTGAGCGTCTTGTAGCTGAGCACGTCCCGACCGGCGCCGGCGGCGAGCACGGATTGCACCAGAGGCCGGTCGATGACCCCCTCATCGCTGCGCGAGATGCCGACGGTCACGGTCTTGGCCTGATGCTTGATGGCATCGATCGGGCGGGTCAGCTCCTCGATCGCCCGCGTCAGGGCGGCGACGAGGTCGTCGAGCAGGGCAACCGGGGAACCGACCTTGCCGGATTCCAACTGGTACTCCTCGACGGGATGGTCGGACAGCACGTCGCGCAGCAGGCCGGCGAGGCGGACCGCTGTGCTCGCCTCGAGATGGCCGTCGTAGCGCGAGTTGCGCAGGCCGTCGATGTACTGCTCGGCGGGGCGGCCGATTTCGACGCGCACGCGAGCGAGCACGGCGTCGGCGGTGACCTCGCTGCCGACGGCCCGCTCGATGACTTCCCGCGCCTCGCGGAGCGGGATCGCCGAGGCGTCGATGGCCAGCGCCGCTTCGTAGCCGAAGAGGTGCCCGGCCATCGTCGACAGCACGAAGGCGAGCGCCGGGTCGATCGGCGGAACGGGGATCGTGGCGACACCCGGGTACCGCACATCGCCGTCGTCGGCCACGACGATCGGAGTCGCCTTGTGAGCCCGGAAGATCGCCACTTCCTTGCTGACGTCGTCGGCCGTCGAACCTGCCAGCCCGGCCGCGCAGACGAAGATGAGCGGCTCTGACGACAGGTCGATGTGCTTCTTGTCCTCGGTGACGTCGCAGGCGATCGCCTTGTAGCACAGCTCACTGAGCTTGATCCGCAGCTCTTCCGCGGCGACCTTGTTGACGCCGTTGCCCACGACTGCCCAGTACCGCTTCGTCGGCGCATAGCGACGCGCCGCCTCGGCGATGGCCGGTCGACGGGTCAGCACCGTGCGCATCGCGTCTGGCAGGCTGCGCAACGACGTGAGTAGCTCGTGCCGGCGCTGCTCGGTCGGCGCGCCTGCCGCCTCGCTGATCGCGCAGGCGAGCAACGTGCCGGCGGCGATCTGGGCGTAGAACGCCTTCGTCGAGGCGACGCTCATCTCCACGTCGCGACCATCCGACGTGTACATCACCCCATCGGCCTTGTCGGTGAGATCGCTCGAGCGTCGATTGACGATGGCCAGCACCGTCGCGCCGCGCGCCTTGAGCAGGTCGACCGTGCGGTTCGTGTCGGTTGTCGTGCCGCTCTGGCTGACGGCGATGGCGAGCGTGTCGCTCATGTCGAGCTGCAGCCCGAAGCCCGAGAGCTCCGTGGCGGTGATCGCCTCGACAGCGAGGCGGCCGCCGAGCAGTTCGCTCAGGGTCATCGCCACGGAGCGGCCGGCCACCGCCGCCGTGCCCTGTCCGATGACTTTGATCCGGGCGAACGCCCCAGCCGCCAACCGGTCGGCGATCGGCGGGGGCAGGGCCCGTCCGCCGACGACTGAACGCAGCCGGCCACCGTCATCGACGACCTTGCCGCGCAACGTCTTGGCCAAGCTGTTCGGTGACTCGCAGATCTCCTTGAGCAGGAAATGGGGCGCGTCGCCCCGATCGATGTCGCGTGTCGTGACTTCGGCGACGGCGACATCGGCGTCGGTCACGGGCCACGGCGAGCCGTCATAGCCGAAACGGTGGATGCCCTCGAGCGTGCCCGCCTGAAACGCGTCGAGGGCCACGAGCTGGCCGCCGTGCTCGCCGTCGAGGCGCACGAAGCGATCGGTCTCCTCGACGATGCCGTACGGCTCGCTGGCGACCACGTAGCGATCCTCGGCGATCCCGATGTAGATGCCCTGCCCGCTGCCGCGCAGGGCGAGCAGCATCAGCTCAGGGCGTGCGCTGGTCGCCGCGCCGATGGCGACGGACCCGTCGAAGCTGGCGACGGCGCGGCGGAAGGCCTCGATGATGCCATCGCGGTCGTCTCCGGTGACCTGCGCGTTGCGTGACACGAGGGTGGGGATCACCTTGGCGTCGGTGGTGATCTGACCGGCGATGCGCAGACCGTGGGTGGCCTGGAGATCGGCGTGATTGTCGACGTCGCCGTTGAGCACCCCGACGACGTAGGGCCCAGCAAGTTCGGTCTTCTGGGCACCGCCCAGACCCTGGCCGGCCAGCTCGAGCTCATCGCTGTTGACGGGGTGGGCGTTGGGCTCGGAGATGATCCCGACGCTCGCCCAGCGCGTGTGGCCGAGCACGGACACCTCGGCCCACGGGAACGACAGCGCCCGCCGAAGTAGATCGTCGCCGACGATCTGCGACCGCAGGGCCGCCGTGTTGTCGCCGAGCTCGCCAATCTCGGCCGCCGCCTTGTAGACGAAGGAGAGCACCGACCCTGCCGGTCCATCGACGGACCTCACGGAGCGGGCCTGGAACAGCCGATCGCCCGACCGGTCCCGGAGCTCGTTCACGAACTCTGGGACCTGCCGGGGAGCGAGATCGAGCCTGCCGTCCCACACGAAGACGTGGAGACCGGCGGAGTCGCGTCCGCGGACCTCCATGCGGTCGATCGCCGACAGCGCCTGCTGGATCGCCAGGTAGCCGGCGCGAGCTGACACCGACGCGTCGCGTCCAGCGAGGGCGTCGACCTCGCGCGCAGTGCGGAGGCGGTCGCGACGGATCGCCCACAGCACGTCGCGGAGGCGTATCGAAGCACCGTTCGCTCGTTCCAGGGCATCGGCGTCGAGGCCGGCGACTTCGTCGGCCAGCGCCGCCTCGACCGCTTCGGAGTAGGCCCCGAGCTGGTCGAGGCGGACCTCGATCGAGGCGACGAGCTCGTGACGATCGGCGAGGGCGAGCACGCCGGGCAGGCCGCGCAGCGCGGCATCGACTTCGGCTGCCGCTTCGGCGACCGCCGCCGGATCGCCGACCAGGGCGAGGGCCCGGTCGAGGCCTTCAAGAAGGCTGGCGGGTTCGGGCGCGGGCCGCTGGGGCGGCCGACTGACGATGGCAATGATCCCGCACATCGCGACGAGGCTACGGCTGCAGCGCGTCGACCGGGACGCGGACCTCCACGGGTGCTGACGTTGATTCCGTCGTGTAGGTCAAGACGACCTCGCCACCGAGCGCGGCGAGCGGGAACTGCACGACGATCGCTTGCGTTCCGACCGGGCCGATGGACCGTGGGTACGCGGACGCCGCCAGGTCGACGGGGATGTCGGCACCACCCTGAAGGTGGTAGTAGGCGTCCTGCCAGGCGATGTCGAGCTGCTCATCGCCGGGGGTGATGGCGAGGACGACGGCGAGCTCGTCGACGGTCACTCGCTCGAAGGCCCCGAGCACGCCGACCGAGATCGGTCCTTCTGGCTCCGGCTCCGAGGGCGCAGCCAGGCGATCGTCGATGGGGACGCCGTTGAGTTGGAACGTCTCCAGGCGCCCTTCGTCGTCGCCGACGAAGCCGCTGAACTCGTCGCAGAAACCTTCGGTGCAGACGTCGACGGCGACGTCTCCGTCGACGGACGTGGCGCTCTCGGTGACGGTGAACGGCTCGAACGGGCCTGAGCGGCTGTCGAGGCGCGCCGTGGCGAAGCCGAACAGGTAGTCGACCCAGGCAGCCGCCGGCGATCCGGGCGCGACGCGCTGATCGAGGTTGCCGCGGTTGGGCGGATCGCCGCCCAGCGACGTGAACAGGTCGGTGAACAGGTCGACGGCGTCGAGCTCAGCCGACCCGACCGTCGTCGACGGCGCCGAGGTCGCCTCGGTGGTGATGCCGGCGGCGGGATAGCCGGCGACACCGGCAACGGCCGCGGCGGTGCTGATCGCCAGCGTGCCGAGCACGACCAGTGGGCTTCTAGCAGTCATCGCAGGAGCAGCACCGGAACGCGAATCGTGGTCGGGACGCCGGTGAGGTCGGTGGTGATCGGGACGACCAGCTGGCCGTCGTCTGCGGCGCCGGGAATCAGGACGTGGGCGACACCGAAGTCGCCGTCCTCGATGCGCAGCTGGGTACAGGCTCGTCGCAACGTCGATCGGCAGCTGCTCGCCGGTGGCGTCGACGTACGCCGTTTGCTCCCACGCGAACGTCGTCCCGCCACCCTCCGCCGTCAGCAAGGCGACGACGCTGAGCAACTCGTCGCGGGGCCGGCGCACGCCGAAGCTGGCATCGAGCGTGAGCGTTTCGACCGTGGTCAAACGCTGGTAGCTGCCGGCCCGATCGTCCATCGGCTGGCCGTCGAGGGTGAGCGTGTCGAGGGCGCCGGCGACGGCGACGAAGTCGCCGAACGTCTCGCAGACCCCGTCGTCACGGCACACGCTGACGGAAGGGCCAGTCTGCGTGACGGTGTAGGCGGGTAGCGGGTCACTGGTGTGGTCGAAGATGGCGATAGCGGCACCGACCTCGTGGTACAGGAACGCCTCGGCGGTCGAGCCGGGTGCCGCCTGGTCGACCAAATCGGCGGCGGAGAACGGGTCGACGCCAAGGCGGCCGTAGAAGTCGCGGAGCAACGTGAACCCGTCGAAGGGGTCGCCCGCGACGGTGGGCGGGAAGACTGTGGTCGATGGCGCAAGCGCCGTCGACGTGGTGGCTGCCGGCACGGTGGTCGCCGCCGGGCGCACCGCGGTGGTCGACGGCCACAGCGTCGTCGTGGTCGCGGCGGTGGCGTCCGTCGGCGTCGGCGTTGTCGTCTTGGCGGACGTCCCAGTCGTCGCCTGGACGCCAGCAGACGCGGCGAGCGCAAGGAGAGCTCCGGACGTGGCCAGCAGCGCCACCGCAGCAAGTCGCCGCCCCATGCCGCGACCCTATCTGAGGTGCGACTCCGCCGCCGGGCGGTCGGTGCCCCAGCGCGCCCGGACAACGGCGGCAAGCTGCTCGGCGGTCTCGTGAGCAACCGTGGCGTCGGTGGCCTCGACCATCACGCGCAGCAGCGGCTCGGTGCCACTCGGACGGACCAGCACTCGACCCTTGCCCGCGAGGCGCGACTCGGCGGCGGCGATCTCGGCCGCCACTTGATCTGCTGCGTCGGGGACCCGTTCGGTCACGGGAATGTTGAGCAGCACCTGGGGCATGCGGGTCATCGCCGCCGCAGCGAGGTCGGCGAGCGGGGCCGCGGCGCGTTCGACCACGTCGGCGAGCAGCAACCCGGTGAGCAGCCCATCGCCGGTGGTCGAGCGGTCCCGGAAGATGACGTGCCCGCTCTGCTCGCCGCCCATCGTGTAGCCGCCCTCGTCGAGCGCTTCGAGCACGTACCGGTCGCCGACCGGGGTTTCCAGCACGGTGATGCCGGCGCCCTCCATGGCCAGGCGAAATCCGAGGTTCGCCATCACGGTCGTGACGACCGTGGCCTCGCGCAATGCGCCCCGGCGATGCAGGTCGGCGGCGCAGATCGCCATGATGTGGTCGCCATCGACGATCCGACCATCGTGGTCGACCGCCAGCAAGCGGTCGGCATCACCGTCGAGGGCGAGGCCGAGGTCACCGCCCTCGAGGCGCACGGTGGCGGCGAGAGAGTCGAGGTGCGTTGCGCCACACCGATCGTTGATATTGCGACCGTCCGGCGTGTTGTGGATCGCCACGACGTCGGCGCCGGCCGCGGCGAAGACTCGTGGAGCGATGACGCTGGCGGCCCCATTGGCGCAGTCGACGACGATGCGCAGCCCGCCGAGGTCGCGGCCGTCGAGGGCACCCACGAGGTGGTCGAGATAATCGGGCGTCGCTTCGGCGTCGAGCAGCTGGGCCGGTTCACAGGTCGGGGGTGGCAGAGCGCCGACTTCGCCCTCGATCCGTTCCTCGACCTCGTCGGGAAGCTTGATGCCGCCCCTCGCGAACAGCTTGATGCCGTTGTCCCGGTACGGGTTGTGGGAGGCCGAGATCACCGCTCCGATTGCGTTGCGGCGGCTCGCCTCGAAGGCCACGGCGGGAGTCGGCACGACCCCGAGCCGGTGCACGACGACGCCTTCCGATGCGAGCCCGGCGACGAACGCTGCCTCGAGCATCGCCGTCGACACACGGGTGTCGCCCCCGACGACGGCCTCGACGCCGTGGTTCTGCCCGCTGGCCAGGATCCGGGCCGCGGCCCGTCCGAGGTCGAGGGCGAACGACGGGGTCAGGTCGGCGTTGGCGACGCCGCGCACACCGTCGGTCCCGAACTTCACGTGCTCGTTCCCTGGCGGGTCCGGCTGTCGAACGCGGTCAGCGCTTGGTGAACTGCTTCGCCTTGCGCGCCTTGACGAGGCCGTACTTCTTGGACTCCTTCTTGCGCGGATCGCGAGTGAGTACGCCGGCCTTCTTGAGCGTGGAGCGGGACTCCGGGTCGACCTCGGCGAGGCTGCGGGCCAACGCCATGCGCATCGCCCCGGCCTGACCGCTGACGCCGCCTCCGGTGATCGTCGTGTCGACGTCGAAGCTCTCGGCGGCGTCGAGGACGCGCAGCGGCTCGCTGGCGATCATGCGATGCGCCGGCGTCGTGAAGTAGGTGTCGAACGGTCGGCCGTTGACGGTGAGCACGCCGGTGCCAGGTCGCAGGCGAGCACGAGCGATGGCCTCCTTGCGGCGGCCGGTGGTCTGGGTGGTCGTGGTGGCCATGGCGAGGTTCTCCGGATCAGCGGGCGCGGGCAGCGGACAGGTCGAGCGGCGCTGGCGCCTGGGCGCCGTGCGGGTGGGTGGGGCCGGCGTAGACCTTCAGCTTGGTGAGCATCTGACGGCCGAGCGGGCCCTTCGGGAGCATGCCCCGCACGGAGCGCTTGACAGCGTCGGCCGGCTTGGCGGCGAGCAGTTCGGCATAGGAGTTGGACCGGATGCCGCCTGGGTAGCCGCTGTGGCGGTACACCCGCTTCTGATCCGCCTTGCCGGCCGAGAGGACGACCTTGTCGGCGTTGACGATCACGACGTGGTCGCCGGTGTCGAGGTGCGGGGCGAACACGGTCTTGTGCTTGCCGCGCAGGATGCGGGCGACCTCGGTGGCCATCCGGCCGAGCACGAGACCTTCGGCGTCGACGACGTGCCACGCACGCTCGATCTCGCTGGCTTTGGGGGTGTACGTGGGCATTGTCGTTCGGTTACCTCGGGAAAGAGAACCATGAAAGGTTATCGGCACGTCCCTGCGCCGAGACATCCCGCCCGCCCCGAATTGTTTGCGTCAGCTCGACGGCCGATTGTGAGTCGTCCGGCTGACGCAAACCGTCCCCGCTGCGTTTGCGTCAGCCCGACGACCGAACGCCAGTCGGCGGGCTGACGAAAACCGTTCCTGGTCGAACGGGTCGGGCGGATGGGCGCGCACCCCTGTGGTTGAGTTGCCGCATGACTGATCAGCTCCACCGACTGGTGGACGTAGCGACAGGTCAGCACGGGGCGATCGCGCCGCACCAGGCGGAGCTGGTCGGCGTGACGCAACGTGAACTTCGGCGCCGGGTCCAGAGCGGCGTCCTGCAGAAGTCGGGCATCCACGTCGTGCGCAGCCCGTTCATCGAGGCGACTCCGCTCGCCGATCTTGCCGCCCTCGTGCTCGACTGCGGACCCGGTGCCGTGGCAGCCGGTCGGACCGCCGCGGCCCTCCACGAGCTGGACGGGTTCGATCTCGCCGCACCGTTCCACGTGACGATCCCGCGCGGCCGCTCGATCGAGCGGCGTGGCCACCACATTCACACGACGTCGGAACTACCAGGTGTCGACCGCACCCGCATCCACGGCATTCCGTCGATCGCCGCGGAGCGCTGCCTGATCGACCTCGCCCGCGTCCTGCGTCCCGACCAACTGACTGCGGCGCTCGACTGCGCACTACGCGATCAGTTGACGACCGAACCGTGACTGCACGGTCGCATCGCAGCACTTCGGCGGAGCGGCCGGCACGGGATCCCTGCACTGCTGGCCGTCATCGAGGGCAGCGAGGTCACGCGTGGCGCGCACAGTTGGCTGGAGCGACGGTTCCTCGAACTGTGCGCAGACCGTGGGCTTCCTCGCCCCAACCCGCAAGTCGTCCTCGCATCGACGCCGAACCGCCTCGTGCGGGTCGACTTCTGGTTCCCCGGCAAACCGGTGGTCGTCGAGGTCCTCGGCTATCGCTACCACCGCACGCCCTCCCAATTGGCTCGCGATGCCGAGCGCCTCAACGCGCTGGTGATGAGCGGCAAGCAACCTCTGCAGTTCACCTACGACCACGTGACGTTGGAGCCCGACTGGGTCGCCGGCCAGGTCGCTGACGCCCTCGAACCATTTACGTCAGCCGGATGACTCACAATCGGTCATCCAGCTGACGCAAACAGGGCAGATCAGGACGTGCAGGTCACCCGGGAGGCGTCGAGCTCGGTGAACGTGCCCTCCGGCACGCTGACTTGCAGGGCTCGGGTGGTTGGCGCCGGCTCGGCTTGCCCGGTGGCGACGACGCCGAAGACCGCCACGTCGTCGATCGTGTCGACCGGCGCAACGGGCACGCCGTCGAGCGAGCACTCCCTGGACACGGTCTGGCCGGCGCCGAGCGGGCCGAGGTCGACGACGGCGTTGACCCGTTCAGAGCCCGGATCGAAGATGATCGTCGTCGACCACAGCTGATCCCTGCCGGCGACCCGCAGGTGGAACACGGTCAGCCCTGACGTCCCGAGGCCAGCCCCGTCGCCGGCGATTCCCCACGAGTTGACGTACTCGATGCCCGGAATCGGCGCGCCGTCCATGCCGCGCACGACCCGGTCGGCCCCGACCGGCTGGAACTCGAACCCGGCGCTGCCCGCCGGCGGTGGCGCGACCTGGGTCGTCCCGATCTCCCACGGGTCGAGCACGCCGCTGCGGTCCCTGTCGACGCCGGCGGGCGGGGCGAACGACATCAAGGCGGGCCACGTGTCCGGGCCGACGAGGCCATCGACTTCCAATCCGTGGGCAGCCTGGAAGCGGCGCACTGCGGCATTCGTGGCCGGGCCGAAGTAGCCGTCGACGTCGACGTCGTGGCCGGCGGCGACGAGCGCCTGCTGGACGGCCCGCACCGCCGGCCCCTCGTCGCACAGCCGGATCGGGTAGCGGTCGTTGGGCTCGTACGTCGGGCACACCGGCCCCGCCGTGGTGGGCGGCGGAGGCGCAGTCGTCGTGGCCGGGGCCGGTGGCGCTGTCGTCGTGGGTGGCAACGTCGTCGTCGGAATCGGTGTCGTCGGTGCGCCGAAGCGGTCCAGCGTGGCGATCGCGGCGTCCGGGCAGCCGGCATCGACCGCCATCGGCTGCGTCGCCGTCGTGTCGACCACCAACACCCCGCCAGGCTCGAACGACCCGACCCAGAAGCGGCCGTCGAAGTCGGCGTGGACCAGCGCCTCGCCGGGCGTCCCGAGGTCGAGCCGCAACGATTCGGCGCCGCTCACGGCATCGGCCGACAACCAGCGACCAACCCCCCTCGATGGCGCTCGTCGCGCCGTTCCAATCGGGACCTTCGACCCAGCTCAGCGCCACGGAACCGTCGTCGCCGAAAGGTGCGGCGATCGGCCACTGGTAGAGCGGCGGGGCGTTGTACGGCGCCGAGTCCGTCGGCGAGTACCAGTCGTCGAGCACGACGCCGTCGACCCCGAAGTAGGTGATCGCCTCGGTGAGGTCGGCCGTCGCGCCCTCGACCAGGCGTCCGACTCCGATCGTCGCGCTGCCGACGCCGTACTCCGGGGCACCAGCATCCTTGACGTCGACCTGCTCGCCGTCGGCGTACTCGACGATCACGGCGCCGAACGACTCGTCGCCTTCGGCTTGCTGTCGATCGATGATCACCGCCGCCGAACGCTCCGCCGAGCGCCCCGCCGGACGACAGTTCGACAGCGCCACTCGCCGACTGCACCGCCTCGCCGTTGGCTGGCACACGATAAACGTCGGCGCTCTCGGCGCCCGTGGCGACCTCTGCCCACACCGTCCCATCGGGGGCCCGCACCGCCACGGACGGCGGGGCGGGAAGGGCGACGCCGAGTGGCTCGGCGCCTGTCGAACGGGCCAACGCCACACCGGCTTCGTGCGGGACGACCAACGTCACGCCCTCGGGCACCGCGCTACACATCGCGTCGGGACTCGTGGCCCTGACTCCGAGGGCAGGAATTGCCGCCAGCGACGTGGCGATGGTCGCACTGCAGGAAAGGACCAGAACTCGCTTCATGCCCTCTGAAACCGGTGCGGCGCCGTAGGGATTCTTACGATTCGGTGTCGACGCGCCGTCAGAACGAGGCGGCGAACAGATCGTCGGCGCCTGCGGTGATCGCCGGCAACAGGCCGGCGGCCTGCGGGAGCAGCTGCGTGGCGTAGAACCGGGCGGTCACCAACTTCTGCTCGAGGAACTCGGTTGGTGAACCCGCCGAGATCGCCGGCACGGAGCAGCTCGGCGGCGGCGAGCGCCGACCGCGTGAGCAACCACCCGCCGGTGACGGTTCCGGCCATCCGCAGGTACGGCGTGGCACCGGCCAGGGCACCGTTCGGATCGTCAGCCCCGCACTCGCGCAGCCAGTCCGTCGCCTGGCGGAAGCTCCCGTTGGCCTCCGCCAAGCGCTCGCCGAGCTCCGCCAGCTCGTCGCCGGCCGCCGTCGCCTCGCTGGCCGTGGCGTCGATTCCGGCAAGGAAGTCGGCGATCACCCCGCCGTCGCGCAGTCCGAGCTTGCGGCCGACGAGATCGATCGCCTGGATGCCGTTGGTGCCTTCGTAGATCGGGGCGATGCGGATGTCACGGTAGTGCTGGGCGACGCCGGTCTCCTCGACGAAGCCCATCCCCCCGTGGACCTGCACGGCGAGCGAGGTCAGCTCGACGCCGAGATCGGTGCCCCACCCTTTGGAGATCGGCGTGAGCACGTCGACGAGCTCACCGCGGGCGACACGCACCGCCTCGTCGGGATGCGCCCGGGCGAGGTCGATGCTCTCTGCGTTGAGATACAGCACGCAGCGCAGCGCTTCGAGGTAGGCGCGCATCGTGAGCAGCATCCGCCGCACGTCGGCGTGCTCGACGATCGTGCTCGTGCCGGCGCCCTTCGCCGGCACACCGACCGGTCGGCCCTGGACCCGCTCGTTGGCATAGGCCGCGGCCTGCTGAAAGGCGCGGTCACCGACGGCAAGGCCCTCGAGGCCGACGGACAGCCGAGCGGTGTTCATCATCCGGAACATGTAGCGCATGCCCTCGTTGGGCTCGCCGATCAGATAGCCGACCGCATCCTCGTACGCCATCACACACGTCGGGCTGGCGTTGATCCCCATCTTGTCCTCGATCGACACACACTCGACGGCGTTGCGCTCGCCGAGTGCGCCATCGTCGTCGAGGAGGTACTTGGGAACGATGAAGCACGAGATGCCCTTCGTCCCCGGCGGCGCATCCGGAACGCGGGCCAACACGAGGTGGACGATGTTGTCGGCGAGGTCGTGCTCGCCGTAGGTGATGAAGATCTTCTGCCCGGTGATCCGCCACGTCCCGTCACCCGCCGGCACGGCGCGCGTCGTGAGGGCGCCGACGTCCGAACCGGCCTGCGGCTCGGTGAGGTTCATCGTGCCGGTCCACTCGCCGCTCACCATCTTCGGCAGGTACGTCTCGCGCTGCGCCTCGTCGCCGTAGTGCACGAGCATGTCGATGGCCCCCTGGGTGAGCAGCGGGCACAGCGAGAAGGCCATGTTCGCGGCCGTCATCATCTCCTGCATGGCGATCCCCACGAGCCACGGGAACCCGCCACCGCCATACTCCGCTGGGAACTGCACGGCCGGCCAGCCAGCCTCGACGTACCGCCGGTAGGCCTTGCCAAACCCATCTGGCGTTGTGACCGAGCCGTCCTCGTTGCGCCGGCTGTGCTGCACGTCGCCGACTCGGTTGAGCGGGGCGAACTGCTCCTCGAAGAACCGCGCCGCCTCCTCGAGGACCCCGCCGACGGTCGCCGGATCGGCGTGTTCGTATCCCTCCAGCTCCGCCAATCCAGCGAGGTCGGCGACCTGCTCGAGGACGAAGCGGATGTCGGCCAGCGGTGCCGAATAGTCGCTCACCGAGAAAACGCTAACGGCAGGTCAGCCCGTGCCGATGAGTTCGGTCGGGGACCAGCGTCGAAACAAGCACCCGGGCACGGGACCGCCATCCGCGATACTGGCGGCGTTGCCGATCGAGGCATCGTCCGCCTGCCAGCCGCCAGCACAAGGACTGCAACCATGAACGAAACGATCGTCGCCAGAGGCCTGGCGAAGTCGTACAAGGACGTGCACGCCCTCGCCGGGCTCTCACTCGAGGTGCCGGAAGGTTCCGTGCTCGGGCTCCTCGGACCGAACGGCGCCGGAAAGACGACCGCCGTGCGCATCCTGACGACACTGCTCCGCCCTGACGCCGGCACCGCCGTCGTCGCAGGTGTCGACGTGCTCGCCGATCCGGCCGAAGCGCGTCGCAACATCGGTGTCTCGGGCCAGTACGCCGCCGTCGACGAGAATCTCACCGGATTCGAGAACCTCGACATGGTCGGACGCCTCTATCACCTCGGCGCCGCCAACTCCCGGGTACGGGCGCGCGAATTGCTCGAGCAGTTCGATCTTGCGGACGCCGGCGACCGCCCAGCGAAGACGTACTCGGGGGGCATGCGCCGGCGCCTCGACCTCGCCGGGGCACTGGTGGCCCGCCCGCCCGTGCTGTTCCTCGACGAGCCGACCACGGGTCTCGACCCGCGCAGTCGCAGCGACCTGTGGACGGTGATCGGCGAACTCGTCCACGGCGGGACGACACTGCTGTTGACCACGCAGTACCTCGAAGAGGCCGAACGCCTCGCCGACAACATCGTCGTCATCGATCACGGAACCTCGATCGCCGAGGGAACCGCCGACGAGTTGAAGGCCAAGGTCGGCGGGGAACGACTGGAGCTCGTCGCCTCCTCCGACGGCGATGTCGAAACGATCATCTCGACGATCGCTGACGTCGGTTCGGATCGCCCCGTGATCGACGGCCGACGAATCTGCCTGCCGGTCGGCACCGGGCCGAAGGCGCTGATGGAGGCCGTGCGGCGCCTCGACGAAAAGGACATCGAGCTGCACGACGTCGGGCTGCGCCGCCCGACGCTCGACGACGTGTTCCTGGCACTCACCGGTCACGGCGCCGAGCACTCGGAAGAGATCGACGAGGAGGCTTCGCGATGACCATGGCAACGACGCTCGGCGATGGGTGGACCGTCACCCGGCGCAACCTGTTCGCGATGTCGCGGAACCCAGAAGTGGTCATCTGGAGCACGATCCAGCCGGTCATGTTCATCGTGCTGTTCGTCTACGTGTTCGACAGCATCCCGACTCCCGGCATGGACTACGTCGACTACGTGATGGCCGGGATCTTCGTGCAGACCGTGCTGTTCAACTCAGCGCTCACCGGCGTCGGGCTGGCCACCGATATCCAGAAGGGGATCATCGACCGCTTCCGATCGCTGCCGATGGCCCGCTCGGCAGTGCTTGTCGGGCGAACCACCGGTGACCTGGTCAACGGCCTCGCCCAGCTCGTCGTGATGGTGGTGGTCGGCTTCATCGTCGGCTGGCGAACCGATGCCTCGCCGCCATCGGTGCTCGCCGGGCTGTTCCTCGTGCTCGCCATCGGCTACGTGTTCAGCTGGATCTCGGCAACCGTTGGGCTCAGCGTGGGCTCCGTCGAGGTGGCCAACTCGGCCGGTTTCGTGTGGATGTTCCCGCTCACGTTCGTGTCCAACACGTTCGTCGACATCAACACGCTGACCCCGGCCGTGCGCACGATCGCCGAGTGGAACCCGATGTCGGCGTTCGTCCTCGCGATCCGCGAACTGTTCGGCAACACGTCCGATGAGATGTCCCAACCAGATGTCTGGCCGTTGCAGAACCCGATCCTCGCCACCGTGCTGTGGCTGTTGCTGATCCTCGCCATCTTCGTGCCCTTCTCGGTGC
The DNA here is from genome assembly GCA_963772825.1 of Ilumatobacteraceae bacterium. Taxonomy (GTDB): domain Bacteria; phylum Actinomycetota; class Acidimicrobiia; order Acidimicrobiales; family Ilumatobacteraceae; genus Desertimonas. The sequence continues at coordinate 213,686 of CAVYYX010000022.1, read as the reverse complement.
GGCAATACAAGAAGGCGGCTGCTCGCTGACGTCGTATCGACCCCCGTTTCACGAGCGCTGATCGAGCGCACTACAGTCGGCAGGCCAGCGCGGACTGGGGACAGCCCCGCGCGCTTCGCCGGTCCGGCCGGCGAATCATCAGCCACCACCTATCCAGGGGAGTCAAATGAGACGCCATTGGCGCAAGACGACGATCGCATTGGCCGGCGTCGCGCTCATCGCAGCGGTTGCCTCGTCGGCATCGGCGACGAGCGTGCCGCCCGGTAGCGATCCGGCCACCACGGCACCTGCCGACACGGCACCGGCCAGCACCGCACCGGCAGGAACCGAGCCAGCCGGGACCGAGCCAGCCGGGACCGAGCCAGCGGGAACCGAGCCAGCCGGGACCGAGCCAGCAGGAACCGCACCAGCGGGCAGCGCGCCGGCTGGCGACCTCATCTCCTACGACGAGAGCGCCACCTGCGGCACCGAGACGAACACCAGCAACGTCGCCAAGCTCGAAGCCACCGACGCCACCACGTTCGTGCTGACGCTGTGCGCACCGGACCCGGCGATCCCGGCGAAGGTTGCGTTCTCGTCCCTGCAGATCGCCCCGAGCGAGTACCTCGCGGACAGTGAAGGCCTTGTCAATGCCCCGATCGGCACCGGTCCCTACACGCTCAGCGCGTGGGAGCGGGGCAGCCAGATCGTGCTCGAAGCGAATGCCGACTACTGGGGCGAGGCACCGCTCTCGTCGACCGCCGTGTTCCAGTGGAACCCGGAAGGCGCCCAGCGCCTCGTGCAGCTCGAGTCGGGTGCAGCCGACGGCATCGACAACGTCGGCACCGACGACTTCCCGCGCATCGAGGGCAACGCCGATCTGCAGCTCGTCCCACGAGAGCCGCTCAACGTGTTCTACGTCGGCTTCAACGTCGACATGGCGCCGTTCGACGACCCGATCGTACGTGAAGCGATCGCCTTGGGCATCGACCGGCAGCGGCTGATCGACAACTTCTACCCCGGCGGATCGCAAGCGGCCACGCAGTTCCTGCCGCCGGGCATCCCTGGGTTCGACGAGAGCTTCGTCGACTTCACCTACGACCCCGAGGCCGCAGCGGCGATGCTCGCCGAGGCCTATCCGGACGGGCTCGATGTGACGATGAGCTATCGCGAGGAGGCCAGGGGATACCTGCCTCAGCCGACGCCGATCGCCACCGACATCCAGGCCCAGCTCGCCGACATCGGGATCAACGTCACGCTCGACCTGCAGGAGTCGACCACCTTCATCGACAACACCGCCGCCGGCAGCGTGCCGTTCTACTTGCTCGGTTGGGGTGCCGACTTCCCGGATCCGTCGAACTTCTTCGACTACCACTTCGGGCCGCAGCAGCAGCAGTTCGGCACGGGGATCCCGGAGGTCCATGAGGTCATCGCCGAAGCGGGTGCCACCACCGACGCCGAGGCCCGCCTCGACCTCTACGCAACGATCAACCCGCTGCTTCAGGAGAACATCCCGATGGTGCCGGTCGCCTACGGCGGCTCCGCCGTGGCCTACAAGGCCGCGGTCAACGGTGCCCACGCCAGCCCGCTCAGCAACGAGGCGCTGGCGGTCATGGGTGTCGAGGGTCAGGACCAGTTCGTGTTCGTCCAGAACGGCGAGCCTGGCGGCCTGTACTGCGGTGACGAGACCGACGGCGAATCGTTGCGGGTCTGCGAACAGATCAGCGAGTCGCTGCTCGCCTACGAGGTCGGTGGTACCGCGTCGATCCCGTCGCTCGCCGAGAGCTTCGAGTCGAACGAGGACTTCACCGTTTGGACGTTCCACGCTGCGTGACGGGGTGACCTTCCACGACGGTTCGACGTTCGAAGCCAACGACGTCGTCGAGAGCTACCGCGTGCAGTGGGACGCGGCGGATCCCCGCCACGTCGGCCGCACCGGCAACTTCGAGTACTGGGGTGCCCTGTTCGGGGGCTTCCTGAACCCGCCGCCGCCCGCCGAGGGCTGAACAAACTGACGACATCGAGCGTCGGGGGCGGGCGACGGCCCGCCCCCGACTTCGTTCCATGACCCGATTCGTTCTTCATCGTCTGGTCTCATCGATCCCCGTCCTGTTCGGCATCGTCCTGGCCGTTTTCATCCTGGCCAGAGTGATCCCCGGGGACCCGTGCATCGCAGCCCTCGGCGAACGAGCGACCGAAGAAGTCTGCGATGCAGTTCAATGAGCGCGAGGGGCTCAACCAGCCGATCTGGGTGCAGTTCTTCAAGTACCTCGGCAACCTCCTGCAGGGTGATCTCGGCGAGTCCGTCTCGCAAAGTCGCTCGGTGGCCGAGATCCTCGTCGAGCGCCTACCGACGACGATCGAGCTGTCGATCGTCGCGTTGACATTCGCCATCATCGTCGGCATCCCACTCGGAGTGATCGCCGCCTACAAGCGCAACTCGGCGGCTGATGTCGGCACGATGGTGGTGGCCAACGCCGGCGTGTCGATGCCGATCTTCGTGCTCGGCCTCATGCTGCAGTACCTCTTCGCCGTGACGCTCAAGGATACGTTCTTCGCCCTGCCGCCCTCGGGACGTCTCTCTCCTGGCCTCGTCGCCACGCCGTTCTACGAGCAGTGGGGACTGGAGCGGCAACGGCGTGCTCGAGTTCATCTCCAACTTCGAGATTCTCAACGGGCTGCTGCAGTGGAACTGGGGGCTGGTCGTCGACGCGACCCAGCATCTGATCCTGCCGGCGATCGCCGTCGGCACGATCCCGCTGGCGATCATTGCCAGGATGACCCGGTCGAGCCTGCTCGACGTGCTCGGCCAGGACTACGTGCGGACAGCCCGCGCAAAGGGCTTCGGAGAGCTCAAGGTCGTTCGCAGTCATGCCCTGCGCAGCGCCTTGCTTCCCGTCGTCACCGTCGTCGGACTCTCTCTCGGTGCGCTGTTCGGCGGGGCGATCCTCACCGAGACGATCTTCTCGCTCACCGGCGTCGGCAAGACGCTGGCCGATTCGATCACGGCGCGCGACTACGCCGTCGTGCAGGGCTTCGCCCTGATCGTCGGCATCTCGTTCGTGTTCGTCAACCTGATCACCGATCTGCTGTACACGGTCTTCGACCCCCGCGTGCGTGTCTCGTGACTGGCGGATCTCGACGTCATCGCCGGGACCGCCGAGCTCGCCGCTCCGGCGCCGGGTTCCGATCATCCGCGCGTGCCGATCCCTTCGCCGAGCAGGTGGCGCGACGTCTTCAGGCAGATCCGCCAGTCGTGGTCCGGGCGCATCGGTCTCGTGCTCGCCACGCTGATCATCGCCATGGCCGTGTTCGCTCCGCTGATCGCTCCCTTCGGGCCCAACGAGGTGCTCCTCGACTCGGCCGCCAATGAAGCCAGGTTGGAGCGGCCGTGCGTGCACCTGCTCGGCTGCGACGACTCGGAGGTCCAGCACTTGATGGGGCTCGACGAGAACGGCCGCGACGAGTTCAGCCGCCTCGTCTTCGGGGCCCGCATCTCGCTGCTCGCCGGGGCCGCCGCGGTCGTCCTCGCCGTCGTCGTCGGCACGATCATCGGACTCGTCGCCGGGTTCTTCGGAGGACGACTCGACAACGTGTTGATGCGCTGTATGGACGTGCTGCTCTCGTTCCCGTCGCTGTTGCTGGCGATCCTCATCGTCACCGTGCTGGGGCGCGGGTTGATCAACAGCGTGCTGGCGATCGCCATCGTCAGCGTGCCCGCTTACGCCAGAGTCGTGCGTGGCCAAGTGCTGTCGGTCCGCGAGCAGGACTTCATCACCGCCGACCGCGCCCTCGGCGTACGCAGTGGCCGCCTGCTCTTCCACCGCGTGTTCCCCAACACGCTGACGCCGCTGATCGTGCAAGCGACGCTCGGTTTCGCCACCGCCGTGCTGGAGATCGCCGCCCTCGGTTTCCTCGGCCTCGGCGTGCAACCGCCCGACGCCGAGTGGGGCACGATGATCTCGGCCGCCTATCGCAACATCTTCAACTCGCCGCACCTCGTGTTCTGGCCCGGGCTGATGATCTTCATCAACGTGCTGGCGTTCAACCTCCTCGGCGATTCCCTCCGCGACGCCCTCGACCCACGCAGTGCCAGGCGATGAGCGACGCGCCCGTGCCCGAGGAACGCCACGCCGGCATCGATGCCGAAGCCCTCGGGCCGGCCGCCGAGATCACCGCCACGGTCAGCGAGGCGCCGCCGGAGACCGCCCCGCCGCTGCTCGAGGTCGGCGGTCTGCAAACCTGGTTCCGCACCCGGGCCGGCGAGGTCCACGCAGTGGACGGTGTGGATCTGACGGTACGCAAGGGCGAGGTGCTCGGCCTCGTCGGTGAGTCGGGCAGCGGTAAGAGCGTGACGATGCTGTCGGTGATGCGGCTCGTCGACCAGCCGGGCCGCATCGTTTCGGGAACGGTGACGTTCGACGGCATCGACGTCCTCGCCCTGCCGCGCAACGCCATGCGCTCGCTGCGCGGTGATCGCATCTCGATGATCTTTCAGCAGCCCAACGCCAGCCTGCACCCCTGCTTCACGGCCGGCGTGCAGATCAGCGAGGTCTACGAGATCCACCGCAACTCGCGACGCGCCGCAGGCATCGACAAGGCAGTCGAGATGCTGCGCACCGTCGGCATCCCCGATCCGAAACGGCGAGCCAAGTCGTACCCCCACCAGCTCTCGGGTGGTCAGGCCCAACGGGTGATGATCGCCATGGCCCTCGCTGCCGAGCCGGAGCTGCTCATCGCCGACGAGCCGACAACGGCGCTCGACGTCACGATCCAGGCGCAGATCCTCGACTTGATGCGTGCCCTGCAGGCCGAGCGGGGCACGAGCATGGTGCTGATCACCCACGACCTCGGTGTCGTCGCCGAGATGGCCCACCGGGTTGCCGTGATGTACGGCGGCCAGATCGTCGAGGAAGCACCCGTCGAGGCGTTGTTCGCCGACCCCAAGCATCCGTACACCCGAGGCCTTCTCGGCTCGGTGCCGGTCATCGGTGTGCGCCACGAGGAGCTCACCGTGATTCCCGGCCGGGTACCGACGCTGGTCGATCCCCCGCCTGGGTGCCGGTTCGCCGACCGTTGCCCGGAGAGGATGGAGCGCTGCACCCTTGCCACGCCGGCACTCGTCGAGCTCGACGATGGCAACCACGTGCGCTGCTTCCTGCACAGCGACGCAACGGTCGAGGACGTTTCGGTCACGGTCGGGTCGGCGAAGTGATTGCAGGTGCCGACCCGACAGGCGGAAGTGAGCCCGATTCGTCGCGACCTCCAACTCCGCTCGTCGAGGCACGCGGCATCGTCAAGACGTTCCCATTGCGCGGCGGGACGCTCGGGCGCGTGCAGGGCGGCGTGCGGGCGGTCGACCACGTCGACCTCGACATCTACGAGGGCGAGGTGCTCGGCCTCGTCGGTGAGTCAGGCTGCGGCAAGACGACGCTGTCGCGAATCCTCCTCCGACTGCTCGAGCCCGAGGAGGGAACCCTGCACTTCGACGGCCAAGACCTGCTCACCGCCTCGCGCGACGAGCTGCGGGCGTTGCGCAAGAACATCCAGGTCGTCTTCCAGGATCCCTACTCATCGCTCGACTCGCGGGCCACCGTCGGCGACTCGATCGCCGAGGGGCTGCGCGCTCACGGCGTCGCCAGGCGAGAGCGCAAGAATCGAGTGTCCGAGGTGCTCGACCTCGTCGGCCTCGACCCGCGACTGGCCCAACGCTTCCCGCACGAGTTCAGCGGGGGCCAGCGCCAGCGCATCGGCATCGCCAGGGCGCTCGCCGTCGAACCGAAGTTCCTGGTCGCCGACGAACCGGTGTCGGCGCTCGACGTCTCGATCCGCTCGCAGATCCTCAACCTCCTGCGCGACCTGCAGCTGCGCCTCGGGTTCACGATCCTGTTCGTGTCCCACGACCTCGCCGTCGTGGAGCACCTCTGCGACCGCGTCGCCGTGATGTACCTCGGCGAGATCGTCGAGGTCGGAACGCGGGACGACGTCTTCCACCTTCCGTCCCATCCGTACACCAAGGCCTTGCTGTCGTCGGTGCCGGTGCCCGACCCGGTCGGCCGCGACCAACGCAAGCGGATCATCCTCACCGGCGACGTGCCGTCACCAGCCAACCCGCCGGACGGATGCCGCTTCCACCCGCGCTGCCCCGAGGTACGCGCGCAACTCTGCCACGACGTCCCGACGACGCTGCTCACCGTCGACGGCGACCATCGGGCGGCGTGCCACTACGCTGTACAGCCGCTCGCTGCCGGCGTCGTCGGAGAACTGTGAGCTGAGACAGCAGGTTTCGGTATGGACAGCTCACAGATCGGCGAGGGTGGCGACGGGTTCGCCAATCTCGGACTTCGCGACGAGCTGCTCGATGCGCTGACCGACCTCGGCTACGAAGAGCCGACACCCGTGCAGCGTGAGACGATCCCCCACCTCATCGAGGGCCGCGACCTCGTCGGCCAAGCAGCCACGGGCACGGGTAAGACCGCCGCCTTCGCTCTGCCCCTGCTGCACTCGCTCGATATCGGCAAGGGGCGCCCAGCGGCGTCGGCCCTTGTCCTCGTCCCGACGCGCGAGCTGGCGATGCAGGTGTCGGAGGCCATCTTCAAGTACGGGCGGCAGCTCGGCGTCAAGGTCGTTCCGGTGTACGGCGGGCAGCCGATCTTCCGCCAGCTGCAGGCGCTCGAACGCGGCGTCCACGTCGTCGTCGGAACCCCCGGGCGGGTGCTCGATCACCTCGGACGCAAGTCGCTCGACGTCGCCGGGATCCGTACTGTCGTCCTCGACGAGGCCGACGAGATGCTCGACATGGGTTTCGCCGAGGACATCGAGACGATCCTCGGCACCCTGCCGACTGAGCGCCAGACGGTGTTGTTCTCGGCGACGATGCCACCACGCATCGCCGGAATCGCCAAGCGCTTCCTCGACGACCCGGTGCGCATCACGGTCGGTGGCACGGCCAGCGCCGACCGCCCGGCGTTGATCACGCAACGGGCGTACATCATCCAGCGCTCCCACAAGGCGGCGGCGCTCGGGCGGATCCTCGACATCGAGACGCCGGAGGCGGCGCTCGTCTTCTGCCGCACGCGCACCGAGGTCGATCTGCTCACCGAGACGATGAACGGCCGTGGGTACCGTGCCGAAGCGCTGCACGGTGGCATGGACCAGGCCCAGCGCGACCGCGTGATGGGGCGCCTCCGCGACGGGACCGCCGAGCTGTTGATCGCAACGGACGTCGCCGCCCGCGGTCTCGACGTCGACACGCTGACCCACGTCGTCAACTTCGACGTGCCCTCGGCGCCCGACAGCTACGTGCATCGCATCGGCCGCGTCGGGCGGGCCGGGCGGGAGGGCGTGGCGATCACCCTCGCCGAGCCTCGTGAACGGCGGCTGCTCGACAACATCGAGAGAGCGACGAGACAACGCATCTCCATCGAGCCGGTGCCGAGTGTCGCCGAACTGCGGGCCCGGCAGGCCGAGCTGACCGCCGCGACGGTACGCCAGGCGCTGGAGGCCGACAATCTCGACGACTACGGCAAGCTGCTCGAGTCGCTGGCGGACGATGGCGACCTTCGCTCGATCGCCCTGGCCGCCCTCAAGCTCGTCCACGAGGCGAGCGGGGCGACCGCCGAGGAGCCGGAGATCCCGACCACCGCCGATCGACCGCCCAAGCCGCGCGAGGGTCGGCCCGAGCGGGACTCACGACAGGAGCGACGGCCGGGCGGGCAACGCCCGCGGGGCAGCGAGAGCACCGGGTTCGTGCAGATCAGCCTCGGCAAGCGTGGCGGTGTCAGGCCGGCCGACCTCGTCGGGGCGATCGCCAACGAAGCCGGACTCACCGGCGCCGACATCGGCCCGATCCGGATCAACGAGAACTCGTCGATCGTCGGGGTCCCGGTGTCCTCCGTCGAGCGGGTCGTGTCGGCGATGTCCAACGCCGTGATGCGGGGCAAGACCGTCGGCGCCCGTCGGTTCGTCGAGCGGCCCGACGGCGACCGATCACGACAGCGCGACCGACCCCCTCGGTAGACGATGCATGCATGCTGCTACTGCATGCATGGCGCTCATCCAGATCCGCGACGTCCCCGAGGACGTCTACGAGACGATTCGTCGCCGCGCCCGGCGCAACGGTCAGTCGATCCAGAAGTACATGCTCGCCCAGATCACCGAGGCGGCCCGGCAGGACGATCTCGACGAGGTCTTTGCCGAGATCGAGCGATTGAAGCGCGAGATGCCGGGGTTCACGGTCGACGTCGAGCAATTGCTGGCCGATCGTGACAGCGGACACCCGTAGGTGATCGTCGCCGACGCTTCTGCGGTCGTGCTCGCCTTCGTCGTTGCTCTGGGGCGACCCGCCGGCGGTTCGGCGCGGGCCACGTCAACGAGTCGACATCGAGCGCGTCGTCGCCGTCGCGATCTCCATCGCCGACGCCGAGGGACTGGGTGCCGTGACGATGCGTCGTCTGGCCGAGACCGTCGGGCTGGGCACGATGTCGATCTACACCTACGTGCCCGGCAAGGCCGAACTGCTCGAGCTGATGGTCGACCGGGCGGTCGGTGCCAGCGGCCCACCGGCGACCACCGGACGCTGGCGGCGCGACGTCGACACTCTGGCCCGCTCGGCGTGGGCGCTGTACCGCCGACACCAGTGGCTGCTCGACGTGGCGACAGCGCGCACCGTGTTCGGGCCGAACGTCCTCGCCCGCTACGACGCCTCCCTCGCTACGGTCGACCGTACGGGGTTGGCCCCGCAGGACGTCGTCGCAGTCGTCAGCCTGATCGACGGGTACGTGCGGGGCGCCGCCCGCGCCGTTGTCGACGCCGAACTGGCGACCAAACGCACGGGAAAGAGCGAGGAGGACTGGTGGGCCTCACGCGCTCCTCTGCTCGACGAACGCATCGCCGCCGGACACTTCTCGACACTGGTCGCCCTCGACGCGGCGGGAGCCTTCGACCATCCCGACAGCGGTACCGACTACATGGTGCAGCGGGCGATCGACGAGTTCGAGTTCGGCCTGGCGCGGGTCCTCGACGGTATCGAGGCCTTCATCCGTGGATCAGGATGAGAACGCGGCCTGCTCAGCGTCGAGGCGGTCGGGAAGGTCGAACAGGGCGAACAGCTCGGGCTCGATGAAGCACTCGATCGCCCTGATGCCGTCGTCGGCGACGTCGAGGACGTGGATCGCGAACGCCCGCCACCCGTCCCCCTCCGGGTGGCGCCGGTAGTGGGCAAACGCCGCGGCGCCGTTGGCGGCGACGGGCACCATCCGCGAGCCACGGCATGCCGCGGTTTCGGTACGCCACCAGTTGTCGATGACGGCGTGGCCGCGTAGGCAGATCGGCAGCGGCGGCATCGACACCGTCGCCTCGTCGTGGAGCAGGGCGACGAGGTCGGCGACGTCGTAGCGCTCGAAGGCATCGACGTAACGGGCGAGCAGCTCGTGCTGCTGCACGCCGAGGGCGCCCTCGCGGACGGCGCTCGGTGGGAGCGCGGCGATCGCCGTGCGGGCGCGCTGGAGCAGACTCTTGACCGACGCCGGCGTCGTGTCGAGCAGCTCGACGACCTCGGCGGCGCGCCACCGCAGCACGTCTCTCAGGATCAGCACCGCCCGCTGACGTGGTGGCAGGTGCTGGAGCGCGGCGACGAACGCGAGGCGGATCGACTCCTGGCCGGTGACAGAGTCGCTCGGGTCGTCCGTCTGTGGCAGCGCCCGGTGATCGGGGATCGGTTGCAGCCACAACGGTTCGACGTCGCTGGCCTCGATGTCGACGGGCAACGCCCGCCGCTTCCTGCTGCGCAGCATCGTCAGGCAGACGTTGGTGGCGATGGCGTACACCCACGAGCGCAACGAGGCTCGGCCCTCGAATTGATCGAGCCCGCGCCACGCCCGCACCAACGTCTCCTGAACGGCGTCGTCGGCCTCGAACGCCGAGCCGAGCATCCGATAGGTGTAGCCCGTGAGCTCGACGCGGTGACTCTCGAGCTCGGCGTAGAGGTCGAGAGGTTCGGCGAGCGCCGTCATGTCCGGATCTCCTCGAGCACCCGCACTTCCGGCGAGGCTTCGCCGCTGGCATCGTCATCCGACTGCGGCGCAGAGCGCCGCTCGGCGCGGCGCAGCAGCACGCCAGCGGCGAGAGCCGCGGCGAGGCTGAGTCCAGCGGTGACGAGCACACCCCGCTGAAACCCCTCGGTCAGGGCGACGGTCTCGGTGTCCTCGCCAACGCCCAGCAGGCGACGGGCGTCATCGCTGCGGGCGATGGCGACGGAGGCGACGACCGCGACGCCGAGTGCTCCGCCGACTTCGCGCGACGTCTCGAGCAGGCCACCGGCGAGCCCGGCGTCGGCTGGGTCTACACCACGGAACCCCGCGACCTGGGCGGCCATCACCGAGAACCCGAGGCCGACGCCGAAGGCGAGGAACGACGGGAACAGGTCGATCCAGTAGGCAGCGTCGCTCGGCGCCCGCGACAGGTAGAGCAGCCCGCCGGCGACGATGAGCTGCCCGACGACGAGCGACGTGCCCGCCCCGAAGCGGCCGACGAAGCGGGCGGCGATCGCCGCACTGACGACGAGCGAGCTCGTCGTCGCCGCCAGCCAGGCGGCGCCCGTCTCGACCGCCGAGTACCCGAGGACCTGCTGCATGAACAACGTCCCCTGGTAGATCGTGGCGAAGAACGCACCCCACAGCAGCACGTTGACGACGTTGGCGGCGGTCAGCGTTCGGCGACGGAACACGGTCGGCGGCACGAGCGGATCGACGGCCCGCGACTCGATCACGGCGAAGGCGCCGAGCATCGCCGCCCCGCCGGCGAGGAACGCCTGCGTTGCCGGCGCTGTCCAGCCGATCTCGACGCTGCGGTTGATCGCGTACACGATCGCCATCAACCCGGCCGTGACCGTCACTGCTCCGGCGACGTCGACGGCGCCGCGTGCGGGCCGCACGCCGCGGCGGGACGAACGCTGCGACGAGTCCGACGAGGACGACGCCGATGGGCACGTTGATCAGGAAGATCCACTCCCATCCCGGGCCCTCGGTGAGCAGCCCGCCGGCGATCACACCGATCGACCCGGCGCTGCCACCGACGGCGGCGAAGATCCCCAACGCCTTGTTGCGCGGCACGCCTTCCGTGAACGTGTTGGTGAGGATCGACAGCGCCGCTGGCGCGGCCAGCGCCGCGCCGACCCCTTGTATCCCTCTGGCGACGACGAGCTGAGCGAACGAGCCGGACAGCCCGGCGACGAGGGAGGCGGCGGTGAAGATCGCGAGCCCGGCGACGAGTACAGCACGGCGCCCGAACAGGTCGGCGGCGCGGCCGCCGAGGAGCAGGAACCCGCCGAGCGTCAGCCCGTAGGTGATCACCACCCACTGCAGGTCGGCTGGGTCGAGGCGCAGGTCGGCCTGGACCGACGGGATCGCCACGTTGACGATGGCGAGGTCGAGGATGACCATGAACTGGACGCCGCACACCAGGGCGAGAACGATTCCCGGGTGGACGGCGCGGCTGGGGGGCGTTGTGCTGCTCATCGGGGGTACTGACCCCGCGGCCGCGCTCGACGGATCGCGCCGGCGACGTGACTTCTGTCGCCCGACGATCCGTCCTCGGCGCCGGCGGGGTCGACATCGGCATGAGTACGACCACCCACCGTTCATCCGCCGGCAGCCGTGAACGTCTCGCCACCGATGCCGCGCTGCTCCGGGCCCTCCACCAGATCGGCGACCCACTCGTCCTGGTCAACGTGTGGGACGCCGAGAGCGCCCGGCGCGTCGAGCGGTCAGGCGGGCGCGCAGTAGCGACGTCGAGCGCGGCAGTTGCCGCCTCGCTCGGGCTGGCCGACGGCAATGCGATGCCGCCCGCCGCCGCCTTCGATGCGCTCGGCCGCATCGCCGCGGCCGTGGCGGTGCCCGTGACCGCCGATCTCGAGTCCGGCTATGGCCTCTCCGCAGACGAGCTCGTCGACCGGCTGCTCGCCGCTGGAGGGGTCGGCCTGAACCTCGAGGACTCCGATCACGGCCGTCCCGGCGAGCTGATCGAAGCTGCGGCCGCCGCCGAACGGCTGGCCGCAGTTCGGGAGAGCGCCACAAACTCGGGCGTCGACGTCGTGGTCAATGCCCGCGTCGACACGTACTTACACCGCGGCGCGGACCCGGAGCAGCTTCTCGCCGAGACCGTCCGCAGGGCCCGGATCTACGTGGACGCGGGTGCGGACTGCGTCTATCCGATCCGGCTCACCGACCCGCTGCTGATCGGCCAACTCACCGACGAACTGCCCGGTGTCGCGGTCAACGCCAACATCGCGCCGTCCACGACGGTGCCCACGCTCGCGGCGGCACGGGTGAGCCGGATTTCGATCGGTCCCCAGGCCCACTCGCTGGCGATGGCCGACCTCGAGCGCCGCGCGGCGCTGCTGATCGGTGGTGGCATCCTCGATGCGTGATATCGCAATCCTCGACGGGCATCGAGGTGCTGGTCAACCGCGTTCAGATGTCGAACAGCCCGCCATAGACCTAGTCGGTGTGCCCGCCGATCGCCAGGTTGGCGGTTTACATCGGCCCACCCGTCGATGATGTCCTGCCAATCGTCGAAGATCGCGTCGACCGCCTCCTCGCACGCTGGGATAGCTGTCGGTGGTGGAACCGACGGGTCCGGCGGCGCAGCGATCCCGAAGAGGGCGAAGACCATCGCCGATCCGTTGATCGCCAGGTTCTTCAATAACCGACCTCCCAAAGCGTGAGACCCTGAGGCGGAGCGACCTGGCCGGCAGAACCGCGATCCCGGGCAGCGAGGATCGCCGGCAGCTCATCCGACTCCAGTTTGCCGGTGCCAACGTCGACGAGCGAGCCGACGATCGAGCGGACCATCTGATGGCAGAAGGCGTTGGCCCGGATCTCGAACCGCACCAGGGGGCCATCGGGGTCGACCACCGTCCAACCCGTATGCATCACATTCCGCACAAGGCTCGGCTCGGCGACGCCAAGGTCGACCTGTGATCTCTGGGCGCCGCCCAGACCCTTGGGCCGCCGACAGAACGAGGCGAAGTCGTGCTCGCCGACGAAGTGATTGGCTGCGATGTTCATGCCGTCGACGTCGAGCGGCGCCGGGACGTGCCACGACCGCGTGCGGATCAACGGGTTCGGGTGTGGTGCATTCCAGACCTCGTAGCGGTACTGCCGCCACTGCGCCGAGAATCTGGCGTTGAAGTCCTCGCCGACGATCTCGACCGAGCGCACAGCGATCCCCGGCGCGCACAGCTTGTTGACCCGGCGGGCGAGGTCCTCGACGTCGACGCCGTCCGGCAAGTCGACGGAAATCACCTGGCCCCAGGCGTGGACACCGGCGTCGGTGCGCCCTGCACCGGTGAGCGTCACCTGCTGGCGGACGACCGTGGAGATCGCCTCGGTCAAGGTCCCGGCGATCGTGCGGACGCCCTCGTTGACCGCAAACCCGTGAAAGCCGCCGCCGTCGTAGGCGACAACCGCCTTGACGTTCATCGCCAAGCGCTCTGTGTAAGCGTGTAAGCCCGCAGACGGCTTACCTGCTTACACAAACCGGTCAGACGAGTTCGATGCGGGCCATCTCGGCGCGGTCGCCTGCGCGTGTGCCGAGCTTGAGGATGCGGGTGTAGCCGCCGTTGCGCTCGAGGTAGCGGGGGGCGACCTCGTTGATCAGCTTGTGGGTCATCTCGCGGTCGCCGAGGAAGCTCTGGATCTGGCGCAGCTGGTGGACGCGCACGGCGCTGCCCTCGTCCTGGGCCTTCTTGGCCTTGGTGATCAGACGCTCGGCGACGGGGCGCAGGGCCTTGGCCTTGGCTTCCGTGGTGACGATCGCCTCGGCAGCGAACAACGAAGCGGCGAGGTTGGCCATCATCAAGCGCTGATGGGCGGCGTCACCGCCGAAGCGCTTGGACTTGCGTGGTGTGGGCATCGGTCAGTCCGTTCTCAGCCGCGCAGCGACAAGCCGCGCTCGTCGAGCTTCTGCTTGACCTCGTCGAGGCTCTTCTGACCGAAGTTGGTGATGTTGAGGAGATCGTCCTCGGTCTTCTGGAGCAGCTCGCCGACCGTGTTGATCTGCGCCCGCTTGAGGCAGTTGCTCGGCCGCTCGGACAGATCGAGGTCCTCGATCGGCAGTTCGAGATCGGGCGAGCTCGACGTCGAGTCGCTGACCTCACCGAGCTCAAGGCCCGGAGCGTCCTCGCTGAGCGATGACACCAGCTCGGCCAGCGAACGCAACGTGGCGCCTGCCGACGCCAGCGCGTCGGCCGGCGTGACCGAGCCGTCGGTCTCGATGTCGAGGACGAGGCGGTCGTAGTTCGTCGACTGCTCGACGCGGGTCGGCTCGACCTCGAACATCACCCGGCGCACCGGCGAGAAGATCGCATCGATGGGCACCACACCGATCGTGCGGCTCTCGGTGTCGCGGTCGCTCGACGAGTAGCCACGACCCTGCTCGACGGTGAGGTCGATGGCAAGGCGACCCTTGCCGCTGAGGTGGGCGATGACCAGGTCCTTGTTGAGCACCTCGATATCGGCGGTGACCTCGATGTCACCTGCGGTCACCTCACCGGCACCGCGCGCATCGAGGCGGCACGTCACGGGATCCGACGACTCGGACGTGACGACGACGTCCTTGAGGTTGAGGATGATGTCGGTGACGTCCTCGGCGACACCGGCGATCGTGTCGAACTCGTGCAACGCTTCATCGAAGCGGACCGTGGTGATCGCCGCGCCGGGAATCGACGACAGCAGGGTGCGACGGAGGGAGTTGCCGAGGGTGTAGCCGAAGCCCGGCTCGAGGGGTCCGATGGCGAAACGCTGACGGTTGCCCGACTCCTCGGTGACGGCTTCGATCGTGGGGCGCTGCATGACGAGCATGGCTGCGGTGACTTTCTCTCTGGGCGTGTAAGGCGGTGGTTCTGCGAAGGATTACTTGGAGTAGAGCTCGACGATGAGCTGCTCGCGCACGGGGACGTCGATGTGGTCGCGCTGGGGCAGCGAGCGGACGGTGACCTGCTTGCCGCCGTCGCCGGCCTCGAGCCAGCCGACGAGCGAGCGGTCGAGAACGTCGATGTTGTGCTGGATGACGATCATCTTGCTGGCACGCGGCCCGAGGGTGACGACATCGCCTTGGCGGACGCGGTAGCTGGCGATGTCGACCCGCTTGCCGTTGACCTGGACCAGGCCGTGGTTGACGAACTGGCGGGCCTGCGGGCGGGTCGACGCCCAACCGGCGCGGAACGTGACGTTGTCGAGGCGCATCTCGAGCAGGCGCAGGAGGTTCTCGCCGGTCGGCCCGGCGAGCCGCGTCGCCTCGGCGTAGGTGCGCTTGAACTGACGCTCGAGGACTCCGTAGATGTACTTCGCCTTCTGCTTCTCCTGCAGCTGGCTGAGGTACTCGGAGGCGTTCGTGCGACGCCGGGTGCGACCGTGGGCGCCCGGCGGGAAGGGCCGGCGCTCGAGCGCCCGACGACCCTTCTCGTTCTCGAACAGGTTGGTGCTGAGACGCCGCGACAAGCGGACCTTGGGACCGGTGTAACGAGCCATGATCAGCCTCTCCGACGCTTCGGTTGACGGCAGCCGTTGTGCGGCACGGGGGTGACGTCCTTGATCGAGGTGACCTCGATGCCCGTGTTCTGGATCGAACGGACGGCGGTGTCGCGACCTGAGCCGGGGCCCTTCACCTGGACCTCGGCGCGGCGCAGACCGTGCTCCATCGCCGCCCGGCCGGCGCGCTCGGCGGCGAGCTGGGCAGCGAACGGCGTCGACTTGCGGGAGCCCTTGAACCCGACGCCACCCGACGACGCCCAGGCGATGACGTTGCCCTCGGTGTCGGTGATCGAGACGATCGTGTTGTTGAACGAGCTCTTGATGTGCACCACACCCGTGGTGACGTTCTTGCGGTCGCGGCGGCGGGGTCGCCGTCCGGCTGGCTTTGGCTTCGCCATCGGGTTACTTCCTCACAGCCTTCTTCTTGTTGGCGACGGTGCGCTTGGGTCCCTTGCGGGTACGGGCATTGGTGTGCGTGCGTTGGCCTCGCACCGGCAGCCCACGGCGGTGACGGACACCCTGGTAGCACCCGATCTCGACCTTCCGCTTGATGTCCTGTTGGACGTCGCGGCGCAGGTCGCCTTCGATGCGCAGGTTGTCGTCGACGTAGGTGCGGATCTTGAGCACCTCGTCGTCCGTCAGGGCCGACACCTTGGTGTTCGGATCGAGGCCGACGTCGGCGCACAGCTTCTGCGCCGTCGGCAGGCCGATGCCGAAGATGTAGGTGAGTGAGATCTCCAGCCGCTTCTCGCGGGGGATGTCGATGCCGGCGATACGTGCCATCGGTGATTCGTCTCCGTCTCTTCGGTTTGGCTCAGCCCTGGCGCTGCTTGTGACGTGGGTTCTCGCAGATCACCTGGACGCGACCGTGCCGGCGGATCACCTTGCACTTCTCGCACATCTTTTTGACGCTGGGTCGAACCTTCATGGCAACGGTCTCTCTGGGCTCACTTGAAGCGGTACGTGATGCGACCTCGGGTGAGGTCGTAGGGTGTGAGCTCTACCTGCACCTTGTCGCCAGGCAGGATGCGGATGTAGTGCATCCGCATCTTGCCGGAGATGTGCGCCAACACCTTGTGGCCGTTGTCGAGTTCGACACGGAACATGGCGTTGGGCAACGACTCCAGGATCGTGCCTTCGAGCACGATGGCGTCTTCTTTGGGCTTGGGCAGGAGGAGCTCCTCACCGTGTGATCAGGGGGATCGCGATCGACGTGCCGACATCGGCACCGGCCGTGACCCGGGCGAACTGGGACCGGCCTGCGTACAGGCCGGGGATCAATGTTACCGGCGGGGCGGAGCAACTCCAATGCCAGCGTGTGGCGGTTCGGTTGGCTGGCAGTCGGCTGCAATGGCTAACTGGGCGGCCAAACGGCCGGAAACCGGACCGGAGGCCGCCCAAATCACGAATTGGATCGGAGGCCGCCCAGAACGGGCAACGGTGAGCGCCAAACTCAGCGTTCCTTGCGGGCGACAGCGACGGCGTCGGTGAGGCGCTCGAAGACCTCGTCGGGGGTGCCCAGGCCGTCGACGATCACGAGACGCTCCTGGTCGGTGTAGTGCTCGATCAGGGGAGCGGTCTGGGTCTCGTAGAGGTCGAGGCGACGGTTGATGGCGTCGGGATGATCGTCGGCGCGTTGCATCACGTCGCCGCCGCACACCTCGCAGATCCACGGAGGGCGTTCGAGGCCGGTCGCCGTGTAGTTGGTCCCGCAGTCCCGGCATACCCGGCGCGCCGAGATCCGGCGGATGACCACCTCGCGGGCGACGTACAGGTCGATCACGACGTCGAGCGGCTTGTCCCCGGCGATCTCGTCGAGGGCGTCGGCCTGCATCACCGTGCGCGGGAAGCCGTCGAGGATGTATCCACGCGTACGGGCGTCGGCCCGCTGCAGCCGTTCGTCGACGAGGCCGATCATGATCTCGTCGCCGACGAGGCCGCCGGAGTCCATGGTCTCCTTGGCGGCCAGGCCGAGCTCGGTGCCCTCGCGGACCGCCGCGCGCAGCATGTCGCCGGTGGAGATGTGCGGCACGACGTAGTGGCGCGACATGCGAACACACTGCGTTCCCTTGCCGGCTCCTTGGCGACCGAGGATGACGAGCCGAGCTCCCGGGATCACCGGAGGAGCCTCGCCGCTATTTCAGGAACCCCTCGTAGTTGCGCAGCGTGAGCTGGCTGTCGATCTGACGCATCACCTCGAGCGCCACGCCGACGGCGATCAGCAGGCTGGTGCCTGCGAACCCGAGGCTCTGGATCCCTGCCATCCACGTGACCACGTACGGGATCGTCGCCACGATGGCGATGAACACGGCGCCGGGCAGCGTGATGCGGTTGACGATCCGAGCGAGATAGCGCTCGGTCTGCGGCCCGGGACGCACGCCGGGGATGAACCCGCCCTGACGGCGGATCTGGTCGGCCTGGCGGACTGGGTCGAAGGCGATCGTGTTGTAGAAGTACGCGAAGGCGATGATCATCAGCGCGAACAGCGTGATGTACACGATGTTCTGCGGGTTGACGATGTACTCGTTGACCCACTCGGTGACCTGGCGCCGCCAGCCGGAGTCGGCGGCACCGAGCACGTTGGTCGCGATCACCGGGATGAGCAGGATCGAGCTGGCAAAGATCACCGGGATCACGCCGGACTGGTTGACCTTCAGCGGGATGTAGGTGTTCTGCCCGCCGTACATCCGCCGCCCGACCACGCGTTTGGCGAACTGCACCGGGATGCGCCGTTGGCCCAACTCGATGATCACGATGGCGACGATGATCGCCAGGGTCAGGGCGATGATGAGGATGAACCAGAAGTACTTGTCCTGGACGAGGATCGACCAGAAGCCGTACGGCATCCCGGCCACCACCGAGGCGAAGATGATCATCGACATGCCGTTGCCGATGCCCCGCTGGCTGATCAGCTCGCCCATCCACATCAGCACGGCCGTGCCGGCGACCAGCGTGGGGATGATCAGATAACCCCTCGGCCACAGGCCGTCGGGCAGGATCGGCACGCTGGGGGCGTTGACCGACAAGTACCCGGCGCCGCGCCCGGTGCCGAAAACGAATACCAAACCGGTCGCCTGCAACGTCGCCAGGGCGATCGTGACGTACCGGGTGTACTGGGTGATCTTTCGTTGGCCGACGGCGCCCTGTTGTTGGAGCTGTTCGAGCTTGGGGATCACCACGCCCAGGATCTGCATGATGATGCTCGCCGTGATGTACGGCATGATCCCGAGGGCGAAGATCGAAAAGCTTCTCGAAGGCGCCGCCGGAGAACAGGTTGAGGAAGCCGATCGCGCCCTGCGTGCTCGCCGCGTCCTGGAGCTGCTTGATCGCCTGGTGATCGATGCCTGGCACGCGGATCGTCGTGCCGAACC
This sequence comes from Ilumatobacteraceae bacterium, assembly GCA_963772825.1. Lineage (GTDB taxonomy): Bacteria > Actinomycetota > Acidimicrobiia > Acidimicrobiales > Ilumatobacteraceae > Desertimonas. Next base: position 194,803 of record CAVYYX010000022.1, on the reverse strand, counting down.
GGTAGACGGCGACCATCATGATCGTGAACAGGATCTTGTTGCGGAGATCCGGGATCTTGAAGATGTTCTTCAGGCTGGAAAGCAACGTCGTGGATCCTTGTGTGCTCGGCGGTCAGTCCCGGGCCAGTCGGCGCGGCGATCGGAACCTATCGGTTGGTGAACTGATTGCCCTTGGCAGCCGGGCGACCGGCCTTGTTCTCGCCCTTGAACGGGAGCTGGACGAGCGTGACCGTACCGCCGGCCGCGGTGATGGCAGCCTCGGCGGTCTTCGACACGGCGTGCACGTGGACGTCGAGCTTGCGTGACAGTTCGCCCCGCCCGAGGACCTTGACGTAGACACCCTTGCGCACGGCGCCGGCGGCGGCGAGCGTCTCGGGGGTCACGGCGCCGTCGTCGAAGCGGTCGGCGAGCTCCTCGAGCGTGTCGAGGTTGACCCCGGCGTACTCGACACGGAACGGGTTGTTGAACCCCTTGAGCTTCGGGACGCGCTGCTTCAGCGGCATCTGCCCACCTTCGAAGCCGCGGGGCACTTTGCCCCGCCCGCGCGAGCGCTGACCCTTCGTTCCGCGGCCGGCGGTCTTGCCGCCCTTGCCGCCGATGCCCCGGGCGCGGCGCTTGGGACCCTTGTTGGCACCGGGCGAGGGTGCCAGTTCATGCACTCTCATGAGTCTTCTCCTTCACGAACCTCAACGAGATGGGGGACGCGGGCGATCATGCCGCGGATCTCGGGCCGATCGGGCAGCGTGTTCGACTTGCCGATGCGCCCGAGGCCGAGGGCACGCAGCGTGCCACGGGTCTTCGGCTTGGCGTGAGTGCCCGACTTCACCTGGGTGACGACGATCGTCGTAGGGTCGGAATGCTCGGCCATCAGCCGTTCCCTTCCGCGTCGTCTCCGGCGCCCGAGGCGTTCGCCGCATGGAGCCCGCGCTTGCGGTCGTTGTAGGCCTTCAGCATGCCCTTGGGGACGAAGTCCTCGGCGGCCAGGCCGCGGCGGGCGGCGACCACGTCGGGGCGCTGCAGCGACTGCAAGCCCTGCACGGTGGCCCGGGCGACGTTGATGTGGTTGGCCGACCCGAGCGACTTGCACAGCACGTCGTGGATCCCGGCCTCTTCGAGGATGATCCGCGCCGCGCCGCCGGCGATCACGCCGGTGCCGGGCGCCGCCGGCTTCATCAGGACGCGACCAGCACCGGTCACGCCGATCACCGGGTGGGGGATCGTCGGGCCGGCGAGGGGCACGTCGAACAGGTTGCGCTTGGCCTCCTCGGTGCCCTTCTGGATGGCCAGCGGCACTTCCTTGGCCTTGCCGTAGCCGAGACCGACGCGACCGTTGCCGTCGCCGATGACGACGAGGGCGGTGAACGAGAAGCGTCGACCACCGCGCACGACCTTGGCGACGCGGTTGATCGTGATGACGCGCGACTCGCGCAGGCCGCCTTCGGTGCTCTCGAACGAGCTGGTGTGGGTGTTTGCCATTAGAACTCCAGACCGGCTTCGCGTGCCGCGGCGGCGACCGCGGCGATGCGCCCGTGATAGATGAACCCACCGCGGTCGAAGACGACCGCGGTGATGCCGGCGGCCTTGGCCCGCTCGGCGACGAGCTTGCCGACCTTCGAGGCGGCTTCGACACTGTGACCACCGGCGTCGCGCAGATCGGACTCGGTGGTCGACGCCGCAGCGAGCGTGCGCCCGGCGTCGTCGTCGATGACCTGCACGACGAGGTGCTTGTTGGATCGGTGCACGGCGAGGCGCGGACGCGCCGCGGTGCCGTGGATCTTCTTGCGCACCCGACGGTGGCGGCGGATCCGCGACTCACGGCGAGCGCTGGCGGTAGTAGCCATACTCCTACTTCTTTCCTGCCTTGCCCGCCTTACGCAGGACACGCTCGCCCTGGTAGCGGACTCCCTTGCCCTTATAGGGCTCGGGCTTGCGGATGGAGCGGATGTCGGCGGCCACCTGGCCGACGACTTCCTTGTCGATGCCGCTGACGACGACCTGGGTCGGCGCCGGGACCTCGAACGTCACGCCCTCAGGAGCGCTGACGTTGACCGGGTGGCTGTAGCCGAGCGCCAGACGGATCGCCGTCGGCCCTTGGGCCTCGGCGCGGTAGCCGACGCCGACGATCTCCAGCCGCTTGGTGAAACCGTCGGTGACGCCGATCACCATGTTGTTGATGAGGCTGCGCGTGAGCCCGTGAAGGGCGCGGTTGTCGCGCTCGTCGTCGGGTCGGGTCACGTTGAGCGTGCCGTCGTCGTTGGCCACGGAGATCGACGGGACGATCGTTCGGGTGAGCGTGCCCTTGGGACCCTTCACCGTGATCGACTGTCCGTCGATCGTGATGTCGACGCCGCTCGGGACGGGGATCGGGGCTTGTCCGATTCGAGACATCTCTACCTCACCACACGTAGCAAAGGACTTCGCCGCCGACCTTGCGCTTGCGCGCTTCACGGTCGGTCATCAGCCCTTGGGAGGTGGACAGGACGGCGACGCCGAGGCCGCCGAGCACGCGCGGCACGGCGTTGGCCTTGCGATACACGCGCAGGCCTGGCGACGACACCCGACGGAGGCCGGAGATCGTCCGGTCGCGGTCGGGCGAGTACTTGAGGTGGATCGTCAGCACGTCGCCGACGCCCTTGGGCGACGGGGCGACTTCGTAGCCGCCGATGTAGCCCTCGGACTCGAGGATCTCGGCGAGCGCCACCTTCTGCTTCGACGACGGCATCTTCACCACGTCGTGCATCGCAGTGTTGGCGTTGCGAACGCGGGTGAGCATGTCGGCAATGGGGTCAGTCAGCATCTCTTCTCCTCCCTCACCAGCTCGACTTCGTCAGACCGGGGATCTCGCCAGCGTGGGCGAGCTCGCGCAGGCACACCCGGCACAGCCCGAACTTGCGCAGCACGGAGCGGGCGCGCCCACAACGGCGGCAGCGGGTGTAGGCGCGAACCTTGAACTTGGGCTTGCCAGCAGCCTTGTTGATCAGTGCTTTCTTGGCCATGGTGGTTGCGAGGCCTCTACTTCCTCTTGGCGGACTTGCCGCCGCGAACTGGTCCACGGGAACGCTTCTTCTCCGGCGCACCGGCGAGCGGGTCGGTTCCGGTGCGGAACGGGAACCCGAAGGTGTCGAGCAGCGCCTTGCCGGCTGCGTCGTCGGTGGCGGTGGTGACGATGGTGATGTCCATGCCACGGGGCGTATCGATCTTGTCGTAGTCGATCTCCGGGAACACGGTCTGGTCGTTGAGGCCGAAGGTGTAGTTGCCCCGGCCGTCCCACGACGTCGCCGGCAGGCCGCGGAAGTCGCGGATGCGCGGGATCGCGACGGCGATCAGGCGGTCGAGAAACTCCCACATCCGGTCGCCGCGCAGCGTGACCTTGGTGCCGATGGCCTGGCCCTCGCGAAGCTTGAAGCCGGCGATCGAGTGCTTGGCCTTGGTGACGATCGGCTTCTGCCCGGCGATCGCTGTGAGGTCGACGACGGCCGCCTCGAGCTGCGACGGCTGCTGGGTGGCCCGGCCGACGCCCATGTTGATGACGATCTTGTCGAGCGTCGGCACGCGCATCACGTTGGTCAGCTCGAGCCGCTCTTGAAGCTGGCTCCTGAACTGGTCGTTGTAGCGCTGTTTGAGCCGCGGCATCGTCTTCGTTGCGGTTGCTGTATCGCTCATCCGATTACCTCTAATTGCGTTCCCCGGCCACGCAGGCCGCGGCTGGCCGCTCCCTCGCTGGCGCTCGGTCGCTCGTATCGGTTGCGGTTCATCCGATCACCTCGGTCTTGCCGGCGCCGAGCTTGGCGACGCGCACCTTGTTGCCCTTGGCGTCGGTGCTGTAGCCGAGGCGCACCGTCTTGCCGCCGTGCACGTAGGCGACGTTGCTGACGTGGATCGGCACGTCGATCTCGATGATGCCACCCTGGTCGCGCTGCTGGGGCGCCTGGCGGTTGCGATGACGGCGGCCCGGCTTCGTGTGCTTGGACGCCGTGTTGACGGCCGACACGATGACCTTGTCCTCGGCCGGCAGGACCTGCAGGATGGTGCCCTGCTTGCCCTTGTTCTTGCCGGTGAGCACCTCGACGGTGTCACCCTTGCGCAGTTTCATCACAACACCTCCGGGGCGAGTGACACGATTCTCATGAAGCGGCGGTCGCGCAGCTCGCGGCCGACTGGGCCGAAGATGCGCGTGCCGCGCGGTGTGTTGTCGTCCTTGATCAGGACGGCGGCGTTCTCGTCGAAGCGGATGTAGCTGCCGTCGGGACGGCGCTTCTCCTTCTTCGTGCGCACGACGACGCATTTGACGACCTCGCCCTTCTTGACGCCAGCACCGGGGATGGCGTCCTTGACGGTGGCCACGAAGATGTCGCCGATCGAGGCGTAGCGGCGGCGCGTGCCACCGAGCACCTTGATCACGAGCACCTCCTTGGCACCCGAGTTGTCCGCGACGCGGAGCCTGGACTCTTGCTGAATCATCTCGGCTCTACTTCGCTCGCTCGAGGACTTCGGCGACGCGCCAGCGCTTCGTCTTGGACAGCGGGCGGGTCTCCATGACCCGCACCTTGTCGCCGACGTTGACGTCGTTGGCCTCGTCGTGGGCGTACAGACGCTTGGTCTGCAGCACGAACTTGTTGTACTTGGGATGGCGGACGCGCTCGATGACGGCGACGACGACGGTCTTGTCCATCGAGTCGGACACGACGACGCCCTCGCGTACCTTGCGTGATGCGCGTGGCTCGGTGTTGGTGTCGCTCACTTGCTGGCCTCTGCTTCTGCGATCTCGCGTTGACGGATGAGCGTGTTGAGGCGGGCGATCTGGCGACGCACCCGCGTCATCTCGGCGGTGTTCTCGAGCTGACCCGTGGCATTGCGGAAGCGCAGGTTGAGCGCCTCCTGCTTCGACTCACGGAGCTCGGCGATGAGCTCGGCGAGGCTCAGCTCGGCCAGGGCACTGGTCTTGGTGGCCATCAGACGATCTCCTCGCGAGAGATGACCCGAGCCTTGATCGGCAGCTTCTGGACGGCCTTGTCCATCGCGATGCGAGCCTGCACCGGATCGGGGAACGACAGCTCGAAGAGCACGCGGCCGGGCTTGACGACGGCGACCCACAGTTCCGGGTTGCCCTTGCCGGAGCCCATCCGCGTCTCGGCCGGCTTCTTGGTCACCGGCTTGTCGGGGAAGACGTTGATCCACACCTTGCCACCGCGCTTGATGGCGCGGGTCATGGCGATACGGGCGGCCTCGATCTGGCGGGCAGTGATCCACCCAGGCTCGAGGGCCTGGATGCCGTACTCGCCGAAAGCCAGCGAGGTTCCACCGCTCGCCACACCTCTGGTGCGGCCGCGGTGATGCTTGCGGTGAGCGACTTTGCGGGGCATCAACATTTCAATCATCCCCTCGGAAGTGCGGCGGCTCGTGTGCGTCGTGGGTCCGTCGAGCGATGTCTTCTTCCTCGTCGAGCAGCTTCTCCAGCTCGAGGTCGGCTTCCTTGATCAGGGGGGCGGCGGCCTCGGCGGCGGCGGCGGCCTCCTCGGCCGGGCGGCGGGCGGCGCTGGACACGACGCGGCGTGGCTCGGCGGCCTGGCCCGACGTCTCGCCGACGGCCATCGCCGCCTCACGGACGATCTTGTCGTCGGACACCTTGTACGGAAGGATGTCGCCCTTGTACAGCCACACCTTGACGCCGACGCGGCCCGACGTGGTGCGGGCCTCGCGGAATCCGTAGTCGATGTCGGCACGCAGCGTGTGCAGCGGAACGCGACCCTCGCGGTACCACTCGGTGCGGCTCATCTCGGCGCCACCGAGGCGACCCGAGCACTGCACGCGGATGCCGAGGGCGCCGGCGCGCTGAGCGTTCTGCACGGCGCGCTTCATGGCCCGACGGAAGGCGATGCGGTTGGCGAGCTGATCGGCGACGCCCTGGGCGATCAGCGCGGCGTCGAGCTCGGGGCTCTTGATCTCGACGATGTTCAGCTGCACCTTCGGGTTGCCCGTGATGTCGGTGATCAGCGTGCGCAGCTCGTCGGCCTGGGCGCCCCGGCGTCCGATGACGATGCCCGGACGTGCCGTGTGGACATCGACGCGGACCTTGTCACGGGTGCGCTCGATCTCGATGCGGCTGATCGCCGCCGACTCCATGCGGCGCATGATCGCCTCACGGATCTTCCAGTCCTCCGTGAGGTATTCCTTGTACTGACGTTCGGAGAACCACCGGCTCTTCCAGTCGGTGGTGATGCCGAGACGGAACCCGTACGGGTTGATCTTCTGGCCCATTACTTGTTCTCCTCAGTCTTCTTCGCTCCGCCTGGCGCCTCGTAGCCGGCCGCTTCGGCGCTCTCGGGCGTATCGAAGAAGAGCTCCGGAATCGTCACGTCGTAGTACCGGGTGCCCGGCAGGTGGTACTTCATCGAGTTGGTGTTGCCCTTGATCTCGTAGCCCTCGGGGATCGACCCGTCCTCCGGCGCCACGACGGCCCCCGCCGGCAGCTCGACGTCGTTTGTGTCAGCAGATCGACCGGATTCCGGCTCATCGTCTGACACAAGCTCGTCCGCCTCGTTTGCGTCAGCTGGTTGACCCGATTCGGTCACCTCGTCTGACACAAACGACTGGGTCCTCGTCCACCGACTCCGCGACGTCACCTTCCAGAGCCTCTTCAACAATTGTGTCGTCAGCGACCTCGACGGCGTCAGCGCTCTCGGCGTCGACCTCGTCACCCTCACGCAGCCCTTCGGCACGTGCCCGGCTGCGGGCGACGCGCTCGCGGCGGGCCTGCGCCGAGGTGCCGACGCGGCGGGCGGCCGGACCGGAGGCCTGGCGGGCCTGGACGATCTCCAAGCGCTCGTCGCTCATCCGCGCGACGAGCACCGTGATGTGACACGTCCGCTTGTTGATCCGGCTGGCCCGGCCACGGGCCCGGGGGCGGAAGCGCTTGAGCGTCGGACCCTCGTCGGCGTAGCAGGCGACGACAAACAGCTCCTCGACATCCTGGCTGTCGTTGTGCATCGCATTGGCGACGGCGCTGGCGAGAACCTTGCGGACCTCGGCTGCCGCGGCGCGGTCGGTGAACTGCAGCACCTCGTCGGCGCGCCGCACGTCGAGCCCGCGGATCAGGTTGAGGACCTCGCGGGCCTTGGAGGCCGAGCCGCGCAGGTACTTGGCGGTGGCCCTCGTCGAGACCCGCCCGTCGAGCTGGAGCACGCCGTCGTTGAGCTTGAGGCCGGTCATCAGCGCCGACCCTTCGCCGACTTCTCCTGGCCGGCATGGAACTTGAACGTGCGGCTCGGGCTGAACTCGCCGAGCTTGTGCCCGACCATCGACTCGGTGATGTACACCGGGACGTGCTTGCGCCCGTCATGCACGGCGATCGTGTGGCCGACCATGTCGGGGATGATCGTCGAGCGGCGTGACCAGGTCTTGATGACGCGGCGCTCACCGGCGGTGTTCTGGACGTCGACCTTCTTGAGCAGGTGGTCGTCGACGAAGGGACCCTTCTTCAAGCTGCGAGACATGGACTACCTCCGACCCTTTCCGGTGCGGCGACGGCGAATGATGAGCGACTGCGAGGACTTCGACTTGTCGCGGGTGCGACCCTCCGGCTTGCCCCACGGGGACACGGCCGGACGGCCACCGGACGAGCGACCCTCGCCACCACCGAGCGGGTGGTCGACGGGGTTCATCGCCACGCCACGGGTCTGCGGGCGGACGCCCTTCCAGCGATTGCGGCCGGCCTTGCCGACCTTGACCAGCTCGTGCTCGGAGTTGCCGACCTCGCCGACCGTGGCCCGGCAGTCGATCGGGACCCGGCGCATCTCGGTGGACGGCATGCGCAGCGTGGCGAAGTCGCCGTCTTTGGCGACGAGCTGCACGGCGATCCCCGCCGAACGGCCGATCTTGCCGCCCTGGCCGGGGCGCAGCTCGACGTTGTGCACGGTGGTACCGACCGGGATGTAGCGCATCGGCAGGGCGTTGCCCGGCTTGATGTCGGCGCCATGGCCGCTCATCACGTGGTCGCCGACCGTCAGCCCGCGAGGGGCGAGGATGTAGGCCTTGGTGCCGTCGGCATAGTGCAGCAGGGCGATGCGACACGTGCGGTTCGGGTCGTACTCGATGGCCGCGACCTTGGCCGTGACGCCGTCCTTGTTGCGCTTGAAGTCGATGATGCGGTACTGCTGCTTGTGGCCGCCACCGCGGTGCCGCGACGTCATCCGCCCGTGGGCGTTGCGTCCGCCGGTCTTCGGCTTGGGGCCGAGCAGCGACTTCTCGGGGCGCTTCGCGGTGATCTCGGCGAAGTCCGAGACCGTCTGGAAGCGCCGGCCGGGGCTGGTGGGTTTGCGAGTGCGGATGCCCATGACGACCTCAGTTCTCGAACAGCGGGATCTCGCCCGCCGAGAGGGTGACGATGGCGTGCTTGACGCCGGGCTTCGAACCGACGCGGTTGGTGCCGCGGGTGCGGCGGCGCTTGCCGGGGCGATTCAGCGTGTTGACGCTGTAGACCTCGACGCCCCAGATCTCCTCGACGGCGTCGCGGATCTCCGGCTTGCGTGCCGACGGGTGGACCTTGAACGTGTACACGCCGGTCTCCATCAGGGCGTAGCTCTTCTCGGAGACAACCGGGGCGAGGATGATGTCGCGTGGGTCTTTCATGACGCTTCTCCTGGCTCGCTCGAAGACTCGCTCGCTTCCGGCTGCGTCTCTGGCTCGCTCGAAGACTCGCTCGCGTCCGGCTGCTCGCTAGCGCTCGCGACGCCGGTCTCGGCCTCATCGGTGCTGCGGTCGGGGGCCGAAGCGGTCACTACTGGCGACTTCTCGGTTGCTGTTGAGTTGACCGCCTCGAGGCTCGCCGTGGTGAACACGATGTAGTCGTTGCAGAGGACGTCGTAGGCGTTGAGCTCGCCGGTGTGGATGATCTGCACGTCGGGCAGGTTGCGGAAACTGAGGGCGGCGTTGGTGTCCTGACGATCGAGGACCACGAGCACTCGGCCCTCGACACCGAGGGCGGCGATCGCTGCGGCAGCGTCCTTCGTCTTCGGAGCGTCGAGACCCCACGAGTCGACGACGACGATCTTGTCGTCGTTGGCCCGGTCGGACAGCGCCGAACGCAGGGCGGCACGGATCATCTTCTTCGGGGTGCGCTGATGGTACGAGCGCGGCTTGGGCGCGTGGGAGACGCCACCGCCGCTGAAGTGCGGGGCGTTCGTGGAGCCCTGGCGGGCGCGGCCGGTGCCCTTCTGACGGAATGGCTTGGCGCCACCGCCGCGGACCTCGGAACGCGTCTTGGTCGACTGCGTGCCGGCCCGGCGACTGGCGAGCTGAGCGGTGACGACCTGGTGCATCAGCGGCACGTTGGGCTGGACGGCGAACGTCGCCTCGTCGAGGGTGACGGTGCCGGCCTTCTTGCCGGTGACGTTCTTGACGGTGATCTCGGCCATCTTGCTCAGCCCTTCTCGACCAGTGACTTGACGGCGTTGCGGACGACGACGACCCCGCCGCGTGGGCCGGGGACAGACCCCTTGACGAGCAGCAGGTTGCGCTCAGGGTCTGCCTCGACAACCTCGAGGTTGAGCGTCGTGACCTGCTCGTGGCCGAGATGACCGGCCATCCGCACGCCCTTGAAGACCCGCCCGGGAAACGAGGCTGCACCGATCGACCCAGGCGCCCGGTGCTTCTTGTGATTGCCGTGGCTGGCGCCCTGACCGGAGAAGTTGTGGCGCTTCATCGTGCCGGCGAAGCCCTTGCCCTTGCTGACCGCGGTGACGTCGACCTTCGTGCCGGCGGCCAGCACATCGACCTGGATCTCCTGGCCGACCTGGTAGCCGTCGACGTCGTCGAGGCGGACCTCGATGAGCCGCTTGCCGGGGTCGACCGACACCTTGGCGAAGTGGCCGGCGGCGGGCTTGTTCAGCTTGCTGGCGTCGCGATGGCCGTAGGTGACCTGCAGCGCGCTGTAACCGTCGCGCTCTGGGGTCTTGACCTGCACGACGCGCATCGGCTCGACGCGCAGCACCGTCACCGGGACGACCTTGTCGTCGACCCACTTCTGGCTCATGCCGACTTTCTCGCCGACGATCGCTGTGGTTGCCATGGCGGCTGTTCCTTACTGGTTGATCGAGCGCTGGCCTGCTGACCAGGCGCTATCCACGCAGCCTGGGCACCGCCCAGAACTGTCACGAAGCCTGGGCACCGCCCAGACCCCATGCAGATCCCATGCAAATGCTCCGCCGGCGGGCCGCCAACGGAGCATCAGGATCGGTTGTCGCCGTGTGGTCCCCCGCCTAGCGGCCGGGCGCACACGGACATCGGTTGCGAAACACTGCGTGCCGAGAAGCCCTCGGACACGGCCATGGAACGCTATCGCCCCAGGTGACCGCTTCCAACAGCCCCATTGGAGTGTTTCGTGCCATCGGAGTGTTTGCGGTCGACACGCCCCGCAGCAAACACTCCGATGGAGGTCACGACCCGTCGACGAACGTGGTCACGCCGCCGACGCTGATCGACTCGGGGAAGACAGCGTCGATGGCGCCGCCCAGATAGCGGTCCCAGAACACGGTGGTGGCGACCCGGTAGGCCTGATCGGCAGGCGTCGGGGTGTTCTCCCCGACGGTCGCGTGGGCGGCGCCGTGGAGGACAAGCAGATAGCGCGGCGCCGGCAGGACGTCGAACTGCCGGAGGACCCCCTCCACCGGGAACGCCGGATCGACATCTGAATGGGCGATGAGCACCGGAAACCGTACGTCCGCGAGTTGCGCCAAGTCCCCCGGGAACCCGCCGTCCGACTGGATCAACGCGGCGACCCCGGCTTCATCGAAACCGCGGCGGGCGACGGTCGACCACACGGTCAGGGCCCCGAGGGACAGGCCGTACAAACCGAGTCGCCCGATGTCGACCCGGCCGCACAGTCCGCTGCTCGGGTCGTCAGTTGCCGCGGCGAGCGCCGCGACGAGAAACCTCACGTCCTCGGCCTGTCCCGGCAGGTCGGCGACGCGTTCGTTGAACGCCTGCGGGTCGAGTGTTGGGAACTCGTCGCTGGACACGGGGAATCGGGGCACCGCCACCGCGTACCCCGCGGCCGCCCAGTGACCGGCGAGCGTCGTGAACAGGCGCGGGTGACCGTTGAAGCCGTGGGCGAGCACGATCAGTGGAGCGGGGCCGTCCGCTGCGGGCAGGTAGACGACGGTCGGCAGCTGGCGTCGAGCCGCGCCGGTGACCTTACCGATCGTCGGCGTGGCCCTGGACTCGTCGACGAGGTCGAGCTCGACGAGCGGCACACCCACGGCGCCCGACGATAGATGTCGAGACTCTTCGAACGCGTCGCCGAGTATCAGCTGTCGGCGAGCGTCGGAGTGAGCGTGACCTCTTCGCCGCCTCGGACGACGACGATGGCGACCTGGTCGCCCGGGCTCCGGTCACGCACGGCGCCGACCAGTCCTTCGCTGCCGTTGATCGGCTGATCGTCGACGGCGACGACGATGTCACCGACCTCCAACCCGGCTGCTTCAGCGGGCGAGCCGCCGTTGACCGCGGCGACGAGGGCGCCTGACCCACCGTCGTTGCGCTCGGCCAGGCTGACGCCAAGGAAGCCGGGCTCGCGCTGGCCGCCGGCGCGCAGGTCTTCGAGCACGTCGAGTATCTCGCCGACGCCGATCGCGAAACCCACATTGGTGGCAGCCCGCTGGGCATCGCTCTCGGCGACAGCGGTGTTGATGCCGATCACCTGGCCGGCGGCATTCACGAGTGGTCCGCCTGAGTTGCCTGACGAGATCGCCGCGTCCGTCTGAATCAGGCCGTCGAGGGCCTCGGTCGAGCTGACCGACAGCGTGCGATCGAGCGCCGACACGATTCCGGCGGTGACGGTCGGGTCGCCATCGAGGTCGAGGGCGAAGCCGATGGCGACGACAGGGTCGCCGATGCCGATGCTCTCGGGGTCGGCGAACGACACCGCCGGGATCTCCGTGCCGACGTCGACGCGCAGCAACGCCAGGTCGTTGTCGGGATCGGCGGCAACCACGGTGGCAGGAGTCGGCTCGGTGTTCCCGGAGAAGCGCACGCGGACCTCTTCGGCACCGGCGACGACATGAGCATTGGTGAGGATCTCACCTTCGGGCGAGATGACCACGCCCGTGCCGACGGCCTCACCGGAGAGATTCCCATCGCTCACCGTTGCGCTGACCGTGACGACGCTCGGCGCCACCGTGGCCGCGACTGCGGCGACGTCGATGGCCCCGGCCGGACCCGCGGTCTGCTCCGGCGCGCCAGCGTTTGCCGACAGCTGACTCATGGTCGTCGCCGGGACCGTCGGCACGATGAACGTCGGCCGGGAGTCGGAGTCGTCGTTGCCGAGCCACCATCCACCGAACGCCGCCGCGCCGAGGGCGACGACCGCGGCGAGCGCTGTCGTCGCCCCGGCGGAGCGCCGCCGCCCGGGGGGTGGAGCGGCGAACTGCGGCCGAGGTGGGGGCGGTGGAGGGGGAGGAAACACCGACGTCACGATTCTTGTCTAGCGCGCGGTTCCGGCGCAGCCGTCGCAGTCACACGGACTCTCAACGACTTCTTACGAAGCTGGCTCGGTGGTCGAAGCACTCGGTGAGCTGGTCAGATGCCGGTCGAACCAATCGAGCATCACCGAATACGCCTCCGCCGCGGCGTCGGCGTCGTAGTTCCGACCCGTGTCGTTGAAGAAGGCGTGATCGACGCCCTCGAACGTGACCAGTTCGTGCTCGAGGCCCGCCGCTTCGAGTGCCGCGGCGGCGGACTCCATCGACGGGTTGACGAAGTCGTCCAGTTCCGCGTAGATGCCCAGCACCGCGGCGTTCGGCGACCCGGACAGGTCGGCTCCATCGGGGAACGGCCCGTAGAAGGGCACGGCCGCGGAGATGCGCGGATCGCCCGCGGCGAGAAGCTGCCACGTCATTCCCCCACCGAAGCAGAAGCCGATCACCGCCAGCTCTGCGTCGGGGACTCGTCGTTCGAGCTCGTCGAGCCCGGCCTGCAGGTCGGCGACGAGCCGTTCCGCCGGAGCATTGCCCAGCGCGGCCTGGGCGTCGCCCTCACTCATCGTCGCCGTACCGCCCTCGGCAGAGAGCAGATCGATCGCCAGCGCGCTGTAGCCATCGACCGCCAGCCGAGGCGGGATCGTGCGGATGTGTGGCGTCAACCCACGGTTCTCGTGGATCACGAGGACGGCGCCTTTCGGGGCGTCGGCGGCGGAGTACCCACCGATGAGCTCGCCGTCCGGCCCCGGGAACGTGACCTCCTCTGCTTCCGCGATCGGTGCAGTCGAGCCACTGGCGGTGTCAGGCGACGGGACCGTGGACTCGCCTCCGGCACGTACGGCGTTCATCGGTGCTCCGGCAACCATCGCTGCCGCTGCAGCGCCGGTCACGCCCAGGAGCCCGAGGCGGCGAATCGCCTCTCTGCGAGTGAGCGCTCCGGCGACGCAGTCACGCGCGATTTCGTCGATGAGGTAGGGACGGAGTGCCATACCTCTACGGTACGTCTGCACCCGGCGGGCGGTTCGCGAGCGCGGCGGCTCGCTGCATCACGTCGTCGAGCATCGATTCGGTCAGCTTGCCGGTGAACGTGTTCTGCTGGCTCGGGTGGTAGGAGCACAGCAGGGTCGGACCTCCTGCCACCACCGCCTCGACCCCGTGTCCGAACTTCGGACGGGGGCGCACGGCGTAGTGCCGGCAGGTGGCGCCGAACCCGAACGAACCCAGACACACGACGACCTGCGGCCGAAGCAGGTCGAGCTCGCGGTCGAGGAACGGAGCGCAGGTGTCGCGTTCGGCCGGCGTCGGCTTGTTGTCCGGCGGGGCGCAGCGAACCGGGGCGCTGATCCAGACGTCGTGAAGCTCGAGTCCGTCGTCGGCGCTCACCGAGTGTGGTTGATTGGCGAGTCCGGCGCGGTGCAGGGCGCGAAACAGCCAGTCGCCGCTGCGGTCACCCGTAAAGACGCGGCCCGTGCGGTTGGCACCGTGGGCCGCCGGAGCCAGCCCGACGACCACGATGCGCGCCGCCGGATCGCCGAACCCGGGCACCGGGCGACCCCAATAGGTCTCGCCGGCGAATGCCGCCCGCTTGTCGGCGGCGACCCGCTCCCGCCACTCCACCAGCCGCGGACAAGCCCGACACCCGACGATCTCGGCGGCCAACGACGCGAGTGAGTCCACACGCTGACACTATGGGCGGGCAGTGGGGAAGCGAACGTCCCGGTACACCGGTGGCGCCGTCAGCCAGCCGTGGGCAGTGGGGACGCGAACGCCCGGTACACCGGTGGCGCCAGTGACGGAAGAGAGGATTTCGTGCGGTGGATGAGCGGGCTTTGCCGCTCGTCCACCGCTGCTTCGAGCTCGAGCTGGAAGGCGCAGCCTTCCGCTCGAAAGCTACGACGCTTGGATCTTGATCTCGATGTCGACGCCGGCGGGCAGCTCGATGCGCTGGAGGCTGTCGATCGTCTTGTTGTTGGGGTTGACGATGTCGATCAGGCGCTTGTGGATGCGCATCTCGAAGTGCTCGCGGGAGTCCTTGTCGATGTGTGGGCCGCGGATGACGGTGTAGCGGTGCTTCGCCGTCGGCAGCGGGATCGGACCGCGCACGGTGGCGTCGGTACGGGTGACCGTCTCGACGATCTTCTTCGTCGATTGGTCGATGATGTCGTGATCAAACGCCTTGAGGCGGATGCGGATGCTTTGAGCCATGTCGTTGGGTCAGCCGTTCACTTGATGATTTTGGTGACGCGGCCGGCGCCGACGGTGCGTCCGCCTTCACGGATCGCGAAGCGGAGGCCTTCGTCCATGGCGATCGGCTTGCCCAACTCGACGGTCATCGCCACGTTGTCACCCGGCATCACCATCTCCGTCCCCGACGGCAACTCGATCGTCCCCGTCACATCCGTCGTCCGGAAAAAGAACTGCGGACGATAATTGTTGAAGAACGGCTTATGCCGACCACCCTCCGCAGACGTCAACACATACACCTGACCCTCAAAATTGGTGTGCGGCGTAATGCTCCCCGGCTTACACAACACCTGACCACGCTCCACATCCTCCTTCTTCGTCCCCCGAAGAAGCGCACCGATGTTGTCCCCCGCCTGACCCTGATCCAAAATCTTGCGGAACATCTCCACACCAGTACACGTCGTCTTCTGCGTATCACGCAACCCGACAATCTCAATCTCATCACCAGTGTGGATCGTCCCCTGCTCCACCTTCCCCGTGACCACCGTCCCCCGACCCGTGATCGTGAACACATCCTCGATCGGCATCAAGAACGGCTTATCCAAATCACGCTGCGGCTCCGGCACCGCACTATCCACCGCATCCATCAACTCCATGATCTTGGCCTGCCACTCGACATCCCCCTCCAACGCCTTCAACGCACTGACCCGCACCACCGGCGCCTCATCACCAGGAAACTCATACTCCGTCAACAACTCACGAACCTCGAGCTCCACCAGATCCAACAACTCCTCATCATCGACCGCATCCGCCTTGTTCAACGCCACCACGATGTACGGCACCCCAACCTGCCGGGCCAACAACACGTGCTCCCGAGTCTGGGGCATCGGACCATCCGTCGCCGCCACCACCAAGATCGCCCCATCAACCTGAGCCGCCCCCGTAATCATGTTCTTGATGTAATCCGCATGACCAGGCATATCGACATGCGCGTAATGCCGATTCTCCGTCTCATACTCAATATGAGCAATCGAAATCGTAATACCCCGCGCCTTCTCCTCCGGCGCCTTATCAATCGAATCAAACGGCGTATACTCCGCCAAACCCTTCTCAGCCAACGTCTTCGAAATCGCCGCCGTCAACGTCGTCTTCCCATGGTCAATATGACCCATCGTCCCCACATTCACATGCGGCTTCGTACGCTCAAACTTCGCCTTACTCATGGCTTTCAGACTCCAATGTCTCGTTGCTGATCTGGGTTGTCAAAGAACTGCTTCGTCTGGGCACCGCCCAGACCCTTGTCGCTTGTCCGGGCGAATCACTCGCCACGAACCCGCTTGATGATCTCACTGGCGATGCTCTCCGGCACCTGGTGATAGGCGTCGAACTGCATCGTGTACGTAGCGCGCCCCTGGGTGCGCGAACGGAGGTCGGTACTGTACCCGAACATCTCCGACAGCGGAACCTGGGCGCGCACGACCTGCGTGTTGCCGCGTGCTTCCATCCCCTCGATCCGGCCACGCCGGCTCGACAGGTCACCGATCACGTCGCCCATGTATTCCTCGGGGGTCACGACCTCGACAGCCATGATCGGCTCGAGGAGCACCGGCTTGGCAGCCTGGGCGGCCTTGCGGAAGGCCATCTGACCGGCGATCTTGAACGCCATCTCCGACGAGTCGACGTCGTGATACGCACCGTCGACGAGGCTGACCTTGACGTCGACGGTCGGGTAGCCGGCGAGCACGCCGTTGTCGAGGGCCGACTGGATGCCCTGGTTGGTCGGCTGGATGTACTCACGGGGGATCCGCCCACCGCTGATGTCGTCGACGAACTCGTAGCCGCCGCCGGGGTTCGGCTCGACGGTGAGCTTGACCACAGCGAACTGACCCGAGCCGCCCGTCTGCTTGATGTGTCGGTACTCGACCGACCGCACCGGCTCCGTGACGGTCTCGCGATAGGCCACCTGCGGCTTGCCGACCGTCGCCTCGACGGCGAACTCCCGCTGCATGCGATCGACGAGGATCTCGAGGTGCAGCTCGCCCATCCCGGAGATCACGGTCTGGCCGGTCTCCTCGTCGCTGCGGATGCGGAACGTCGGGTCCTCGTCGGACAACGACTTCAGTGCCTTGCCGAGCTTGTCCTGGTCGCTCTTCGTCTTCGGCTCGATGGCGACGTGGATCACCGGCTCGGGGAACTCCATCCGCTCGAGGATGATCGGGTCGCTGCGGTCGCACAGCGTGTCGCCGGTGGTCGTCTCCTTGAAGCCGAGCCCGGCGACGATGTCGCCGGCCATCGCCGTGTCGAGGTCCTCGCGCTGGTTGGCGTGCATCAGCAGGATGCGGCCGATCCGCTCGCGGCGCTCCTTCGTGGAGTTGTAGACCTCGTCGCCCTTGTTGACCTGGCCGGAGTAGACGCGGAAGTAGGTCAACTTGCCGAACGGGTCGCTGACGATCTTGAAGGCGAGGGCGGCGAACGGCGCCTTCTCATCGGGCTCGCGGGTGACGACCTCGTCGCCGCGCAGATTGGTGCCCACCGCCGGGGGGATGTCCAGCGGGCTCGGCAGGAAGTCGATGACGGCGTCGAGCATCGGCTGGACGCCCTTGTTCTTGAAGGCCGAGCCGGTGAGCACCGGGACGAAGTGGCCGGCGAGCGTGCCCACACGGATCACGTGCTTCAGTTCGTTCTCCGTGATCGGCTCGTCGCCGAGGTACTTCTCGAGGACCTCGTCGTCTTCGCCGCAGACGGTGTCGAGCAGCTTGTGGCGCCACTCCTCGGCCTCGGCGAGTTGCGCCGGGTCGATGTCGCGCTCGTGGTAGACAGCGCCCTTTTCCTCGCCGTCCCACACGATCGCCTTCATCTTGACGAGGTCGACGACGCCCTTGAAGTCGGCCTCGCTGCCGATCGGCAACTGAACGACGGCGGGCGTGGCCTCCAGCCGCGACTCGATCATCTCGACGGTGCGGAAGAAGTTGGCCCCGGTGCGGTCCATCTTGTTGACGAAACACATCCGCGGCACGTTGTACTTGTTGGCCTGGCGCCAAACCGTCTCGGTCTGCGGCTCGACGCCGGCAACGGAGTCGAACACGGCGACGGCGCCGTCGAGGACGCGCAACGAGCGCTCGACCTCGATCGTGAAGTCGACGTGGCCGGGCGTGTCGATGATGTTGATGCGGTGGTCGTTCCAGAAGGCGGTCGTGGCGGCCGACGTGATCGTGATGCCGCGCTCCTGCTCCTGGGCCATGTGGTCCATGACCGCAGCGCCCTCGTGAACCTCGCCGATCTTGTAGGTCTTGCCGGTGTAGTAGAGGATGCGCTCGGTCGTCGTGGTCTTGCCCGCGTCGATATGGGCCATGATCCCGATGTTGCGGTAGCGCTCGAGGGGGAACTCACGCTTGGACATCTCTGCTACTTCTCTTCCTCAACGGACGGCGGCTTCGTGCGCACACAAAGAACCCGGGCGCTGGACGGCACCCGGGCGGCGTAATTGCGCCGACCCAGGTTAGCGGCGTACAGCGGTTTCGCGTCGCCCGACCAGCGCAACCGATGGGTGTTCAGGGGACGGAACGGTCCCCTAAACACCCATCGGTCGCTCGGCGAGGGCGGCGATGGCGGCCTCGGCCGTGATCACGCAGATCTCCCGGTAGGTCACGTCGGTGATCGCCGCGACGTGGGGGGTGACGAGGAGGTGGTCGCCGAGGGCAGCGAGCTCCGCGGCGGGAGGCGGCTCGGGCTCCCAGACGTCGGTCGCGTAGCCGGCCAGCCTCCCAGCGGTGATCGCTTCGACCAGCGCGCCGTGATCGAGAATCGCGCCGCGTGACGTGTTGACGAGCAGGGCGGTCGGCTTGAGGAGGGCCAACCGCCGGGCGTCGAGCAGTCCACGGGTGTCCGGGGCCAGGGCGACGCACAGTTGGACGACGTCGGCAGTCGCCAGCAGCTCGTCCAGCTCGAGGAACCGGAACCGGTCATCCGTGGACGTCGGGCTCCAGTACCCGACCTCCATCTCGAATGCCTGGCCAAGGGCAGCCACCCGCCGGCCGATCGCACCCAGCCCGACCACGCCGAGTCGCTTGCCGCGCAGCTCAGCTCCCGTGTACCCGTCGCGCACCGACCAGTGCCCGGCCTTCACAGCAGCGTCGAGGACGCTGATCCGCCTGGCGATGCCGAGCATCAACAGCACGGCGTGCTCGGCGACCGCCGCCGTCGTCGCGCCCGGAGCGTTGACGACGGCGATCCCCCGGTCCCGGGCGGCAGCGACGTCGATGTTGTCGAGCCCGGCGCCGCAACGACCGACGACGACGAGGCTGGGGAACTCGTCGAACGTCGCCGCCGTGATCCGCCCGCGGCCGCGGGTCAACATCGCCAGAACGTCGCGGCGAGGCACCGACTCGTCGATGACCAGCGGGTCGGCCATCAAGCGCACCTCGTCGACGTCCTCGAGCATCGCCAGCGCGTCCGGATGGACACTCTCAAGCAGGACGATCACGTCAGGTCGTGCCGGCGGCGAACACCTCGTCCGAGAGGATCTCCGGGTCGATCGGCTGATCGGCGTCACAGGCGATCTCGACGAGGTTGCCGTGCGGGTCGCGCACGAACATCTGCATCACACCGGACGCAAGTCGATGGGCCGGCCCGAACGTGCTCGTGTCGATCGACCCCGACTTCTTCGTCCGCCTGAACACCTCGTCGAAGTCGGCGACGCGGATGCAGAAGTGGGATCGCTCGGGAGTGATGTCCTCGACTTCGTTGAGATGGATCTCCTGGAAGTCGTTGATGGCGATGAACTGGGCCGGGAAGCCCAGATCAGGTGTTGGCGACAGGCCGAGGCCGAGCACCTCCGTGTAGAAGGCGACCGCCGCGTCGAGGTCGCTGACCGCCAGGTTGACGTGCTGGATGTTGTTGTCTGCCATGGTGGATCACTCCCGTGAAACGGTGAACTCATCGATGAACGCTTGGCGTGGGGTGACGCCGAGGCCGGGGGCGGTCGGAACTGCCACCCGAGCATTCTCGACGATGATCGGCTCGTCGGCGAGATCGTGGAGCAGCGGGTTGGCACCCAACGAGTACTCGATGATCGCCGCCGCCGGGCTGGCGAACGCCAAGCTGACCCCGGCGCGGAACGACAGCGCCGAACCCCAGCAATGCGGGGCGAGCTCGAGCTGATGGGTCTCGGCGAGGGCGGCGATCCGGCGACCCTCCGTCGGCCCGCCGCAGATCGCCAGGTCCGGCTGGAGCACGTCGACGGCGCGGTGCCCAATCAACTCACCGAAGTCGAAGCGGGTGAACTCGCTCTCCCCGGCGGCGATCGCCACGTGCGTCGATGCCCGCACTTCGGCCATCCCTCGGCGGTCGTCGGCGCTCACCGGCTCCTCGAACCAGCGCACGCCGTGGGCCTCGATCCCGGCGGCGAAGCGCTTGGCCTCGGCGACGTTGAACGTGCCGTGGGCATCGACCATCAACTCGACATCGGGCCCGAGCGCCTCCCGGGCGGCGGCAACTCGGGCGACGCTGGCGTCGACGGTGCCGTCGATCACGCCGACGCGCATCTTCACGGCGGCGAACCCGGCGGTCACGTACTTGCCGAGCTCCTCTCCGATGCCGGCGGCGTCCGCCCAGCCACCGCTCGCGTAGAGCGGCATGTCAGAGCGGCACGGTCCTCCCCACAGGTCGACGACGGGAGCGCCGAGCGACCGGCCGACGAGGTCCCACAGGGCCATGTCGACACCGCTCATCGCAGACACCGTGAGCCCGCGCCGGCCGAGGATCGGAAAGACCCGGCCACGCAACGCCGCATACCCCGCCCGCGGCCCGTTGTAGAGGAGGTCGGCGGCTTCGTTGATCCGTCGCGGATCGCGACCGACCAACGCCGGCCCGAGCTCTTCGTTGACACAGGTGGCGAGCACGGCGCACGACCCGGCGCTCCCGACGGCCGCCTTCGCCTCGCCCCAGCCGACCGTGCCGTCGTCGGCCTCGATGCGCACGAGCGCCATGTCGAAGCTGGCGATTCGCCCGAAGTCGGAGACGTGCTGGCGCTCCGTGGCGATCGGGCAGCTCAGCCACGTCGCCCGGACGTCGACGACTTTCACGACGAATGCTTGCCGGAGGGCAGCGAGCGCCAGCGAGCGTCCCGGCGTCCGCGCGGGCAGGCGACCGGAGCGCCAGCGGAGGGAGCCGGCGCGACGGCCTGCGTGGCCGGGGAACGCATGACTAGATCAGGGGCAACAGCGTCGTGGCGCACTGCTCGACGAGCATGCTGTAGAAGCCCTCCGAGAGCAAGCTGCTGCCGTGGTCGATGATGAACTGCAGCTCCTCCGGGCTGATGTCGACTGGATTGGTCTCCAGTGCGTCGGGGTAGCGGTTGGCCGGAGTGCGGTCGATCGGGGCGACGAACTCGACGGTGAGCGCCCCGTCGTAGCCGACCTCCTTCAGCGTCGCGACGATCGACGGCCAGTCGAGCGCGCCCATCCCGCAGGCCAGGCGGTTGTTGTCGGCGACGTGGAAGTCGGTGAGTCGTGGGCCGATGGCCCGGATCGTGTCGAGCAGGTCGACCTCCTCGATGTTCATGTGGAAGCAGTCGAGGCACACCCCGACGTCTGGCCCCACGGCATCAGCGAGGGCGAGGGCCTGCTCGCCGCGATTGATGAAGTGCGTCTCGAAGCGGTTCAGCGGTTCGATCGCGATGCGCACGCCGGCGGCGTTGGCGTGCTCGCGGATCTCCTGGAGGCCGGCGACACACCACTCCCACTCCTGTTCGGGGGTTCCGTCGGGGACGATCTTGCCGACGGTGCTCGGCACGATCGTGATCTCCTGGCCCTCGAGTTCCTTGACCATCGTGACGACGTCTTTCATGTACTGCACGGAGGCAGCGCGCTGCTGCTCGTCCTTGGCGCACAGGTTGCGCTCAGCGAGGGTGAGGGTCACCGCACCCCAGCAGGTCAGGCCGTTGTCAGCGAGCAGCTTGCGGACGTCGGCCGTGTCGTACTGGTCCGGCTCGCCCTTGATCTCGATGCTTCCGTAGCCGTAGCGGGCCAGCCGGGCAACGGTGACCTCGATCGGCTCGGACCGCATCCAGTTGTGCATGGACAGGTGCATGGTTGGTAACTCCTTCTCAGGTTCTGGTTAGGACTTGGCGACGAGCCGAGCGAGGTCGGCGAAGCCGCCCTCGAAGACCCCCGTGACGGTCGCCACCGTCGCGTCTTCTTCCTCGGGCGGGACACGGAAGTCGACGACCCACTCGCCGAACGTGGCGCCGGTCGTCGTCACCGGCGAGAAGCGCACGGTGGCGAGGTAGTCCTCGACGGGTAGTGGCGACACGAGGATGCGGTAGCTGAACTCATGACGCTCGTCGGACAGCCCGACGAGGATCTCGCGCAACTTGCCGCCGTCGCTCAACTCGAAGGCCCGCACGCAGCCGACTCGGTCGGGCGGCAGCCCGCCCTCGATCGAGCTGTTGAAGATCACCGACGAGTGCCAGTGCCCGGTGAAGTCGCGGGCGATCGCCCAGACCTTGTCGATCGATGCCTCGATGACAGCGCTTACGTAAATGTGGGCCACGAACGCCTCCCGATCAGTTCCACTGCCGAATCTCGGTCAGAATTGTCCGGTTCGCGGCACCAGAATTGGAGACGTCGGGGCAGCCGGCGCGCACCCGCTTCCAGAGCCTCTTCTTCCTCACGAGAACCTCACCGCCTTGAACGCTTCCGTCTGGGCCTTCAGCGCTTGCTCGACCGGCAGGCGCTCCATGCTCGACGCCCCGTAGAAGCCGTGCAGGCGATCGGCCCGCCGCAGCACGTACGCGGCATCGCCCGGCTCGGCGATCGGTCCGCCGTGGCAGAGCACGATGACGTCGGCGCGAACCTCCCGCGCCGCGGCAGTCCACTCGTCGATCGACGTCACGCAGTCGTCGAGCGACTTGGCCGTCTCGGCGCCGATGCTGCCGCCGGTCGTCAAGCCCATGTGGCAGACGATGACGTCGGCGCCGGCCTCGGTCATCGCCGCTGCGTCACCGGCGGAGAAGACGTACGGCGTCGTCAGCAGATCGAGCTCACGGGCGGCGGCGATCATCTCGACCTCCACCCCGTACCCCATCCCCGTCTCCTCGAGGTTCTGGCGGAACACCCCGTCGATCAACCCGACGGTCGGAAAGTTCTGCACGCCGGCGAACCCGAGATCACGCAATTGGCGAAGGAACGCATCGCGCAACAGGAATGGGTCGGTGCCGTTGACCCCTGCGAGCACCGGTGTGTGCTCGACAACTGGCAGTACCTCGCGCGCCATGTCGACGACGATCTCGTTGGCGTTGCCGTAGGCGAGCAGTCCGGCCAACGAGCCGCGCCCGGCCATCCGGTAGCGCCCCGAGTTGTAGATGACGATGAGGTCGATCCCCCCGGCCTCTTCCCACTTCGCCGACAGGCCGGTGCCCGCCCCGCCGCCGACGATCGGCACGCCCTGATCGATCATCGCAGCGAAACGCTCGAGGATCGCGGCGCGCGTCGGGATCATCGCCCGGTGACCTCGTCGAGCGCCTGGAGGACGGCGACAGCGAACTCGTGATCGTTGAGGTTGTGCTGGTAGCGCCGGACCTGCCGGTTCTCCGTCTGCTCGACGAGTTCCTCGATCGTCGTGAACAGGGCGGCGTCTGCCGCGGGGTCCCAGAACGCCTGCCCCGGCGCGTCGAGCAGCGACACCCCGCCCTCGGGAAGCAGGAAGCGGACCGGTCCGTCGCAGGCGTTGAGTTTGCTGGCGATGAACTCGCCGAAGGCGACGTTCTCCTCGACGGTCGTGCGCATCAGCGTGACCTCGGGGTTGTGCACGTGGAGCAACCGATCGGCGAACTGCTCCGGCACGGTGGACTTGGCACCGAAGTTGACCATGTCGAGGGCCCCACACGAGCCGACATACGGGACTCCGGTCTGGGCGACGACATCGAGGCGATCCGGTCCCGCCGGGAACACCCCACCGACGACCAGGTCGGCGACTTCGGTCGTGGTCATGTCGAGGACTGCGGTGATCAACCCCGAGCCGACGAGCTTCTCCATCGACCGTCCACCGGTCCCGGTGGCGTGGAACACGAGCGGGTCGTAGCGCCCCGCAAGGGCCTCGACGAGCTGCGTGACCAACGGCGTCGTCACCCCGAACATCGTCAGCCCGGCAGCCGGGAGGTCGTCGGCGCTCGCCGGCACGGGGTTGCCCGCCATCCCGGCGACGGCGTTGGCGGCGTTGCCGAGCACGACCCGAGAGATGCGGTTGAGCCCGGCGACGTCGGTGATCGAGTACATCATGGCGATGTCGGCGGCGCCGACGTAGGGCGCCACGTTGCCCGAGGCGACCGTCGACACCATCACCTTGGGCACACCGACGGGCAGCGCCTGCATCGCCGGGGTGATCAGCGCCGTCCCGCCCGAGCCACCGATGCCGATGATCCCGGCGACGTCGTCGCGTGACGTGACGTAGCCGGCGAGGGCGATCGCCATTGCGGCCACCGCTTGGCCGCGATCGTCGGAGCGCACCGCGCCAGCGCCGTCGGGATGGTGGACGGCTATGTCGTCGGGCGTCACGGCGCCGGGCGGAGGATCGTGAGGCGTCGTCCCGACGTCAACGACGGCGACGTCGAGCCCGCGTTCGCGGATGACCTCGGCGACGTATGCCAGTTCAGCACCCTTTGTGTCTGCCGTGCCCACCACCAGTACGGAAACCATCAGACGATCAACTCCGATACGCCTCGCGGCCGATGCCCTGGACGGGAATGCCCTGTGCTGGGAGCACCTCGTTCTGCAACGCGTACATCGCCGCCGCCGCCTCGTCGATGTGCCGCGTGAAGGCGATCGAGCCGGCGAGGATCGGCTCCAAGAGCGCACGCTCCTGGACGCGGGCCGGACCGTACTCGTGCTCGACGATCAGCGGCGTCGTGGCCGGGTCGAAGTCGAGCAGCTCGCGGGCCGCCAGCTGGTGGTCGAGCCAGTCGACGCTGCGGTTCTGCAGGTAGGCCAGCGGATCGTGCCGGGCCGTGCCGGGAAGCTCGTGCTCACACAGCACGACCTGCTTCTTCCAGGCGTTGGCGAGGTCGGCGGGGTTCGACGAGATCTCGCCGTCGACCCAGTCGCCGCGCTGCACCGTCTGGCCCCCGTAGCCCCAACCGGACACGCCCTTGGCGTCGACGACCTGGCCCTTGACGTGCATGCCGGCGATGAGGAACCCGTAGCCGGCGTCGGCGAGGTACTGAAACAGCGAGCGGGTGTCCTGGCCCATCAGAATGGCGTGCGACGGGTCGTAGTGGATGCGGAATTGGTCGCCGACACCATGGCGCTCACAGATCTGGTGGAGGGCGATCCACGTCCCGGGTGTGTAGGCGATGTTGTTGTGGAAGTTGTCCTTCGGTGTCCACCCCGGCATCGGGCATTGCTCGACGCGATATTGGAGGCCGCGATCCTTGGCCTCCTTGAGCAGCGGCACGAAGCTGTTCTCGAACTCGATGAGGTTCTGGTCCATCGACTTGGACTGGTCCCGTCCGACGAATCCGGTGACCGCGGCGACGCCGAGGAGCACGGCGGCATCCATCGTCTGGATCATGAAGTCGTGCTTCTTGCGGCGGATCGCCGGGTCCTCGTGGAGCATGTCGTCGAAGTAGGCGACGTCGGCGATGGCCACCCCGGTGTCGTCGATGGCCGCGAGGACGCGCTTGGCGCGCACGTCGTTGAACGGCTCGCGCAGGTCGAGTGTGTTGGCCACCGGGTCGAGCATCGCCTCGGCGGGCACGTCGGCCAGCGTCGGGTGCAACGCCGCCGACAGCTCGATGCAGTCGGCGTTGAGCGCCTTGGCGAAGTCGAGCCACTCCTCGACCGCAAGGTCGGGATCGGGATCGCGGCGCTCCCGGGGAGTGAGCTCTTGAAGGGCGGCGGTGAGCACGCCGACCGGCATGTTGACGGGCTTGAAGGGGGCGGGATCAGTCATCAGATTCATCCTTTCTGATCAACTTCGATGGATGACTTGTTGCGCGCCGACTCGATGGCGGCGTGCAGCACACGTTGGGTCTTGAGGGCGTCGGCGAAGTCGGGCAGCGGCACGAGCGGCGTGCCGCCTCCGAGGACGGCGAGGATGTCGGCGGCCTGGTTGACGAAACCGTGCTCGTAGCCGAGGCCGTGGCTGTCCGGCCACCATGCCGCGGCATACGGGTGGTCATCACCGCCGCGGGTGACGTCGATCGTCGTCCAGCCTTGACGGCCACCTTCGCCGGTGGCGTCGTAGAAGCCGAGCTCGTTCATTCGCTCGAAGTCGAAGCGCAGCGCACCGCGCTCGCCGTGGATCTCGACGCGGTTGGCGTTGTGGTAGCCGGTCGCCAGGCGCGACGCCTCGAAGCTCGCCAGCCCGCCACCGCTCATCCGGGCGAGGAACAGCACGGCGTCGTCGACCGTGCTCGGGGCCTTTGCTCCCCCGGTCGCCGCCCCAGCCCCGGCGATCTCGCCGCCCGCTCCGCCCTCGATCACGGTGCGCTCGGTGACGAAGGTGTGCTCGATCGCCCCCTCGACGGTGACGATCTCCTCGCCGGTGACGAAGCGGACCATGTCGATGATGTGGGCGTTGAGATCGCCGTGCGCTCCGGAACCGGCCACGTCGCCCTGGAACCGCCACAGCAGCGGGGTGTCCGGCCCGCCCCAGCTCTGCAGGTAGGCGGCGCGCACGTGGAAGATCCGCCCGACGGCGCCGCCGGCCACCAGCTGGTGGGCGAGGGCGACGGCCGGCACGCGCCGGTAGTTGAACCACACGAACGTGGTTCCCGACGCCGAGGCGGCGGCCGCCGCCATCGCCTCGGCGTCGGCGAGGGTGCCGGCGAGCGGCTTCTCGCAGGCGACGTGCTTGCCGGCTTCGAGGGCGGCGATCGCCTGCTCGGCATGGACGTTGTTCGGCGTGGCGATGTCGACGAGGGCGATCGCCTCGTCGGACACGGCCTCCCGCCAGTCGGTCGTCGTGCGTGCCCAGCCCCAGCGGCTGGCGAACTCGGCGAGCTCGGTGGCGTTGCGCCCGCACACGAGGTCCATCACCGGAAGCGGGTCGGCGTCGAAGAAGTGGCCGACCGACGCCCAGGCATTGGAGTGGGCACGGCCCATGAACTTCGAGCCGATGAGGGCGATGTTGCACGTATTACTCACATCATCCACTTTCATCGATCGTTTCGACGCCGAGGTATCGGCGCTGCAGGGCGTGGTCGTCGAGCAGGGCGGTCGCCGTCGTCTCGGCCTCGATGCGCCCGGCGACCATGACGAGGATCCGCTCGGCCATGTGCGTGGCGGCGTAGAGGTTCTGTTCGACGACGAGGACGGCGACACCCTCGGCGACGAGGTGGCGCACGGCGTCGATGAGCGTGTCGACGATCGTCGGGGCGAGGCCCTCCGATGGCTCGTCCATCATCACCAGCGAGCCGTTGAGCAGCAGGGCCCGGCCGACAGCGAGCATCTGCTGCTCGCCACCGGAGAGGTCGCCGGCGCGGCTGCGCCGGCGTTGGGCCAGCCGCGGGAACAGGTCGAACACGACGTCAGGCGTCCAGCGCTTGCGGCGGGCGCCCTTGGCGAGCATCGTGATGTGCTCGTCGACGGTGAGTGTGGCGAACAACCGGCGACCCTGGGGGACGTAGGCGATGCCGGCTTGGGCGATGCGCTCGGGGTGTCGGCCGGCGAGCTCCGTGCCGCCGAGCGAGAACGACCCCGACGTCGTGGGGAGCAAGCCGATGAGCGTGTCGCACAACGTCGACTTGCCCATCCCGTTGCGCCCGACGATCGCCACCGACTCGACGCCCATCGAGAACGACACGTCCTCGAGGACCTGCGACGCGCCGTACCCCGCGCACAACTCGCGAACGTGGAGCAGCGTGTCAGTCATGGGAATTCCTCGACAATGCGAGCGACCGGAGCGCCAGCGGAGGGAGCATCCACCAGCGGCCTGCGTGACCGGGGAACGCAATTGCGGTCTCAGACATGGGTTCCGGCGATCCCGAGGTAGACCTCGTTGACGAGCGGGTCGTGGCGGATCTCGTCGGGCGTCCCCCCGGCGATGACCGTGCCGTCGGCCATCACGACGACGCGCTCGGCGATCCGCAGGGCGACATCCATGTCGTGCTCGATCAGTAACAACGTGGTACTCACGCTGAGGGCGCGCAGCAATTCGGTGAGCCGCTCGCGCTCACCGCGTGACAGCCCGGACGCAGGCTCGTCGAGCATCATCAACTGTGGGTCGGTGACGACGACCATCCCGACCTCGAGCTGACGTTGCTGGCCGTGGGAGAGGTCGCCGACCACGGTGGCGAGGCGGTCACCGAGCCAGACCGCCGACGCGGCAGCCCGCGCCGCGTCGCGGCCGGCCCCGCGCAAGCCGCTGCGGCTCAGCGAACGGTGGCTGCCGTGCTTACCGATCCAGGCGAGTTGCAGGTTGTCCTCGACGGTCAGGCCAGGAAACAGGCGGGTCTTCTGATAGGTCCTGGCGACGCCGAGGTCGGGACGGCGACGCGACGGTGCCATCGTGCAGTCGACGCCGTTGATCGTCACGGTGCCGCCTGTCGGGTGGAGGTCGCCGGCGATGACGTTGAACAACGTGGTCTTGCCGGCGCCGTTGGGCCCGAGGACGGCGAGTCGCTCGCCCCGGGCGACGTCGAGATCGACGCCGCCCAGGGCGAGCAGACCACCAAAGGCGACGACGACATCGCGCAGCTGCACGAAGGGCGGGCTGCTCTCCGGGCTACGCGATTCCGTCGTCGCGGTGTTCATGCGGCTTCCGTGGTCTCCGTCACCGCCGGCACCGTTTCCATCGGCTCGGTGCCCATCGGCTCGGTGCCAGGGGCGCCGTGCCCATCGGCTCGGTGCCAGCGGGCTCCGTGCCCATCGGCTCCGTGCCTGCTGGCGCGGTGCCGTCGGTCGCCCCGTCGGTCTGCGGGACACCGTCGACGACCGGGATGGCGTTGCCCACCCAGGGGAGGTCGGCGGCTTCGCACGCCGGGTCCTCGCGTGACGGCGGAGGAGTGTCGGGGCCGAACGTGCCACCGAAGGTCTGATCGACCTGCGGGATGATCGCCACGGTCTTCTGGACCACCTCGTCGCCTTCGAGGACGAGCTGGGCGACGAACGTGTCGATGATGCCTTGACGGTTCTCGTCGAGCGTCACGGCGCCGTACGGTGCCTCGAGGGTCATCGTCGCCAGCTCCTCACGGAACGCGGCATGGCCGTCGGACAGGTCGCCGTCGACGGCGTTGAGGCCCTGCACGAGGGCCAGGCCGGCGACGTAGTACCCGTACATGAAGCCGAAGCCGGCGGCGGTGGAGGCGGGGGCCGTCTCTCCCCCGGCGGCTCCTGAGGCGAGCGACTCCCACGTGGCGTCGGCGCTGGCCTTGTATGCCTCGATCTCCGGGGTGACGACGTCACCCGGGAATGCCGCGAACCCACCGATGTAGGCGCCGGCGATGTCCGGGCCGAGGGCGCTCGCCAACGCCGGGCTGAAGAACAGGTTGCCGGCGTGCTGGTCGCCCGTGAGGTCGCCCTTGGCGTTGACGAACGCTTCCAGTGCAGCGTTCGTGCCGGTGCCACCGACCACCCAGAAGTAGCCGTCGACCTCGTCTGGGTCGGGCAGCTGCTGGATGAACGACGAATAGTCCGTCGTGCCCAACGGCGGGAAGACGCGCGTCACGACGTCACCGCCGACGCCGCAGAAGTCGGCGATGAAGCCGGCCGCCGAGGTCCATCCGAAGCTGTAGTCGTCGGCGATGACCGCTGCAGTGCGCCAACCGGCGTCGTTGTAGAGGCGGTCGCCGAGTCCGGCGTTCCACTGCGCGCCGTCGCCGTGGAAGCGGAAGTAGTTCTCCGCCTGGACCTGCAGCGTGGGTTCCTGCGAGCCGGCGATGCCGTCGATGAACGTGACCTCGGGATGGTCCTTGGCGTAGTTGGCGACGGCGATCGCCTCGTCACCCGACAGCGGGCCGATGACGATCTCGGCGTTCTCCTGCTCGACGAGCGTGCGCACCTCCTGGATGATCCGGTCAGCGGTGTCGTCACCACAGCCGACGCCGACGACCTCGATCGGTCGCCCGCCGGCGACCGCGCCGGAAAAGCCGTCGAGGGCGGTGGTCGTCGAGTTCACGGTCGCCTGGGCGGTGTTGACGAGCGCCAGGGTGACGCCGGCGACGACGTCTTCGTTGAAGCCGCCGAACGCTCCCTCGCACTCGGCGAGGATGCCGAGGCGGATCGGCTCGCCGTCCCCGGCCGGCACCGTGGTGGCGGTGACGGTGCCGGCACCGACGGTCCCGACGAGGGCGAGCGAGGCGACCACGGCCCCCCGTCTCGCGGTCTTGTGGTTCATGTGGATTCCTCCATGGTTGTTGTGGACAGGTTGGCTTTCGACCCAGCGCTCGGGGCGGCCAGGCGCAGACGGTTGCTCGATCCGGTGATCAGCCCCATCAGCCCGTTGGGCGAGGCGACGACGATGACCAGCACGACGATGCCGACCACCGTGTTGAAGCGCGCTTCGGTGATCCCGATGCGATCGACGAGCGGAAGGTTGCGCATGTAGTTGTTGGCGATGACGAACACGAAGGCGCCGAGCCAGGCGCCTTCGAGGTGGCTGATCCCCCCGATGACGGCGACGATGAAGAGGTCCAGGGTCGCCCCGATGTTCACCGAGTTGGGGTCGATCTGGCCGTTCCACCAGATGTTCATCACGCCGGCGAGTCCGGCGACGAAGCCGGCCATCCCAAACGCCAGTGTGCGGTTGAGCGGCACGTTGAAACCGAGCGAGCTCATCCGGATCGGGTCGTCACGGATGCCCTCAAGGGCCAGCCCGAACGGCGTCCGCCGCAGCGCCCGGAACCCGAGATATGCGGCGACCGACAGGACGAGGACGGCGTAGTAGAGGCGCGCCGGGTGGGTGTCGAAGAACCCGGGCGGGTTGACGCCGGTGATCCCGCCGAAGCCGGAGATCGAGGTGACCTGTCCGAACACGTAGTAGCCGATCACGGCGTAGGTGAGCGTGAGCATCAGGAAGTAGATGCCCGTCGTGCGGCTGGCCAGGGAGCCGAGCAGGAGGGCGACGAGCGTCGAGATGACGAGAGCGATCACGACGGCGAGCCACGGGTCGAGTCCGAGCTTGAGACCCTTGCCGGACTCGGCGACACAGTTCCCGATGGTGAAGCTGGCGACCCCGACGAGGAGGTACTGAGCGAGCGACACCATCCCGGCGTAGCTGGCCAGGAACACGATCGACGAAGCCGCCAGGCCGAGGATCAACGTGCGGGTCAGCACGAAGTTGACGAAGAACTCTGTGCCGACGATCGGCATCAGCACGAGGGCGGCGGCGGCCACCACGACAGCGATCGTTCTTGGGTTCGGTCGACTCATTCGGGCCGTCCGAACAAGCCGTACGGACGCACTGCCAGCACGACGGCGAGCAGGGCGAACGAGAAGATGATCGAGTAGTAGGTGTAGTCGATCGGTAGGTAGACCGGGGCGAAGGCGGTGACCATCCCGTACAGCAGCGAGCCGGCGACGGCGCCTTTGATCGAGCCAAGCCCACCGATGATCACGACGACGAGCGAGTGCAGCAGCCACTGGCCGTCGGCGCCGGTGGCGACCCCGGCGAAGGAGGCGACCATCACGCCGCCCATCCCGGCGAGGAACGACCCGACGAAGAACGTCACGGCGAACACGATCCCGATGTTGATGCCGAGAGCCCTGACCATCGACTGGTCGGCGACGCCGGCGCGGATCACGATGCCCATCCGCGTGCGGTTGAGCCAGACCCACAGCAAGGCGCCGACGACGAGGGCGATGGCGAGGACGAACAGTCGGCTCGTGGCGTAGCGCTGGCCGAAGATCTCGATGAAGTGGGTTACACCCTCGGGCCATGACATCGACTGCGCCAGACCGCCGGCACGCGCCAACATCTGGTCGGCGAGGATCACGGCGATCGCCATCGTGATCAACGCCTGGCGCAGTTCTTGGCCCTGGTTCCAGCGCAAGAACACCTCGAACATCACGAGCCCGACGACGGCAGCGACCGCCGCCCCGATGAGCAGAGGGACGATCCACGACAGCATGTCGACGTCTTCTGGGGCGATGTTGCGGTCCTTGCCGACCATCCGCTCCTGGACCTCGATGGCGATGTAGGCGGCGAGCAGGAACAGCGCGCCGTGGGCCATGTTGACCGTGCGCATCAGCCCGAAGATCAGCGTGAACCCGGATGCCACGATGAAGTACAAGCCGGCTGCAGTGAGCCCGTCGAGGAGGGTGACGACGAACTCGCCAGGCTCGCTGACCGCCGATCCGGCCGGAGTGCCGCGGGCGAAGAACAGCACCCAGGCGACCACGAGGGCGATCGGGAGGGCGGTGATGACGGCCCACGTGTCCACCCGCGACCGCGAGCGCGCCGGGGTTCGCGCTGGCTCGAACGAGTCCGATGGGTCGCTGACGAAGTCAGCCGTCATGGCGCCGATTTCCCCCTTCGGCGCGAGGTTACGGTCGACTGACCCGGCGAGCTAGTGCCGTCAGAGGGGGCCCGAAAGAACTAGTTACCGTTCTGGGCGGCCTTCGGTCCACTCGTCGATCTGGGCGGCCAGCGGTCCGTTACAAGCGTTTGCGGCCGCCCAGATCGGGATGCGTCAGCGGTAGAACGCGTACCAGACGGCGGTGTAGATGCAGTCGGCGAAATCGTCACACGGCGTGGGGATCGCACTCATCCGTGTCGGCAGTGATGGCGCGGCCTCGGTGGCCCCGCTGGTGGCGATGCCACCGGCGATGATCGTGGCCACTGCCGCCGCGGCGAGGCGGCCACGGCGGAGGTTGCGGGTCGGACGGCTGTTGGTGTGTGCATTGAGCATGCCCTCCTGATCCACGAGACAGCCCGTAGATACACGATGTTGCATCTAACGTCGGAGCGGGTTCCCAGATGCTCCACCTCGTCGCTCACCTCGCAGTACTCGCCGCGGTTGCAGCAGTCGGCGCTGCGCCGCCGAGCACCGGCGTGCCGGATGACGAAATGGATCTCGACATCGCGGCTGCGGGGCGGGGGCTGGACCGACTCGTCGTGGCGACCTCCGACGTCGCCCCCGCCGAGGTCGTCGCCTGCCCGTTGATCGACGTCGGTCACGTCGACACGAGCTTCGCCACTGCCGGCGTCGACGCTCCGTTGGACGACTGGCTGCTCGAGGTGCGGGACACCGCCGGGATCACGTGTGCGGGGTCGCACGTCGGCTTCGAGGACGACCCATCGTTTCCCCAACTCGCCGTCGAGTTGACCGTCGTCGACGCCCAAACGACCGACGTCCAGGAGCCGACCGGCGACGCGCTGATGGTGTCGGACCTGCCGGGCGGGACGACCGGCGCATGCGAGTCCGACCGGTTCGTGACGATCTGCGAGGAGCGGTGGCGGCAAGACGGCTTCGAGGTCCGCCTCCTCGTCACCGACCGGGTCTTCTTCGACCGGGTGACGGCGTCGATCGTGATCGGTGGGCTCGTGCCGGTCATCGTCGCCAACCTGGCCGGCGGTGCTACGGACGTCGCCGATCCGCTCACCGGCGTATCAGCTTCCGAAGTGGGAGCGGCAAGCGAAGGCCTCGATCGCTTC
This sequence comes from Ilumatobacteraceae bacterium, assembly GCA_963772825.1. GTDB lineage: Bacteria > Actinomycetota > Acidimicrobiia > Acidimicrobiales > Ilumatobacteraceae > Desertimonas. The sequence continues at coordinate 161,555 of CAVYYX010000022.1, read as the reverse complement.
GTGAGCGCCAAGGCCGACGCGATCGAGTCCGACGACGAACATCTCGACTGCCCGTCAATCGCCGCCGGGGAGTTCCAGTCGGCGCTCGCCGCCGCCGGGATCGACGTCGACCTCGACGACTGGAGCGCTTCGCTCACGCCGGTGACGTTTCCCGACGACCTCGATCCCGTCCCGATCCGACTCACCTGCACCGGTGGCTTCGACCCCCAGGGCAGAGTCGACGTGATCGACTTCGACGACCCGGTGGCTGCTGACGACTTCGTCGCCTCGGTCGGGATCGCCGACGGCGGTTCGGCCGCCGACCTCCAACCCGGCGACCTCACGGTCGGCACGTGCACCTCCGCCTCCGGCCTGCGGTTCTGCACGGAGTGGTGGCGCGACGACGGCCTCGTCGTCGGTGTCTGGCTCGTCAGCGACTCCCAGCCGATCGGCGACGCAGACGCGGCGGCCGTGCTCGTCGAGGTGCTGCCGACCATCCTCGCCAACTTGGCCGACGTCGACGAGTAGCCCGCTCGCGGCGGGTTGTCCTACGGGCGGCCTGACCGAGATCGGTCGACTCAGCGGCCGCGCAGGATCATCGCCGTCGCCTCGGTACGCGACTGGGCGTGGAGCTTCATCAAGATGCTGCTTACGTGGTTCTTCACGGTGAACACACTGAGCGTGAGTGCCTCGGCGATCTCGGCGTTGCTGCGCCCGTCTGCCATCAGTTCGGCAACCTCGGCCTCCCGGTCGGTGAACCGTGCCTCGGCGACAACGCCGCCAACGCGATCGGATGCGGCCAGCACTCGGGTCACGTCGCTGGAGAACGAACCGCGTCCGGCGGCGACGTCGCGGACCGCCTGGGCCAGCCCGTCGGTGTCCACCGACTTGACGAGGTAGCCGCTCGCTCCGGCGTCGATCGCCTCGCGGATCAGGTCGCCGTGGGCGAACGTGCTGAGCGCCAGCAGTCCGATCGACTCGTCAGCGTCGCGCATCCGGCGGATCGCCTCCACGCCACCGATTCCCGGCATGATCAGATCGATCACGACGACGTCGGGCCGCAGCCTGGTCGCCGCCTCGAGCCCCTCCTCGCCGCTCGCCGACTCGCCGATCACCTCGAGGTCGTCGAACGCCGACAGACACGAGCTGACACCTTCACGTAACAAGTCGTGATCGTCGACCACGAGAACCGTGATCACGGTCATCGAACCCGGGCACCGATGCGGGTTGCGCGGCCTGCGTGGCCGGGGAACGCAATGATCACGGTCATCGAACCCGGGCACCGATGCGGGTTGCGCGGCCTGCGTGGCCGGGGAACGCAATGATCACGGTCATCGAACCCGGGCACCGATGCGGGTTGCGCGGCCTGCGTGGCCGGGGAACGCATTGATCATGGTCATCGAACGAGCGCGACCGTGAGGTCGGTGCCGTGACCTGGCGCGGCGCGCAGCACGAGCTCGGCACCGATCGCCTCGGCTCGCTCCCGCATGATCGACAAACCCAGGTGGCCGGGCGAGACGTTCTCGACATCGAAGCCGCGGCCGTTGTCGACGACACGCAACTCGACGCCGCCGACGGAACCGTTGACATTGCGCCTACGCAACGTCAAGGAAACCACCGTGGCCGCCGAGTGTCGGGTGATGTTGGTCAGCGCCTCCTGGGCGATCCGGTAGAACGCCACCCGCTGCGTCGGGTCGAGGTCGACCTGCTCGACGTCGACCGTTACCTCCATCTTCTTACGGGCCTCCATCGCCGCGACGAGATGCCCGAGCAGCTCGTGCAGATCGACCTCGACGAGCTCCTGAGGCCGCAGCTCGAGCAGCAGCGTGCGCATCTCGGCCTGGGCGCCGCTGGTCAACGTGCGCAGACGTTGCACCCGGCGATGCAACTCGGAGCCGACCTCGACGTCGCGCAGCAGGCTGTCTGCCGTCAGCGACGCCGTCCACAGCGTCTGGTTGACGGCGTCGTGGAGCTCGCGTGACAGCCGTTGACGTTCCTCGGCGGCGGCCAGCTCGCTGGCCTGGCCGACGAGTCGGGCGTTGGAGATCGCCGCCGCCGCCTGGTCGGCGATCGCCCGCAGCCGCTCGGCGTGGGCGGTGGTGAAGAAGCCCTTGGTGACGCTCTCCAGCACGACAAAGCCGATCCGCCGATCGCCCACCTGCAGCGCCGCTCCGAGTACGGACCCGGCCGGGCCGAGGGCATGCGACGGCTCGTCGATGATCACCGAGTCACGGTCGTCGTGAAGGTCGCGAATGACGGTCAGCGACTCGACGGGCGACGATGAGCCGTCGTCGTCGGTCGGCTTCGGGTACCCGAACCCGACCCGGCAACGGGCGACCTCCAGACGCTCGTCGGGCCCCACCAGCACGATCGCCGTGAGGTCGTTGGACACGAGCCGCTCGACGCCGATGAGCACCTGCTCCATCACCTCGTTGGCATCGAGCGTCTTGGACATCGCACTCGCCGTGTCGCGCAGCGCTTCGGCGTACGCCCGCTGCTGTCGCTCCTCGGCCTGCACCCGCACGCGGTCGTCGACCTCGCGACGGAGGCTCTCGATGGCCCGTTCGAGGTCCCGCGTCCGCTGCTGGACGCGCTTGTCGAGATCCTTCAGCGTGCCGTTGAGACGCTCCTCGGCAGCTCGCCGCTCGGTGACGTCCTCGAACGTGCCGAGGATCCCGATCACCTCGCCATCGAGGTCGCGCAGCGGGACCTTCTGCGTCTCGACCCAGCGCAAGTCGCCACTCGCCCGGCGCAGCCGTTCGATGATCCCGACTACCGGTTCGCCGGTCTCTGCGACGTGGGAGTCCCAGTCGATGAACCAATCAGCGCCGAACTCGGTGTCGTCGGCCCACGGCATGTCGCGGTCCGACTTGCCGATGAGCTCGTCGGGCTCGGTGCCGGCGAAGGCGGCGAAGACCCGATTGCAACCGAGGTAGCGGGACTGCCGGTCCTTCCAGAACACGGCGTTGGCCGACGAGTCCATCAGCACCTGGAGCAGCTTCTGACTTGCCTCCAGCGCATCGTCGCCGCGCATCCGCCCCTGTAGGAGGGCGGCGTAGAGGTCGACGTTCGTGCGAACGTCCGGCGAGGTGCTCACTGGTGCACCATGGCCGTGTGCTTGATCGCCGGAGGCGACGGGCGGTGCACCACTGAGCTAAAGGCGCCGCAACCCTGATTCGCTCGCTCGAAGACTCGCTCGCTCACTGGCGCACCATGGCCGTGTGCTTGATCGCCGGAGGCGACGGGCGGTGCACCACTGAGCTGAAGGCGCCGCAACCCTGATTCGCTCGCTCGAAGACTCGCTCGCTCACTGGTGCACCGTCAAACCATCAACCTGCTCGAGCACGGTTACGTCGTCGTTGTGCGAGTGGGTGAACCCGCGCGCCCGCTCGGCTTCGACGGTGCTGTCGGAACGCAAGGCAACGATGTAGGCGCGACGCCAAGAGTCCCTCGAGGTGTTGCCCCCGGAGCCGTGCAACACGCCCTCGCTGTGCACGGTGATGTCGCCACGGCGGATCGGCACGTGGCGCATCACGTCGCCCGCGCGCAGCTCGGTGACGAGCGTGTGACTGGCGTCGCGGTCGCCGTGCAGCGGATGATGCGGTCGCACCGCCTCGTGGTGGCTGCCGGGAAGGAACTGCATGCATCCGTTCTCCACCGTCGAGTCGTCGATCGCCAACCAGCAGGTCGCCGTGCGCCGGTCATCGGTATCGATCCAGTACGCCTGATCCTGGTGCCAGGCGAACACGGCGTCGTCGCGTCCGGGCTGCTTGGCGAGAAGCTGATCGAAGTCGATGACCATCCCCTCTCCGCAGAGTTGGGTCGCAATGCTCGTCGCCCTGCGCTCGAACACGTTTCCCTGCCAAGCGGGGTAGTAGCGGCGCGGCACCATCACGTTGACGATGGCGTACCCGGACGGGTCGCTGCCGTGCTCGCCGGTCGTCATGTCGTTGAGGTCCTTGCCGGCGACGGCGATCTCGCCGCGCAGGAACCGCTCGTAGACCGCCTCGATCTCGACCAGCTCGTCCTCCGACAGGACCGCCTCGAGATGCACATACCCGTCGCGCCGGAACGACTCCTTGGCTGCGGCGCTGACCAGGTACGCGTCGCCGACGCGGTGCGATGTCTGGTCGTCTGTCTGCTGTGGTGCGGTCACGCCACCCCCTGGTCGCCGCCGTCTTCGGCCCGTTGTTGCGACGCTGGAACGTACTTGCTCGATGGCTCCGACAGGCACACGGAGACAAACGCGCTGCTCCACAATAGTGTTCCGCGAAAGGGGGCTGTGCTTGACGATGCAGACCGATCCATCAGCGACGGTGGTGCCCGACGAGGAGACGATCCTCGCCCCGGAGCCGTCTGGGGCGATCACCGACGGCGACCTGGAACGCGCTGCCGAGCTGTTCACCCGCCTGACCAAGGCGTACGAGTCCAAGGTGGTCGGCCAGACCCGGCTGCGCACGACGCTGGTGGTGACGCTGCTCGCCGAGGGGCACATCCTCCTCGAAAGCGTGCCCGGACTGGCGAAGACCACGGCGGCCGCGACACTTGCCTGCGCCGTCAACGCTTCGTTCGTGCGCATCCAGTGCACCCCTGATCTGTTGCCGAGCGACATCCTCGGCACCCAGGTGTACGACCCGCACACGGCGACGTTCGACACCCGTCTCGGTCCGGTGCACGCCAACTTCGTGCTCCTCGACGAGATCAACCGGTCGAGCGCCAAGACGCAGAGCGCGATGTTGGAGGCGATGCAGGAACGCCAGACGTCGATCGGCGGCGTGATGTACCCGCTGCCGGCGCCGTTCATGGTCCTCGCGACACAGAACCCGATCGAGGAGGAGGGCACGTACATCCTCCCCGAGGCGCAGCTCGATCGATTCCTGCTCAAGGACGTCATCGACTACCCCTCGGCCGACGAGGAGCTCGAGGTGCTCGATCGCATCGATCGCGGCGTCCTCGGCACGAGGGCGCCGGAGCTGCAGCCCGTCGTCGATCTGGAGGACGTCGGGTTCCTCATCGAACTGGCATCGAGGGTCTATGTCGACGAGTCGATCAAGCGCTACGCCGTCGCCATCACCCAGGCGACGCGACGCCTCGGCGAGGTCATCGACCCGGCGCTCGCCGAGTACGTCGAGTTCGGCGCCAGCCCGCGAGGGGCGATCGCCCTGCAGCAGGTTGGCCGGGCCCACGCCTTGATGGCGGGACGCACGTTCGTGATCCCCGACGATCTGCGCGTCCTGCGCCACGCCGTGTTCCGCCACCGCCTGCACCTCGGGTTCCAGGCCATCGCCGACGGGATCCGCGTCGAGGACATCATCGACGCCGTGTACGCCGTCATCCCGTCGCCGTGATTTGCGTTCCCCGACCACGCCACATACTGCCCGCGCAGCTGCTGGCCGCTCCCTCGCTGGCGCTCGGTCGCTCGCAGTTGGTGAGATAGGCAGGAAGCGATGGCCACCTCACTCCTGCGCAAGGTCAAGGCGAAGACGGCGGTGCGCGCCCACCGCAAGGTGCGCAGCGTGCTCGACGGTGAGCACGGCTCGATCCACAAGGGCCGCAGCATGGACTTCGATGACCTGCGCGAGTACGTGCTCGGCGACGACGTCAAGGATCTCGACTGGAAGGCGACGGCCCGCAGCGGGCGGCCTCTCGTCAAGCGGTTCGTGGCGACTCGCCAGCACGCCATCACGCTCGTCGTCGACACGGGCCGGTCGATGTCGGCGCTTGCCGACGCGACGAGCACCAAGCGCGACGTGGCCGTGTTCGCCGCCGGGGTCGTCGCCCAGCTGGCGACCCGCCATGGAGATCTCGTCGGGCTGCTCGCCGCTCCTGCGCCGCCTGGCACGGCGATGGTGCGCAACGTCGCCCGCGCCCAGTACATCCCGCCTGGGTCGCGCGACGTACACATCGAGCGAATCCTGCGGACGATCCATGACGCCATCGACCCCGCCGGTCTGCCGTCGCAGCTCGACGGGTTGCTCGACTACGCCGCCCAGAACCTTCGTCGGCAGATGATCCTCGTCGTCATCGCCGACGACTCCGACCTGACCGATCGGCGTCGCGACCTGTTGCGTCGGCTCGACGCCCAGCACGAGGTGCTCTATTGCTGTATCGGTGACGTGACGATGACCGATCCGGAGCTGTCCGGACGCGACCTGCACGTCGTCGGCGTCGGCGCCCAGGTGCCGGCATTCTTTCGCCAGAGTGTGATGTTGCACGACGACCTCGTCGCCACGATGCGCCGGCGGTCCGAGGCGACGACGACCGCCTTGGGCAAGCTGGGGATCGCCGCCGTCCGCTTGACCGGTGAGTCCAGCGTGGTTCCCGGCGTGGTCGAGTTGCTCGAACGGCATCGCCGCACGAGGCGCTGAGGTCGCCGATGGACGGCGCACCGCCGACCACGTTCGTCCCCGCCGACGACAACCTGTTCCCGCCGCTCGCCCATAGCGGTGTGTGGCTGGCCCTCGGGATCGTCGCCGGGCTGTTGACGATTGCGCTCGTGGTATGGATGCTCCACCCCGTACCCGACGCCGACGCCAGGGCCCGCGAGGTGCGCCTCACCGTGAAGGGTCGCTACCTCGCCGAGATCGACGTCCTCTACCAGCGTTTCGCCGCAGGCGAGATCACGGAACGTCAGCTGCACCACGCCCTGAGCAAGACGGTGCGGCGTTACGCCGACGAGCACGGTGCCCCGGGTGCCCTGGCAATGACCGCAGTAGACCTGCGTGCCGCCGGCCTCGACGACGCTGCCGGCGTGATCGCTCGCTACCAGCCCCCGCAGTTCAGGCAGCAGCCGGCGTCCGACCCGCCGCGGTCCGTCGCCGCCGCCCGGGAGCTGATCGAGGCATGGTGAGCGAAGCGAGCCATCCGGCGGCGCGAGCGCCAGCGAGCCCGCCGGCGATGGGGTTCGGGGGCGCGCAGCCCCCGGGAGACATGGTGAGCGAAGCGTGCCATCCGGCGGGGCGAGCGCCAGCGAGCCCGCCGGCGATGGGGTTCGGGGGCGCGCAGCCCCCGGGAGACATGGTGAGCGAAGCGAGCCATCCGGCGGGGCGAGCGCCAGCGAGCCCGCCGGCGATGGGGTTCGGGGGCGCGCAGCCCCCGGGAGACATGGTGAGCGAAGGGCGGGCCGCGTCATGATCCAGCCGTGGGTCGGGCTCGTCAGCGCCGCGGCGGCGGTGGCCATGGCGCTGGTCGTCGTCTGGACCTCCATGCGCCGCCGGCGTCGCCTGCCGACCGCCGACGAGGTGACGATCGCCAACGTCCACCATGCGGCGGCGTCGCCGGTGTTCCGTCGGCTGCGGCGGCGCTATCACCTGCTCCTCGGTGGTGAGGTTGCCGCCCTTTCGATCGTCGGCTTGGCTGCCGTCGGGTTGACGATGCGACCGGTGACCGACCGCCAGCTGGATCGCGACGTCCGCAACCGCGACGTGATGCTCTGCCTCGACGTCTCGACGTCGATGAACGAGTTGGACGCCACCGTGCTGCGCGAGTTCTCCGAGTTGGCCGCCGGGCTGCGCGGCGAGCGCATCGGGCTGACGATCTTCAACGGGTCGGCGATCACCGTGTTCCCGCTCACCGACCACGCCGAATTCATCGAGACGACGCTCGATGATGCGGCGGCGTCGCTCGCTCAGCGCAAGCGCTCGTTCGTCGAGGGCACCGAGGAAGGCGGCACCTCGTTGATCGGCGACGGCCTCGCCTCGTGCGCCATGCGGTTCGATTCCGACGATCGCGGCAGGTCGCGATCGATCGTCTTCGCCACCGACAACGCGCTCGCCGGGGAGCCGATCTTGCGGCTCCCCGCGGCCGCCGCCGCCGTCGCCGAGCGAGGCATCCGCGTCTACGCGATCGCCGCTGCCGACCGCATCACCGAGGAGGATGCCACCGAACTACGCGCCGCGGCTGAGTCGACCGGCGGTGCATTCTTCGAGACCGACGATCGGTCGACGACCGGCGACGTCGTCGATGAGATCGGTCGACTCGAGGCCAGCCGCCTCGACGTACCGCCCGAGACGGTCGCCGACGACCGACCGACGACCTGGATCGTCGCCGGCTTCGCCGGGCTCTGTGCGCTGTTCGCTATCGGTTGGGCGCTGCGTCGATGAGCGGTCTGACGTTCGATCCGCTGGTGCCCTGGCCGATCATCGTGGTCGCCGCCGTGGTCGGGGCGATCGCAGTGTGGGGTTGGGTTCGTCGCGGCTCGCCGACCCGCCACGGTGTCGTCTGTTGGTCCGCGATGGGCGTGCTCCTCCTGCTCGTCGCCGCCGACCCGGCGCTCGATGGTGGCCGAGCCTCCGTCAAGCGCTCCGACGCCAACGTGCTGTTCGTCGTCGACACGACCGGGAGCATGGCGGCCCACGACTTCAACGGCGACGAGCCCCGGCTGGCCGGCGTCCGCCACGACATCGCCGGGCTCGCCGACGAGTTCCCCGGCGCCCACTTCGCCTTGGTGACGTTCAACTCGAAGACCCGCGTGATCGTCCCGTGGACGACCGACCGGGGAGCCCTCGACTCGGCAGCGCAGCTGCTGCGCCAGGAATGGACGCAGTACGCCCAAGGCACCCGCCTCGATGAGCCGCTGCCGACGATGCGCCAACTGTTGCCCCGCGCCGGCCCGAGCAGCGGCTACGACGTGGTGTTCTTCATGTCTGATGGCGAGCAGACGGTCCGGCCGGCACCGCGCTCGTTCCAACGCCTCGACCCCGCCGTGGCCGGCGGCGCCGTGCTCGGCTACGGCACCGACGAGGGGGCGCGCATGCGGGTGTACGTCGGGCGCGAGGAGGTTCCCGATCTGTTCATCCACGACTACACGACAGGCGCCGACGCTGTCTCGCGGATCGACGAGGCCAACCTCGACAAGGTCGCCGGCGAGCTCGGCGTCGGCTACGTCCATCGCACGGCGCGCGGTGACGTCGAGCAGATCGCGGACGACGCCGCTGGGCAGGCGGGCACCGTCTACGCCGGCGAGCGCGACACCAAGCGGCGCCTGTACTGGGTGCCGGCGTTCGGCGTGATCGGGCTCGTGCTCTGGCAGTTCGCCCGCACGACCCTGGAGATCGTCGACGATCGGCGGGCGCTCGGCGGCAGGACGCGGAGGGCATCGGCATGACCGCCACCAGCGACGGCCAGTCCGGAATCAGTCACCGCCGGAAACGTCGGCTGCTCGTCCTGCCGGTCGTCATCGTGCTGCTCGCCGTCAGCATCAAGCTGCTGACGATGAGCTGGTACTCGACGCGCGGCGTCTCGGCCTACGACGACGCCGACTACGGACGGAGCGCCGCGGCGTTCGACCGCTTGCAGATCCTCAACGTCATCGAGCCGTGGCGGGCGCATCACGGAGCGGGCGTCGCGCTCTACCGCATGAACGACCTCGAGGGCGCCGAGGAGGCGTTCCGCGAGGCCATCGAGCTCGCACCGCAGCGCTGCGACGTACGTTTCAACCTCGTCGTGACGATCGAGGCGCAAGGCGACCGGCTGACCGGGGGCGAGCAGCGGGAGGTGGAGGAATCGGAGCGCCAGGACGGTCTCGCCCGCTATCGCGTCGCCCTCGACGTCGCCGATGTCGGGTTGTGCCCGGCTTCGAGCTCCGGCGACTCCGGCAGCCGCCTCGCCGAGACCCGGCAGCGATTGCGCGCCAAGCTCGGTGCCGAGACGGCGGGAGAGGGCGAGGAGCTCGAAGCGCCTCGGGAACGGGACGACCCCAACCGCTCCGGCGAGGAAAGCAACACCGAGGAGCAACAGATCGCCGAACGCAATCAGACGGGAGCCGCGGAGCGCGAGGATTTCAGCGACCTCGATCCGGGCGAGATCCAGGACCAGGGCTCGTCGAACTGGTAGGAGCGTCGCCGTCGTCGCCGACGGGTCTCAGCGTCCTTGCGTGATGTAGTCGTAGAGCTGCCGGTTCTCGGCCTCCAGCTGGCCGAGCCTGGCCTTGACGACGTCGCCGATCGAGATCACCCCGCCGAGCAACCCGTCGTCGTCGACGACCGGTAGATGGCGGATGCGCCGCTCGGTCATCGACAGCATCAACGACTCGACGGCATCGTCGGCTCGGCAGGTGACGACGTCCTTCGACATCGCCGACGACACCGGGCGGCCGAGTACCGACGCACCGTGATTCGCCAACGCTCGCACGACGTCGCGCTCCGACAAGATCCCGTCGATGTGTTGTCCGTCGTTGGAGACGACGAGGGCCCCGATCGACTTGTCACGAAGGGTCATCGCCGCGTCGGCAAGCGAGACCCCGTCGGTGATCGTGACGACAGCGGCGCCCTTCGTCCCGAGGATCGATTGCACGTTCACGGCTGCTCACACCCCCTTGCTGGTCAACCTCTTGGTCGTGTCGGTTGTCGTGGTCCGTTGTCGTGGTCGCGGCGATGCGATCACGGCGATCGATGGTAGTGCAGCTCCACCGGCCGGCGATGGCCATGTCCCGGTGAGCCCCGGACACGCCAGACTGTGCCCCCAATGGAGGCCACCGCACTCGGAACTCTCAAGCGCGGCTACGCGGCATGCGCCCAAGCCACCGGCAAGCTGCTCGAGCGGGTGGGGATCCTCGACGAGGACCCGCCGCCCCGCGACCACCGGCTGCGCCACTGGGCGTACAGCCTGACGCGCGCCCACGACTCGATCGGGATCTCCGAGCTCGACGTGCCGTGGTGGACGTACGGGGCGATCGACGCCGTCGAGAGCTGGTTGGCGCGCCAAGACGGCGACGTGCGGGCGTTCGAGTGGGGTTCGGGGGCCAGCACGATCTGGTTGGCCCGTCGCGTCGCGACCGTGCGCTCCGTCGAGCACCACGCCGAGTTCGGCACGATGATCCAGCAGCAGCTGACGGCGTGGCCGAACGCGACGTTGGACATCGTCGAACCGGTGCAGAGCGAATCACCGGCGATCAGCTCAGCGAAGGAGGGCCATGGCGGGCTCGACTTCACCGACTACGTGCGACACATCGACACGATCGACGGAACGTTCGGCTTGATCGTCGTCGACGGGCGCGCCCGCGAAGCGTGTCTGACGGCGGCACTTCCTCGCCTCGAGCCGGACGGGATCATCGTGTTCGACAACACGATGCGGCGCCGCTACCGGCGAGCGATCGCCGCGGCCCCGGTCAACGAGCAGGTTTACCGCGGCCTCACGCCCACGCTCCCCTACCCCGACCAGACCAGCATCCTGACCCGCCGCACCTAATCAACGGACATTCACGCGAACGTCGACCCGTCACGGAGCGGTCCAGCGAGCTGTCGGGCGGGGGGTTCCGGGGGGCGGAGGCTCCCGCCGGAGCCCCCCGCCGCTGGACGAACGGGCTTTGCCGTTCGGCCAGCAGAGATTCTTCAGTCCGGCCGCAGGCCGGTTCAATGAGCTCGCCGAGCAAGCTCTGCTTGCGACGGCGAAATCAGAACCTGTAGTGGGCGAAGGCCTTGTTCGACTCGGCCATCTTCTGCGTGTCGTCGCGGCGCTTCATCGCCGCACCGAGGCCGTTGGCGGCGTCGAGCAGCTCGCCGGCGAGGCACTCGGACATCGACTTCTCGCGGCGGGCGCGGGAGAAGTCGACGACCCAGCGGATCGCCAACGTGGTCGCCCGGCGCGGACGAACCTCGACGGGAACCTGATACGTCGCACCGCCGACACGGCGGCTCTTGACCTCGAGCGGTGGCTTGACGTTGTCGATCGCCCGCTTCACCGTCGACAACGGCTCTTCGCCGGTCTTCGTCTCGATGATGTCCATGGCGTCGTAGACGATGCTCTCGGCGAGGCTGCGCTTGCCGTTGAGCATCACCTTGTTGACGAGCTGGGTGACGAGCACCGAGCGGTACTTGGCGTCGGCGACGAGGTCGCGGCGGGGGGCTGGTCCTTTGCGGGGCATCTCAGATCGTCACTTCTCTGCCTTGGCGCCGTAACGGCTACGGGCCTGCTTGCGGTTCTTCACCCCGGCGGCGTCGAGCGCCCCGCGGATGATCTTGTAGCGGACGCCGGGGAGGTCACGAACGCGACCCCCACGGACGAGAACGATCGAGTGCTCCTGGAGGTTGTGGCCTTCACCGGGGATGTACGCCGTGACCTCGACACCGCTGGACAGGCGCACACGAGCGACCTTGCGTAGCGCCGAGTTCGGCTTCTTCGGGGTGTTCGTGTAGACGCGGGTGCAGACGCCGCGGCGCTGCGGCGAACCCTTCAGGGCAGGCGTCTTGACCTTGGTGGTCTTCGAGCTGCGACCTTGGCGGACCAGCTGCTGGATCGTGGGCACTCGCTACCTCTCGGGACTGTTTGCGACTCGGCTGTGCGCCGCGCCCGGGTGGGGCCCAAGCGACGCAGCACAGGACCCTGAAATGCTAGGCCCGACCAGCACGTTCCCCAACTCGCGGGCGGCCAGCGGCTCGATTGGCGAGCGCTCCCGAATACGGAAACCTGCTGCGTGGACTCACCAAGGTTGTGGCGCGCGCTAGAGGAGCACCCAGTCGGTGGTCACCTGGGCGTCGTCGGGCCCGGTGACGGTGATCCGCACCGGCCCGGTCGGCGCGCCGTCGAACGTGAACCGCCCGAACCGGTCGGACTCCTGCTCGAGGGAACTTTCGGTGCCTTCCAGGCGCACGGTTGTCGCTTGTGCCGGAACGAGCTGGCCGACCAGCCGCCGCGTGTCGGGGTCGGCGACCATCACCTCGATCTCCAGCCCGGGGGCTTGGAACGTCAGTTGGCGGGTCCCCCCGTGGTCGCGCACGCCCATCAGCTCGGTCGCCGAGTCGAACACGAGATCGGCGAGCTCCTGGTCGATCGTCCGCCAGGTGAACGCCCCACGGGCTGCGGCGAGGACGTGTTCGGGCACAGGGTCGGCCTGGCGCAGGGCGAGCCCGAGCAGTTCCTGCAGGGCGTCGTCGGGGAGTTCGGTTGGGTGACGACCGTCGTTACTCATCAGTCCACCTGCTTTCGGGTCGATGCCGGCCGGGAGCAGCCGGCGGAGCTTGTCGAGGCACCGCGCCCTGCTCGGGCCGATGCTGCCGATCGATCGGCCGAGAATCTCGGCGATCGTCTGGTAGTCGAGCGGAGGCACCGTGCAGAGCAGTCGGAGCAGTTGTTGATCGGCGGCCGACAGGCCAGCGAAGGCGCGCAGCACGGCACGCAGCGTGACGTCGTCGGTGATCATTTCCTCGATCGACCGACTGGTCGGCTCACTCGCCTCGGCGAATCCAGCGTGCGGAACGACCCGCTGTTGACCCTTGATCACGCGCAGTGCCTCGTTGCGCGTCGCCGTCGCCAACCACCCGGCGAGGCGGTCGGGCTCGCGGATCCGGCCGCAGTACTCGGCGAGGCGCAGCCACACGGTCTGCACGACATCGTCGGTCGTTGCCGCCGAGAGCCGAAATGACCGGGCGACTGACCAGACGAGCCCGGCGAAGCGCTCGACCAGCTCGTTCCACGACGCTTCGTCGCCGTCGACAACCCGCGCCAGCAAGGCGGCGTTGTCGGACTCCACCGCGGCGGAGCCTAGACCAGGAGGGATGAGGGTGGCGGAACCCGCAGTCACATCTATCAGGAGTCCGCCGAGCCCCCCGAGATACGTCCGACTTTGGTGAGCCCAGCGTGCGGAAACCTGCACGGTCCGCTCACCGATCCGGTCAGGCCCCGAGGGAGATGAAGGCCGCCGCCGTGGGGTCGGCGACGTCGTGGCTCATCGTCGCCGCGGCCAGCGCCGCGGCCGGGTCGGCGCCGGCGATCAGCTCACGGTGGAGGCGGTCCATCACCGTCACCGACGCGGCGTCGGAGATCGGCGTCAGTGGGGCGATCACGCTGGCCGTTCCCAGCGTGGTGAATGCGTTCGCGAGGCCGAGCAGCGAGCCGCCCTGGACGACCTTGGCGTTGGCCACGCTGCACGACGACAGCACGACAACCACGGGTAGCCGCGGCAGGCCTTCAAGGTCGTACACGTTGAGCGGACCGTCGGCGACGTGCAGCGACGAGAACATCGGGTTGTCCCGGCGGAACGACCCGTGGCAGGCGATGTGCACCAGCTCGGCCCGCGACAGCAGCCCGGTGCACGCCGCCACGGTGGCCGCCTCGCCTACGAGGACGAGCGGATCGGCGTACCCGCCGGCGAGGTGGTTGACCTCGACGTCGGCGAAGTCGAGCCCCGGTCCGGCGACGAAACCTGCCTCGATGCCGTCGAGCAACGTCCCTCGACGTTGGCGCAGCGTGCGCTCGGCGTGGCCCCACGCGCTCACCGAGGGATTCACCGACACCGAGCGCCCAGCGAGCGGCGGCAACAGGCCCCAGGGCACGTCGTGGAGCACGGCGGTCGGCACGATGACGACCGGCTCGAACGACTCGGCGACGATCGGCGGCAGGACGATCTCGGCGAGCTCGTCGGCAAAGGCGTAGAGCATCTCCGCTGCCGCCAGGCGCGAGTCCTCCGAACCTTGGGTGCGGTTGAGTCGGTGCAGCGAGAACGTCACCGCCTCGATCCCCTCGTTGACGTCGTCGATCGACCCGAGGTCGTGCAGCCGGGCCCGACCGGACACCACCGAAACGGCGATAGAGGCGCCCGTCGAGCCTGGCGTGGGCGAGCAACTGGCGGTCGCCGAGTTGACCGAGCGCCGTGTTGATCTCCCGCTGGCACGTTGACCCGTCGTCGGCCACGTCGCCACGAGCCGCCCGCGTTCGGCGGCGGACGTCACGTTCGAGTCGAGCTGGTCGCGCTCGGCCTCTTGGCGTTCCGTCGTCGGAGATCGACGAGTCGGCCAACGTCGACCTCGTGGCCACGCAGCTCGGCCAGCAGCCTGGCCAGTTCGGGATCCGCCGGCGGGCGGAGCGCCGGCGTCCGCGACGACATCAATCGTGTCGCTTCGATCCTCGACAGCAATTCCCGCGGCCGCCCGGTCAGCGACCGCGATGCGCGCCCCGATCTCCGTCAACGCGTTGCCGTGCACTGCCGCGTGCGCCCGCGCCTCGATCGAGCCGAGTGCCGCTTGGCCCGCCATCGGCTCGACGCAGCCCGCGACTGACCGCCCGTCGTGCCGCGGTCTGGTCGCCGCGGGCTGAGCCGCAATGGCGTCGACGGTGGCCGAGCAGGATCCGATCTGCCGGGTGGCCACGTGCCACCTTGGAACGGAGCTCGGAGTCCACCGGATCACCTTCGACCCCCGACTCGGCCACTAGTCGCGCCGCGACGAGGCGACAGCGCGTCGCATCGCGAACCCAGCCGTGACCAACGAGGTCGGTGGCGACTGCATGCAACGCCGACGGCGTCAGCGGATCGACGTCCGTCGAACGTGCCGCCGCCTGGAGTCGCAACGATTCGGCGATCGATTCCCAACCCGGTCGCGCCTGACGGCGGAACCACTGCGATGCTTCCTCGGCGGCAGCCATCGCCGCCTCGGCGTCGCCCTGAGCGAGACGCAACTCTGCGACGGTGATCAGGCTGGTCGCGACTTCGACATCTTGGCCCTGCTTCTCGAACAGCGCTCGGGCCTGTCCCAGCAATGCATCGGCGTCGTCGAACAGTGCTGCGTTGGCGAGGGCGCGGGCATGGTCGACCCACAGCCGTGGCAGATAACTCTCAGCGCCTTGGAGTCCCTCCTCGGCCGTCGCGAGGTGTCCGAGCGCTGCAGGCAGGTCGCCGCGTAGCACAGCGAGGAACCCGAGGTTTTCGTATGCCAACGACACGATGACGCCACCGCCACGGCTTTCACCGTTGGCGATCACCCGCCGCAGTTGAATCTCGGCGTCGTCGAAGCGGGCGATCTCGGCGAGCACCGCCCCCAGGTTGAGCCGCGCTTTGGCCTCGCTCACCGGATCGAACAAGGCGAGCTCGTCACTCGCCACCGTCAGCGTCGCCGCCGCCTCGGACAGGTTGCCCTTCCAGTAGAGCGTCACTCCGAGATGATTCAGCAGGCGGGCACGCTCGAGGCCGGTGACGTCAGATTCGGCCGCGTGAAACGCCTCGATGGCGGTGTCGAGATCGCCGAGCCTGGCCATCACGAACGCCCAACTCGATTGCGCGGCAGCCGCCAGCGCGGCGATCACCAGCCACCGTGGCGTGGTCGACCGCTGCCCTCAGCGACGTGCACGCCCCATCCAGGTCGCCGAGATCCCGTCGGGCGACCCCCTCGACTCGATGCAGGATGGCCATTCCCGCGTCATCGTCGGCCGGGAGCTGCGCGAGCGCCTCGCGCGTGTCGTCCAAGGCCCGTGCGGGATCGGTACTGACCAGCGCGAGCAGTTGGCGACCGAGGTCAGTGACGTCCTCGCTCACCGCCACCGACGTTACGACGCGGCGTGCAAATCCGACGACCGGAATGCGCCCATCCGTCACAATGGTCCGATGCCGAAGAGCCGAGTCCGGAACCCTGCGCCGCCGATCGATCACCCCCAGCCGATCGGTGAGCTTGCCGAGATCTTCGAGCGGCGCAAGATCGCCGTCGCCGCCGATGCCAATGGCAACGTGATTCTCGCACGTCCAGATTCGATCGTGTGTCGACCCGCAAGGAGATCCGCAGCGGGTCCGAGACATCGCTGGACGCGTCGCCAAGCGACGACAAGCGTGAGGCGGCTCGCATCCAGCGCGATGCGGAAACCGACGGCATCGCCCTCGTACGCGTCCCGGTACCCGACGCCGGGATGCGCGAGATCGACCACCAAAGGCTCTGGTCGGTGCAACCGGCTGTCAAGCAGGTCGCCGCCTACCGTGACGCGGGTTACCGCTGCGGACTGAATCACGTTCTGCTCGGCGCCCAGGTCTTCACCGGCGACCCACTCGGCGCCCACGCAACGTGGGTCGGTGACATGGCCTTCCCGTCATCGACGACGTCCTCGGGTGGCAAGGCGGCCTTGTTGTCGACGGCTCATCCGGCCGCGCCACCGGCATTCCTGCGTCCACGGCTGAACCTCGGCGACCGCCGCCGGCCTCGTGTGCTCGTGCTCGACACGGGTTTACGCACGTTGGATGGTGCCGGCGAACAGGCCGAGCACCCGACACTCAGTGACTGCAAACTGCACGAACCGTGGCTTCGAGACCCATCCGTCGGTGCCAAGGACGACGAGGATGAGCACGACGACGACGGTGCCGGGGTGCTCGACTTCGAAGCGGGCCACGGCACGTTCATCGCCGGGATCATCCGCCAGGTCTGCCCCGACGCCGAGGTCGAAGTCGCCGGCGTGCCTGTCCAGTTTCGGCGATGGCGACGAGTACTCGGTCGTCAACGCCGTCGGTCAGCGGGGTCACTGCGGGTGAGCAGCCGCCCGAGATCGTGGTGATGAGCTTCGGCGGCTTCTACCAGGATGACGATCCGGGAATCTTCGCCGACAAACTCGATGAGCTGCTCGCGGAAGCGCTGATTGTCGCCGCGGCCGGCAACCAGCACACGTGCCGGCCATACTTCCCCGCTGCCTTGCCCGACGTCATCGGCGTCGGCGGACTCGCCGCCGACGGGAGGGCGTGGTTCTCCAACTACGGCGGCTGGGTCGACGCGTGCGCCCCGGCGATCGACGTCGTCAGCACGTTCTTCCAGACTTCTTCGAGAAGATCGAGGGCGTCGAGACGCGCCGCTACGAGGATGGGCGCGCTGGAGCGGGACGAGCTTCGCCGCGCCGAAGGTCGCCGGGGCCATCGCCCAGGAGATGTATCTCAACGTGGACCCGGCGACGAAGGATCGATCTCCGCCGATCAGGCATGGCGCCGTTTGTCTTCGCACCAGCGCTTGCGACTCCCCGATCTCGGCGTCGTCGTCAACGTGTATTCGTTCCCCGGCCACGCTGGCCGCGATCTCAGGCCGGATGGTTTCGTTGCAAGGCCACGCAGACCGCGACGTCAAGCCGGCTGCCATCGCTCACGCGGGGGGCGTGACACGATGAGCGGGTGATCATCGACGCCGCTTGGTACGTCGACGGCAAGCGGTCGCTGGAGACGTCGTCGATCGCCGACCTCGCTGCTCAGCGCGGCACCGAGGGGTTCGCCTGGCTCGGCCTGCGGATGCCGACCGACAGCGAGCTCGACGAGGCGGCGAAGGCGTTCGACATCCCCGACCTGGCGATCGCCGATGCCCGCAACAAGCACGAGCGCCCGAAGGTCGAGCGCCACGGTGCCTGCTTGCTGACGGTGGTGCCCACCGCCAGGTATGTCGACGCCCGTGAGGAGGTCGAGTTCGGCGAGCTGTTCTTCTATGTCGGTGATGACTACATCGTCACCGTCCGCTACGGGCAGGCGGCGCCGCTGAAGGACGTTCGCGCCGAACTGGAGCAGAACCCCGGCGTGCTGCGACACGGACCCGGCGCCGTGTTGCAGGCGGCGCTGCTGCACGCCGTGGAGGCCTACACCCCGGTGGTCGACGGCCTGGAGAACGACGTACGCGAGGTCGAGCGCGACGTGTTCAGCGAGTCGCGTGGGCAGCCGACCCGCCGGATCTACTTCCTGATCCGTGAGGTCCTCGACTTCCTGATCGCCCTCGAACCGTTGCCACCGGCGATCAAGCGGCTGACCGGACCGGAGTGCATCCCGTGGGTCGAGCCGGAGATCGTCCCGTTGTTCAGGGACGTCGAGGAGGCGCTTTCGAGGATCCTCGAACGGGGCCGCTCACAGCACTCGCTACTGACCAACGCCTTGGCCGCCAGCAACACCCAGGCGTCGATGCGCCAGAACGAGGACACCAGGCGGATTTCCGCATGGGTCGCCATCGGCGTCGTCCCGACCGTCATCGGCGGGCTGTTCGGGATGAATCTCGGCGGCATCCCGGGCCACGATGACGTCTTCGGCTTCGCCACCGTCACGATCATCATCGTGCTGCTGTGCCTGGTGTTGTACCGCAAGTTCAAGGCGGCCGACTGGCTGTAGCGCGACGCGCCGCAATCTGGGCGGCCTCCGATTCATTGGTAGGAAACCAGACGCCAACGTCTCACAGCGACCAAGAGACGCGACGTGGAATCGTCAGGCCAGAGCGCGGCGTACGACCTCGAGGTGGTGTTCGGCGTGCCGGAGCATTTCGACATCGGCGGGCTTTGCGCTGACGTGTCGCCAGCAGGCAGCTGAGACGCACGCCGACACGCCGACCTTCAAGGCGTCCCGGAGTGCGCCGTCGTGGTCCGGCCAGAGGTCTCGCACGACGTCATCGCCGATGAACGCAAGATCCCACTCGATCGGACCAATCGCGGCCGCCTCGAAATCGATGAACACCACCCTTCCATCGCGCCGGAGCCGGTTCCGATCGTGCGGTTCACCGTGAAGCGCCGCATCGCCGACGGTCGCCGGCCGAACCGCATCGACGGCGGCCTGCAACACCGAACGATCGGCGGCGTTGAGCGCCCGGGTGACGCCCGGGTCGGCGAGAAGCATGGCAGCCTCCTCGAACCGAGCGCCAAGCCGCGGCAGCTCCGCTCCGATGCCGGCCAACGCGCGATGCAGTTCACGCAAAGCCTCACCGGGCTCCCGCCCGGTTCCGGCGGATCGGGGACGTACGGCCACAGCGACACGGCGAAGTCGCCATCGACGATCAGTCTGCACACGGGCGGGACGGCAGGGCCCCCGACGTCGCCGACGTGTGCGGCAACCTCCACGTCACGTTCCGCCGTCGCCACATCGGTCGACACCTTCACGACCACATCGCCGAACCGCGCAACCACGTTGTTCGACCTGTGCAGGACAACCCACGAGCTCCCAGCCGTGCCCACGAACCCCGATACGGCACGTGCCGCGGACTCGATCGCCTCGTCCACCCGATCCGCGGCAGGGCCTGACATGACCGTCATGTTGGCCGGTCGCCTGGCCGATCGGGAAAGGATTCGCGATGCTCTGAACGTGATACCGGACGGGAAGTTGTGGCTGGCGAACGTGCACCGGGAAAGGCCGCGCCAGGCGAACCTGGTGGATCGGCTTGTCGCGATCGTCGAGGAGACCGACGAGCACCGCGACCTGACCGTCAGCTGCTCATTCGGCCGTGGGAATGCGGACGAGTGGTCCGACATCGATGCTTCCATCTCCCACACGATCACCGACGAGAGCGAGCTCGAACTCCACGCTCGGCGTGTCGTCGACTCGCTCGGCGAACTTGTCGACCTATATGTCCACCACCTCGAGGGGTTCGGGACGCCGACCAGGCGGGCAGCCGTCGAGTACGTCACCGGCGTCCAACTCGACCTGGTGTTCATGCCGAGAGCCGCCCGCACCTATCACCTTGCCGGTGAGGAGGTTGTCCTCGTCGACAAGGACAACGCCATGTCATCCTCGTTCACTCCTCCCGTCGACGAACTGGCGGAGAGAACCGCGGCGCGGGCCGACGAGTACCTGCACTTCGTGTGGTGGATGCTCAGCGATGTTGCCAAGTACCTGCAACGACGATCGTGGTACGAAGCCGTCGAGCGGCTGGGCGTCGTTCGGGACTACACCCTCCGATTGGTCGCCATCGGTGCTCGCACTCGATTTCCTGAGTATGGGCTGATCAGCCTCATCGACTTCGCGCCCGACGCCATCCCACCAACTCTGCGCGACATCTATCCGTCTCCGAGCGAACCGACCGCGATCGTCGACGCAGCGTTGACGCTTGCGGATCTTCTCGAGGGGGCCACCGTCGACGCTTCGACAGTCGTCGGGCGAGAACTGTCGACCGGATGGGCGAAGACCGCTCGCGAACGTCTACTCGCCAGCGCCGCCGCGGTTCGCGATTCGCGGGGTGCCGCGGCCCGGCGATCGGGGATCCCCGGGTGAGCGGCACGTTGGCTTCTTGAGCGACATCGTTCGTATCGAGCTCGGCGTTTCGATCTTGGAGGGCGAGCTGATCGCACAGCAGGCCGAAGCGGCCGGTCTGCGCGTCGCAACTGCTCCGTAACGAGCACCCGGAAACCGGTGCGGCGTTCGCCCTCGGCACTTGTGCCGTGCTTGTCGCCGCTGAGTACGAGACAGCGGTGCGCGAACTGCTCGCGGAGCACGGCTACTGAGCCGTCCGTCTGGCGGATCCGGCCGCGGGTCAGTCTAGGCGAGCCTGCGGACCTCGCCGGCGGGCAGCTTGGCCCACCAGTGGTGGTAGCGGCGATAGACGTCCGGACCGCGATCGGCGAGCAACTCCATCAGCGCCCGGCCTCGGCGCTGAGCCCCTCCCAGGCGACGTCCGCCAGGGGGTGGAAGGCGGTCGCCTCGATCCCTCCTTCGACGGTTCGCCACACGCCGGCGACGTGGCCGTCGACGAGCAGCGTCGGCAACGCATCGCCGTTCATGCGGATCACCAACTTGCGAAGATCAGGCGGGATCATCCTGCTGCGGTCGGCGTAGGCGAGCAGCGTGCTGTCCCACATCGCCATCAAGCGGGGTGGTGCGGGGGTGTCCTCGTCGGGACGTAGCGCCCCCGGGACGTCGAACAGCTCCTCCCCGTTGGGCCCCTCAACGCGTTCGAGGTCACCCGCAAGCGCCTGCAGCGCCTTGCGCACCCGAGGTCGGTTGACCATCCCGAACTGGGCGATGTCGAGCGCTGACGCCGGCCCGAAGCCCTCGAGGTAGCGCACCGCCATCGTCTCCATCGATGCTTCGGCGGCGTCCGCATCCGGGACCGCCGGCCTGCTGCGGGGCGCCACGAACGACCGCCGAGTGCCGAACGACCACGGCCCGCCGCCGGGAACGTGGAGCAGCGGGGCGTACTGCCGGAACGCCCACCACGCTCCCTTGACGGCCGACGCACCGGCACGTTGCTCGAGCCATGCCTCGCATTCGGTGACGGTGCGCGGCTCGCCGAGATAGTCGACGAGCTCCGGGATCACCTCGTCGGCGTCGTCGAGGGTCAGCCCGCTGGCTGCGAACCGACGGTCGTGAAGCCGGGCCCCCCGCAACGTCGGTTCCATCGCCTCGCGGAGCGACCGATAGTCGTCGATGCCGACGGCATGCAGCGTGACCCGCATCAGCGTGGCCTTGACGACCTCGCCCGCCGCGAACGCCGCATCCAACTCGGCCGGGTCGAACGTGCTGATCCGGTTCCACAGAGCGACGTACGGCGAGGCCGGCTCCTGCGCCTGGAGGGCGACGACCCGGCGCACAGCGTCAGCGACGGGCAACGGCTCGCGCTCCAACAACAGTTGGCGGCCGAGGGTCGCCCGGTTGAGGCCGCGGGCGGTGATCTTGCCGTCGGGCACGGTGCCTAGCGGCCGTCGAGGAACGCCTCCACACGCTCGCCGAGGAGTGCGGCGGCATCGGCGTCGTAGGACGGCAGCGAACTGTCGCTGAAGAGGTGCTGCTCGCCGGAGTAGAGGAACAGCTCGCGATCATCGGCGCCGGCGACGAGTTCCCGTGCGGCATCGATATCGCCCTCGCCGGCGAAGAACGGGTCGGCATCCATCCCGTGCACCTGCACGGGCACGCCGTCTGGCCACGAGCCGAACTCCGACACCGGGAGGCACGCCTCGATCAGCAACGCACCCCGTGCGCCGGGGCGCGTCTGGGCCAACTTCTGGGCCGGCATCACACCGAGCGAGAAACCGGCGTACACCAACTCGACGGGCAGCCCGTCGGCGGCCCGAACGCCACGTTCGAGGACGTTCTCGAATCCGATCTCCCCGGCATGAGCAATGCCCTCGTCGAGGGTGTCGAAGGTTCTGCCGTCGTACAGATCGGGTGTGTGCACGGCGTGCCCGGCCCGACGCAACCGGTCGGCGAAGGCGACGACGCCTGCCGTCAAGCCCTGAGCGTTGTGGAAGAGCAAGACCTCCGCCACGTCAGCCGGCCGTCCACGACGAATCGGTCACCATCGAATCGAACACTAGCGCGGTCGTCTACTCGACCTCGCCGCCGCCCTCGACCGCCAGTCGCCGCGCCTCCAAGAAGCGCCGTTCGCTCTCGTTGGCGGTCAGGGCGATCGCCGCCGAGTAGGCGTCCGCCGCCTCGGAGCGTCGATCCAGGCGCCGCAGCAGATCGGCTCGCGTGGCGTGAAAGTGCTGGTAGCGGGCGAGTTCCGCGGCGAGCGCGTCGACGGAAGTGAGCGCCGCAGCGGGTCCGTCGACCTCGGCGACGACGACCGCTCGGTTGAGGGCGACGACCGGGGACGGGGAGACGGCGAGGAGTTGGTCGTAGAGGGTCAGAATCTGGCGCCAGTCGGTGTCGGCCGACGTCGGTGCGTCGCTGTGCACGGCGTTGATCGCCGCTTGGATCTGGTAAGGCCCTGGCAGGTTGCGCCGCAGGCACGCCCGCACGAGGGCCTGGCCCTCGGCGATCGGCGCGCGATCCCACCGGCTGCGGTCCTGGTCGGGCAGCAGGACGAGCGATCCGTCGGCGGCGACGCGCGCCGGCCGCCGCGCCTCGCTGAGCAGGAGCAGGGCGAGCAGGCCGACGGCCTCGCCCTCGTCGGGCATCAGCTCGACGACCAGCCGGGCGAGGCGGATCGCCTCGGCGCTGAGGTCGCCACGCACGAGCGAGTCGCCACTCGTCGCCGCATAACCCTCGTTGAAGACGAGGTAGAGGACGGCGAGCACGGCTCCGAGGCGGTCGGGAAGCTCGGCGTCGCCGGGCACGCGATAGGGGATCTTGGCGGCGCTGATCTTCTTCTTCGCTCGCACGAGCCGCTGCGCCATCGTCGCTTCCGGCACGAGGAACGCCCGGGCGATCTCGTCGGTCTGCAAGCCCCCGAGGAGGCGCAGCGTGAGAGCGACCTGCGAGCTCGATGACAAGGCCGGATGGCAGCACGTGAAGATCAGACGGAGGCGATCGTCCCTCACCGGCCCGACCTCCGGCGGCGCCTCGTCAGGCGGACGCAGGGACTGCGCCTGGACGTGCCGGTCATGCCGCGTGGCCTCGCGACGCAGCCGGTCGATCGCCCGGTTGCGCGCCGTCGTGACGATCCAGGCGCCAGGGTTGGGTGGCCAGCCGGAGTCCGGCCACTTGTCGACGGCGATGGCGAACGCCTCCTGAACCGCATCCTCGGCGACGTCGATGTCGCCGAAGGTGCGGATCAGCGTGGCGACCGCACGGCCCGACTCCTCGCGGAACGTTCGGGCGATTTCGGCGGTCACTCAGACGGTTCGTCCTGAAACGGCCGCACCTCCACGGGGCCAGCGCAGGCGGCAGACGCCTTCTTCGCCCAGTCGAGGGCGGCGTCGAGGTCGGCTGCCTCGATGACCCAGAAGCCGCCGATGTGCTCCTTGGTCTCGACGAAGGGTCCATCCGTGACGGTGACGTCGGGCTTCGTGGCGTCGACGACGGTGGAGGTGCTGGCGGGGTGCAGGCCGCCGGCGAACACCCACGACCCGCTCGACTGCAGCTCGGTGTTGAAGGCGTCGACGGCGGCGTAGATCGGCTCGATCTCCTCCTGCGGGGTCTCGTAGTCCGATTCGGTGACGTGCACGGAAAGCAGGTACTGGGTCATGAGGTCATCCTTTCGGCGGGTCGGCCCGATGCCAACTCACCCCTACAACGAACGGTTCCAGCCTCGATCGACAGCGGAACCGAAGATTTCCGGCGCGGGACGTCCTCCTACACTCGGTCGTCCATGCCATCGCCGGTCGTGGTCGACCGCCTGTCGAAGCAGTTCAAGGTTCCCGTGCGCGAGCAAACGGGCCTGCGCGCCTCGGTGGTCAGCCTGTTCCGCCGTCAACACCGCACCGTGACGGCAGTCGACGAGGTGTCGTTCACCATCGAGCCGGGCGAGGTCGTCGGCTTCCTCGGACCCAACGGGGCCGGCAAGACCACCACGTTGAAGATGCTCTCCGGGCTGTTGTCCCCGACCGGCGGCGATGCCCGCGTGCTCGGCTTCGAGCCGTTCCGGCGCGACACCGAGTTGCTCCGTCGGATCACGTTGGTGATGGGCAACCGCAACCAGTTGCAGTGGGACCTCCCCGCGATCGACAGCTTCGAGCTGCATCGGGCGATCTATCGCATCCCTGCTTCCGAGTTCCAGCGGACTCGCGACGAGCTGATCGACCTGCTCGAGCTCGCCGAGCTGGTCGACAAGCCCGTGCGTCAGCTCTCGCTCGGTGAGCGGATGAAGGCGGAGATCGCCGACGCCCTGCTCCACCAGCCGGAGGTGATGTTCCTCGACGAGCCGACGCTCGGCCTCGACGTGACGATGCAACGGCGGATCCGCTCATTCCTCGCCGACTACAACGCGAGGACGGGGGCGGCGATTCTGCTCACGAGCCACTACATGGCCGACGTCGAAGCCCTCTGCAAGCGAGTCCTCGTGATCCACCACGGTCGACTCCTCTTCGACGGCGCCCTCGCCGAGCTGGCATCGAGGTTCGGCACGACCAAGACGATCCGCGTGCAGCTCGACGACACCGCCGACTCCGACGCGTCGTCGGTAGCCGTGGCCAATGCCCTCGGCGACGCCAGATCGCTCGGCCTGCGCATCCACGACGGTCAAGCGGCCGCCGGCGACGACGGCGTGGTGACCGTACGCGTCGACCGCGCCGACGTGCCGCGGACAGCGGCCCTGCTGCTCGAACGACTCGACGTCGTCGACGTCTCGATCGAGGACCCGCCGATCGAGCGGATCATCGAGCAGGTCTTCGCAGATGGCTGACGTCGCGGTGATCGACCGACCGCCCGGACGGCTGCGCAGCCTGGCCGCCTTGTATCGGGCGGTCATCCGCACGTCGATCGAAGGCCACCTGCAGTACCGCATCAACACGCTGCTCGAGAGCACGCTGATGCTCGCCGAACCGCTCGTCTACCTGATGGTCTGGCAGATCGTCGCCGAGGAGCAGGGCGGCGCAGTCGACGGCTACACGCCGGCCCGCTTCGCCGCCTACTACATCGCCTGGACGCTGGTCCGCACGTTCACCCAGGTCGGCTCGCCGCTCAACTGGGAGTACTGGATCCGTGAGGGGCGCATGTCGGCGCTGCTGATGCGCCCGATCCATCCGGTGCACCAGGACGCCGGTTTCTGGATCGGGTTCACGATGGTGCGCAGCCTGTCGTGGGTCCCCGCCGGAATCGTGCTGACGATCGCCTTCCGGCCGGACCTCAGCACCAGCGTCCTGCAGCTCCTCGTGCTGCCTGTCGCCCTGCTGCTCGCCAACCTCATCCGCACGCTGATGATGGGCGCCCTCGGCGCCACCGCCTTCTGGCTGACGCGCATCGCCGCCCTCGCCAGTGTGTACTCGATGGCCGAGGTGATCCTGTCGGGCCGCCTGGTGCCTCCCGAGCTGCTGCCCGGATGGGCCCAGACGCTGTCCTGGGCGTTGCCGTTCCGCTGGACGTTCGCCTTCCCGATCGAGGTGCTGATCGGGCCGATTTCGGCCGGCGCACTGTTCGCCGGACTCGGGATCCAGCTCGCCTGGTTGGTCGCCGCCGTGCTGCTCGTCAGCGTCGTATGGCGCCGAGGCGTGACCCGCTACGGGGCCGTCGGCGGATGAGCCGCAACGACGCCTCGGAACCCCCGCGCCGAGCGGCCGCGCCGGTTGCGGGCGCTGCCGTGGTCGCCGTCCACTGGCGAGTCCATGTGCTCAACGAGTTGCAGTATCGGTCGAACTTCTTCGCCCAGATCCTCCAGTCGCTGTGGCAGATCGTGACGGGGCTCGTCGTCGTCGCCCTGATCTACGACAACACCACCGAGCTCAACGGTTGGCGACGTCCAGAGCTGCTCGCCGCCATCGGCGTGTTCACGATCGTCACCGGCCTGCTGCGCACGTTCGTCCAACCCCCGCTGCTGCGCATGGCCCGAGACATCCAGGAGGGCGACTTCGACTACGTGCTGACCCGGCCGGTCGACTCCCAGCTACTGACATCGGTGCGCGAGTTGAGCGTCTGGCAGCTCGCCGACGTCCTCGTCGGGATCGCCATCGTCGCCGTCGCCGCCCAGGACCTCCCGTCGCAGCTGGCGCCGGGTGATCTCGCCGTGTTCCTCGCTGTCCTCGCGGCAGGTGCGACGATCGGCTACTGCCTCTGGCTGATGGTGGCGTGCATCGCCTTCTGGGTGGTCCAGCTGCCGTTCATGGAGGGCCTGTTCCTCTACGTCGCCAGAGCTGCGCAGTACCCGATCAGCATCTACCCCGGATGGCTGCGCGTCGGTTTGACGGTCATCGTCCCGCTGGGCATCGCCGTGACGGCTCCGGCCGAGGCGATCACGTCACGGTTGTCGTGGGGCACCGCAGCCGTTGTTGGCGCGGTGACGATCGGTTGCCTCGTGCTCAGCCGCTTCGTCTGGCGGCGCGGTGTGCGCCGCTACTCCGGCGCCAGCGCCTGACCACGACCGATGGGTGTTTAGGGGACCGTTCCGTCCCCTGAACACCCATCGGTGGTGTGGGCGTGGGGTCAGCTGGTGGTGGCTGCCTCGACGGGCTCGGCGGGGGCCTCGCCCTCGGCGTAGGTGCCGTGGATGTTCGACAGCCAGGCTGCGGGGTCGGCGGCCTCGGCATCGGTCGAGTAGAACGTCATCGGCTCGTAGTCGGGGGCTTCGATGTCGAACTCCCGGTACTTGTCCATGCCGGTCCCGGCCGGGATCAGCTTGCCGATGATGATGTTCTCCTTGAGGCCGATGAGGTTGTCGGACTTGCCGTCGATGGCCGCCTCGGTGAGCACCCGCGTCGTCTCCTGGAACGATGCCGCCGAGAGCCACGACTCGGTGGCCAGCGACGCCTTGGTGATGCCCATGATCTCGGGGCGACCTTCCGCCGGACGCTGGCTCTCCTCGACCATCCGCCGGTTGGTGTCACGGAACACCTTGGCGTCGACCCGTTCGCCCGGCAGGAACCCGGCGTCGCCTGGCTCCTGGACGCCGACGCGGCGGGTCATCTGGCGGACGATCAACTCGATGTGCTTGTCGTGGATCGACACACCCTGTTCCCGATACACCTTCTGAACCTGCTCGACGAGGTAGTGCTGCGTCTCGCGGATCCCCTTGATCATGATCAGATCCTTGGGGTCGAACGGTCCGTCGGTGATCGGATCGCCGGCCGTGACTTCCTGGCCGTCGGTGACGATCGGGCGCACGCCGACCGGCAGGATCATCGGGTGCTCGCCGCCCTCGTCGTCGACGATGCTCACCGGGATGCCCTTGCCCTCGTCGTCGCCGAGGCGAACGACGCCGGAGGCGGCGGCGAGGCGGGCCGAGCCGCGGGTGTGCGGGCCTCGAACAGCTCGACGACGCGGGGCAGGCCGCCGGCGATGTCCTTGCCGGCCACACCACCGGTGTGGAACGTCCGCATCGTCAGCTGCGTGCCGGGTTCACCGATCGACTGGGCGGCGATGACACCGACCGCCTCGCCGAGCTCGATGCTCTTGCCCGTCGCCAGGGAACGCCCGTAGCAGGCCGCGCAGATGCCGAGCTCGGCATCGCACGCCAGAACGGATCGGACCTGCACACGATCGGCATCGGGGTCGTCGCGCAGCTGGGCCATCTCGCCCTCGCCGACGATCGTGTTGCGGGCGATGACGGTCCCGTCGGCGAGCTTGACGTCCCGTAGCAGGGCTCGGCCGAACAAGCTGGTGTCGAGGTACGACTTGGCCGTCGCCGAATCGGG
The DNA here is from genome assembly GCA_963772825.1 of Ilumatobacteraceae bacterium. Classification (GTDB taxonomy): domain Bacteria; phylum Actinomycetota; class Acidimicrobiia; order Acidimicrobiales; family Ilumatobacteraceae; genus Desertimonas. The sequence continues at coordinate 133,163 of CAVYYX010000022.1, read as the reverse complement.
ACGGACGTTCTCGACCCAGATGCCCAGCGTCGTCCCGCAATCCTCCTCGCGGATGATCAGCTCCTGGGCGACGTCGACGAGACGCCGTGTCAGGTAACCGGAGTCGGCGGTCCGCAGCGCCGTGTCGACGAGGCCCTTGCGGGCACCGGGCGTGGCGATGAAGTACTCCAACGTCTCGAGACCCTCACGGAAGTTCTTCTTGATCGGCCGCGGGATCATGTCACCACGGGGGTTGGCCACGAGGCCGCGCATCCCGGCGATCTGGCGCATCTGGGTCATGTTCCCGCGGGCGCCCGAGCCGACCATCATGTCGATCGGGTTGAACCGCTGGGCGGCAAACTCGGCCTCCATCGCCTGCTGCACCTGGGTGGTCGCCTCGGTCCAGATGCGCACCTCCTGCTGGCGGCGCTCACCGTCGGTGATCACACCGCGGCGGAACTGCGTCTCGACCTTGTCGGCCTGGGCCTCGAACGAGTCGAGGATCTCGCGCTTCTTCGCCGGCGTCTTGACGTCGTCGATCGACACGGTGAGACCGGACTGCGAGGCAAACCGGTAGCAGAGGTTCTTCAACGCGTCGAGCGACGAGGCGATCGTCGCCTTCGGGTAGAAGTCGGAGAGGCGCTCGACGATCGTGCCCATCTCCTTCTTCTTGACGACACCGACGACGTGGCCGAAGCGCTCGGCGTAGTCGTCGGGCAGGCAGTCCTCGAAGAGCGCTCGGCCGACCGTCGTCTCGAACGGCTCGGTGCCGGGCGGACGCATCGTGATCCGGGCGTGCAGCGCCAGGGCACCTTCGTCGTAGGCCCGCTGGGCCTCCCACAGGTGACGGAACACGCGACCCTCGCCAGCGGCCCCGTCGACCTCTTCGCTGAGGTAGAAGGCACCGATCACGAGGTCCTGGGTCGGGGTCACGATCGGGCGACCCGAGGCAGGCGACAAGATGTTGTTCGCCGACAACATCAGCACCCGGGCCTCGGCCTGGGCTTCCGCCGACAACGGCACGTGAATGGCCATCTGGTCGCCGTCGAAGTCGGCGTTGAACGCCGTGCACACGAGCGGGTGGATCTGCAGCGCCTTGCCCTCGACGAGCACCGGCTCGAACGCCTGGATGCCGAGGCGGTGCAGCGTCGGTGCCCGGTTGAGGAGCACCGGATGCTCCTTGATGACGTCCTCGAGGACGTCCCACACCTGCGGGCGGCTGCGCTCGACCATCCGCTTGGCCGTCTTGATGTTCTGGGCCAGCTCGAGGTCGACGAGTCGCTTCATCACGAACGGCTTGAACAGCTCGAGGGCCATCAACTTGGGCAGGCCGCACTGATGCAACCGCAGCGTCGGGCCGGCGACGATCACCGAACGGCCCGAGTAGTCGACGCGCTTGCCGAGCAGGTTCTGGCGGAACCGGCCCTGCTTGCCCTTGAGCATGTCGGACAGCGACTTCAACGGGCGGTTACCAGGCCCGGTGACCGGACGGCCGCGGCGGCCGTTGTCGAACAGGGCGTCGACGGCCTCCTGGAGCATCCGCTTCTCGTTGTTGACGATGATCTCCGGGGCGCCGAGGCTGAGCAACCGGCCGAGCCGGTTGTTGCGGTTGATCACCCGGCGGTACAGGTCGTTGAGGTCCGACGTGGCGAAGCGGCCACCGTCGAGCTGGACCATCGGACGCAGCTCGGGCGGGATCACCGGCACGACGTCGAGGATCATCGCCTTCGGGTCATTGAGCCGGCGGCCGTGGTCGTCACGGCGGTTGAAGCTGGCGACGATCTTCAGTCGCTTGATCGCCTTCTGGCGGCGCTGCGCCGACAGCGGCTTGCGGCCGGACTCACCCGGATCGATCGCGTCGCGGAGCTTGATCTCCTCCTCGTCGAAATCGATGCGGTCGATCAGGCTCTTGATCGCGTCGGCGCCGGTGCCGCCCTCGAAGTAGTCGCCGTACTTGTCACGCAGCTCACGCCACAGGATCTCGTCGTCGATGATCTTGCGCGGGTGGATGTCCTTGAACTCGTCGAACGTGCGGGCGACGAGGTCGAGCTCGACCTCGTAGCGCTCACGCAGCGCGGCGACGTCCTTGTCCGACTGCGTGCGCAGCTTCTTGGTGTCGCCGCCCTCTGCCTCCAGCGCCTCGGCCTCGGCCTCCAGCTCCTTGAACTTGCGGTCGACCTCCAGCTCGAGCTCCTTTTCGATCGCCCGGCGCTCCTCGAGGTACTCGGCCTCGAGGTTGGCCAGGTCCTCGTGGCGCTTGTCCTCGTCGACCCACGTGACGAGGTTGGCGGCGAAGTAGATGACCTTCTCGAGCTGCTTGGCCTTGAGCTCTTCCTTCGGCTCGATGCCGGCCAACAGGTAGGCGAGCCACGACCGCGTGCCGCGCAGGTACCAGATGTGCACCACCGGAGCCTCGAGCTGGATGTGGCCCATCCGCTCCCGACGCACCTTCGAACGGGTGACCTCGACGCCGCAGCGCTCGCAGATGATCCCCTTGAAGCGCACCCGCTTGTACTTGCCGCAGTAGCACTCCCAATCGCGGGTCGGCCCGAAGATCTTCTCGCAGAACAGGCCGTCCTTCTCCGGACGCAGCGTGCGGTAGTTGATCGTCTCGGGCTTCTTGACCTCGCCGTGCGACCACGTGCGGATCTGATCAGGGGTGGCCAGCCCGATCTTGAGCTGGTCGAACATGTTCACGTCAAGCATTACTTCTCGCTTCGCGGTGTGTCGTGAGTTCTCGGGTGGTCGTCGTGGTGGTTAGAAACTGCGGGCGGCCCGCCGCGCTTCGCGCTCGGCGTCGTCCTCGTCGGTGCCCCGCTCCGGGCGGGAGATGTCGATGCCCAGCTCCTCGGCGGCGCGGAACACGTCCTCGTCGAGGTCGCGGATCTCGATCTCGGTGCCGTCGTCGGCAAGCACCTCGACGTTGATGCACAGCGCCTGCATCTCCTTCATCAACACCTTGAAGCTTTCGGGCACGCCGGGCTCTGGGATGTTGTCGCCCTTGACGATCGCCTCGTAGACCTTGACGCGACCGAGCACGTCGTCGGACTTGATCGTCAGCAGCTCCTGCAGGCAGTAGGCCGAGCCGTAGGCCTCGAGGGCCCACACCTCCATCTCGCCGAAGCGCTGGCCGCCGAACTGCGCCTTGCCGCCCAGGGGCTGCTGCGTGATCATCGAGTACGGGCCGGTCGAGCGGGCGTGGATCTTGTCGTCCACGAGGTGGGCGAGCTTGAGGATGTACATGTAGCCGACGGTGATGCGGTTGTCGTAGGGCTCGCCGGTGCGGCCGTTGAACAGGTTCGTCTTGCCGTCGGCGCCGATCAGCCGGGTCCCGTCGACCGACTCCGGGTTGAGGTTCTCGAGGATCGCCTGGATCGTCGGGTGGTTGCCGGCGTCCTCCGCCTCGTCCCAGTGGGCGCCGTCGAACACCGGGCTGGCGATGAACGTCGCCGGTGGGGTGTTCGGACGGGTCTTCGACTCCGTGCCGCGCACCGGCGCATCGCCGACGGACTTGCCGTCGGAAGGATTCGTCCAGCCCCACCGGGCGCAGTAGCCGAGGTGGGCCTCGAGCACCTGGCCGACGTTCATCCGGCTCGGCACGCCGAGCGGGTTGAGGATGATGTCGACGGGCGTGCCGTCGGCGAGGTAGGGCATGTCCTCGACCGGCAGGATCTTGGAGATCACGCCCTTGTTGCCGTGGCGCCCGGCGAGCTTGTCGCCGACGGAGATCTTGCGCTTCTGGGCGACGTAGACGCGTACCAGCTGGTTGACCCCGGGTGGCAGCTCGTCGCCGTCGTCGCGGTTGAACACCTTGACGTCGATGACCTTGCCGTTCTCACCGTGGGGGACCTTCAGCGACGTGTCACGCACCTCGCGTGCCTTCTCGCCGAAGATCGCCCGCAGCAGGCGCTCCTCGGGCGTCAGCTCTGTCTCGCCCTTCGGCGTGACCTTGCCGACGAGGACGTCGCCAGGACCGACCTCGGCGCCGACGCGGATGATCCCACGATCGTCGAGGTCGGCGAGGATGTCGTCGGAGAGGTTGGGGATGTCCCGGGTGATCTCCTCGGGCCCGAGCTTGGTGTCGCGGGCGTCGACCTCGTGCTCGTGGATGTGGATCGACGTCAGCACGTCGTCGCGCACGAGGCGTTCCGACAAGATGATGGCGTCCTCGAAGTTGTAGCCCTCCCAGGGCATCAGGGCGACGAGGAGGTTCTTGCCGAGGGCCAGCTCACCGGCATCGGTGGACGGTCCGTCGGCGATGATCGTGCCGGCGCGGACCTTCTCGCCTTCGACGACTTGGGGCCGCTGGTTGATGCAGGTGTCCTGGTTGGAACGGCGGAACTTGGCGAGGGTGTAGATCTTCTTGCCCAGCGTCGAGTACTGCACGGTGATCGTGTCGCCGGTGATCTCGGTCACCTCACCGTCCTCCAATGCCTGGATCAGTTCGCCGGCGTCGCGGGCCGCCCGGTCCTCGATGCCGGTGCCGATGTACGGCGCCTCGGAGCGCACCAGCGGGACCGCCTGCTTCTGCATGTTCGCCCCCATCAGGGCGCGGTTGGCGTCGTCGTGCTCGAGGAACGGGATCAGCGCCGTGCCGACCGAAACGATCTGCTTTGGCGATACGTCCATGTAGTCGACCTCGGCCGGCGGCACGTAGGCGATGTCGGTGGTCGCACCGAAGAAGCTCTCGGCCTCGAGCATCCGCTTGAGGTCCTCGAGGTTGGCGGCCTGCGGCGAGCGGCGCACGAGCACCCGTTCGTCGGCGAAGGTTCCGTTGGCGTTGAGCGCCGTGTTGGCCTGGGCGACGACGTAGTTCTCCTCCTCGTCGGCGGCCATGTAGACGATCTCGTCGGTGACCTTGCCGTTGACGACCTTGCGGTAGGGGCTCTCGATGAAGCCGAATTCGTTGACCCTGGCATAGGTCGACAGGCCGCCGATCAGGCCGATGTTCGGGCCCTCCGGCGTCTCGATCGGGCACATCCGGCCGTAGTGGCTGAAGTGGACGTCGCGGACCTCGAAGCCGGCGCGCTCGCGCGACAGCCCACCAGGACCCAGCGCCGAGAGCCGGCGACGGTGGGTGAGGCCCGACAGCGGGTTCACCTGGTCCATGAACTGCGACAACTGCGAAGTCCCGAAGAACTCCTTGATCGCCGCGACCACGGGGCGGATGTTGATCAGCGTCTGGGGCGTGATCGCCTCGACGTCCTGGGTGGTCATCCGCTCACGGACGACACGCTCCATGCGGCTGAGGCCGATGCGGACCTGGTTCTGGATCAGCTCGCCGACCGAGCGGATGCGACGGTTGGCGAAGTGGTCCTGATCGTCGAGGCGGTAGCCGGGCTCCTGCTTGACGAGGTGCAGCATGTAGGAGATGGCGGCGAGGACCTCGCAGCGGCCGAGCACGTTCTGGTTCTCGTCGGGCAGGTCGAGCTGCTCGCCGGTCAGACCGAAGACCTCGCCGAGCTTGGCGACCTCGGCTCCCAGCTTGCGGTTCAGCTTGTAGCGGCCGACGCGGCTGAGGTCGTAGCGGCGGCTCTCGAAGAACGCGTTGCGGAAGTAGGCGCGGGCGGACTCGACGGTCGGCGGCTCGCCCGGACGGGCTCGCTTGTAGATCTCGACGAGGGCCTCGTCCTGGGTCGGGGCGACGTCGCGCTCTTTGTCCCATTGACCTTGGAGGAAGTCGAAGTGGGCGACGAAGCGGTCGAGGAACCCGGGGGCGTTCTCCTCGTCGTAACCGAGGGCGCGCAGCAGGGTGAAGATCCCCAGGCGGCGCTTGCGGGCGACGCGGGTGCCGGCGGTGACGTCACGGCCTGGCTTCTGCTCGACGTCGAACTCCATCCACTCGCCGCGGTAGGGGTGGATCGTGCCCTTGACGAGCTGGTGCTTGGTGAGGTTGCGGAGTCGGTAACGCTCGCCTGGCTCGAAGATCACGCCGGGGCTGCGCACCAACTGGCTGACGACGACGCGCTCGGTGCCGTTGACGATGAACGTGCCCTTCTCCGTCATGATCGGGAAGTCGCCCATGAACACCGTCTGCTCTTTGATCTCGCCGGTGTTGCGGTTCATGAACCGGGCGCGCACGAAAACGGGCGCCGAGTAGGTCATGTCCTTTTCCTTGCACTCCTCGACGGAGAACTTGGGGGGCGGACGCAGGTCCTCGTCGAAGGGATCGAACTCCAACTCGAGCTGCAGCGACTCGGAGAAGTCCTTGATCGGGCTGATGTCACGGAACGTGTTGGCCAGCCCCTCGTTGAGGAACCACTCGAAACTCGAACGCTGGACAGCGATGAGGTCCGGCAGGTCGAGCGGCTCGACGAGGTTGGCGAAGGAATAGCGCTCTCGGGACGTGGAGGCGATGGCCACGAATCACTCCCCTATCTGAGGATTCTCGGGTCTGGGCGGTGCCCAGAATCAATGGGTCTGGGCGGTGCCAGGAAGGTACGGGTGTCGGGTGGGCACGGCCGCGGGCGCGCAGATCCAGGGGCTCCGGCTGAGGAGGGGTGAGCACGACGCACGGCAACTGACGATCCTAGCGGCCTGGCGCGCCCGACATCAACCCGCAGCCGGACTGGCACGTCCGGGCAGGGACGTCAATTGAGCAGAGGGTAAAGAGTCCGACTGGGCCTGTCAAGCAGCGGACCCCAAGATGAGACATCTCTCATTAGAGTTTCATCATCCGACTCGGGTCAGGTCGCCAGGATGGGCGGCGCCATGCGCCGCGTGTCGCTGCTCGTCGTGTTCCTGCTCTGTGCAGCCGGTGCCGCCGGACTCGTCGCCGCCGTCGGCGACCTCCTGCCCGAACGGCCGGAGCCGGTGCAGCGGATCGAGCTGACGACGACGACCGCACCAACCCCCTCGACGACGACCACGACGACCACGACGACCACGACGACCACGACGACCACGACCACGACGACCACGACGACCCTCACGACCCTCACGACCCTCACGACCCCCACGACGCCAGCCACGACGACGGCAATGGCCGCGCCGACCGTCGCTCCCGCTGCGCCGGCGCACACTGCGGCTCAACCGGCACCCGCCCCGCTGCCAGCCGACGCCGACGATGACGCCGATGCCGACGAAGTTGAAGACGAAGACGACGACGACAACGGCAGCGACGATGACTGACCGGTCGCCCTCCACCAGGGGATCGACCTGGCTACGGGCGTTACGCGCCAACCTCCGCCACGGCGTGGCCAGCGTCCGCTTCCGCATGCTCGTCGGCTACCTGGTGCTGCTGGCCGTAGCGCTGACGATCGCCATCGTCGTGACGCGGCAGGTGCAGCATGCCCGCGCCGACCGCGAGATCGAACGGGAGCAGGCCCAGGAGGTCGCCGAACTGCGTCGCCTCGCCGGTGGGCTCAACCCGGAGACGGGCGAACCGTTCGGCACCGACGTGGAGGCGATCTTGCGGACCTACCTGCAACGCAACGTCCCGTCCGACGACGAGGCGTTCTACACGGTGGTCGGGGGCAACGGGTTCCTGTACAGCAACACCTCGCCTCCACTGTTCGACGATCCGCAATTCCTGCGGCTGTGGAACGTCGACACGCCGACTGCTGCGACCACGATGACGAGCGTCGCCGACATCGGCGAGGTCAGGTGGCTGGCCGTCCCGTTGGCCTCAGGCGACGGCGTCGCCGGCGTGTTCGTCGTCGCCAGCTTCCCCGCCGACGACCACCGCGAGGTCGGCCAGGTCATCCGCGTCATCACCATCACCGGTCTCGCCGTGCTCGTCGTGACAAGTGCGTTGGCCTGGACGTTGGCCGGTCGAGTACTCCGTCCGGTGCGTGACCTGAGGGAGATGGCCGAGCAGATCAACGAGTCCGACCTCTCGGCGCGGATCCCGGTCGAAGGACACGACGAGCTGGCCCGCCTGGGGATCACGTTCAACGAGATGATCGACCGGCTCGAGCACGGCTTCAACGCCCAGCGCCGTTTCCTCAACGACGTCGCCCACGAACTACGAACGCCGATCACGATTGCCCGCGGACACCTCGAGGTGCTCGGCGACGATCCTGCCGAACGGGCCGAGACGGTCGTCGTCGTGACCGACGAGCTCGACCGGATGAGCCGTTACGTCGGCGACCTCTTGGTGCTTGCCAAGTCCGAGCAGGCCAACTTCCTCGTCACGGAGCCGATCGACCTCGGCGAGCTGACGCTCGACCTGTACCAGCGGATCCGCAACCTCGGACGGCGCTCCTGGGTGCTCGACGCGACACCACCGGCCGGAGTAGTCACGATCGTCGCCGACCCGGAGCGTATCTCCCAGGCCGTGGTCAACCTGGCGGCGAACGCCGTACAGCACACCGACGAGGACGCCGAGATCGGCTTCGGTGTCGCCGCCGGCGGGAACACCGCCAAGCTGTGGGTGCGCGACAGCGGACCGGGGGTCGACCCGGCGATCATCGACCTGCTGTTCGATCGGTACGCGCGTGGGCGGCCACGAGCCGCACGCGCCGCCCCGAGGGAACCGGGATCGGACTGTCGATCGTCGAGGCCATCGCCCGCGCCCACGGAGGGTCGGTGTCGGTCGAGAACCGCCCCGGCCACGGCGCCACGTTCACCGTGACCGTCCCGCTGGGCGGCGCGCCGTGGGCGCCGCCGTACGCCGCCGACGCCGCGACGCCTCCATCCCCCAGCACCCCAGAACCAGGGAGTACACCGTCATGACTCGCATCTTGATCGCAGAGGACGAGGAGCGCATCGTGTCGTTCCTGGAGAAGGGGCTGCGCGCCGGCGGCTACAGCACGATCGCCGTCGGCACCGGCCCGGATGCTCTCGCCGTCGCTCGTGACGACAGCTTCGACCTGCTGTTGCTCGACCTCGGGCTGCCCGGCATGAACGGCCACGAAGTGCTGTCGGCGATGCGCGCCCGCGGGGAGCAGATGCCCGTCATCATCCTCACGGCGAGAGACGGCGTCGAGGACACCGTCCGTGGGCTGCAGGGCGGCGCCGACGACTACGTGACCAAGCCGTTCCGCTTCGATGAGCTGCTGGCGCGCATCCGCCTGCGCCTGCGCGACGGGCTGGCACCGGAGTCCACGGTGCTGCAGGCCGGCCCGCTGACCCTCGACCTTCGATCGCGGCGAGCATCCGTGAGCGACCCGGGGAACGGGGCGACCCGAGTGGTGGAGCTGACGGCTCGCGAGTTCGCATTGGCCGAAGTCTTCGTCCGCCACAAGGGTCAGGTGCTGTCGCGCGAGCAGCTCCTGTCGCACGTGTGGGGCTATGACTTCGACCCTGGGTCCAACGTCGTCGACGTGTACGTGCGCTATCTCCGGCGCAAGCTCGGTGAAGGGGTCATCGAGACCGTACGGGGGATGGGCTACCGCCTCGACGCCCCCGCCGGGCCACTGTGAGAAGATCCTCATCTTGACCTCACGTCGAGGTCATCGGCGGGGAGCATCGTCGACGGTGTGCTGGTCGACGATGACGTGCTCCCGGCCGCCGCTCACCTGACCGGCGCGCAGGCGTCCGACGTTCTCCGCGCGGCCCTCGACGCCGTCGGTGGCGTCCTCCGGCGGACCCGCCCGGTTCACCTCCATTACCGGCCAGGGCACGACGTCGTCGTCCGCTTCGACAGCCGCGTGCGGTGGGCCGGCGGAACTACCGTCGACGAGACCCTCGTCGCGGCGACCACTGCGGCCGGACCGCCGGCCGGCACCCTGCCGGTCGAAGCCGTCACCGACGACGGCGTCGTCCTGGCGGTGGGGGTGTGGCGCTGGCCGTTCGACCCGGTCCTGCCCGGCCTCGGCGACGCCGTCACGCCCGCCAAGGCGGCATCGTTCCTCGGCGAGCTGATCCACGGACAGCCCCGGCTCGAGGTCGTCGCCTACCGGCCGACACAGCGCGCCGTGGTGCGGGCCATCGACGAGACCGGGACCACCTTCTACGTCAAGGCGGTTCCGCCGGCCGACGTTGCCGACCTCGTCGACCGCCACCGACGCCTGCTCGACGCCGGCGTAGCGGTGCCGGCCGTGCTGCGCCACGATGACTCGCGTGGTCTCGTGGCGATGGAGGCGCTGACCGGTCCGACGATCAGGGATCGGATCAAACACGGGGCCCGGCAGCTGCCGGGCGCCGAACAGTACGAGGGGCTCTATCGCCAGCTCGCCGGCGTCGAGCTGCCGAACGCTCGCCGCGTGAGCGCCCGGGCGTCGTCGGCACTGCACCATGCGGCCATGCTGGCCAGCGTGCTGCCCGCCGAGCGGCGCCGCCTCGAACGACTCACGGGCCGCCTCGCGCCGGCAGCCGAGCGAGCGGTCAGACGATCCCGGCCGACGATCCACGGTGACCTCTACGAGGCGCAGCTGGTGACCGGCTCGGGTCGTGGGCGGGCAGCGGCGATCACCGGCGTCCTCGACCTCGACGACGCCGGTCCAGGCGATCCCTACGACGACCGGGCGACGGTGATCGCCCATCTCATCGACCGGGTGGTCGATGTCGACAATGCCGGTCACCGACGCCTCGCCGAGTACTTCGGCACGCTTCGTTCCGACTTCGCCGAGCAGGTCGATCTCGTCGAGCTCGACCTCGTCATCGCCGCCGTGCTGGTCGGTTTGGCGACCGGACCATTTCGCCTCCAACGGCGCAACTGGAAGGCGGCCGTGAGCCGCCGCCTTACCGTCGCCGCCCGCCTCGCGACACGGCCCGGCGGGAAATCGCTCAGGCTCGGCTGAAGGGAGCTCCGATGCGGCCATTGACCTGGAGATCCGCCGCTGCCGGTGGAGCCATCGTCGGACTCGGGCTCGGCGGCTTCGTCATCGCCGGCGCCGACGACACATCGCCCCGCCCACTCGACGACACGCCGATCCGCCTGACCAGTGCCCCGACCACCCAGGTATCGGCACCGATCACCATCGCGGCCACGAGCTCGACGACGGCGGCGACCACGCCGGTGCCGACCACGTTGCCGGCGACGACCGTCGCCCCGACGACTGCCGCTGTGCCCCCAGCCGCGCCACTCGTCGTCAGCCCCGCCGTCCCAGCGAAGGTCAAGGGGGTTGCGCCTTCCCCAGCGCCCAGCCAGGACAGCCCAGTGGCCCCTCCGCCGCCTGCCGTCGGATCGGCCAGCGCGGCGAGCGGTGGAAGCGGTGGTAGCTGATCGGTAGCGCCGGTCAGCTCGTGGGATGGCACGCTCAGACCCTTGGTGATCGACGATCCGGTGCTGCCGGCAGCTGCCCATTTCACGGGTGGCCACGCCGTCGAGATGCTGCGTGCCGCGGTAGTCGCCGCCGGCGGCGAGCTGTTCGACGCCTCGACAGCGCACCTCCAGTACCGGCCCGGCCACGACGCCGTCGCGTCATATCGGACGACCGTCGCCTGGGGCGACGGGGACCCGGTGCGCGAGACGCTGATGGCCGCGACCACTGCCGCCGGCCCACCTGCGGGCACGCTGCCGGTCGAGGCGATCACCGATGCTGGTGAGACGATGCAGGTCGGGGTCTGGCGGTGGCCGTTCGACCCCGTGCTCCAAGGGCTCGGGGACGCCGTCACGCCCGCTGCCCAGCGCGACTTCCTCGCCGATCTCGAGTTCGGCACTCCAGCGCTGCGTGTCGTCTCGTTTCGTCCCTTGATTCGCTCCGTGGTGCGGGCGACTGCCCGGGACGGCCGGGTGGTGTACGTCAAGGCGGTGCCCCCACCGACGACGGCGTCGCTCGTGCGGCGCCACGAGCTGCTCGCCGCAGCCGGGCTACCCGTTCCCGAGGTCCTCGCCAGCGACGCCGACCGAGGATTGGTGGCGCTCGCCGAGCTGGGCGGCACGAATCTCAGCAAGCAACTCAAGCTGCCCGGTACACGCCTGCCCGGGGCGGCCCGCTATGCGGCCCTCTTCGATTCGCTGGCGGCCACCGATCTCACGCCGGCGACGATGGGCCCACACGCCACCGTGCCCGAAGGCCGAGCGCGCACCGGAATCCTCCACGCCCGCATGCTCGGCACGGTCGTCACCGGCGAGCACGAGCGGCTCGAGCGCCTCACCGACGCCCTGCAACCCGCCATGGTGCGGGCTGCCGCCCGGCGTCAGCCGACGATCCACGGGGACATGTACTCGGCGCAGCTGATGGTCGACGGGGCGACGATCACCGGCGTCCTCGACGTCGACGACGCCGGACCGGGCGATCCCTATGACGACCCCGCCAACCTGCTGGCCCACCTCCTCGTCCGCGCCCTCGATGTGCGCCGCGACATCGCCCGCTTGCGGCGCTACGCCCGCCGATTGCGCACGGATCTCACGAGCGAGTTCGGTTTCGATGGCGCTGAGCTCGACATCGTCACGGCCGGTGCCCTGACCGGTCTCGCCACGGGACCATTCCGAACCCAATCTCCGGGGTGGCCCTCCGAGGTCGCCGCGACGCTGGCTCTCGCCGACCGCCTGGTGCGCTTCGCAGGTGAGAGAACTCTCAGAATTGCCTCATCAAGCCGCCATCGAGGGGTTCCACACTGAAGTCAAGTGAACGGACATCAACCAACGGGTTCCGTCCGCCGAAGAAGTGGCACTGACCCCCGTGCCCGAATGCACCGAAAGGAAACACCATGAGTGTGAAGTGGAAGGCAGCGATCGCCGGAGGCACCGTCGTCGGGATCGGACTCGGCGGGTTCGCCGCCGTCGCCGCCGCAGACGAGGTCGACTACCTCGATCCCAGCGGCTTGACGATGCAACAGAGCGCCAGCGCGGCGTCCCCGCTCGGCTCGCCGACGAAGGTGAGCATGAAGGTCAAGGGCTTCGAGTGGTCGGCAGCCAACGCTGTCGCCGGCATCAACGGCGCGACGAGCGTCGACAGTCCCCTCAGCGCGGACAGTCCGGGCGGCTTCGACAGCCCGGCCAGCCCGGCCAGCCCGGAGAGCCCCGACGTGAGCGTCGACAGTCCGGCCAGCGCCAACAGCCCGGTTTCCCCCGCCTCGTCCCAGGGTGGCGGCAACAGCCCGGCCAGCGTCGCCAGCCCCGTCAGCGTCTCCAGCCCGGCCAGCCCGGCCAGCGGTGGCAGCGCAGGTAGCTGACCTCACCGACCTCTGAGTCGCCGCCGCGGCGACGTGCCCTACCCCTACCCCCCCACATCGCGGACGTGGCCCTGGGCGGATCGCCCGGGGCCACTCCGCATGACCGATCAAGGAACGAACCAATGAAGAACAGACTGCGAAAGTTCGCCCTCGCCATGGGCGTTCCGGTGGCCGTGCTCGCCGCTGCTGGGCAATCCGCCGCGGCCACCACAACCACCCCGACCACCACGGTCGCGGCAACCACGCCGGTTGAGGCATATCCAGGTCCGACCGGCGAGGTGCCGGCCGGCTGGTCGCCCCTCGTCGACGACACCGGGGCCATCGCCCTGTTCGTCCCATCCGGGTGGACTCAGTCGGACACCGTGCCTGCTCAGAACGCCGACGGCACGCCCCGTCCGTGGATCTCGGCGACCACTGACGAGACCCTGTTCTTCCCCGCCGAGGGCACCGGCGATACGTTCAGCGCTCCAGGTGTGATCTTCAGCGCCGCACCGTACGACGCTGACACGGCGGCGGTCCTGGCGTCGTCCGTCTACAACGACACCGGCACGCCCGGACCGATCCAGAGCTACAACGACGGCAAGTTCGTCGGCCACATCCAGGCGTTCACCGGCGTCGGAGGCACGGCGACCACGATCTACCAAGTGGCCGCCAATCCGGCAGATGCCGCGTTCACGGCCAACGTACTGATCCAGCTGACCGGCCAGCCGGACGATGCCGCCACCTTGAATGGCTTGCTGGTCGCGTTCCACCGGGCCGCTCCCCCGGCGGCCGGCTGATCTCGACTCCGCCAGAACGACACGTGGCCCGGGCGATCTGCCCGGGCCACGGTTGTCTGTGGATGCGGTCGATTACTTCAACTCGACGGAAGCGCCGGCTTCTTCGAGCTTGCCCTTGGCGGCCTCGGCGGCCTCCTTGGCGACCTTCTCGAGGACCGGCTTGGGGGCCCCGTCGACGAGGTCCTTGGCCTCCTTGAGGCCCAGGCTGGTGAGCTCGCGCACGGCCTTGATGACCTGGATCTTCTGGGCGCCGGCGCCGGTGAGGACGACATCGAACTCGTCCTGCTCCTCGGCGGCTGCGGCGGCCTCACCGCCACCCGCCGGGGCGGCGGCAGCGACGGCGACGGGTGCCGCCGCGGTGACGCCAAAGCGCTCTTCGAAGGCGTCGAGCAGTTCCTTGAGCTCGAGCACGGTGAGTTCGGAGATCGAGTCGAGGATCTCGGTGGTGTTTGCCATTTTGGGTTCTGTTTCCTTGTTGGAGTTTGTGTGCGAATAAAGGTTTTCGTGGAGCGGCGTTCAGGCCGCCACCTCTTGGGACTCGATGAGGGCCGACAGGCCGTAGGCGAAGTTGCGCGGCAGGGCCTGCAACAAACCGGCGGTCTTGACCAGCGGCGCCTGCAGGGCACCGGCGAAGCGGGCGAGCAGCTCGTCGCGCGACGGCAGCTCGGCCAACGCCTTGATGTCGTCGGCACTGAGCAGGTTGGTGCCGAGGGCGCCGCCCTTGAGCACGAGCAGCGGGTTGCTACGTGATGCCCCGTGCAACGCCTTGGCGGCGCCGACGGTGTCGGTACCGGTGAACGTGATCGATGTCGGGCCGACGAGCAGTTCGTCGAGGACATCGAGGCCGGCTTCGCGAATCGCCAGCTTCGCCAACGTGTTCTTGTAGACCTTGTGCTCGGCACCGACGTCGCGCAGCGAACCGCGCAGCGTCGCCAGGGCGCCGACGGTCATGCCCCGATACTCGGAAACGAAGACCGCCGGGGCTGCCGACAGCTTGCCGGCGATCTCGGCCACGGTGGCGACCTTGTCGGGACGCGGATTCACGGTGATGTCTGTCATGTGTGCACACCTCCTCTCGGGCACGTCGTGGGCACTCGCATGGCAGGCGAGGCTCCACGGAAAGCTCGTGGGGCGTGCACCTCGGCTGGCGGGATGAACCCATTACCCAGTTGGATGGACCAGCGGTCTTCGGCGAGCGACCGGTTGTATGTCGACCGACGATCCTACCGCCCTGCAGGAAAGACCGATCTGTGCTCGAACTCTTTGGTCGCGTTGGCGACGTTGGTGGCGCCGACCGTGCCAACGACGACTCACAGTTCGCTCGTGGGGCGGGGTCAGGCGGAGCTGCGGCCGACGCCTCGTCGCAGGCTGCCGGTTCGACCGTAGGAGATCAGCAGCAACAGGATCATCACGCCATAGGCGATTCGCCGGCCGGCGTCGGCGATGTCGATGATCCGCAGAATGCTCTCGGAGAAGACGAGGATCAACGCACCGGCGATCGTTCCGCCGTAGCCACCTCGTCCGCCGTAGATCGACGTACCACCGACGACCACTGCGGCCACCGAACTGAGTTGATACCTGTCGCCGCTGCCGAAGAAGCTCGACCCCGTATAGCCGGTGATGAGGACACCGACGACCGCCGCACACACCCCCGACGCCACGTACAGCCCGATCACCGTCCAGCCGACGCGTACGCCTGCATAGCGGCTCGCTGTGCGGTTCAGTCCCACGGCGTACACCCGGCGGCCTGGTGCCGTGCGCCGCAGGATGAAGATGACGACTGCACTGAGGACGATCCACAGGATCATCGAGTACGGCAGGAAGTCCCACAGCCGACCGTTTGCCGCCCTGCCGAGCAGCGGGCTCCCCGAACCCTTCGGTGATCCGCCGCTGTACAACAGGGCAACCCCGGTGAGGATCGTGAACGAGGCCAGCGTCATGATGATGTCGGGCAGCCGCAGCACGTGGATGAGCACGCCGTTGACAAGGCCGACGGCGAGCCCGATCAGCAGCGCCAGGAGTACCGCCAGCCAGATCCGCCCATCGTTGCCGGCCACTGTGGCCGCGACGACCAGGTTGACGAACGTGATCACGGCGGAGACCGAGAGGTCGATGCCGCCGATCAGCATCACCAGCGTCTGGCCGATGGCGACGATGCCGAGCATCGAGGCGAGCACGAGCAGTGTTCCGAGCTGGCGCATGTCGGCATAGCTCGGCGAGATCCACACGGCGACGCCGTAGATCGCCACCGCCATCACGTAGGGCAACCAGGCGCGCCAGTGAGCGGCGACCTGCTCGATCCAGGCGGCCTGCTCCCGCGCCGGCGCAGTGGTCATGGGCGAGGGCACATCGCTGGATACTTCCACGGTCATGTCGCCCCCGCGTCGACCCGGCGCCGGCTGATCTCCGACACCGTGACCGCGAGCACCAGCACAGTGCCGGCCACGATGAACTGCCAGTAGGTCGAGACGCCGGCGAGGAAGAGCACGTTGGGAAGGGTGCCGATCACCAGGGCACCAGCGACACTGGCGGCGACACTGGCCCGCCCGCCGCTGAGCAGCGCCCCGCCGAGCGCGACCGCGGCGATCGAGTTGAGTGTGAAGGGGTCGCCGATGCGTGGATCGCCAGAGGTCGCCTGCATCGTCAAGAACAAGCCGCCGATCGAGGCGAACAGCCCGCAGAGCACGAACGCCACCACCTTCGTGCGAGCCACCTCGACCCCGCTCTCGTAGGCAGCCCGCTCGTCGCCGCCCACCGCCAACAGCCGGTAGCCGAGCCGCGAACGCGAGATCGGCCACCACAGCAGGCCGGGCACGGCGACGAGAGCGATGAAGGCGACGGAAATCGGCCCGACTCGCTGGTGCGGGAAGTCGGCAAACCCGGTGGCGACGAACCCGCCCGGCTGGGGAAGGACGTACAAGGCCAGCCCGGCGAGAATCGACCAGGTCGCCAACGTCACGATGATCGCCGGAAGCCTCAGGTAGCCGACGAACAGGCCGTTGAAGATGCCGGCGCCGAGACCGACGCCGAGACCTGTCGCCACACCCCACGCCACTCCGCCCGGGCCCGTGCCCATCGTGGTCGCCACGACGACGTTGGTGAGCGCTACCGTGCCGGCGACCGACAAGTCGAAGCCACGGCTCATCACCACGATCGTCTGGCCGATGGCGACGAAGACGAGTGGCAGTCGCTGCGCGAGCAGCGTGGCCACCCGGTCGAGTGTCATCGTTCCGGGATCGAGTGCCAGGTACGTTCCGACGGTGACGACGAGCAGCCCGTAGGCGGCGATCGTCGACGGGTCGATCACCCCTCCGAAGCGCACCCGACGGGTGGGCAACGCGATCACACTCACGAGGCGACGCTCATTGCGTTCCCCGGCCACGCAGGCCGGCTCACTCGCTCGCATCGGTTGCTCATGTTCCGACTCTGACCGCTCCGCCGCCAGCGGCGACGTCCATGACCATCTCCTCGGTGAGTCCGTCGCTGCCAAACTCTGCGGCGATCGAGCCCTCGACCATCACCAAGACGCGGTCGCACAACCCGAGCAACTCGGTGAGTTCGGTGGACAGGATGAGCACGGCGACGCCCTTGTCCGCCTCGGCTCGGATGATTCGGTAGATCTCCTGCTTGGTGGCGATGTCGACGCCGCGAGTCGGATCGGCGAGCAGCAGCACGGTCGGATCGGCACCCAACCAGCGGGCGAGGATGACCTTCTGTTGGTTGCCGCCGGAGAGGTTCGCCAACATCTGTTCCGGATCGGCAGGTCGCACGCCGAGCGCCGCAGTTGCCGAGCGCGCCCGGGCTCGTTCGAGTCGACGTTGGATGACGGTGCGCGCGTGTGAAGCGGTCGAGCAGCGGCAGCGTCACGTTCGCCCGCACCGTGAAGTCGAGATGCCCGCCTTCGGACTTGCGATCCTCCGGAACGAGGGCGAGCCCTGCGGCGACCGCTACGCCGGGATGCCGGAACGGGCCGCGATGACGGCCGACGTCGAGACGCCCGGTAGCGCGACGCAGGCCGAACAGTCCTTCGAGGAGGGTCGTCTGGCCCTGACCCTGCAGGCCGGCCAGCCCGCAGACCTCGCCGGGGTAGAGCGCCAGGTCGATGCCGGACACATTGGTGCCGACGACGCCGAAGCCGACCGCACGCAACGCTGGCACACGCTCGACGTCCTTCGACTCGTCGGTGACTGGCCCTTCGTGGAGGAAACTGACTCTCCACCTCCCGGCCGACCATCATCCGCACGACGTGCGTCGCGCCCAGCGTCGGCGCGTTCGACCTCGCCCGAGTTGCGTCCGTCTTTGAGCACCGCGATGCGGTCGGCGATGGCGAACACCTCTTCCAGGCGGTGGCTGATGAACACGACGGCGCAGCCGCGCTGGCGCAGCCCACGGATGACCTCGAAGAGGCGTTCCACCTCGTGTTCGCGGAGGCCTGACGTCGGTTCGTCGAGCACGAGGATGCGTGGCGTCCGAGCCATCGCCTTGGCGATCTCGACGAGTTGACGCTCGGCGAGCGAGAGCCGGCGAACGGCTAGCCGCGTGTCGAGAGGAATGCCAAGCAACCCGAGCAGCTCGGACGTGCGCCGATGCAACGCTCTACGGTCCACGAGGCCGAAGCGGCGCGGCTCACGGCCGATGAGCACGTTGGCCGCCACGTTCATCTCGGGGAACAACGACAGCTCCTGGGCGACCCGGGCGATGCCCAGCTCCTCGGCATGCCGCGGGGTCAACGCATCGTGGTCGACCCCGTCGATCTCGATCGTCCCCGCATCGGGGGCGATCACCCCCGTGAGCACCTTCACCAACGTCGACTTGCCGGCGCCGTTCTCACCGAGCAAGGCGAGCACCTCGCCGGCGCGGATCGTCAGCTCCACGCCGGCAAGGGCGGTGGTGAAGCCGAAGCTCTTGGAGATCCCCTGCAGCTGCGCCGCCACGGGCGCAGTCTGCGTCGGGGTATCGACGAGCTCACCGCCGCGTTCCTCGGATCCTGAGGGTCAGGAGAGCAGTTCCGCGATCACGTCGTCGGGCAGGTCCGTGGGCAGCCACAGCGAGTCGGGCTGGTCGGGTCGGACGCTGTCGGCGAGGTTGTCCTGGTCGATGACCGGCAACGGGATGCTGACCTCCTGGCCGGGGTCCTCACCTCCGAGTGCGGCGATGCCGACCTCGAGGGCACGTACCACGATCGACGGTGGCTGCGACGGCGCCACCGAAGTCCATCCCGAGGACTCGTTGAGCTCGGCCCACTTCTTGAGGAACTGGTTGAGGCCCTCTCCTGGAACCGGCAGCGGGTCGCGGCCGGCCGCTTCGAGCGCCTGCAAGGCGCCGAGCGACATCGCCCCGCCCTGCGAGTAGATGCCGGTGACGTCGGGGTTGGCGGCCAGCAGGTCGGCGGCCGCCGCACGGCCCTTGCGCCAGGTCCCAGTCGGCGTTCGCCTCGCCGACGATGTCGATGCCCGCCTCGTCGAGCACCGCCTTGGCGGCTTCCCATCGGCTGTCACTCGTCGGGTTGCCGGCCACGCCGTGCAGGGCGATCACCGAGCCGCTGCCACCCATCGCCTCGACCAGCCACTCGGCTCCGATCGTGCCGAACTCGGCCTGGTCGGTATTGACGCGGATTCCGGCGGGCGTGCTGGCCGTACCGTCGAACGAGACGACGAGGACGCCCGCGTCATGGGCCCGCTCGAGCTCGGCATTGAGGGCCGTCTCGGACACGGCGTCGACCAGCAACAGGTCCACGCCGCTGGCGACGAGGTCACTGATCTGCGAGTTCTGCGCCGAGACGTCGTTGTTGGCGTTGGTGACCAGCAACTCGTCGATGTCGTCGCGTTGGGAAACGGCGTATTCGAGCTCCGCGACCATCTGGGCTCGCCAGGAGTTGCCGACGAAGCCGTTGGCCAGGCCGACCGTGTACGGGCCGTCCTTGGGCTCGACCATGTACTCGCCGCCTCCCTCGGGTACGGTCGTCGCCCCGGCGCTGACGCCGATGCCCGTGGCGGCGACGATCACGGCAGCGCTCGCCAAGACTGCTCGAGTTGCGCGCGACCCCGGCCGGCTTGTGTGTGTCGATCTCGAACCCCTCACGAATGTCTCCTCTCTGATGAGCTCGTCGGCGACGAAGCGGTCTCGAGACCGTCACGATCCCGACAATCCCCCCACCAAACCTTGTCCTGTCGCCATTGGCTGTCGTCCACTCATGTGGACGCAGTTCGGTATGGTGTACAGTATCATGAACGTCGCCGGGTCGACCTGTCAAGGGTGCCGCCGCCGTCGAGATCACCGGCCGTGTGTCAACCGCCCAGAGGAGGAATCCATCGATGGCCGAGTCGAGCGAGCGAGAAGCGAAGTCAGCGGTGCGCACGGTGCAGATCCTCGAACGACTGGCCGAGGGCGACGCACCGACGCTTGCCGACCTCGCCCGCGATCTCGAGGCACCGAAGAGCAGCCTCCACGTCGTCGTGCAGACGCTGATCCGACGTGGTTGGGTGCAGCGCGACGAGGCTGGTCGCCTGGCCATCGGCGTGCGCGCCGTGCGCGTCGGCACGGCGTTCGTCGACGGAGACCCTGTCGTCGCCCTCACCGCTCCGGTGCTCGACGCCCTCGTCGCCGAGCTCGACGAGACCGTGCACCTCGGGCGCCTCGACGGCATCGACATCGTGTACCTCGCCAAGCGCGAGTCGACTCAGCAACTGCGTCTCTTCTCGGCCGTCGGCCGCCGGCTGCCGGCGTACACGACGGCGCTCGGCAAGGCGCTGCTCGCCGGGCTGCCCGACGATCAGCTCGACGAGCACCTGCCGGCCCGTCTCCAGCCGATGACCGAGGCGACGATCACCGACCGCCGCCAGTTGCGCACCACCCTGGCGGAGATCCGCGAGCGCGGCTGGTCGAGCGACGAGGGCGAGAACGCTGTCGGCATCGCCTGCCTCGCCGTGCCCCTTCCGCTTGCCGACCCACCTCGTGACGCCCTGTCGTGCTCGGTGCCGGCGATGCGCTTCGGCCCGGATCGTCGTCGCGCCACGCTCGCCGCGCTGATGCGGTCCCGCGACACGATTGTCAGCCACTTGCCAGCGGGTTGACCGCCGTCTGCACAGCTGCGGTCTTGACAGCACGGAACCCGGCCGTCAACATGACGTACACCATATCGAACTACGTCCACTCATGTGGACGCAAGGCAGAGCGCAGAACGGAACCTGATGGCCCGATTCACTCGACTCGACACCCTCGTGGTGACGCTTCGCAGTGGCCTGATGCCGCTGTTCTTCAACCCTGATGCGAAGACGGCGATCCGCCTCGTCGAAGCGCTCGACGCCGCGGGAGTCCGCGTCATCGAGTTCACCAACCGCGGCGACGGGGCCCACCTCGTGTTCGCCGAGCTCGAGCAGGAGTGCCGTCGTCGGATGCCCGACATCGTGCTCGGCGTCGGCTCGGTGCTCGATGCCGGCACGGCGTCGATGTACCTCAACCTTGGCGCTTCGTTCGTCGTTTCGCCGACGTTGTCGGCCGAGGTCGCCGCGGTGTGCAACCGGCGCAAGGTGGCCTACATGCCCGGATGCGCGACGCCCACCGAGGTCGCCCGTGCCGAGGAGCTCGGTTGCGAGATCGTCAAGCTGTTCCCGGCGCGGCTCGGCGGACCACAGCTGATCAGCGATCTCCTCGCCCCGTGCCCGTGGTCGCGGATCATGCCGACCGGCGGCATCGCCCCTGACCGTGAGTCGATGACGTCGTGGTTCGGCGCAGGGGCGGCGTGCGTCGGGATGGGATCGCAGCTGTTCCCCGCCGCCGAGGTGCAAGGAGGGTCGCTGGGAGGCGATCACCGAGCGCGCCAGGACCACCCTCGACCTCATCGCCGAGTGTCGCCCCTCGCTCGCGGAAGCCTGGGCATGAGCACGGAGTTGCTCAGATGCGAGCGACGAGGCGCCAGCCCCGCCTCCGTGGCCGAACGGCCTGGGAGCGGACAACGGCCTGCGTGGCCGGGGAACGCGTGACGGCGTGAGCCTGTCGATCAAGCCGGCTGACGAAGCGAGGTGGGACTGCGTCGCGCTCGGCGAGGTGATGTTGCGTCTCGATCCCGGGGACACGCGCATCCGCACTGCCCGGACCTTCGACGTGTGGGAGGGAGGCGGCGAGTACAACGTCGCCCGCGCCCTGGGCCGCTGCTTCGGCTTGCGCTCCGCCGTCGTCACGGCGCTGGTCGACAACGACGTCGGACGGCTCGTCGAGTCGCTCGTCCACGCGGGCGGCGTGGACACCCGTCATGTCGCTTGGCAGCGATTCGACGGCTCGGCAGCGCGGCGCGAGTTGGCCTCAACTTCACGGAGCGAGGCTTCGGAGTGCGTCCGGCCCGCACCGTGTACGACCGCGGGCACACAGCGGCAGCGGCAATGCAGCCCGGCGACGTCGACTGGCGGCGATTGTTCGAGGTCGAGGGCGTTCGCTGGCTGCACTCCGGCGGAATCTTCGCCGCCCTGTCCCCCTCCACCGCTGAGGTCCTGCGCGAGGCGCTCGACGCGGCGAAGGCCGCCGGAACGGTCGTCTCCTATGACCTCAACTTCCGCGCCGGGCTGTGGGCCAGCCAAGGCGGCCGGGACCGAGCCATCGAGGTCAACCGCGTCGCTCGCCCCCTACGTCGACGTGATGCTCGGCAACGAGGAGGACTTCAGCGCCGCCCTCGGCTTCCAGACCAGCGGCCTCGACGAGGACCTGTCCGAACTCGACCCGACGAACTTCAAGGCGATGATCGGCGAGGTCATCGACGCCTATCCGAACCTCCAGGTGGTCGCCACCACGTTGCGTCGGGCAACGACGGCGAATCGCAACGACTGGGGAGCGGTCGCCTACGCCGAAGGCTCCTTCCACCACGCCACGACGCGCGCCGACCTGGAGATCTTCGACCGTGTCGGCGGGGGCGACGGCTTCGCCTCTGGGTTGATCTACGGACTGCTGGCCGGCAAGCCGGTCGCCATCGGCGTCGAGTACGGTGCCGCCCACGGCGCGCTGGCGATGACGACGCCCGGGGACACGTCGATGGTCACGCTCGACGAGGTCGAAGCGGCGATGCGGGCGCGCACCGTTCGCGCCGTGCGATAGGGGGAGAGCACGTTGAAGATCGAACAAGCACGGACGGTGCTCACCTGCCCTGGTCGCAACTTCGTCACCGTGGTCATCGAGACCGAGGACGGCGTGCGCGGGGTTGGCGACGCCACGCTCAACGGGCGCGAGCTCGCCGTCGCCAGCTACCTGGACGACCACGTCCTGCCACTCCTCATCGGCCTCGACGCCCGGTCGATCGAGGACATCTGGCACTCCCTCTACAAGGGCGCCTACTGGCGCCGCGGCCCGGTGACGATGACGGCGATCGGGGCCATCGACATGGCGTTGTGGGACATCAAGGGCAAGAGCCTCGATACCCCCGTGTACAACCTGCTGGGCGGTCGCGCCCGCGACGGCGTGACGGTGTACGGCCACGCCAACGGGGCGACGATCGAGGAATCCGTGGAGGCGGTCGGCCGGTACGTAGAGGCCGGCTACAAGGCCGTGCGCGTGCAATCAGGCCTGCCCGGCCTCACTCAACCGTATGGCGTCGGCCGCGGGGACCTGTTCTACGAGCCTGCCGAGATCGACCGTCCGATCCTCGAGACGTTCGACAGCGGTCCCTACCTCAGGGGCGTACCGAAGCTGTTCGAGGCCGTGCGCGCCGCGATCGGGTGGGATGTCGACCTGCTCCACGATGCCCACCACCGCCTCACCCCTCGGGAGGCTGCGCAGCTCGGCGTCGCTCTCGAGCCGTATCAACTGTTCTGGCTGGAGGATCCGGTTCCCGCCGAACTGCAGGAATCTCTCCGTCTGATTCGCCAGCACACCGTCACGCCGATCGCCATCGGTGAGGTGTTCAATACGTTGTACGACTGCCAGCAGCTGATTTCCGAGCAGCTCATCGACTACATCCGGATGACGGTGGCGCACTCCGGAGGGCTCACCCACCTGCAGCGCATCGCCCACTTCGCCGAGCTGTACCACGTGCGCACGGCCTGTCACGGGCCGACCGATCTGTCCCCGATCAACCTGGCTGCCTGCCTGCACTTCCAAACGGCGATCCACAACTTCGGCATCCAGGAGTACATGCGCCACCCAGAGCTGGCGACGGAGGTCTTCGACGTCGGGTACTGGCTGGAGGACGGGATGCTCCACCTCGACGAGCGACCAGGGCTCGGCGTCACGTTCAACGAGGAGCGGGCCGCCGACTATCCCTACTGCCGCGCCTACCTACCCGTCGCCCGTCGTGGCGACGGCGGCGTGCACAGTTGGTGAGGAGGTTCTGAAGCCAATTGTGAGCAAGATCTTGCTCACAATTGGCCCTGGAGTCTTGGGCGACGTCAGACGGCGGTGGCGACGTCGGGGCGCAGGCGGTTGGTGTCGACGTGCACCCCTGGGCCCATCGTGGACGACACCGTGATCTTGCGCAGGTAGCGACCCTTGGCCGACGCCGGCTTGGCGCGGTTGAGCTCGTCGAGCACGGCGCGGAAGTTGGTCTCCAGGTCGGACGGCTCGAAGCTCGCCTTGCCGAGCGGCACGTGGATGTTCCCGTAGCGATCGCTGCGGTACTCGACCTTGCCGCCCTTGAACTCGCTGACGGCGCGGCCGACGTCGGTGGTCACCGTGCCCGTCTTCGGGTTGGGCATCAGGCCGCGCGGGCCGAGGGCGCGGCCGAGGCGGCCGACGAGCGGCATCATGTCGGGCGTGGCGATGGCCACGTCGAAGTCGAACTTGCCGGCCTCCACCTGGGCGGCGAGGTCGTCGGCGCCGACGAGGTCGGCCCCGGCGTCACGGGCCTCCTGGGCGGCTTCGCCGGCGGCGAAGACGGCGACGCGCACGTCCTTGCCGGTGCCCGCCGGCAGGGCGACGGTGCCCCGCACCATCTGATCGGCCTTGCGTGGGTCGACGCCGAGCCGCACGGCGACGTCGACGGACTCGTCGAAGGAGGCCGAGGCCATCTTCTTGACGATCCCGAGCGCCTCGGTCGGCGTGTAGAACTGATCGCGATCGAACGTCTTGACGGCGTCGAAGTGCTTCTTGCCTGACATTTCCTGTCTCCCTCAGTGTTGTGATGGCCCTGGAGCGAGGTTCTCCCCAGCCGGCCCGGTTGTGAACTGCTGATTTACCCGACGACTTCGATGCCCATCGAGCGGGCGGTGCCGCGGACCTGCTGCTTGGCGGCGTCGAGGTCGTAGGCGTTGAGGTCGGGCATCTTGATCTCGGCGATCTCGGCGACCTGCGCCTCGGTCACTCGGCCGACCTTCGTCTTGCCCGGCTCGCTGGACGCCTTCTCGAGGCCGGCACGCTCGCGCAGCAGCACCGGAGTTGGCGGCGTCTTGAGCACGAACGAGAACGTGCGGTCCTCGAAGATCGTGATGTCGACGGGGACGATCGTGCCGACCTGATTCTCCGTGGCCGCGTTGTAGGCCTTGACGAAGTCCATGATCGCCACGCCGTGCGGGCCGAGGGCGGTGCCGACCGGCGGCGCCGGGCTCGCCTTACCCGCGGGGATCTGGATCTTGACGATCGCAGCAACCTTCTTCTTGGCCATGACAGTTGGTCTCTTTCCGTGAATCCGTGAACGTCGCCGTCAGAGCTTGGCGACCTGGCTGAAGTCCATCTCGACGAGCGTCTCCCGTCCGAAGATGTTGACCAGCACCTTGAGTTTCATGTGATCAGCGTTGATCTCGGCGATCTCGCCGGAGAAGTCGGCGAAGGGCCCTTCCTTGACGCGCACGCTCTCGCCCACCTCGTACTCGAGACGAGGCTTGGTCCGCGTCGTCTGCTCGGCTCCATCGCCCTTGGCCGACAGGAACGTCAGCACCTCACGGCGAGTTAGCGGCGTGGGCTTCTGGCCCTGGCGGCTCTGACCGACGAAGCCGGTGACACCCGGCGTGTTGCGGATGCAGTACCACGACTCGTCGTCCATCCGGCAGCGCACGAGCAGGTAGCCGGGGAACACCTTGCGTTGAACGGTCTGCTTCTTGCCGTTCTTGAACTCGACGACGTCCTCCATCGGGATGACGACCTCGAAGATCTTGTCCTCCATGTTCATGCTCTGGATGCGCGCATGGAGGTTGGCGGTGACCTTCTTCTCGTACCCGGACTGGGTGTGCACGACGAACCACTCGCCGGGGCGCGTCGACGGGTCGTCGATCGGCTCGGCGGGGACCTCGTCGGCGAAGGACTCATCGCCGTCGGCACCGGAGGTCGTGGCGTCGAGGACCACCGGCTCATCCGTAGCGGCCAGGCTGTCGGAGAAGGCGTCGAGGGCGGCCTCGTCGGTCATCTCGACACCGAGGGCGGCGGCTTCGTCGGCGACCTCGTCGCCCTCTGCGTAGGCGTCGGGCACGACCTCGATGGCATCGACCTCGGGGAGGTGGTCGCCGTTCTCCTTGAACTGCTCGGCGACGGGCTCCTCGAGGGGGGCCTCCTCCTCGATCACGTCGTCAGTGCTGTCGTCGTCGACCCGCTGGTCGAGCTCGTCGTTCACATCACTCATCCGTACAACCACCTGGACAGGTACCCGAAGATGTAATCGAGGCCGCCGACGAGCGCCATGTAGACGAGCACTGTGATGACGACGATGATCGAGTAGCGAATGACCTCGTCGCGGGTCGGCCAGGCGACCTTGCGCATCTCGTCGCGGACTTCGCGGAGATATTGCGTCGGGCCGACGCGTTCCTGCTTGGGGCCTGACGTGCGGGCGACGCGAGTGGGCGCGCCCTTCTCGTCGATCGCGCCCATCCGGCGCAACGTGCGCTTCTGTTCGCGGTTGAGATCATCAAGTGACATGGGTTCCGGACTTCTTCAAGGCTGCTGGGCAGGGCAGGAGGGACTCGAACCCCCGACCGTCGGTTTTGGAGACCGATGCTCTACCAACTGAGCTACTGCCCTCTGCGGGGAGATCAGGCTAGCGGGGCGCGGACGGGGTAGCTCAGCGGGTCTCCTTGTGCAGCGTGTGCTTGCGCTCGTGGCTGCAGTACTTGTTCATCTCGAGGCGCTCACGGTCGTTGATCTTCGACTTCATCGTGATGTAGTTGCGCCGCTTGCACTCGGTGCACTCGAGGGTGATCTTCACCCGCTTCTCGCTCTTGGGCATTCCGTTCTCCGTCTAGACGTCGGTCTTGTAGCTACTTGATGATTTTGGTGACGCGGCCGGCGCCGACGGTGCGTCCGCCTTCACGGATCGCGAAGCGGAGGCCTTCGTCCATGGCGATCGGCTTGCCCAACTCGACGGTCATCGCCACGTTGTCACCCGGCATCACCATCTCCGTCCCCGACGGCAACTCGATCGTCCCCGTCACATCCGTCGTCCGGAAAAAGAACTGCGGACGATAATTGTTGAAGAACGGCTTATGCCGACCACCCTCCGCAGACGTCAACACATACACCTGACCCTCAAAATTGGTGTGCGGCGTAATGCTCCCCGGCTTACACAACACCTGACCACGCTCCACATCCTCCTTCTTCGTCCCCCGAAGAAGCGCACCGATGTTGTCCCCCGCCTGACCCTGATCCAAAATCTTGCGGAACATCTCCACACCAGTACACGTCGTCTTCTGCGTATCACGCAACCCGACAATCTCAATCTCATCACCAGTGTGGATCGTCCCCTGCTCCACCTTCCCCGTGACCACCGTCCCCCGACCCGTGATCGTGAACACATCCTCGATCGGCATCAAGAACGGCTTATCCAAATCACGCTGCGGCTCCGGCACCGCACTATCCACCGCATCCATCAACTCCATGATCTTGGCCTGCCACTCGACATCCCCCTCCAACGCCTTCAACGCGACTGACCCGCACCACCGGCGCGTCATCACCAGGAAACTCATACTCCGTCAACAACTCACGAACCTCGAGCTCCACCAGATCCAACAACTCCTCATCATCGACCGCATCCGCCTTGTTCAACGCCACCACGATGTACGGCACCCCAACCTGCCGGGCCAACAACACGTGCTCCCGAGTCTGGGGCATCGGACCATCCGTCGCCGCCACCACCAAGATCGCCCCATCAACCTGAGCCGCCCCCGTAATCATGTTCTTGATGTAATCCGCATGACCAGGCATATCGACATGCGCGTAATGCCGATTCTCCGTCTCATACTCAATATGAGCAATCGAAATCGTAATACCCCGCGCCTTCTCCTCCGGCGCCTTATCAATCGAATCAAACGGCGTATACTCCGCCAAACCCTTCTCAGCCAACGTCTTCGAAATCGCCGCCGTCAACGTCGTCTTCCCATGGTCAATATGACCCATCGTCCCCACATTCACATGCGGCTTCGTACGCTCAAACTTCGCCTTACTCATGTTGTGATCGACCTTTTCCTTGCTGCTGTTCTGGTTGATGGTGGGTTGCTGGTAGCGGCGATCGGGATCGAACCGATGACCTTCCGATTATGAGCCGGATGCTCTGACCTACTGAGCTACGCCGCCTTGGGTCTGGGCGGTGCCCAGAATTCTGGCGTGTCCCTACGGACGGACTTACGATGCCCGGACCGCACGGTCGAGCCCTCTGTGGGAATCGAACCCACGACACCAGCCTTACCATGGCTGTGCTCTGCCGACTGAGCTAAGAGGGCGCTCGCGGATCGACACCCGGTGTGGCTCCACCCGGGTTTGAACCAGCGCAAGAGCATAGCGGCGGGCGCATCGATCCACGCCCTGACCTGGGGTCCACGCCGGTACCCTGCGGCGTCGTGCCCCAGATCAGCCTGCGCACGGCCGTTGTCGACGATGCCGAGGCCATTCGCTCCATCTACAACCACGAGGTGGCGACGACGACGAGCACCTTCGAGCTCGTGCCCAAGTCGCTGGATGACCAGCGTCAGTGGATCCGTCACCGCGAAGGAGCCTTCGCCGCCATCGTCGCCATCGACGAGTCACAGCCCGACAACCCGATCGCCGGGTTCGGGTCCCTGTCGCCGTACAAGGAGCGCCCGGCCTACTCGACGACCGTCGAGGACTCCGTGTACGTCGACCGGACGATGGGCGGTCGGGGCATCGGCACGTTGTTGCTCACCCATCTCGTCGACATCGCCAGGGCCTCGGGATTCCACGCCGTGATGGCCCGCATCGAGGCCAGCGGGACGGCGTCGCGAGCGCTGCACACCAAGTGCGGCTTCCAGCTCGTCGGTATCGAGCGTCAGGTCGGGCGCAAGTTCAACCGCTGGCTCGACGTCGCCGTGATGCAGCGTCTTGCTCTAGCGCGCCCGACCCGAGTGTCTGCGGCGACCCGAGTGTGTGCGGCCGGGACGTCCGGCCGCAAACACTCCGATGGGTGGGCCGGGGGGGATTCGAACCTCCGTAGGCAATGCCGGCAGATTTACAGTCTGCTCCCTTTGGCCGCTTGGGTACCGACCCATCTCGCCCCTGCAGGGGCGGCTGCGGAGTTTAGCGGCGCGGCTCACGGGTACCCTCGCTGCCAGTGCGTTCCCCGGCCACGCAGGCCGCGCGTGGACGCTCCTCCAGGCCGTTCGGCCACGGAGGCGGGGCTGGCGCCTCGTCGCTCGCATCTCGCGTGAGTACCCTCGACGGCATGCCCAGCTTCGATGTCGTTTCCGAGGTCGACCGGCAAGAGGTCCGCAACGCCGTCGATCAGGCTCGCCGCGAGATCAACACCCGGTTCGACTTCAAGAACACGAACTCCGAGATCGACCAGGCTGAGCTGACCTTCACCCTGCGGACAGTCAGCGAGGACCGGCTGACGGCACTGCGTCAGGTTCTCGAGGAGAAGCTCGTCAAGCGTGGCGTGTCGCTCAAGGGGCTCGATTACGGCAACGTCGAGGAGGCGACCCAGAACACGGTCCGCCAGGTCGCCACGCTGAAGGTCGGCATCTCCAGCGACAAAGCACGCGAGATCAACAAGCTCATCAAGGACAAGGCACCCAAGGGCGTGTCCAGCCAGGCGCAGGGCGACGCCGTCCGAGTTCAAGGCAAGAAGCGCGACGACCTGCAGGCAGCGATCGCCGCCATCAAGGCTGCCGACCTCGGCATCCCGGTGCAGTTCCAGAACTTCCGGGACTGAGCCCGAACCGACCGATGGGTGGTCAGGGGACCGTTCCGTCCCCAGAACACCCATCGGTTGGTTGCGAGGGCGGCGGGCAGGCGTGCCCGATGTCACGTATCTCCGCGTGACTCGTCTATTCTGCGCGGTGCGGACCGGGGGGTCCGGGGCGGCACTGCACAACACTCGGGGGTACGCAGGTCATGGCCATCACCGCGGAGGCACGACACGGTCCGTCGGCGGCGGCCGACTCCGGGGTCACGACGGTTGCCACGTTGGCTCGCGACTGGGCACGACGGGCGCCGCACCAGGTGGCGATGCGCGAGAAGGACCTCGGCATCTGGCAGGAGCTGACCTGGGATCGAGTCTGGAACGATGTCCTCGACGCCGCCCACGCCCTGCTCGCCCTCGGCGTCGAGCCGGGCGACCGGGTTTCGATCCACTCCGAGGACCGCCCCGAGTGGGTCGTTCTCGACATCGCCGCCGTGGCCGTGCGGGCGATCACCGTCGGGCTCTACCCGACCAACCCGGCAACCGAGGTCGAGTACCTGCTCGGCGACTCCGGCTCCACGGTGCACCTCGCCGAGGACCAGGAGCAGGTCGACAAGGTGTTCGCCTCGCCCACCGCCAGCGCCGCGCTGAAGCGGATCGTCTACCTCGAGCCCCGCGGCCTGACCGCCTATGACGACGAACGGTTGATCTCCTGGGACGACCTCCTCGAGCTCGGCCGTCAACACCGCGCCGCCAACCCGGGCGCAGTCGAGCAACGGATGGCCGAGGCGCAATCGAACGACGTCGTCACCCTCGTGTACACCTCGGGGACCACCGGTCCGCCCAAGGGGGCGATGCTGACCAACGCCAATGTCTCCTTCGTCATCTCATCGCTCGTCAACCAACCGGAGCGCCTCCCGGACAACAGGCCCCCAGGTCCCAGCGACCTCGTCGTCACGTACCTCCCCCTCTGCCACGTCGCCGAGCGGGTGTTCTCGACGTGGCACATGGTCGGAGCCGGCGTGGTGCTCAACTTCGCCGAGTCGATCGAGACGGTGACGACGAACCTACGCGAGGTCCAGCCGACGTTGTTCTTCGCCGTGCCGCGCATCTGGGAGAAGCTGCACGCCGTCGTGCTGATCAAGGGCAATGACGCCAGCCGCTCCAAGCGCTTCGTGTTCCGCCGGGGCATGAAGGCAGCGGCCAAGATCGGCCGAACGAAGGTCGCCAACGGCGGCAACCACACCGCGAGCAGCCGCCTGCGCTACGCGGTCTGGTATCCGCTGCTGTTCCGCCCCCTGCAAGAGCGCATCGGGCTCCGCCGGTGCCGGCACGCCTCCTCGGGCGCCGCACCGATCGCCCCGGAGGTCCTCGAGTTCTTCATGGGGATCGGGGTGCCGATCTTCGAGCTGTACGGGATGACCGAGAACAGCGCCCTCGGTTCGTTGAACCTGCCGGGCCGGGTGAAGGTCGGCACCGTCGGCGAGCCGTATCCGGGCACGGAGGTCCGCCTCGACCCCGAGACGAACGAGATCCAGACGCGGCACCCCGGCTCGTTCGCCGGCTACTGGGGCAAGCCGGACAAGACCGCCGACACGTTCACGGCCGACGGCTTCTTGTGCACCGGTGACGTTGGCGAGTGGGTCGACGGGACTCACCTGCGAATCGTCGACCGGATCAAGCACATCATCATCACGTCGGGCGGCAAGAACGTCTCGCCGTCGGAGATCGAAAACGTGCTCAAGACGTCGCCGTATGTCAAAGAAGCGATGGTCGTCGGTGACGGCCGCCGGTACCTCACGGCGCTGATCGGCATCGAGTACGACACGGTCGGGAACTGGGCGCTGCGCCGCAACCTCCCGTACACGACGTACCGCGACCTGTCCGAGAAGCCCGAGGTCATCGAGCTGATCCAAGGCGTCGTCAACGAGACGAACGCGAAGTTCGCCTCGGTCGAGCAGCTCAAGAAGTTCCGCTTGATCCCCAAGGAGCTCGACCACGAGGACGGCGAGCTGACGGCCACCCAGAAGATCAAGCGGGAAGCGATCGCCACCGGTTTCGGCGACCTCATCGAGTCGATGTATTGATGGTCGCTCGACTCCCGCACGGCTCCGTCGCGGATGATCCTGGCATCCTTGATTGCCCAAGCTGAAGCGGCGACTGGCGGCGACGCGCTCGAGCGGTTCATCTACACGTTGGCCCAGGGCCTCGCCCAAGGCTCGATCTACGCCCTCGTCGCCCTCGGCTTCGTGCTGGTGTTCAAGGCGACACGCGCGGTCAACTTCGCCCAGGGGGCGATCGCTCTCGTCACCGCCTGGTTCTTCTCGCTCGTGCTCATCGACTGGGCGATTCCCGGACGGTGGATCGACGCCAACCGCTACGTCGAGTGGTTCCTGTCGCTGGCCATCGCCATCGCCATCGCCGTGATCCTCGGCCTCGTCATCGAACGGCTGATCATCCGGCCGATGATCGGCGAGCCACTGTTCGCCATCGCCGTGATCACCCTCGGACTCGAAGCGCTGCTGCGCACCATCGGCACGGACGCCGTGACGATCAACACCCGCAGCCTGCTCATCCCGTGGGGGGCTCAACAGTTCCAGATCGCCGGGGCGACGATCTACTGGTCGTGGATCGCCACGTTCATCGTCACCGCCGTGTCATTCATCGGCGTGTTCCTGTTCTTCCGGACGCGCACCGGCATCGCGATGCGCGCCGTCGCCTTCGACCAGGAAGCCGCCCTCGCCCAAGGCATACCTGTCGGCAAGGTCTTCGCCATCGCCTGGGCGGCGAGCAGCGCGCTGGCCCTCGTCGCCGCGGTGTGCGCCTCGATGTCGCCGATCGGCGTCGGCACGGTGACGATCGGGATCTCCGGTCTCGCCTTGCGCTCGCTCCCGGCGGTGATCCTCGGCGGCCTCGACTCGGTACCCGGGGCGCTCGTCGGTGGTCTCGTCATCGGCCTCGCCGAGGTGTTCGCCGGCAACTACCTCGCCGAGTACACCAACACGTTGGGCACCGGCTACGCCCTCATCGTCCCGTACGTCGTGATGCTCCTCGTCCTGCTCGTTCCGGCCCTACGGGCTGTTCGGCACGCCAGAGATCCGCCGGGTGTAGACGATGTACAAGCGGCCAGCCCTCTATACCAACTATCAGTCCGAGACCTCGATCCTGCCGACGTGGACCCAGCGAATCTCCGCCGCAGCGGTCGTGACGCTCGCCGTGCTGTTGCCGTTCAGTCTCCCGGTGATCAACCAGATCCCGTTCATCCGCTATCTCGGCGACCCGAACTGGTTGCGTATCGTCACCCAGGCCGTCGTGTTCGCCATCGCCGCCCTCGGTCTCAACCTGCTCACCGGAGTGGCCGGTCAGGTCTCCCTCGGACACTCGTTCTTCATGGGGGTCGGCGCCTACACCGCCGCCGTGATCGGCGGGGAGCCGGGCGGTCGCACCTGGGGACTCGGGCTGCCGATCTGGGTCTGGCTGCCTGCAGCGGGCATCGGAGCTGCCGCGGTTGGGCTGCTCATCGGCCCGGCC
This sequence comes from Ilumatobacteraceae bacterium, assembly GCA_963772825.1. GTDB lineage: Bacteria > Actinomycetota > Acidimicrobiia > Acidimicrobiales > Ilumatobacteraceae > Desertimonas. The sequence continues at coordinate 99,833 of CAVYYX010000022.1, read as the reverse complement.
GCCGTACGGGTCCGCGGCCTCTATCTCGGCATCGTCACGATCGGACTGGTGTTCATCGGCATCCATCTGTCGAGGGTGTTTCCGGAGATCTCCGGACCCGCCGAGATCGGCCGCGACTTCCCGCCGCTGCAGTTCAGCTGGTGGAAGGGCCCGCCGGTCATCTCGTTCGAGGAGGACGGGAACTGGCTGTGGTTCGACATCTCCGGCGAAGCGAAGTCCTATCTGTTCATGCTCGCCATGCTCGGCGTGGCGATCGTCCTCGCCAAGAACCTGGTGCGCACGCGCACCGGACGGGCGCTGCAGGCGATCCGCGACCGCGATGTTGCCGCCGAGATCATGGGCGTTCCGGAGGTCCGCTACAAGCTGATCGCCTTCGCCATCTCGTCGTGCTTCGCCGGCATCGCTGGAGCCCTGTTCGCCTCGTTCATCGGCCGCCTGCCACCCGAGTACTGGAGCCTGATCCTGGCCGTCGAGTTCATCGCCATCATCCTCATCGGTGGCGCCGGGACGATCGCCGGTGCGATCCTCGGGACCTTCTTCGTCGTCCTGCTGCCCCAGAATCTCGAGAACTTCGTGCACTGGATGAGCGAGCAAGCAGCGGGGACCGGTCTGTGGGCGGCGTTCTGGGATCTCTTCGTCAGCAGCGGCACCGGGGACTTCGGCTTCGTGTCCGATGCCCAGATCGCCCCCGGCTTCCCGCTGCCGTCGAGCGCCCTCGACGCCGTGCTGTACGGCCTTCTCGTGATCATCTTCTTGCTGTTCGAGCCCCGCGGGCTCTTCGGCATCTGGGTCAAGATTCGCAACTACTGGAAGGGCTGGCCCTTCACGTACTGATCACCAAGCAACCACAACAACCACCAAAGATGGGGGAACCATGAAGAAGAAATGGCTGTCAGCTGCATTCGCAGCGAGCCTCGTCGTCGCCGCGGCCGGAACCGCAGGTGCCGGCACCGACACCACCGAGCCGTCGGGTACCGAACCCGCTGGGACCGAACCCGCTGGTACGGAACCGGCTGGCACGGACGCACCAGCGCCGTCGTTCCCGGCGGAGATCGCCACCGACATCGGCGTCACCGAGGACACGATCACCGTCGGCATGCTCGCCGACCTGTCCGGGGCCTTCGCCCCGCTCGTCAGCGAGATCGTCGAGGCCCAGACCGTCTACTGGGACGCCGTCAACCGTGACGGCGGCATCGCCGGCAAGCAGGTCGAGCTGATCATCGAGGACAACGCCTATGACGTGCCGACCCAGCTGGAGAAGTACGAGGTGATGCGCGAGAGCGCGGCGATCATCAGCCAGTCGACGGGCTCGCCGCACTCGGCGGCGATCGCCGCCGACCTCGTCGAGGACAATCTCGTCGCCATCCCGTTGAGCTGGTACTCGGGCTGGCCGGATCCCGACTTCGGCCAAAACCTGCTGGAGAGCTACACGACCTACTGCATCGAGTCGATGAACGGCATCGAGTGGCTGCACAACAACGAGGACGTGCAAACCGTCTCGCTGATCTCGTTCCCAGGTGAGTATGGGGGCGACGGCGATGCCGGGGCGCGGCTGGCGATCGAACAGCTCGGCCTGGAGATCGTGTACGACGGTGCCGGTCAGGTGACGCCGCCGTCGGCAGACAATCCGAACCCGGACCTGAGCGGCGTGATCCAGCAGGTCGTCGACGCCGACGCGGACCTCGTGTGGGCGACGATCAACCCGGCGACGCTGGCCACGATCATGGCCGGTGCCGTGGGGCAGGGCTACGAAGGTTTGTGGTCGGGCAACTCACCGACGTACTCGTTCAAGCTGCTCGGCACCGAGCTGGCTCCTCTGCTCGACCAGTACTACATCGCTTCGACGTACATCGCCCTCTGGGGTGCCGACGTTCCGGGCATGGCTGAAGTCGTCGAGGAGATGACGGCGGCTCGACCTGAGCTGGTCGCATCCGACGTCTACATCCTCGGCTGGACGGAAGCACAGATCACCCACAGGATCCTCGAGCAGGCCGCGATGAACGGCGACATGACCCGCGCAGGCATCGTCGCCGCAGCGAACGAGGTCTCCGTCGACTTCGGCGGACTCGCCCCAGCCCAAACGTGGGCCGGCGAGCCGAACGACTTCATCGTCCGTGAGTCGTACATCTACGACGTCTCGCTCGATGCGTTCAATCCGATCCCGTTGGGCGAGGGTCTCGGCAGCACCGGCTCGACGCTCCTCGAGGGGCCGTACACCGGCGAGCTCGCCGCCGCCTACACCTACGAAGGTCCGTGCTTCGAGCCGACCTGACCTGAACGCGAAGGGGGGAGGTTCGCCTCCCCCCTTCCGATCCCCGACACCGAGGCCACCATGCTCGAGATCGCCAACCTGGAAGTCGTGTACAACGAGGTCATCCTCGTGCTGCGCGGGCTGTCCCTGACGGTTCCCGACGGCGAGATCGTCGCCCTCCTCGGCAGCAACGGTGCTGGCAAGACGACGACGTTGCGGGCGATCACCGGTCTGCTCGACGTCCACGACGGCAAGGTCACGAAGGGCTCGGTGACCTTCGAGGGCGAGCGCATCGACAACCTCGACCCGGCTGCGATCGTTCGTCGCGGCATCAAACAGGTGATGGAGGGACGGCGGGTCTTCGCCGAAATGACCGTCGAAGAGAACCTCTCGGCAGGCGGCTACACGAACCGCAATCGAGCGGCTGTCGCCACCGCCCACGACCGCGTGATGACGCTGTTCCCGAGGCTCGCCGAACGCCGCAAACAGGTGTCGGGCTACCTCTCGGGCGGCGAGCAGCAGATGCTGGCGATCGCCCGCGGCCTGATGACCGATCCCAAGCTGCTCGTGCTCGACGAGCCGTCGCTGGGCCTCGCGCCGATGCTCGTGCAGCAGATCCGCGACATCATCGTCGACATCAACAAGCAGGGCACGAGCGTCTTGCTCATCGAGCAGAACGCCGCGATGGCCCTGTCGATCGCCACCACCGGCTACATCATGGAGACCGGCAAGGTGGTGATGGACGGCCCGGCCGCGAAGCTGCTGCGCGACGAGGACGTCAGGGAGTTCTACCTCGGCCTGCACAGCGACGGAGATGGCGGGCGCAAGTCGTTCCGCGACGTCAAGCACTACAAGCGCAGAAAGCGTTGGCTCTCGTGAGCGGCACCGAAGAGTTGCTCGAGTTCGTCGGGGTGCAGTTGCGCTTCGGCGGGGTGCTGGCGATCAACGACGTCTCGTTCGACGTCGAGCACGGTCAGCTGTTCGCCATCATCGGCCCCAACGGTGCCGGCAAGACGTCGATCTTCAACGCCATCAGCCAGGTGTACATCCCACAGGTCGGCGACATCCGCTGGCGGGGCGAGAGCATCAAGGGACTGCGGCCCGACCGGGTGGCCAAGCTCGGGATCGCCCGCACGTTCCAGAACATCGAGCTGTTCCCACAGATGACGGTGCTCGACAACCTGCTACTAGGCCGCCACGTGCAGATGCGGCGCTCGTTCCTCGCCGGCGCCGTGTGGTTCGGCCCGGCGCGGCGCGAGGAGCTGGCCAACCGTGAACGCGTCGAGGACATCATCGACTTCCTGGAGATCGAACAGTGGCGGAAGTACCCCGTCGCCCTGCTGCCCTACGGGATCCAAAAGCGCGTCGAGCTCGGCAGGGCGCTGGCGATGGACCCGGAACTGCTCCTGCTCGACGAGCCGGTCGCCGGGATGAACCTCGAAGAGACCGAGGACATGGCGAGGTTCATCCTCGACATCCGCCGCGAGCTGGGCATCGCGATCCTCCTCGTCGAGCACGACATGGGCCTCGTGATGGATATCGCCGACCGTGTGATGGTGCTCGACTTCGGCGTCAAGATCGCCGAAGGGACACCCGCAGAAGTGCAGCGCGACCCGGCAGTCATCGCCGCCTACCTCGGCGACGAGCAACAGCTCGAGGCCGCCGCCCCTGAGGTCGCTGCGGCGGCTGCGGAGACCGCCGAGTCACCGATCGACTCCCTCGGGCACGTTCCGGACGAACAGCCGGCGGTTGGCTAGGGTGACCGCCGTGCCGGGGGGAGGTGACACGACTCGTCGCCTCGTTCTCGCCATCATCGCCCTCATCGTCGCCGGCCTGACGTACGTCGTCGTCACCCAACAGTTCAGTGCATCAGGTCGCATCGGACTGGTGGCGGCCGGGCTGATCGCTGTCGTCGCCCTGCTGGCCATCATCGAACCGGGCAACAGCATCACCGGGCGCATGCTGCTTCGCTATCAGCGAATTGTCGACACGATCAGCGAGGGACTCGGGTGGGTCGCCAAGTGGCTGGTGCCAGTCGTCGTCGTCGTCGGCTTCGTGAACGTGCTGCTGCGCTACATCGGTCGATGGCAAAACCGGGCGCTGACGTCGAACCGCTACATCGAGCTGCAATGGATGCTCTTCGGGGCGATCTTCCTGCTCGTGTTCCCGTACGTCTTGAAGCACGGCATCAACGTGCGCGTCGACTTCATCTATCAACGCTTCTCACGGAAGATCCAGGCGCTGATCGACTTCGTCGGCCACCTTCTGTCCCTCGTCCCCTATTGCCTGTTCGCCATCTGGGTGGTCTGGGACTACGCCCTCACGTCGGTGTTCCAGCGATCGCCGCGGTGGGACACGTGGCAGGTCTGGGACGTGTGGGAGAAGTCGCAGAATGCCGGAGGGCTGTCGCCGGCGCCGATCAAGGTGCTCATCCTGGTGGGCTTTTCCTGTCTCCTCCTGCAGACCGTGGCCGAGCTGATCAAGCTCGGTTTCGTCCTCGGCGAGAAGGAGCAACTCGCCGCCCCGGAGATCCACGACGAGCCATTGCGAGTCGAATGAGACGTGCACTCCGTTCCCCGGCCACGGAGGCCGTTGTTGGCCACTCACTCGCTGGCGCTGGCTCGCTCGCACCGGAGCGGACGACCAAGTGAGCGCTGAGTGGCTGGCGATCATCATGTTCGCGATCTTCATGGCGCTGATCGTGATTGGGTATCCGGTCGCGTTCTCGTTCGCCCTGACGGCGATCGCCTTCACGATGCTCGGGCTCTGGCTCGGCGACATCCGCGTCCAGCAGCTCAACGCCTTACCGAGTCGATGGTTCGGCTACATCTCCGATCAGAACCTGTTGGCGATCCCATTCTTCGTGTACATGGGTTCGATCTTCGAGAAGTCGGGACAGGCCGAGCGCCTGCTCACCGCCGTCGGCCGCCTCATGGGCCCGCTTCGCGGCGGGCTGGCGCTGACCGTCGTGGTCGTCGGCACGATGCTCGCAGCAGCCACCGGCGTCGTCGCCGCCACCGTGATCATGATGGGACTGCTCTCGCTGCCGGCGATGGTGCGCTACGGCTACGACCATCGGCTCGCCACCGGGGTCATCGCTGCGTCGGGGACGCTCGCCCAGCTGATCCCCCCGAGCCTCGTGCTCATCGTCCTGGCGAGTACGACGAGGGGAGTGTCCGTCGGCGGCCTGTTCCGCGGGGCCATCATCCCCGGCCTACTGCTGTCGGGGCTCTACGCGCTGTACGTCATCTACGTCGCGATCCGCTATCCCGACAGGGCACCGGCGCTTCCGCTCGAGGAGCGCCAGGCCTTTCGCGGGTGGGCGCTCGTCCGGGAGTCGCTCGTCGCCATCGTCCCACCGATCGTGCTGATCTTCTGCGTGCTCGGAGCGATCTTTCAAGGGGTCGCCACACCGAGCGAGGTCGGCTCCGTCGGCGCCGTGGTCGCCGCCCTGCTGGCGTTGATGAACCGACGACTGAACTGGAAGGTGATCGGAGACGCCGGGCGGGCGACGGCCAACATCTGCGGCTTGGTCATGATGATGTTGCTGGCATCGAACTTCTTCGCGTTCGTCTTCGACGCCCTCGGCGGCCAGGACCTCGTCACCCGCTGGCTCACCGACTTGCCTGGCGGCAAGTGGGGGTTCATCATCATCGCCAACATCGCCGTGTTCCTGCTCGGCGTGAACCTCGAATTCCTCGAGATCAGCTTCATCGTGATGCCGATCTTCACGCCGATCGCCGCCGAGCTCGGCATCGACCTCGTGTGGTTCCTCGTGATGATGGCGGTCAACCTGAACATCGCCTTCATTTCGCCGCCGGTCGGGTTCTCGCTGTTCTACCTCCAGAGCGTCAAACCCCCAGAGGTGAAGACGATCGACATCCATCGCGGCGCGCTTCCGTTCTGCGGGCTGCAGCTCGTCGCCCTCGTGCTCGTGATGTTGATCCCGGGCACGGTCACCTGGCTCGCCTGAGTTTCGAATTCGGACGGGCTTCGCCCGTCCTCTTCGAGCTCGAAGAACCGGCCTTCGGCCGGACCGAAGCATCTCTGGCGGCGGCCGGCAAAGCCGGCCTGGGCCGCCGCATCGGGGGCTACCGCCCCGAACCCCCGACGGGGCGTTACCCAGCCGACGTCGCTGACCGGTCCGCCGTGGAGTCGGTGGCTGGCCGGTCAGCCGGCGGTCGTCGCCGGAGCGCCGGCACCTCCGGCTTCGGCGGCAGCGAAGTTGAGGACGCTCGCTTCGGCCATCCCGAACCAGCGGGCTTGGCTCTGGCGGAAGGCGTTCCACGATTCGTAGACCGCGGCGAAGTTCTCGTCGGCCGCCGTGAGCTCCTCGTACAGCTCGGTCGCCGCCTCGCGGGCTGCGTTCATGATCTCGTCGGGATACGGACGGATCTGCACGCCGGCTTCCTCCAACGGGGCCAGCGATTCGGCGTTCTGCTTGTCGTACCTCGCGGTCATGATCGCGTCGGCCTTGAACGCCGCCGCCTGGATGACGTTCTGGTAGTGCTCGGGCAGGCCGTCCCACTCGGCCTTGTTGATCTGCACCTCGAGCGTCGGGCCGGCTTCCCACCATCCGGGGTAGTAGTAGTTCTGGGCGACTTCGGCGAACCCGAGGTTGAGATCGTCGTACGGGCCGACCCACTCGGCAGCGTCGATCGCCCCGGTCTGCAGGGCCTGGTAGATCTCACCGCCGGCGATCACCTGCACGACGACACCGAGTTTTTCCATCACCTGACCGCCGAAGCCGGCAATGCGCATCGTCAGGCCGGCGAGGTCGTCGACGCTCGTGATCTCCTCGCGGAACCAGCCGCCCATCTGGGTGCCGGTGTTGCCGGCCGGGAACTGGATCACCCCGAACGTCTGGTCATAGAGCTCCTGAAGCATCGTGAGCCCACCACCCTCGTAGAGCCAGGCGTTCTGCTGACGCGAGTTGAGCCCGAACGGCAACGCCGTGCCGAAGGCCGTCCAGGGCGCCAGACCGATGTAGTAGTACGACGCCGTGTGCCCGGCTGGATAGGCGCCGGACTGAACGTTCTGCAGCACTTCGAGGCCGGGAACGACCTCACCGCCGGCACGCGGTGTGATCACGAACTTGCCGCCGGTCAACCGGCCGACCTCCTCGGCGAAGACCTCGGCGCCGCCGTAGATCGTGTCGAGGTTGAGCGGCCAGCTGGTGGGCATCTCCCATTCGATGTCCGGCAGGTCGGCCAGGCTCACCTTGTTGGCGGCGCTCGCCGCCTTGCTAGCGCCACCGACCAGACCGATCCCGGCAGCAGCGACACCCGACTTCGTCAGGAACTCACGTCGATCCATCGATTCCCCCTGTGCTCCGATGTGGACGAGGCGAACCTTAGTCGCAGGGGTCGGGCGCGTGGAGCAGGCCCCGACGATCGCGAGCGCTTCGCTCGTCTGTGTAAGCGTGTACGCCTGCTGAGGGCTTACACGCTTACACAGAGCTCAGTCTTCGGGTGGGGACTCGGCGGCGCGGCGTTGGATCTCGTCGACGACGCTTGCGTCGGCGAGCGTCGTGGTGTCGCCGAGGTTGCGGCCGGTGGCGATGTCGCGCAGCAGGCGCCGCATGATCTTGCCGCTGCGGGTCTTGGGCAGATCGGGCGTGAGGTACACCGTCTTCGGTTTGGCGATCGCCCCGATCTCCCCCGCGACGTGGGTGCGCAGGTCGTCGATGCCCGCGTCGGCGCCGCCGCGCAGCGTCACGTAGGCGATGATCGCCTGTCCGGTCGTCGGGTCGGGGGCGCCGACCACGGCGGCCTCGGCGACTGCCGGGTGGGACACGAGCGCCGACTCGACCTCGGTCGTCGAGATGCGGTGGCCGCTCACGTTCATCACGTCGTCGACGCGTCCGAGCAGCCAGAAGTAGCCGTCCTCGTCGAGCTTGGCACCGTCGCCGGCGAAGTAGTGACCGGGATAGCGGCTCCAGTAGGTCTCCTGATACCGCTCGGGGTCTCCCCAGATGCCGCGCAGCATGCCGGGCCATGGGCGGGTCAGCGTGAGATACCCGCCACCGACCGAGACCGCGTCGCCGGCGTCGTCGACGACCTCGGCGGAGACTCCCGGCAGCGGGAACGTCGCCGAACCCGGCTTCGTCGTCGTCGCCCCGGGCAGCGGGCTGATCATGATCCCGCCGGTCTCGGTCTGCCACCACGTGTCGACGACCGGGCAGCGCCCGCCGCCGATCACCTCGCGGTACCACATCCAGGCCTCGGGGTTGATCGGCTCGCCGACCGAACCGATCACCTTGAGGCTCGACAGATCGTGCTTGGCCGGCTCCTCGACGCCCCACTTCATGAACGTGCGGATCGCCGTCGGCGCCGTGTACAGCTTGGTGACCTTGTACTTCTCGACGATGTCCCAGAACCGATCGTTGCCCGGATAGTTGGGGACACCCTCGTACATCACGATCGTCGCCCCGTTGGCCAACGGTCCGTAGACGATGTAGCTGTGCCCGGTGACCCAGCCGACATCCGCCGTGCACCAGAACACGTCGGTCTCCGGATGGAGGTCGAACACGTACTTGTGCGTGAAGGCGACCTGCGTGAGGTACCCGCCGGTGGTGTGCATGATGCCCTTCGGCTTGCCGGTGGTGCCCGATGTGTACAGCAGGTACAGCAGGTCCTCGGCGTCCATCGACTCGGCCGGGCATTCGGCCCCGGCGCCGGCGACGAGCTCGTCGTACCAATGGTCGCGGCCCTCGACCATCTCGACGTCGTTGCCGCCCCGCCGCACGACGACGACGTGCTCGATCGTCGACGTCGCCGCGACCGCCTCGTCGGCGGCCGGCTTGAGGGGGAACACCTCGCCCCGGCGATAGCCGCCATCGGCCGTGATCAGCACCTTGGCGCCGGCGTCGTCGATCCGATCGGCGAGGGCCTGTGCAGAGAACCCGCCGAACACGACACTGTGCGGCGCGCCGATGCGGGCGCAGGCGAGCATGGCGATCGCCGCCTCGGGAACCATCGGCAGGTAGATGTTGACCCGGTCGCCCTTCGCCACGCCGAGGTCTTTGAGTCCGTTGGCGAAGCGCTGCACCTCGGCGTGCAGCTCGGCGTAGGTGATCGTGCGGGTGTCACCGGGCTCGCCTTCCCAGTGGATGGCGACCCGCTCGCCATTACCCGCAGCGACGTGACGGTCGAGGCAGTTCGACGCAGCGTTGAGCTTGCCGCCGACGAACCACTTGGCGTACGGCAGTTGCCAGTCGAGGATGGTCGTCCAGTCCTCGTCCCAGTCGAGAAGCTCGGCAGCCTGCTTGGCCCAGAAACCTTCGTCGTCGGCCGCCGCCTCGTCGTACAGGAACGTCCCGGTGACGAGGGCATCGCGCTTGACGTCGTCCGAAGGCGGGAACGTGCGGTTCTCGGCAAGCAGTGCATCGATCGTCTCGATGTGCTCGGCGGCGGTGCCGTCAGCCGTTGCCATGGAGGTCCTCCTCGTCTAGCCAGTCGTCGTCGGGCGAGGCGTCGTCGTCGAAGCACCGGGCACCGATGGCGTCGAGCCCTCCGGCTCCTCGCCCCCGAACAGTTCAACGTACACGCCGGCCTGCGGTACGAGGTCGAGGGTGCCCGCGACGTCGTCCGGTGGACAGCGATAGAGCCGCACGTCGTGGTCGACGGCGGCGACACGGATCGCCAGCGCTTCGCCCGGCGCGAGGTTCCCGTCGACATCCGTGAACCCCTCATAGAAGTCGGCGTCGCTCGGTGATGCCTGCACGAGGCAGACCGGTTCGTCCCCATCGTTGAGCAGCCAGACGACCACCGAGGGGACTCCAACGACCAGCGTGGCCACCGCCGAGGTGGCCCCGGACTCGCCGACGGCGATGTACTGGTAGACGCCGTCGTCGAACTCACCGACGTTCTCGGCAGTGATGCAATCGCCGTAGCCCGGAGGATCGCGGCGGATCAACGCCGATTCAGCGACCGTGTCGCCGTCGCGTTCCCACCGTCCCGCCGCCATCAGCGGTGCAGTGACGGGAACGACGGCGCACAGCGTGCCCGGAGGTGTCGGCACGGCGACGGCGTTGGTGCCGTCGGTGAGCGCCGCAGCGACGATCGGTTGCCGCTCGGCGACGGCCGTCAACGTGTCCTCGACGGCGACGATGCTCGGCACCAGGGCGCCGACCGGATCGCTCGCCTCGTCGGCCGGGGGAGGTAGCGACGGCGGCGTGGTCGTCGTCGCCGCGACCGTCGTCGCGGGGGCCGCCGTAGTTGTCGGGGCGACGGTTGTCGTTGCCCCGGCGCTGACGGCGACGGGGTCCGATGCCGCGACGCTGGCCACGACGGCGACGGCGATCGCCATCGAGGCGAGCAGCGAGAGCCAGTGCGCTGGCGACACCGAACGTCGACCGCGTGCAGACGGGCTCATCGGTGGCAGACGGTACCCGACCACTCAGCGGCCACGAAGGCGCCCAGCCCGGACGGGTCGAGCAACGCTCTCGCCTCGACCGCCCGGCTACGCATCGCCAGCGCAGCGAGGTCCGGCGCTGCCGCGTTGGCGGCCCACTGTCGTTCGCCGTCGGCGACGAGGTCGTCTACCCCCCACTGCCGCAGGAACTCGATCTGCGTTGCAACAGCATCGGGAGCCGGGAGTTGGTCGAGGGCGATCTCCACGGTGATGTCCTGGCTCCCTGGACCGGCGAGGTAATGGTCGCCGCGTTCGTGGCCGCGGTACGTGCGCAGCCACTCGCGCCATGGCCGCCCCACCAACGAGGCCGTCGTCGGCCGGCAGTAGTCGATGACGAGCAGCGATCCACTGCGCAGCCGGGACCTTGCCGCACTGACCCATGCCACCGCGGCATCATGCAGCGGGGCGCGCGAACCGAGCACCGGCGCCGACGGCAGGACCACCGGCACCGGGTCGAGCGGGGCCGAGAGCAGCTCGGCGAACCGGCCCTCGCCGGCATCGACGACGAACGCCTCACGCCAGTTGCCGTCGAACACGCAGAGGCGGAACGGCAGGTTGTCGAGCAGCTCGTTGGCAACGATCACACCGTCGATGGGGCCATCCGGGAGCTCGTCACGTGACTCGACGTCGGCAGGGTGTCGCGCCCGTTGGGCAGCCGACACCTCTACGCCGACGTAGCGCATCGCCGCGCGGACACGACGGTTGGGCGGCGAGGATCGCCCGCGCCAGCGTGCCCGGCCCGGCGCCGGCGTCGACGACGGTGAACGGGTCGGGACGTCCGAGGGCCAGCCACTCGGCGTCGAGGTAACGGGCGAGCACGGCCCCGAACAGCGGCCCGACCTCCGGCGACGTGAGGAACGCTCCACCGCGCCGACCGGCGCGCCCGCCCACCGACCCGGTGTAGAAGCCGCCCGCCCCATACAGGGCCAGACGCTGGAACTCGGAGAACGGAACGGCTCCTCCGGCCGCAGCGATCGCCTCGCGGATCTCGCCGGCGGCGTCACTCACGTCGTTCGAGGACGTCGAGTCCGATGGCCACGGCGCCCAGTGGGCCGGCGTCGTCCTGGAGTCCTGCCGGAACGATCAACGACTCGACGGACGCCGCGTCGACGGCGGCCACGTAGCCGGCGAGCCCGGCCAGCGTCGCCTCGCGGATGCGGGGCAACAACCATCGTTGACCGCACCCGACACCGCCGCCGACGACGATGCGATGCGGCGACAACGCCAGCACGATGGTCGCCATCAGCTCACCGAGCTCGTTGGCGACGTCCATCCACACCGGATGATCCGGTCCCAGCGCCTCTGCCGGGGCCCCCGCACGGGCGGCGATCGCCGGGCCGGACGTGAGCCCCTCGATGCAGTCGCCGTGGTACGGGCACACGCCAGCGAAGTCGTCGTCGGCTCGTCGCCGGACACGAAAGTGGCCGTGTTCGGGGTGCACGAGACCGTGGAGGGATCGGCCGTCGACGACAACGCCGCCGCCGACCCCGGTACCGATCGTGAGGTACACCGCAACGGCACAACCCTCGGCCGCGCCCCAGCGCACTTCGGCCAACGCCGCCCCGTTGACATCGTTGTCGAATCCGATCGGCACGTCGAAACGCTCGGCGAAGTGGCCCCGGACCTCGGTGTTCGCCCATCCGGGCTTCGGCGTCGTCGTCACGTAGCCGTAGTCGGCCCGCTGTCGATCGAGACCGACCGGACCGAAGCTCCCGATCCCGATGGCGGCGAACTGCTGTCCTTCGCCGGCCCACGTGGCGAGTTGCCGCGACAACGCTTCGAGCGTCGGCGGCGGATCGCCGGTGGGAATCCGCCGGCGCTCGATGATCTCGGACTCCCGGGCGAGTACGGCGACGGCCTTCGTCCCGCCGAGCTCGACCCCGGCGACGAGCGGCGGCATGCTCGAGTCAGCGCTCATCGTCGCCGACGCCGGAACGGTCGGCGCCTGTTCTGCGGTAGCGCTCCGTCGGGGGTTCGGGGGCGGCAGCCCCCGAGTCGGCGGCGCCAGGCCAGCTTGCTGGCCGCCGCCAGAGTTTGGGTGCGGCGCAGCCGCTCCTACAGAAACCTCGGCCGAACGGAGCGAGCGAGCGCAGCGAGCGACGCGAGTGAGGCCGAAGCATTAGCTGCCGAAGGCGCCGGTGAGGTCCTGGAGGTCGGCGAAGCCCATCACCAGACCTGGGAGCACTCCGAGCACGACCGTGCCGACCGCCGTGATCGCCAACGCCGCCATCACCGGCGGCGGTGTGGCCACGTCGGCGGGAGCACCCTCGGGCGGCGGGTCCATCCACATCGTGCGCATCACGCGCAGGTAGTAGGCGGCAGCAATCGCCGTGTTGACGGCGCCGATCACGGCGAGCACGTAGGCAGCCGTGGTCCCGGCGTCGAGAACGGCGCGGAACACGTTGAACTTGGCGATCCACCCGCCGAGCGGTGGGATTCCGGCGAGCGAGGCGAGGAAGATCGTCATCAACACCGCCTGTCCGGGCGCCCAGCTGATCAGCCCGGCGAACGAGGAGATCTTCCCGCTGTGTGTCGTGCGGGCGACCGCGATCACGACGGCGAAGGCCCCGAGGTTGGTGAAGGCATAGACGAGGAGATAGACGACGACCGCCTTCATCGCCGCCTCGGCGACGTCGCCCGTGCCGACGAAGGCCAAGGGCATGAGGATGAACCCGCCCTGGCTGACGCTCGAATAGGCGAGCATGCGCACGATGTTCGTCTGGCGCAGGGCGATGACGTTGCCGACCGTCATCGTCAGCGCGGCGAGCACCCACACGAGCGGGCCGTACACAGCATCGACGGTGGGGAAGGCGAGGAAGATGACGAGGATCAAGGCGACGAATCCGGCGGCCTTCGAGGCCACGGACAAGAACGCGGTCACCGGCAGCGGTGCGCCTTCGTAGGTGTCGGGCGCCCACGTGTGGAACGGCACGGCGGACACCTTGAACCCGAACCCGGCGACGACGAAGGCGACGGCGATGACCTCGAGGGCCACCACGCTCTCGTCGGCAAGGGCGGCTCCGATGTCGACGAGCAGGGTCGTCCCGGTCGAGCCGTAGAGCAGGCTCATCCCGTAGAGCAGGACCCCGCTGGCGAACACACCGAGGAGGTAGTACTTGACGCCGGCCTCGTTGCTGCGGCCGTCGCGTTTGCGCCAGGCGGCGAGCATGTAGGCCGGGATCGAGAGCAGCTCGAGGGCGATGAACACGCTCACGAGGTCGCGACTCGACGTCATCATCACCATTCCGAGCACGCTGCACAGCAAGAGCACGTAGTACTCACCCTGGTAGTAGCCGCCTTCCTCGAGCTCGTTCTGGCTGAGCAGCACGACGACGTACGCGGTGAGCAGGAACAGGGCCTTGAGGATCAGGGAGAAGTCGTCGATGACGTACCGCCCGTCGAACAAGCTGCGCGGCCCGTCGCCGGTCACCGCCAGGGTGACGAGCGGGATCGCCGCCCCGAGCAGCACGAAACCGGTCAGCGATGCCGTTGCCCACTTGCGCGACTCGTCGACGAGCAGATCGCTGGCCAGGACGATGTTGATCCCCACGATGAGCACCAGTTCCGGGGCGATCGCGTGCCAGTCGATCGTCGGCGTCACCCAATCGGACGCCTGAGCGAGCAGTCCTCCGATCATGGAGCAATCTCAGGATTGCGAGCGACGAGGCGCCAGCCGAGGAGCGGCCAAGAACGGCCTGCGTGGCCGGGGAACGCAATGAACGTCATCATCTACTGAGCGCTTCGCTCAAGCGGGCGACGAGTTCGGTCACGGGCGGGTCGAAGAGGCGGAACAGCAGGTTCGGGAACACGCCGAGAACGAGGATCAGCACGAGCATCGGAGTCCAGGCGACCCACTCGACGTTCGTGACGTCGTCGAGCTCGTCGCCGTGGTCGTGGTCGGCGGCGGCCACCTCGGGGTCGACGGCCGCGCTCACGCTGTGCGCCGGGAGCGCCTGGGTGCCGTGGAGCCCGTGGTCGTCGGCGTCAGTGTGCCCGGGCGGGGTGCCGAACGCCGTGCGCTGGTAGACCCACAGCAGGTAGGCGGCAGCGAACACGGTGCCGAGGGCGGCGATCACCATCAGCGTGCGGTACAGCGGCTCGGAGAGCCCTGCCGCCTCGAGCGGGCTGTAGGCCGACAGGATCGCCGGGAACTCGCCCCAGAACCCAGCGAGCCCCGGCAGGCCGAGGCTCGCCATCGCGCAGAACCCGAGGATCCACCCGAGCCGGGGCATCGTGATGAGGATTCCCTGGAGGCGGTTGATCGTCAGCGTGTGGTAGCGGTGCTTGATCGACCCGGCGATGAAGAACAGCATCCCGGTGATCAACCCGTGGGCGACCATCCCGAACATCGCGGCATTGATGCCGAACGTCGTGAGCGTCGAGATGCCGAGCATCACGAAGCCCATGTGGGCGACCGACGAGAAGGCGATGAGTCGCTTGAGGTCCGTCTGGGCGAGACAGCACAGGGCGCCGTAGATGATCCCGATGACGGCGAGGATGGCGATCACGGGCGCCCAGGCCTTGGCGCCGTCGGGGAGGAATGGGATGGCGATGCGCACGAATCCGTAGGTGCCGAGCTTCAGCAAGATCGCGGCGAGGATCACCGAGCCCTGCGTCGGGGCCTCGGTGTGGGCGTCAGGGAGCCACGTGTGGAACGGGAACATCGGCACCTTCACGGCGAAGCCGACGAACATCCCGGCAAAGATCCAGATCTGCGTCGTGCGGGCGATCGACCCGGCCTGCTCGGTGAGGTAGAGGAACGAGAAGCTCTGGGCGTCGGTCTGGAAGAACAGCACCAGGAAGGCGACGAGCATCAGCGCCGAACCGAACATCGTGAACAAGAAGAACTTCAGTGACGCGTACATGCGGTTCTCGCCGCCCCACACGCCGATCAGGAAGTACATCGGCAACAGCACGATCTCGAAGAAGACGAAGAAGAGGATGAGGTCCTGGGCGACGAACGTGCCGGCCATCCCGACCTGGAGGACGAGGGTGAGGATGATGAACGCCTTGGCGTTGCCCGCCTCCGGCAGGTTGTCCCACGTGTAGATCATCACGACGAGGGTGATGAAGCTCGACAGCACGAACAGCGGCAGGCTGATCCCGTCGAGGCCGATCGTGTAGTTGGCGCGGATGAACTCGATCCACTCGTGATCCGCGAAGAACTGCAGCCGCTCGGCGTTGTCGAAGTCGAAGCGGGCAAGGACGTACAGCGAGGCGACGAACGTCGCCGCCGCAGTGGCGATGCCGACGGCCTTGATCGTCTGCTCGTCGCGACGATCGATGAAGACCAACGCGAACACGCCGACGAGCGGCAGGAACACGGCGATCGTCAACCAGATCGTGTGGTCGGTCATTGTCTCGATCGGCATGACTGGTTCGTCCTCACACGTTGATGATCACGAGCACGATGGCTCCGACGGTGGCGGCGCCGAACAACAGCGCGCCATATTGATTGACCTTGCCGGATTGCATGGGGCGTAGCGCCTCGCCGCTCTCCTCGGCGAGGATGCCGGCACCGTCGACGGCACCGTCGACGACACCCTGGTCGACCCAGCGGTAGGTCCATTGGGCGATCCGCTTGCCGGACAGACCGACACCGTTGACGATGCCGTCGATGACGTGCTGGTTGAACCAGTAGGCGGCCCTGGCGATCGGGTGGGCGATGGCGTGGACGATGACGTTCTCGTACAGGGCGTCGAGGTAGAACTTGTTGGCGGTGAACGTGTAGGCCCAGCGCAGTGGTGGGACGCGCTGCGTGAGCCCGACGAGGCGCCGGTCGCGGCGGCCGTAGAACGCCACGCAGAACACCCACGCCGACACCAGCCCGGCGCCGACGATGAGCAGCGACGTCGCCGCGTTCGGCCACCACTGGAACTCGGCGTGGCTGACCTCTGGGAAGGTTGTGATTTCGCCGGCCTCCTCGTGCTCCTCGGTGGCTGCCGTCTCTTCGCCATGGTCGCCATCCGCACCGGCAGCCGCTTCCTCGTGAGCGATGCGTGGCTCCACATACTCGGTGAACTTGTGGTACCGCTCGTCGAGCATCGCCGCGTTCGCCCAGCCGCCGACGAAGGCGAATACGGCGAGGATGCAGATCGGGATGAGGATCAGCTTCGGCGATTCGTGAGGGCCGGCGTGTGCGTCGGCGTGCTCGAGATCCTGCAGCTCGGGCTCCTGGTACACGTCGTGGGCGGCAACGTGATGCGCTTCGGTATGGACGTCGTGGTGCACCCCGGCGGCGGCGCCGCGCGGCTCGCCGAAGAACGTGAGGTACGTCGCCCGCACGGTGTAGGCGGCGGTCATGAAGGCGCCGATCAGCGAGACCCACATGAACACCGAGTAGCCGTTGTGCCCGACATTGTCGATGATCTCGTCCTTGGAGAAGAACCCGGCGAACGGGAACACCCCGGCGAGGGCGAGCGACGACACGATCCAGGCCCCCGCGGTCACTGGCATCTTGCGCCACAGTCCGCCCATGTCCTTCTTCATGTCGAAGCTGTGATGCGAGCCGGAGTGACTCACCGAACCGGCGCACAGGAACAGACAGCACTTGAAGAAGGCGTGGGTGAAGATGTGGAACACCGCTGGTAGCCACGCGCCTGAGCCGAGACCGAGCATCATGTAGCCGAGCTGGCCGACGGTCGAATAGGCGAGGACCTTCTTGATGTCGTCCTGCACGAACGCCAGCAACGCCGAGATGATGATCGTGATGGCGGCGATGACGACGATGAAGTTGACCTCGACGTCTGGGATCGAGAAACCTTCCCAGAACACCGGGTAGAGGCGGGCGACGAGGAACACGCCGGCGACGACCATCGTCGAGGAGTGCAGCAGCGACGACACCGGTGTCGGCCCGGCCATCGCGTCGGGCAACCAGGTGTGCAGTGGGAACTGGCCGCTCTTGCCGATGCACGCGATGAACAAGGCGACTGCAGTCCACAGCAGCAGACTCTGGCTCCCGTCGCCCGACAACGCCCAGGCCGAGATGCCGCGGATGCTGAATCCGGACACGCCGAGGTTCTCCTGGGTCCAGGCGTTCGAGCCCCAGTACAGCATTGCCGTTCCGACGAGCAGTCCGACGTCGCCAACACGCACGGTGAAGAAGGCCTTGAGGGCGGCCCGGGCGTTGGCCTCCTCTTCCCACCAGTGGCCGATGAGCATGAACGAGCAGAGGCCCATGATCTCCCAGCCGAGGATCAGCTGGACCATGTTCTCGGCGAGGACCATCACGAGCATCCCGGCGGAGAACAGGGTGATGGCGGCGAAGAAGTGCGTGTAGCGACGATCGCCGCGGACGTACTCGAGGCTGTAGATCTGCACGAGCAGGGAGATGAAGGCGACGACGAACAGGGCCATCACGCTGAGTCCGTCGATGTACTCGCCGATGGTCAACTCGACGCCAGCGTTCTGCCACCAGGTCCACGAGCGGACCACCGGTTCGACGAACGCCTCCCCGGCGTCGTCGCTGCGCTGGATCCACTGGATCGCCGTGCCCACGGAGAGCACCGTCGCCGCGGCCATCGAGGCGACCCCGAGTTCGGAGCCCTGCCACGGCAGGCGCTTGCCGATGAGGATGATCAGGGCGAAGGCGACGCCAGGGATCACCGGGATCAGCCAAGCGTTCTCGAGGAACCAGCCGGCAGCGATCATCCGCGCCCACCCCGATATCGGTGAGCCCAGCGTGCGGAAACCTGCACGCTCCGCTCACCGATCTTGATCTGACCGGTCATCCGTGCATCTCGCTGAGTTGGTCGAGGGAGATCGAGCGACGGTTGCGGTAGACGAGGATGACCATCGCCAGCCCGACGCCGACCTCGGCGGCGGCGACACCGATCACGTAGAGAGCGAAGATCTGGCCGTCGGCGTTGTTGTTCATCAGGGCGAAGGCGACGAGGTTGAGGCTGACGGCGTTGAGAATCAGCTCGACCGACATCAGCACCATCACGGCGTTGCGCCGGGCGAGCACGCCGTACACACCGGTGGCGAACAGCACGGCCCCGAGCAGCAAGAAGTTGACGGCCAGCACGGTCAGTCCTTGCGCGCCAGGACGATGGCGCCGATGGCGGCGGCGAGGAGGATGAACGACAGGGCGAGGAACGGGACGAGGTAGTCGGACAGGATGCCGTCGGCGAGGTCCTGGGTCGGGGTCGGCCCGCCCCGGTCGGGCAGCTTGTCGTCGCCGTACTGGTCGATGATCGCCCAGCCCAACAGCCCGAGCAGGGCGAGGGCGACCGGGATGCCGATCCCCCAGTTGCGGTTGTTGAGGTTCTGCTCGGCTCCGATCTGGGCGCGGGTCAGCATGATGCCGAACAGGAACAGCACCATCACGGCGCCGATGTACACGAGCACTTGCGAGACGGCGACGAACTCGGCGGCGGCGAGGACGTACTGGGCGGCAACGCCGGCGAGCACGAGCACGAGCCACAAGGCGGCGTGGACGACGTTGTTGCTCGTGACGACGCGGATGGCGGCGACGAGCATCACCGCGGCGATGATGTAGAACCCGACGTTCTGGGCGACGTCGACGTCATCGACGGCCGCCTGAGCGATGACCGACGCGATCATCTCAGCACCGTCGCAAGGTGTGCGACGAGCGGACGAGGCAGGGCAGTGGGGAGCCCGACCTTCTTCCTCGACAGACGCTGAGCACACTGACGGAGGCAGAGGATTTCGGTGCGGAGGACGGCCGGGCTTTGCCGGCCGTCCGCAGCTCCGCCAGCTCGCCCGAACGGAGTGAGCGAGCGCAGCGAGCGATCGAGTGAGGGCGAAACGGTCACTTCTTCTTCTCCGCGCCGGCTTCGAGGTCGGGTGCCTCGGGAACCGTCTCCATCCACTCGCCGAGCTTCTCCTTGTCGTGCAGCAAGTCGGCGATGTGCGGCTCGGAGTACTCGTACTCCGGGCTCCAGAACAGGGCGTCGAAGGGGCACACCTCGACGCAGATGCCGCAGTACATGCACAGCGCGTAGTCGATGTCGAAGCGGTCGAGGTTGCTCACCGAGCGCGGCTTGCCGCCGGCCCGCCGCGGCGGGGCGAGCTGCTTGTGGCCCTCGATGTAGATGCACCAGTCCGGACACGAGCGGGCGCACAGCATGCACACCGTGCAGTTGTCCTCGCGCAGTGCGATCACCCCGCGGGCCCGCGTGGGCGGCGCCTCCTTCTCGCGCGGGTACTGCACGGTGTCGGCACCGTGGCGGATCGTCGTCCCGAGCGTCTTCAGCGTGACGCCGAGGCCCTTGAACAACCCGGGAACCTTCGGCTTCGGTGCCAACGCCATGTTTAGAACACCACCTTCTGCGTTCCCCGGCCACGCAGGCCGCGATTGCGTTCCCGGGCCACGCAGGCCCTCGCCAACCGCTCCCTCGCTGGCGCTCGGTCGCTCGCACCCGCAGGGCTGGCGCCTCGTCGCTCGCAGTTGACCGACAACTAGAACACCACCTTGAAGGTTGCCGTGACGACGATGTTGGCGACAGCTATGGGGATCAGCACCTTCCAGGCGAAGCGCTGAAGTTGATCCTCCCGGAACCGGGGGAAGCTGAAGCGCACCCACATCACGATGAAGCTCAACGCCATCATCTTGGTGAACATGATCAGCGGGCCGGCGACGTTCATCCAGTCGTCGACCTCGTCGATGCCGTCCCAGCCGAACCAGGCGAACGGCACCCCCCAGCCGCCGAGGAACAGCGCCGCGGCGATCAGCGAGAACACACCGACGGTGGCGAACTCGGCGATGAAGAAGATCAGGAAGCGAAACCCGGAGTACTCCGTCATGTACCCCGACACGAGCTCGGACTCGGCGATCGGCATGTCGAACGGCGGCTGGGTCAGCTCAGCCTGCACGGCGATCATGAACACGACGAAGCCGACGAACTGGGTGAGCACGTAGGGATTGCCGAGACCGTCCCAACCGAAGATCGCATCGCTGTTCTGCCGGACGATGATCTCTTGGAAGTTCATCGACCCGGCCTGGATCACGACGCCGATGACGCCGAGCACGAGGGGCAGTTCGTAGGCGATCAACTGGCCGGCCGCACGCAGTCCACCGAGCAGCGAGTACTTGTTGGCGCTCGACCAGCCGGCGACGAGGATGCCGAGCACGCTGATCGACGACACGGCGAGGGCGTAGAACACACCCACTTGGAAGTTCGTCAGCCAGGCATCGGGGCCGAACGGCACGGCAGCGACGAGCAGGAACGTCGACACCAGCACCACCAGCGGGGCCATCTTGAAGATGCTGTGATCGGCAGCCGCCGGGGCCGTGTCTTCCTTCTGCAGCCACTTGCCGACCTCGGCGAACAGCTGCAGCGAGCCGTACGGTCCGGCCTCCATCGGGCCGAGACGGCTCTGCATGAACGACATCATCTTGAACAAGAAGACGTAGACGATCGTGCCCGCGGGCAGCAGCACGGCGACGATCCCCCCGAGGACGCGCAGCAGCGACTGCGCCCAATACGGAAGGTCCACCGCGAGCACGCTCACGCCGACGCCGCCGCCAGAATCTGAGCGCGGCGAAGCCGCTCCTCGCAGCTCGACCGAACAGAGCGCAGCGGAGTGAGCGTCGAAACCCTCACCGGTCGATGTCCCCCAAGATGAAATAGAGGCTGGCCAGGATCGTGATGATGTCCGGCACGTACACGCCGCGCAGCACCCACGAGGCGATCGACACGTTGTTGAAGCTGGCCGAGCGGATCTTCACGCGGAACGGCCCGAGGTCGCCCTTCGACACGACGTAGTAACCCATCTCCCCCAGCGGGTTCTCCGTCGACACCCACGCCTCGCCGGCTGGCACCTTGATGATGCGCGGCACCTTGGCCATGATCGGCCCGGACGGCAGCGAGTCGAGCAGCTGGTCGACGATCTTGGTCGCCTCCCTGGTCTCCTGCAGGCGAATCCAGCAGCGGGCGAAGCTGTCGCCGTCGGGGTGCGTCCAGACCTTCCAGTCGACCTTGTCCCAGGCCATCGGCAGCTTCTGGTCGCGGCGCAGGTCCCAGTCGACCCCGCTGGCCCGCAGATTGGGCCCGGACAGGCCGTACTGCAGGGCGATGTCGCGCGGGATGATCCCCACGCCGCGGGTCCGGGCCTGGAAGATCTCGTTGCCGATCAGCAGGTCCTCGTTCTCGTCGCAGAACCCACGGATCTTCTTCATCACGTACCGACAGTCGTCGATGAAACCCTTGGGGAGGTCGTCCTTGAGGCCGCCGATGCGATCGAAGTTCGGATGGAAGCGCCCACCCGTGACCGACTCGATGAGGTTGAGCACGTGCTCGCGGTCACGGAAGGCGAAGAAGGCCGGAGTCACGGCGCCGAGCTGGACGCCGAGATCGCCGAGGAACAGCGTGATGTTGGCGATGCGCGACAGTTCGAAGAGGAGCGTGCGGATGTGCTGGGCGCGTGGCGGCGCCTCGATCTCCATCAACTTCTCGGCGGCGAGGATGAATGGCACCTCGTTGGCGAAGCTGCCGAGCCAGTCGATGCGGTTGACCAGCGTCGTCACCTGCGGGAAGGTGCGCACCTCGGCGAGCTTCTCGTAGCCGCGGTGCATGTAGCCCGCCGACGGCTCGGCCCACACGACCTGCTCGCCGTCGAGGCGCACGATGATTCGCAACGTGCCGTGCGTGGCCGGGTGCTGGGGCCCGATGTTGAGGGTCATCCCCTCGGTCTCCAGCTCGACGTTGAGACGGGCGTCAGCCGCCTGGCCGGCGATGTACGAAAGCTGCTGACGCTCGGAGAGGACGTCGCTCACGACTCCTCCTCGGTCGCCGGCGCGGTCTCGGCGTCCTCCGGCTCGTTTGTGTCAGACGAATCGCCGGTTCCGGGCACTTTCCCTGACACAAACTCGGGGTGCGCCGGCGCATCCGCCACCGTCTCGTCGGTGACGTCCGCCGGATCGGCAGCCGTCTCCGGATGCTCCGCAGCCTCACCTTCCAGAGCTTCTTCAGCCGGCGAGGCGTCACCAGCGCCAGACCCGTCAGCGCCGGCCTCCTCCGCCGCCGGCATCGGCTCGACGTCGACGATGCCGGGCCACGGCTTGACCATGCGGGCGAGCAGCGGAAAGTCCTTGCGCAGCGGGAAGCCCTCGAACTCGGACGGCAGGTACATGTTGCGCAGGTCTGGATGGCCGATGAAGTCGATCCCGAACATCTCGTGGGTTTCCCGCTCGTGCCAGTTGGCGCCGGCGTACACGGCGTGCCAGGAGTCGATCGCCATCGATTCCTCGGCGACGTCGGCCTTGATCGTCACGCCGACGTGGCGGGTCGTGTCGGTGACCCTGGCGAACACCTGGAAGCGTGTCTCGCCTCCGGCGACGCCCTGCTCGATCGCCGTCTTGCGTTCCGGCGGGGGCTGCGTCGGGTCGTCCTCGCCGCGCCCGTACGGCGACGGCTTCCAGTCCAGCGCCGACAGGAAGCAGAAGTAGGTGAAGCCCATCGCGCTGAGCGCCTGGCCCGTCGCCACCCACGCCTCGGGGCGGACGCGGATCCACAGGTCGTCCTGCGGTTTGAGGTGGTGCTCGACGAGCGCGTCGCCGATCTGCCGCCGCAGCTCATCGATGATCGACTCCCGAAGCCCATCGCCGGGCAGCTCGGCGACCGGTGTCTCGGTGGTGACGTCACTCAATCCCGCCACCACCCACGACGATGGGCTCGCGCTTGGGAACGATGTCGTCGGCACCGTCGCCGCGCCACTTCGCCGCCATGTCCTCGTTCTTGATTCGCTGCTGGAGCAGGACGATCCCCTCGAGCAGCGCTTCCGGGCGAGGAGGGCACCCCGGCACGTAGATGTCGACGGGGATGATCTGGTCGACGCCCTTGGTGACCGAGTAGCTGTCCCAGTACGGACCGCCGCAATTGGCGCAGCTGCCCATCGAGATGACGTACTTCGGCTCGGGCATCTGCTCGTAGAGGCGCAGGATCGCCGGGGCCATCTTGTCGGTGACGGTCCCGGAGATGACGACGAGGTCGGCCTGGCGTGGGCTCGCCGGCAACGGGATCACGCCGAGGCGCATCACGTCGTAACGCGGCGACGCGAATGCCGCCCCCATCTCGATGGCGCAGCACGCCAGCCCCCACTGGTAGACCCACAACGAGTACGAGCGGCCGAGGTTCATCAGCTTGCTGATACCGCCGGGCAACCGCCCACGGTCGACTAGACCCATCGCAGGAGCCCTCGCTTCCAGGCGTAGAGCAGGCCATCGAGGAGCAACACGATGAACGCCACCATCACCGCCAGCCCGAAGCCGCCGTAGCGCTCGACCGACGCCGCCCACGGGAAGATGAACACCGCCTCGACATCGAAGATCACGAAGAGCAGGGCGAAGACGTAGTAGCGGATCTGGCTCTGCGACCAGCCGATGCCCACCGGCTCGGAACCACCTTCGTAGGCGATCATCTTCGCCAGTGACGGCTTGTCCGGGCGCAGCACGGCGGCGACGCCGAGCAACAGGGCACCGAGGACCAGCGCGATACCGCCGAACCAGACGACCGTGAGGTAGTCGCGGAGATACACCGACATGCGCGGTGGACGCTACCAATCATCCCGAGCGGCTGGGTAACTACGTTCGATGCGTTCCCCGGCCACGCAGACGTCACTCGTTCCCCGGCCACGGAGGCCGTGGCTGGCCGCTCGCTCGCTGGCGCTCGCTCGCTCGCAGCAGTCGATCCTGGCGCTCACGCGCTCGCATCGGTGCAGGTCCCCACACCTAGCCTCCAGGCCACTACGGTGCAGAGTTCGTGGACGCTGGCAACGCCGCCGAGGTCGTCACGCTGGCGGACATCACGGCAGCCCGGGGGGTGGCCGGCGCCGTCGCCAGGCACACCCCGGTGGTCTCGTCGGTGGCCCTGTCGAGCGACTTCGGCCAGCCCGTCGTGCTCAAGGCGGAGAGCCTCCAGCGCACCGGATCGTTCAAGATCCGCGGGGCGATGAACAAGCTGGCCTCGCTCGGGTCGCTCGCCAAGGCGGGGGTGACCGCCGGCAGCGCCGGGAATCACGCCCAGTCGCTGGCGTTTGCGGCCAAGTACTTCGGCGTGCCGTGCGAGATCTTCGTGCCGACGGGTGCGCCGATCTCCAAGATCGAGGCGTGCCGCAGCTACGGCGCGACGGTGATCGAGCTCGGCGCCTCGGTCGACGAGTCGATCGCCGCGGCACGCGAGCTCGCCGACCGCGACGGCAAGGCGTTCTGCCACCCGTACGACGACGCTGCCGTCGTCGCCGGCCAGGGCACCCTCGGCCTCGAGCTCGTCGAGGATCTCGACGACCTCTCGTGTGTGGTCGTCCCGGTCGGTGGTGGCGGCCTCGCCAGCGGCGTGGCCATTGCCGTCAAGTCGTTGATGCCCGACGTCCGCGTCATCGGGGTGCAGGCTGCCGTCTGCAGCCCATATGTCGGGGGATCCGTCGCCACCGGACCGATCACCACCCTCGCCGACGGCATCGCCGTGAAGCGCCCGGGTGGAATCACCCGCCCGCTCGTCGACGAGTGGATCGACGACGTGGTCAGCGTCGACGAGGACGCCATCGCCGATGCGATGGTGCTCCTGATGGACCGCGCCAAGCTGTACGTCGAGGGCGCCGGGGCAGTCGGCGTCGCCGCCCTGCGGTCCGGCGCTGTGCCGCGTGTCGGCGGCGGGCACACCTGCATCGTGCTGTCCGGCGGCAACGTCGACCTCGGCGTCGTGCCCGGTCTGATCCGCCGTCACGAGACGACGGCCGGTCGCCGGCTGGTGGTGTTCACGAAGATCGACGACCGCCCCGGCGGACTCGTCAAGTTGCTCTCGGTGTTCGCCGCCAACGGCGCCAACCTGATCGACGTCGAGCACCACCGTGAGGGCGTCAACCTCAGCGTCCGCCAGACCGGCGTCCACGCCACGTTCGAGGTCCGCGGCACGGAGCACGCAGCGACCGTCGTCGACGCGGCGCGGCTGGCCGGTTTCGAGGTCGACGTCGAGACGTGATCAGTTGCGCGCCTACCTACCGGTAGGTAGGCTATCTGAATGGATGACGTCGCGTTGGTTCACGAACTCGAGCCAACCGCCACCGAGTTGCTCGAACGCCATCTTGCGTCGTCCAAGGAGTGGTTCCCCCACGAGCTGATCCCCTACAGCCGGGGTCGCGACGCGGTGCCGGGTGAGGTGTGGTCCGAGGACGCCGCCGACCTGGGAGGCGTCACGATCAGCGACGCCGTGCGGTCGTCGTTGATCGTCAATCTGCTGACCGAGGACAACCTGCCGTACTACTTCCGCTCGATCGAGCGAATGTTCGGCGCCGATGGGGCGTGGGGGACGTGGGCTCGCCGCTGGACCGCCGAAGAAGGCCGCCACTCGATGGCGATCTACGGCTACCTCATGACGACCCGCGCCGTCGACCCGGTCGATCTCGAGCGCGGGCGGATGGCCCAGGTCTCGGGCGGCAAGACGCCTGACCCCGAGTCCACCGTCGACGGGTTCATCTATCTCACCCTCCAGGAGCTGGCCACCCGCATCGCCCACCGCAACACGGGCAAGCTGATCGGCGACCCCGTGGGCTACGCCGTGATGTCGAGGGTCGCCGCCGACGAGAACTTCCACCACCTCTTCTACCGCGATCTCGCCACCGCGGCGATCGCCGCCAGCCCGAGCACGATGATGGGCGCCATCGAGCGCCAGGTCGTCGGCTTTTCGATGCCCGGCCTCGGCATCCCCGGCTTCGCCGGCCACGCCGCGGCGATCGCCAAGGCAGGTGTCTACGACCTGGCGATCCACCACGAGCAGATCCTCGTGCCGATCCTCTTGCGTCATTGGCAGATCGACCGCATCGAGGGTCTCGATGCGGCCGGCGAGCAGGCCCGCGAACGCGTGATGGCCCGGCTCGCCAAGAGCGAGCGGGTGGCCCGCCGGCTCACCGAACGGCGCGCCGAGGCGCTCGTCGGCGCCCCCGCCTGACACTCGCGTTTTCCCCCGCCACGCACGCCCTTGGCGGCCGCTTCCTCGCTAGCTACAACGGAAGAGCGCGCCCGCTATTTAATTCCGACGCATCTCGATTTCGAAAGGCGTATGTTTCCGGCTTGTGTCGGCGGGACCTCTGGACGGAGGGTTTACCTCAGTGTCTGCTGGTTCATGTGTTTCCGCACGGCGTAACACAAATGGCGGAGACGCCACGACTCAGGAGACAACATGACACGAACCATCAGGTGGCTGGCAGCCACCGCCTTGGCGACGGCAGGATTCACTGTCTTCGCAGCCGGCGGTGTTTCAGCCGATACCGACGCAGACGTCGATGATGAAGTCGACCAGGACGCCGACGCCCACGTCGGGGTCTTCCAGAAGGCATGGTCGAACTCCGGCCACAACCTCGCGGTCAACTAGACCGGGCAGGACAACGACGCCGATCAGGATGCCGACAGCGACGCCGATGGCGGCGACGCCCAGCTCTTCTTGCGCTCTTCGCCATCGGTGGCGATGGCGGAACCGCCGGCGCCACCAACGGCAACAGCGGGTCCAACGGCGCCGGGTCGACCAACAGCATCTCGACCGGTGCTGCGACGGCAGGCAACGGTGCGGGCGTCGGTATCGGCCAGGCCAACTCGAACACGTCGGCCAACACGGCAACCGCCACAGCGGGTGCGATTGTGGCCGGCCCGTTCTCGTTCCCGACGGATGCCGAAGCGGACGTCGACAACGACGTCGACCAGGACGCCGACGCCAGTGTCATCGTCGCCCAGGAGGCTAGCGCCAACAGCGGCGGCAACGTCGCGGTCAACGCGACCGGCCAGAGCAACGACGCCGATCAGGACGCCGACAGCGACGCCGATGGCGGCGACGCCGACGCCGCGGCGGCGGTAGCGGCCGCCGGCGGAGATGGCGGAACGGCCACCAGCGGCAACACCAACGCCGGCGCCAACACTCGGCGTCGTCCAGCAACAGCATCAGCACTGGGAGCGCCACCGCCACCAACACGGCGACGGTGATCGTCAACCAGACGAACACCAACACCTCGACCAACACGGCCGACGCGGACAGGCTGATCAAGCCTTCCCTTCCCAGGGAACTCGAGGGCGGGGCAGCCTCGGTTGCCCCGCCCTCACCATTGACTCTCGGACGAAAGCGAGCACGACGTGCGGCGGTTCAAGACAGTGGCGGCTGTCGTCATCTCGACGATGCTCGCCTCGATCAGTGTTTCGACCGCGCGGGCCGACGATGAGCCTCCGGTAGGGACGCAAGCAGGAGACCTCGACCACCGAGGCGCCGACCACGGAGGCCACCGTGGTCGTGACCACGGAGGCACCGCCGACACGCAGGAGGAGCCGACGACCACCGAGGCGACCCGCAGAGCGGACCACGACCTCGGAGGCCGACGTCGCGTCGGCGCCTCGACGGTCGCGGTCGACGACTCGGTGGAGACGTCGACGTCGAATCCGAACCAGGTCGATCAGGACCAGACGGTCGTCATCACCGCCACCGTCGTTGCCGACGCCAACACCGGCAGCAACACGATCGTCGACGGCCAAGCCCGACCAGGGCGGATCGCAGCAACCCGCCGAGGTCGACAGCGGCGACGCCACCGCCGTCGGGTCCGACGACGAGAACGTCATCACCCAGGCCGCCGACATCGTGCTCACAGAGGGGGCGCGGGCCAACGTCGTCCAGGTCGCCCTGATCCTCAACATCGGCGTGGCACTGGCGAACTCGGGTGCCAACATCGTCGGTTCGACACCGGGAGGCTCGGGAACGTCCGGCCAGATCGGCACCGGCGACGCCTCGGCAACCGGCCTCGACATCGGCCAGTACATCACCCAGGCCGCCCGCGAGAACGGTGACGAGAACACCGACGCCCACGCCACGCAGATCACCATCTCCCTGTGGATGGGCGTCGCCGGCGCGAACAGCGGTACCAACGTCATCTCCGGCACCGGAGTCGCCGGCAGCGGCGGATCGGTCGGCAGCGGCAACGCCTCCGCCACCGGTAACGAATCGCTCACCGAGATCGAGCAGTACGCCGACATCCTCGGTGTCGATCAGTCGACGATCAATGTCACCCAGCAGGCCACCGTGCTCAATGTCGGCTTCGCGCTCGCCAACAGCGGTCTCAACGATGTCTCCGGCGTCGCCAGCGGTCTGTTGACAGCTTCGGAGGCAGACGACGACGCGGTCGCCCAGGAACTGTTCGCGATGCTCCTGCCCGCGCTGCTGCAGAGCTACGGCTACGGCCCCGCCCAGGGCAGCATCGACACGGGGAACGCCACCGCCGTCGGCAACGACAGCGAGACCTTCATCCGCCAGGTCGCCATGGCCGCTTCCTCCGGCGACGGCCAGGTCGACATCGTGCAGAACGTTCTCGTCGCCAACATGGGTGCCGCGGCAGCGAACACGGGCGGCAACACGCTCGGCAACATCCGCACCCTTGATCCCGAGACGGCCAACGCGGTGGTGACGATGGCCGCGTTCATGTCCGAGCTGCTCGCCCAGGTCCACCGCTCGGCCAACGACACCGCGTTCGAGGCCAGGAGCGTGGGCATCGAGATCCCCTTCCAGGGACTGATCCTTCGCCTCGACGGGGCGTTCGAGGGACTCGACACCGAGGTCGAGCAGGGCGGCACTCGGGCCAACGTCCGGCAAGTGTCGATCGTCGTCAGCCTCGGCATCGCCTACGCCAACAGCGGAGGCAACATCACGTCGTCGGAGACCAATCAGGGCAACAGCGTCAACGGTCTCCAAGCTGGAGACGCCCTCGCCGTGCTCGCCCTCGACGCGGACGGCAACATCATCGGGACCGGCGATGCCGCAGCCGGCAACAACGACATCGTCGTCGTCTCGTGCCAGCGCATCAACGCCGACGATGTCGACTGCCTGGCGCCGCCCACGACGACCACGCCGCCAGCGACGACGACCCCTGCGACGCACGACGCCGTCCACGACCGATCCGGGAGTCTCGGCGACGAGCAGCACCACGCCAACCGGCTCGACGGCGCCGACGACGACGGACCCGGCGATCGCTCCGGCGCCCGGCGGCCCCAGCGGCTTCGGCCACGTTCCGAGGGGGACGCTGCCGGCGACAGGCGTCGAGCCCGTGGCGCCGCTGGCGATCGGGGCGCTCACCGTCCTCATCGGTGGTGTGATACTCCTAGTGACTCGGAGGAGGATCTACGAGTGAACATCGTGCTGGCGACGCTCGCCATGGCGCTCTCGGCGGCGATAGCGACCACGGAACCACCGACAACGACGCCGGCAAGCGCGCCGTCGACGACGGCAGCGCCGAGCACTGCGCCGCTCACCACGGCCCCGATCCCTGCGGGCTACGTTCCGCTGGTCGACGACACCGACTCGATCGTCATCGCCGTCCCTGAGGCATGGACCGATGTCGACACTGCTCCCAAAGCGGCGCGAAGGGACTCAGCGTCCGTACATCGCCGCTTCCCCCGACCTCGAGTCCTTCTCGACTTCGTTCGACACGCCCGGCGTGCAGTACGCCGCCTTCCCGTTCACCGCCGACCCGCTGACCCTTATCGCACAGTTCGGGCTCCGGGAAGGGTGCGAGATGCTCGAGGTCAAGACCTACGACGACCAGTTCTTCGTGGGTGCCGTGCAGATCGGCACGAACTGCGGGCCCAACGCCATGACGTGGAACATGGTGGTGGCAAATCCGGCCGACGAGTCGTTCACGGCCCTCCTCCAGGTGAAGACCGCCAACGCCGAGGAGTTGCGCAGCATTCTGCTCACGTTCAACTATCCCGGGTCATCGCCCCGGGATCCGAACGCCACGACGACGACCACTACCCCGGGCGCGACGACGACCACTACCCCGGGCGCGACGACAACCACGGCCCCAGCCGCAACGACGACAACCGCCGGCTAAATCTCGCAACCGATGGGTGTTTCGGGGACGGAACGGTCCCCTAAACACCCATCGGTTGCTGAAGGGCGCACGAGATGCGCAGCGACTGGCCGGCCTCGATCAACACGACGCGGTCGACGACGTCACGGATTGACCCGTCCGGTGGCGATGCCTCCTCCAAGGTCCCGCGCACCGCTTCCTGTCCCGCCGGTTCAGGCGTCAGCCCCGTCCATCCGGGCGTGGTGTGGATCGGCACGGCGCCGTCGAGCACGCTGACCGTGCAGCCCTCGGGATCGAGCTCGATGAGCATCCGCGACCCGTGGTGCTGGGCGCGCAACGACATCCGCTCGTAGCGCTCGGGAAGTTTGGGGTCGAAGCTCATCGCCGTTCCCGTCTCGTACATCCCAGCGAAGCCAAACGCAACCGTCCCCCACACACCGCCTGTCGAAGCCACGTGGACACCGTCGCGTGCGTTGCCGTGGAGGTCGGCAAGATCGACGAACAGCGCCTCGCGGAAGTAGTGCACGGCGAGCTCGCCGTAACCGATCTGGGCGGCCGCCGCAGCCTGCACGCACGCGGACAGCGACGAGTCACCAGTGGTGATCGGGTCGTAGTAGTCGAAGTTGCGCTTGCGCACCTCCGGCGAGAACTGGTCGTTGCGCAGCGACATCGCCAGCACTACGTCGGCCTGCTTGAGCACTTGGTGGCGGTAGATCACCAGCGGGTGGAAGTGCAGGAGGAGGGGGTACTTGTCCGACGGTGTGGCGGTGAAGTCCCAGGGTTGGAGGTCGAGGAAGTCGGCGTCTTGGGGGTGGATCCCGAGCTCGCCGTCGTAGGGCAGGTACATCGCCTCAGCGGCTCGGACCCACGCCGGAGCCTCCTGCTCCTCGAGGCCGACTCGACGGGCGAGGGCGGCATAGGCGTCTGGCGCCGACTCACCGAGCAGCTCGAGTACACGGGCGGCGTAGCGCAGGTTGAACCGCGCCATCACGTTGGTGTACAGGTTGTCGTTGACCACGGCGGTGTACTCGTCCGGCCCGGTGACCCCGTGGATGTGGAAGGTGCCGTTGAGCGAGTTGCCGTTGCCGTTGCCGTTGCCGTTGCCGTTGCGGCGCGTCGAGTAGAAGCCGAGGTCGTTCCACATCCGCGCCGTCTCGACGAGGATTTCGGCGCCGTCCGTGGCGAGGAAGGCGATGTCCCCGCTGGCGTCGACATAGCGCTTGAGGGCGAAGGCGATCGCCGCGTTGATGTGGTACTGGGCGGTTCCGGCGGCGTAGTACGCCGACGCCTCCTCGCCGTTGATCGTCCGCCACGGGTACAGCGCACCCGCCGAGTTGAGGGCCCCGGCTCGGGCGCGGGCGGTCGGCAGCATCCGCCAGCGGAAGCGCATCAGCTGCCGGGCTGCCTCGGGCCTGGTGTAAGCGAGGAATGGCGCGACGTACATCTCGGTGTCCCAGAAGTAGTGACCCTCGTAGCCACCACCCGTCACGCCCTTGGCGGCGATGCCCTGCTCGCCGACCTGAGCCGACGCCTGGGCGAGCTGAAACAGGTTCCAGCGCAACGCTTGTTGTTCTGCGGTCTCCGCCACGTCGGAGGTGTTGGGGTCGACCCGCCGGTGGCGCAACTCGACGTCGCTGCTCGCCCAGAATTCGTCGAGCCAGGCCTCCTGGGCCGACACGAGGGCGTCGTAGCCATCATGCTCGACGCGATCGAGACTGCGGGTGCATCGCGTCGCCAGCTCGAAGGCGTCGTCGATGATCTCCGCCTCCTGGTGGGGCGCGTAGCGCGACGTGTGGTAGCTGACGAACTTGGTGACCTTCAGCGACTGCCCGGCGGCGAGCGTGCTGGCGACGATGGCGGTGCCTTCGTCGGGACCGATCTCGATGTCGACGTCGAACACCCCCGTCGACTCGACGTGGTGTCGCGCCGCGCAGGCGATCGACATCTTGCTGTTCGTGCATTGGTAGCCGAGGACGATCTGGCGATCGTCGGCCGTGTGGATGCGCGGCTGCAGCACTCGATGGTTGAACGTGCGGTGGCGCCGGGGGTCGCGCTCTGGGTTGATGACACCGACCGACTCGGTGAACGCCTCCGGTCTCGCCTCGTACTCGGCGTCCTGGCGGTTGAGCAGCCGCGAGCCAACGACGACCGGTGCCTCGCCGCGCTCCATCGTGACCTCGAACGTGATCGCCGCGATGTGGCGGTGGACCAGTGACACGAGCCGTTGAGACCGGACGCGCACGAGCTTGCCGGCGGCGGTCCGCCAGGTCAGGTCGCGATTCACCGTGCCACGGCGCATGTCGAGCTCGCGGCTGTAGGACGCGAGGTCGGCGATCGCGAGCTCGAGTGGCTCGTCGTCGACGTACAACGACATGATCTTCGGATCGGGGACGTTGACGATCGTCTGGCCGGTGGTCGCGAAGCCGAAGGCCTGTTCGGCGTGATGGATGCTCCACGTCTCGTGGAACCCGTTGATGAAGGTGCCAGGGTCGTTCGCGTCGCGACCCTCCTCGTGGTCGCCGCGCAGGCCGAGATAACCGTTGGCGACAGCGAACAGCGTCTCGTTGAGGGCCCGCTCCTGACGAGCGAAACCAATCTCGACGAACTTCCATGGGTCGGCGGGGTAACGGAACTGGGGCAGGTGCTCGGGGACGGCGCGCTGCGTCATCGATCGTCTCCGGTGCTGAGCAGTTCGTCGAGCTCGGCGAGATCGTCGACGACGAGGTCGGCGCCGTGTCCGAGCAGCGCCTCGTGGCCGGCGCCGCGATCGACGCCGACGGTCAGCGCAAAGCCCCCGGCGTGGCCGGCGGCAACACCCGAGATGGCATCCTCGACCACTGCCGTGCGCTCAGCCGCGACTCCCAGCTCGTCGGCGGCGGCGAGGAACGTGTCGGGCGCCGGCTTGCCGGGCAGCTTGCGGGCACCGGCCACGTTGCCGTCGACGACGACAACGAAGCGGTCCGTGAGCCCGGCGGCGTCGAGCACCTCGACAGCGTTGCGCGACGAGGACACGACGCCGACGGGAACACGGCGCTGTTCCAAGGTGTCGAGGAAGCGAACCGAACCGGGATAGGGGGCGATGCCGTCACGACGCAGCACGGTCTGGAACGCCGCGTTCTTGGCATTGCCGAGCGCGTTCACCGTGTCGTGTCCTGGCTCGTCGTCGAGAGTGCCTTCCGGTAGCTCGATGCCTCGCGAGGTGATGAACGACCGGACCCCGTCGACACGCCGCTTGCCGTCGACGTACGCGAGGTAGTCGTCAGCGCTGAACGGCTCCCACGCCTCGCCGGGCGCCCGCGCCGCGAGGAAGTCGTCGAACATCGACTTCCAGGCTCGCTCGTGGATCTCGGCGGTCGGGGTGAGGACGCCGTCGAGATCGAAGAGCACGGCATCGATGGCCTTCCCATCGATCGTCGTGGCCGCGCTGGAAGGCCGCTCCATCAGACTCGAATGTACGGCATCGATCAGCCGGCGACGGTGACCAGCTCGTCGAGCACGGCGCTGGCACCGAACCGGAAGGTGGCCGGGCTGACCCAACCCTCGCCCATGATTCGCTCGGCCAACTCGAGGTAGACCCGGGTGTCACCGACCGTGCGAATCCCGCCCGACGCCTTGAACCCGACCGGCAGCCCGCACAGCTCGATCGCTTCGAGGATGATCTCAGCGGCTTCTGGCGTCGCCGAGATCGGCGTCTTGCCGGTCGACGTCTTCACGAAGTCCGCCCCGTTGGCGATTGCGAAATGGGTCGCCCGATCGATCGCCGCCTGGTCGGGCAACTCGCCCGACTCGATGATCACCTTCACGATGCCCGGTCCAGCGGTGTGGTCGGCTCGTTCGTTGACGACGTCTCGCACTCCCCCGAGGATCCGGATGGCGGCCTCCTCGTCGCCGCGCAACCAGGCCCGGTATGGCAACACGACGTCGATCTCGTCGGCGCCATCGTCGAGTGCCGTGCGAGCCATCGACAAGACGTCACTGTCGAGTTCTTCGCCGCTCGGGAAGTTGACCACCGTGGCGACACGGATGTCCGTGCCGGCGAGATCCTCGACGCACAGTGAGACATAGACCGGCCACACGCACACTGCGGCGACGCCGGCGTCGCGAGCTCGTTTGCACAGCGCCTCGGCGGCGTCTGCGCCGGTGTCGTCGCCGAGGTCGGTGAGATCGAGCAGCGAGATCGCCAACCGGGCAACGTCCGCGTCGGTCCTCGAGGCCATCGCCGCCGACTGTACAGGACGCGGCGGCGGCATGACGTCCCGAGGCGAGCGACGAGGTGCCAGCCGAGGAGTGGCACCAACGGCCTGCGTGGCCGGGAACGCGATTACAGAACGAGTTCGGAGAAGGTGTGGATCGCCAGGCCGGCGAGGCCGCCGACGACCGTGCCGTTGATGCGGATGAACTGGAGATCACGACCGACCTGCAACTCGATGCGCCGGCCGGTCTCGGCGGCGTCCCAGCGCTCGACCGTCGAGGAGATCAGTTCTGCGACCTCGCCCCGGTAGTGCTCGGCGACGTGCAGCACGACGCTCTCGATCCACCCGTCGACCTTGGCCTGCAGCTCGGCGTCGACGCCGAGTCGGCGGCCCGCCGTGGCGAAGCCGTGGACGAGGCGCCGGCGTAGATCGCTCGTCGGGTCGTCGGCCGCCTCGAGCAGCGACCCCTTGACTTCCCCCCACAACGATTGCAGCCAACCCTGGACGTCGGGGTGCTCGAGCAGCTCCAGCTTCATTGCCTCGCACTTGGCGATCAGCTCCGGGTCCTCACGAAGCTTGATC
Source organism: Ilumatobacteraceae bacterium (assembly GCA_963772825.1). Classification (GTDB taxonomy): domain Bacteria; phylum Actinomycetota; class Acidimicrobiia; order Acidimicrobiales; family Ilumatobacteraceae; genus Desertimonas. Next base: position 64,595 of record CAVYYX010000022.1, on the reverse strand, counting down.
GCCAACGCCCGGATGCGCTCGTCGATGCTCCGGCGAACCTCGTGGTTCGGCGTCGCCGAGACGTCGGCGAGGAAGCGCTCGACACCGGTGAAGATCTTGTTGAAGACCCGGTCGTCGATCGACTCCGGAACCCACCACGGCGACTCCTGGTCGAGGCGGTCTCGGAGCATCGTCCGGTTGTCGTCGAGGAAGCTGACGAGCCCGCGCATCACACCGTCCATCATCCGCTGGTGATGGCCACCCTCGACTGCCACATCGATCGCCTTGCCGAGCAGCGGCGCCACCTCGGTCCGCACGAGGCGCTTCTCCACCGCCGAGCCGAGCGCCTCTTGAACATCGCGGTCGTCGAGCACCTCGACGACGCCGCCGAGGGCGTCGGCGGCAGCCTCCCCCGCCCGCTCGGCGTTGGCCGGCTGCGCCAGCCAGTTTCCGAGGCGCTCGGCGATCCGCGCCGTGGCGAGGCGCTCGCCGATCACCTCGGGGGTGAGGAAGTTGCCCTGCACGAAGTCGCCGAGGCTGCGCCCGATGTCGTCCTTGCGCTTGGGGATGATCGCCGTGTGGGGGATCGGAATGCCGAGCGGGTAACGGAACAACGCCGTGACGGCGAACCAGTCGGCCAAGGCGCCGACCATCGCCGCCTCAGCCGCCGACTCGACGTAGCCCACCCACGTCCCTTCGTCCTCGAACGTCCGAGCGAGGACGAACACGACAGCGGCGAGCAGCAGCAATCCGGTGGCGAACAACTTCATCCGCCGCAGATCGCGGGCGCGCTGGACGTCGGCCGCCGTCAGCGCATGCATCGCCGCGACGCTACCGGCGGGTTCAGCGTGCAAATTGGACGGTCGAGTCGGCGACGTCGAGCAGCCACTCGGGGAACAAGCCGACGGCGAGCGTGAAGGCGACGGCGGCGGCGATCGCCAGCCCGCTGCCCCACGGGATCGTGACGTTCGACGTGTCGTCGTCGGCAGGGGCGTCCTGGATCCAGGCGCTGACCATGATCCGCAGGTACAAGAAGGCGGCGATCACCGTCGACAACATGGCGATGATCGCCAGGGCATAGCTGCTCTCGTCGACGGCACCGCCGATCACGCCGAACTTGGCGATGAACCCGCTCGTGAACGGCACGCCGGCCTGGGCGACGAGGAACACCGTCAACGCCAGGGCGAGCGCGGCGTGGCGCTGACCGAGCCCGCGGAACGAGTCCAGATCGGTACGCCGGTCATCCTGCCGGGCGACCAGAGACACGACGGCGAACGTGCCGACGACGAGCACGGCGTAAGCCAACATGTAGACCATCACCGACGGCACCCCGGGACCGCTGTCGGCCTCGCCGGCGTTGCGCGCCGCCACCTCGAGGCCGACGAGCATGAACCCGGCGTGGTTGATCGACGAGTAGGCGAGCATCCGCTTGACGTCGGTCTGCACGATGGCGAGCACGGGTCCGACGATCAGCGACGCCACGGCGAGGACCCAGACGACAGGACGCCAGTCATCGCGGTACTGGCCGAACCCGACGACAAGGACGCGCAGCATGGCGGCGAACGCCGCCGCCTTGCCGACCGATGCGAGCAGCGCGGTGACGGGTGTCGGCGCCCCCTCGTAGACATCGGGCGTCCACACATGGAACGGCACGGCGGCGACCTTGAAGCCGAGGCCGACGAGGACGAGGGCGATGCCGGCGAGCAGCATGGCTTCGCTGCGGTCGACCGGGATCGTGCTGTCGAACGCGGTGACGATCTCGGAGAGGTTCGTCGAGCCCGTCGAGCCGTAGACCAGCGCGATTCCGTAGAGAAAGAACGCCGACGAGAATCCGCCGAGGATGAAGTACTTCATCCCGCTCTCCTGGCTCTTCGTGCGGCGCCGGTTGCTGGCCGCCAACACGTAGAACGCCAGCGACATCGTCTCCAGCCCGAGGAACAGGACGATCAGGTCGTTGGCCGCTCCCATCACCACGCCACCGGCGGCGGCGACGAGTACGAGGGCGTAGATCTCGGGGCCATCGCCGCCGTCGCGATGCAACTGGTCGCCGGCGACGAGGGCGACACCGACGACGGCGGCGCAGATCACGATCGTCACGAACATGGCGAACGTGTCGAAGGCCAGCGCCCCGCCGACGAGCGTGGAGGTCGAGCCGTCGCTGATGTCGTCCCATTGGATGACGGCGAGCACTCCGGAGGCGATCGCCGCCGCGGCGGTCACTCCGGCGTACAGACCGCGGGGCCACTGCGGCGTGAGCGCCCCCGCGAGGAGCAGAAGGATTGCCGCGCCGACGAGGACGAGCAACGGCGACAGGGCGAACCACTGCACGTCGGGACCGACGAAGGGAACCTGAGCCATCATGGCGTTCCCCGGCCACGCAAGGCAGCTTGCTAGCCGCTCCTCGCTAGCGCCTCGTCGCTCGCATCGGTCGGCTCGCACCGGCTCCTCGCTGGGTTCCGGCGGGGCGACGATGACGACGTCAGGATCGCTGTAGTCCTTCCCGGTGCGCTCGGAGACATGGTCGATGAGGGCGACGACGCTCGGCTCGACGCGGTCGATCATCGGCTTGGGGTACACGCCGGTGAACACGATGATCCCGATGAAGGCGAGCAAGGCCAGCCCCTCCTTGCCGGTGAGCTCGGGGAACGATCGGTTGGCGTCGTCGACCTCGCCGTGGAAGACACGCTGGTAGGCCCACAGCAGGTAGAGGGCGGCGAGGATCACCCCGGCAGCGGCGACGACCGTCCACCAGCGGGCCGACTGGAACGATCCGACGAGGACGAGGTACTCGCCGACGAACCCGTTCAGCCCGGGGACGGCGATCGACGAGAGCATGACGACGGTGAAGCCGGCGGCGAAGATCGGGGCGACCTGTTGGATCCCGCGCAGCTCGGCGATCTCGCGGGTGTGGCGCCGCTCGTAGATCCATCCGACGAGCACGAACAGGGCCCCCGTGGAGATGCCGTGGTTGATCATCTGCAGCACACCGCCGGTGACGGCCTGGGACGTCAAGGCGAACATGCCGAGGACGATGAACCCGAGGTGGGCGACCGATGAGTAGGCCACGAGTCGCTTGAGGTCACGCTGCATGGTCGCCACGATCGCCCCGTAGACGATCCCGATGACGGCAAGCGTGAGCAGCAACGGTCGTGCCCATTGAGCGGCTTCGGGGAACAGGTACAGCCCGAAGCGCAACAAGCCATAGGTGCCGAGCTTCAGCATCACGCCGGCGAGGATCACCGAGCCGGCGGTGGGTGCCTGGGTGTGGGCATCGGGGAGCCAGGTGTGGAACGGGAACACGGGAACCTTGACGGCGAAGGCGATGGCGAAGGCGAAGAACAACCAGCGACCGGTCGCCGTCGGGAACGAGGCCTGCTCGGCGAGCGTGACGAGGTTGAACGTGATCTCGCCGACGCCGTAACGGCGCCCGAGCAGCACCGTGGCGAGGATGCCGACGAACATGAACGCCGAGCCGAACATCGTGAAGAGGAAGAACTTCGTCGCCGCGTAGACCCGGTTGCCGTAGCCCCACCCTCCGATGAGGAAGTACATCGGCACGAGGACGAGTTCGAAGAAGACGAAGAACAAGAACAGGTCGAGGCTCAGGAACGCGCCCATCATTCCGGCTTCGAGCAGGAGCATCCAGGCGAAGTAGGGCTTCTCGTCGTTGTGCGGATCGGTGGTGAAGAACGCCAGCGGGAAGAGGATCCCGGTGAGCACGACGAGCAGCAGAGAGATCCCGTCGACGCCGAGGAACCAGGAGATCCCCCAGTGCTCGATCCACTCGTGCTGGGACACGAACTGGAAGTCGGCGACACCACTTTCGAAGGCGGCCAGCAACCACAGACTCAGGGCGCCGGTGGTGATCGCCGTCAGCCAGGCGATCAGCTTGACGACGTCGGGCCGACGCTTCCCGGCGAGCATGACGAGCAGCGACCCCGCTGCCGGGACGACGATCAAGGAGGTGAGGATCGGGAAGGATGACGTGTTCATCAAACGATCCCGCGGACGATGACGAGCCAGGCGAGCAGCAACACGACGCCGACGCTGATCACGCCGGCGGAGGCCCGCACGTAGCCGTTCTGCAACCGGCGCAAGCCGCCGGCGGCACTGCGCACCGCCCGCCCGCTGCCGACGACGGCACCGTCGACGACGTTGGCGTCGAACCACGCTGCGGCCTCGAACGCCTCACGCCCGGGCCCACCCATCAGCTCGGTGACGGTCTGGTCGTAGTACCAGGCATTCTCGAGGATCGCCGGTTCGATCGCCTTGACCCGCCGGCGTTGGTAGACGAGATAGGCCGCGATGATCCCGGCGATCGCCACGCTGAGGGCGATGATCGCGAGGACGAAGATGTGCTCGTCGGCCCACGAGCCGTCGATGTGCGCCTCGCCGATCCCCTCGGCCGGCTCGACGACGGGATGGAGCCATCGGCCGAGCCGCTCGGTGGTCTCGCTGAAGGGCATCTGGATGAACCCGCCGACCGTCGACAGCACGGCGAGCACGACGAGCGGGCCGAGCATCACCCACGGGCTCTCGTGCGGCTTGGCGTCGCCGTGCGCGCCGTGCTCGGCGGACTTGTCCGTCCACCGCGCCTCGCCGAAGAACACCATGATCACCTGGCGGGTCATGTAGTAGGCGGTGAGCAGGGCGGTGAGCAGCCCGACGAGGTACAGCGCCACGTTGTCGGCGAAGGCGAACAGGAGGATCTCGTCCTTCGACCAGAATCCGGCGAACGGGAAGACCCCGGCGATCGCCAGCCAGCCGATGATGAACGTGATCGCGGTCACCGGCATCAACCAGTACAGCCGGCCCATCTTGCGCATGTCCTGTTCCTCGTGCATCCCGTGGATCACCGATCCGGAACCGAGGAACAACAGCGCCTTGAAGAAGGCGTGCGTGATCATGTGGAAGATCGCCGCCACGTAGGCGCCCGTGCCGACGGCCAGGAACATGTAGCCGAGCTGGCTGACGGTCGAGTAGGCGAGGACCTTCTTGATGTCGTTCTGGGCGACGGCGATGGTCGCCGCGAACAGTGCCGTGCCGACCCCGATCCAGGCGATCATCGTCGGCACCCAGGCGTCGGCGACGCTCAAGATGGGGTTCACGCGCACCATCAGGAAGACGCCGGCCGTCACCATCGTCGCCGCATGGATCAGGGCCGAGACCGGAGTCGGGCCTTCCATCGCGTCGGGCAACCAGATGTACAGCGGCAGCTGAGCGCTCTTGCCGACTGCCCCGACGAAGAGCATCACGGCGATGGCCGTCGCCGTCGACTGGGCGAGGTCGCCCTGGATCGCCGCCCCGTTGACGGTGGCGAAGCTCAACGACCCGACGGCCCCGAAAGCGAGGAACATCGCCACCATGAAGCCCCAGTCGCCCACCCGGTTGGTGATGAACGCCTTCTTGCCGGCGGTCGCCGCCGATTGGCGGGTGTGCCAGAACGAGATGAGCAGGTAGGAGCAGGTTCCGACACCCTCCCAGCCGAGGAACGTGACGAGCATGTTCTCGCCGAGGACGAGCACGAGCATCGAGCAGGCGAACAGGTTGAGGTAGCAGAAGAACTTGGAGAACTTCGGGTCGCCGTGCATGTAGCCGATGGCGTAGACGTGGATCAACGTGCCGACGCCGGTGACGAACAGGCACATGGCGATGCTCAGCGGGTCGGCGAGGAACGCCATGTCGACCTGCAGGTTGCCGACAGGCAGCCATTCGAACAAGGTGACGACGTGCGAGCGGTCCTCTGCGGGGGTTCCGAGGAGGTCGATGAACGCAGCGACGGTGACGACGAAGGAGCCGGCCAGCATCGTCGAGGCGAAGTAGCCGGCGCGCGGATCGCCGAGACGACGGCCGAACACGACCATCACCAAGAACCCCAACAGCGGCAACGCCGGAATCAACCAGATCAGATCAAGCACAGCGGGTCACCCGGCGGGGGGTGCGGGGGGCAGCGGCTCCTGCCGGAGCCGGGCGGGCGGGTCTGCCGGGGTCCCGGCCGAGCGCTTTGGCTCGGCTGGGGTGGCCAGCTGGTCGATCCGGCGTTGCCGGTCGACGAGCGGAATGGGTTTCGGTCCCGGCCGCCAGGCCGGGTGCTTCGAGCTCGACCGAACGGAGCGCAGCGGAGTGAGGTCGAAACATCATCCGCGTAGCTCCGTGAGGTCGTCGGCGGTGACACCGGGGCGGCGGCGGAGGATGGCGACGATGATCCCGAGGCCGACGACGGCTTCCGCGGCGGCGACGACGAGGATGAAGAACACCGCCGTCTGGCCGTCGATGCTGCCGACGCTGCGCGACAGGGCGACGAAGCTGAGGGTGACGGCGTTGAGCATCAACTCGACACACATCAGCAGCACGAGCGGGTTGCGACGCACGAGCACCCCGACGGAGCCGATGCCGAAGAGCACGGCTCCGAGCACGAGGTACCACGTCTCCGTGGGCGCGGGGGCGGTCAACGCAAAGCTCACGTCGCGTCCTCCGGTGCGAGCGACGAGGCGCCAGCCGGGGAGCGGTCACTAGCGGCCTGCGTGGCCGGGGAACGCAATGACGGCTTTCTCTCGCGGCGAGTCATCACGACCGTTCCGGCGACGGCGACGACGAGCAGCACCCCGGTCAGCTCGAAGGCGAAGACCTGATCGCCGAACAGGTTGCGGCTGAGCTGTTTGACGTTGGCGTCGGGCGTCACCGTCGCCGTCGCCGCAGCGCCCGCAGGTTCGCGCACCTCGACGTCGAGCCCGACACCGGTCTGCAACGGGCCACTGTCGCGCGCCGCGAAGATCGCGGCGACGAGGAGGGCGACGATCGCCACGCCGAGGATTCCCGCCAGCGGTCGCTGAATCGGCAGCGGCTCGACGCGCAGGTCTTCCGTGCGGTCGATGCCGAGGAGCATGATCACGAACATGATCAGCACGACGATCGCCCCGGCGTAGACGATCACCTGCACGACGGCGAGGAAGTGGGCCTCCATCGCCACGAAGTGCACGGCCACGCCGAACAGCGTCAGCACGAGGCCGAGCGCAGCGTGCACCGCCTGGTTGAGCACGACGACGCCGATCGCGCCGGCGATGACCATCAGCGTGGCAGCAACGAACACGAGCAGCTGCAACTGGCTACGCGTCCTTCTCGCCGTCAGCCGGCTCCGCAGGCTCCGCGGCATCGGGAGGCTCGGCGGCCCGCACGCCGTATCCGAGCTCGCCGCTCCAGCCGACCTCCCCGACATAGTTGGAGTCGCCACTCGACGAGGTCGCCCGCATCCACCCGCTGGTGTCGCGATCCTCCCCCTCGCGCCAGTCCTCCCACGGCAGCCGGCGGGGCTTGCCGTCGTCGCCGACGAGCAGCTCGGACTTCGTGTAGATGGCGTCCTGCCGGTTGGTGAACGAGAACTCGAACAGCTTCGACTCGGTGATCGCCTCGGTGGGGCAGGCCTCGACACACAGATCGCAGTGGATGCAGCGCAGGTAGTTGATCTCGTAGACGTAGCCGTAGCGCTCGCCCGGCGAGCTCGGCGCCTCGGGGTCGTTGTCGGCACCGCGAACGTAGATGCACTTCGCCGGGCACACCCCGGCGCAGAGCTCGCAGCCGATGCACTTCTCCATCCCGTCCTCGTAGCGATTGAGGACGTGGCGGCCGTGCAGCCGCTCAGGCTTCGGGGCCTTGACGTCGCCGTCGAAGTCGGGCGGCGCGAGGCCCTTGGCGTCGTCGTCGGCGTCCTGTCGCCTGACGACGCGTCCGCCCGAGTACGGCTGGGTGAGCCGTTCGCCGCCCATCGCCCGATGCTGGCGGAGGGTCACGAGGAATCCGTCGAGATAGCCCATCAGTACGCACCCTCTCGTTCCCGGTTGCGTCGGCTCACCGACAGTGCCCAGACCATCAAACCGAACCCGACGGCCAGCGAGGCCACCGCGCCGGCGCCGACGACGCCGCGATTCCAGTCGTTGTCCTGGGCGACACGCATCGCCGCGAGGAACAAGAACACCGCCAGGCCGACCGGAATGAGCACCTTCCATCCGAGGTCCATCAGTTGGTCATAGCGCAACCGCGGCAGCGTGGCGCGGAACCAGACGTAGGCATAGAGGAAGACGAACAGCTTGATGACGAACCAGATCGTTCCCTCCAGGCCGTCGTTGATCAGCGGGACGTCGAACAGGCCCCGCGGGCCGCCGAGGAACAGCGTGACGATGATCGCGCTCATCGTCACCGTGTTCATGAACTCGGCGAGGAAGAACAGGGCGAAGCGGAAGCTGGCGTACTCGGTGTTGAACCCGCCGACGAGCTCCTGCTCCGCCTCGACGAGATCGAACGGCGGGCGGTTGAGCTCGGCGGTGGCGGCGATGACGAAGATCACGAACGGGACGAAGCCGGTGGCGATCAGGTTCCAGCGGGCGATGCCGTCCTGGGCACTGACGATGCCCGACGTTGTCAGCGTTTGAGTCACGAGGACGACGGCTGCGACGCTGAGCCCGAGCGCCGCCTCGTAGCTGACCATCTGCGCTGACGCCCGCACCGAGCCGAGCAACGGATACTTCGAGCCGCTCGACCAGCCGGCCAGCATGATCCCGTAGACGGCGATCGACGACAGGGCGAGGACGAACAGGATCCCGGCGGGCGGATCGGCGAGTTGGACTCGGGTCTCGTGGCCGAACCAGGTGACGATGCCGTTGTTGTCGCCGCTGTAGTCGCCGCCGAGCGGGATCACCGACCACACCAGGAACGCCGGCACGAAGGCGAGGAACGGAGCGAGGCGGTACACGTAGCGGTCGGCGCGCTCGGGGAGGAAATCCTCCTTGAAGATCAGCTTCATCCCGTCGGCGAGGGTTTGCAGGATGCCGAACGGCCCGGCCTTGTTCGGTCCGATGCGGTTCTGCATGCCGGCGATGATCTTGCGCTCGAACCACACCATGAAGATCGTGGCGACGAGGGCAACGGCGAAGATCACGAGGATCTTCGCCCCGATGATGGCGAGCGGCGTCCACTTCAACTCACCCACCAACAGCGGGTCAAAGGCGATCACGTCACACCCTGGCTTCGGCGGGGGGTGCGGGGGGCAGAGGCTCCTGCCGGAGCCGGGCGGGCGGGTCTTGCCGGGGTCCCCGGCCGAGCGCTTTGGCTCGGCTGGGGTGGCCAGCTGGCCGATCCGGCTTTGCCGGTCGGCCAGCGGAAGGGATTTCGGTCCCGGCCGCCAGGCCGGGTGCTTCGAGCTCGACCGAACGGAGCGCAGCGGAGTGAGGTCGAAACGTTCATGGCTCGATCCTGACGTCGGTGGCGCCGGACGATGCGTCGACGATCGACCGGATCTCAGACTCGCGGTTGAACGGCACGCGCACCGTGCCGCGCGGCACCCCCGGATCGCGGCGCAGTGTGACCGCTACGGAGCCGCGCGCCCCGGTGAGCCGCACGGCTCCGTCGTCGGGGCCGCCGATCCTGTCGGCGTCGGCGGGGTTGACGTGGGCGTCGCCGTCGGCGGCGAGGTTGGCGAGCGACGGCGACATCGCCGTCATCGTCGCCCGGTCATAGAGCCGCCGGGCGAGCACCACCCGGTAGTCGTAGCTGTTGCGATCCCCTGCGGGGGTCCCGTCAAACGCTTCGAGGGCGCCGGCAACCGGCGGATTGACGGCGAGCACCCCGTCGGCATCCTCCAGCCCGGTCCGCGTGGCACTGGCATAGGCGGGCACGGTCGCGGCGATGGCGTCGGTGATCGAGTCCGCCGCCCTCAATGTCGTCGCCAGTTCGCCGAAGTGCAGCAGGTCGGCCAGCTCGGCGGCGACCATCCAGTCGGCCCGCGAGGTACCTGCGGCCGTCACCCGCTGAGCGACGGTGGTCACCCGCCCCTCGAGGTTGGTGGTCGTGCCGCTCTTTTCGGCGAACATCGAGGCCGGCAGGACGACGTCGGCCCGCCCCGCAGAGGCGGTGAGGAACGAGTCGAGGGCGATGACGACGCCCGCCCGATCGATGGCCTGGGCGGCGAGCGAGGCGTCCGGGAAGTCGGCCACCGGATCGGCACCGAGGAGCACGAGGATGTCGATCTCGCCCGCCGCCGCCGCGGCCAGGATGCCGGCCGCGTCGAGGCCGCCGGTTCGTGGGCGCAGCCCGAGCTGCAACGCGCCGACGACGTTGCCGCGCCGCAACGCCGGGAGCACGGCAAGGTCGGGTTGCACGGCGGCGACGGCGTCGTAGACGGCGCGCAGCGTGGCGGCGGCCGACTCGGTGGACTCGGCGAGGTTCGCCCGACCGGCGACGATCACCACCGGCCCGCTGCGCAATTGGTCGCCAACGAACGGGTCGGACAGCGCCGCGGCGGCCGCCGCAGCTCCACCCGACTCGACGCTGACGGAGCGCCACGCCAGCGACGTGAGGCCCGTTGCCAACGGGGACAGCTCGATCAGCCGGGTCTGCTTCCGCGCCACGCTGTCGCGCAAGCGCAGGTAGAGGACCGGCAATTCCTCTTTGATGTCTGGGCCGAGGAGGATCACCGTGGCGGCGCGAGCGGTGCTGTCGATCGTTGCTCTCGGTAGATCGAGGAGCTCAGCCGGTAGGCCGTCGCCGAGCTGAGCGTCGCGGTGCTCGATGCCGATCGCATCGGCCAGCTGGGCCCAGGCAAAGGCATCCTCGTTGGTCCCGCGGGCCCCACCGAGCAGGGCGATGCGCTTGGCCCTGCCGCCGTCGATCGTCGTACGCAGTGCCTTGGCCACGGCGGCGAGGGCGATCGTCCACGACGTCTCCGTGAGGCGTGAACCTTCCCCGCGCACCTGTGGCACCGTGACCCGCTCGACCGAGTTCACCGCCTCGAAGTTGAAGCGGCCTCGGTCGCACAACCAACCCCAATTGACGGAGGAGGAGCGATCCCGAGTCGACTCCGAGATGGCGGACGAGGTGGTCGCGGCTCGACTGCACGGTCATCCGACAGCCGACCGAGCACGTCGTGCACGTGGTCTCCGATTCGGCGAGATCCCATGGCCGCGCCTTGAAGCGGAACGGCGTCGCCGTCAGCGCACCGACCGGGCAGATCTGCACGGTGTTGCCGGAGAAGTACGAGCTGAACGGCAGGTCGGGAAACGTCATCACCTGCGTCTCGTTGCCTCGGGCGACGAAGTGGATGAGGGCATCGCCGGCGACCTCATCGGCGAAGCGGGTGCACCGATCACACAGGATGCACCGCTCTCGGTCGAGCAGCACGAGCGAGCTGATCGGGATCGGCTTCTCGAAGTGGCGCTTCTCCTCGATGTAGCGGCTCTCCCCAGGCCCGTGGCTGTAGGACTGGTCCTGCAGCGGGCACTCCCCGCCCTTGTCGCACACCGGGCAGTCGAGTGGATGGTTGGCGAGGAGCAGTTCGATGACGCCCTCCTGGGCCTTCTTCGCTGCCGGCGACTCGGTCTCCACGATCATGTCCGCGGCGACGTTGACCATGCACGAGGGCTGCAGCATGGGGCCCCTGCCGGTGTCGATGTCGACGAGGCACATCCGGCACATCCCGACCGGGTTCATCCGCTCGTGCCAGCAGAACCGCGGGATGTAGATGTCGTGCCGCTGGGCGGCGGCGATGACCAACTCACCCTTGCGGGCAGTGATCGCCCGCCCGTTGATCGTCACGGCGACAGCGTTCGGGTCGGGCGGCGGAGCGGCCTCGTCAGGGCGCTCGTCGGCCGTCATGAGGCGGCCACCGGGATCATCACGCGGGGCTTGATCCTTGCCTCGAACTCCTCACGGAACAGCGTCACCGCCGAGTGCACGGGCACATAGGCGGACGGCCCCAGGAAGCAGATCGTCGTCATCTTGTAGGGCCACGGTGTCGCGTCCAGGCCAAGGCGCTCGCTGGCCGCGTGGGGCATCGCCCCGGGGCAGATCGTCTCACCGACGGCGAACAGCCGGTCGAGGTCGCCTTCGGTGCCGCGGCCCTCGATGATCCGCGCCAGGATGCGCTCCATCCAGGTGCCACCCTCGCGACACGGCGTGCACTTGCCGCACGACTCGTGGGCGTAGAAGCGCAACAGGGTGTAGGCAGCCTCAGGGATGTCGGTCGTGTCGTCCATCACCATGATCGCCCCCGACCCGAGCATCGAGCCGGCGGCACCGACCGGTTTGCTCTCGAATGGCAAGTCGAGCTGCTCGGGGAGGAACCACGGTGCCGAACCGCCGCCGGGCACGAACGCCTTGAGCTCGTGGCCATCACGGATTCCAGCGGCGAACTCCTCGCCGTAGATGAGGTCGCGGAAGGTCGTCGTGCCATTGACGATCTCGAACACCCCCGGACGGCGAACGTGACCGGAGACGGCGATCATGCGCGTTCCGGGCGATGTCTCGGTGCCGATCGCCGTGTAGGCGGCCGCCCCGCTGCGGAGCAACCACGGCAGGTTGGACAGCGTCTCGACGTTGTTGACGATCGTCGGTTGGCCGTACAACCCGATCGCCGCCGGGAAGTACGGCGGCTTGAGTCGCGGCATCCCACGCTCGCCTTCGAGGCTCTCGATCAGCGCCGTCTCCTCGCCCACGATGTAGGCACCGGCGCCCCACGTGAGCACGACATCGACGGAGAAGTCGGTGCCCAGGATGTTGCGGCCGATGTAGCCGGCGGCGTAGGCCTCGTTGAGTGCCGTGGCGACACGCTCTTGGGCCAGCGCCATTTCGCCGCGCACGTACAGGAAGCACTGCTGCAGGCCGACTGCGTAGCAGGCGATCAGGACACCCTCGATCAGCTGGTGTGGGTCGCGCTCCATCAGCAGGCGGTCCTTGTAGGTGCCGGGCTCGCTTTCGTCGCCGTTGACGACGAGATAGCGAGGCCACACGGATTGCGGCGTGAGTCCCCACTTCACGCCGGCGGGAAAGCCGGCGCCACCACGCCCGAGGACCGTGGCGTTCTTGACCTCGGCGTGGACGTCGGCGGGCGGCTTGGCGAGGGCGGCGCGCAGACCGGCGTAGCCATCGGTGGCGTGGTACCGCTCCAGGGTGTAGGAGTCCTCGAAGCGAAAGCGCGACGTCACGATCGACGGTCGCGAACCCTCGTCGGCGTCGACGAAACCCGGCGCCCACGGATACGCGGTCACGTCGTCGTCTCCGCAGGCTTCGGCAACCACGCGGGCATCACACCAACGTCTGGATCGACGACACCGGCCATGCGGTCGGCGGGGATCCGTTGGCGGACCGTGGCAAGGGTTCCGTGCGGCGGGATCTCGCCGTCGAGAGAGCCGGCAGCGAGGCTGTCGATCAGCGTGTCGAGCTGCTCGGGCGACACGCGGTAGCGGTAGCGGTAGTTGACCTGCAGGCACGGCGCCTCGGTGCACGCCGCCTGACATTCCGCGTGGTGCAGGGAGAACACCCCGTCGGCAGTCGTTCCGCCTGCCCTGATGCCGAGGCGCTGCTCGGCGTGGTGCATCAGCTCGTTGGCACCGAGCAAGGCACACGACATCGTCATGCAGATGTTGATGAGGTACTTGCCGACCGGTTCGAACTGGAACATCTCGTAGAACGTCGCCGTGCCGTAGACCTCCGCAGGCGTCACCCCGGTGAGTTCGGCGATGTGCTCCATCGCCTCGTTGGTGACGTAGCCGTCCTGTTCCTGGGCGAGGTGCAGCAACGGGATCAGCGCCGACTTCGGACGCGGGTAACGCCCGATGATCTCCCTGGCGACGATCGTGTTCTCGACCGACAGCCTGCTCACAAGCGTCCCCCGACGGGCAGATTCATCACGGCCCTGTCGTTGTCAGAGTGAACGACTCGAGGAACGCTGTGACTTCAGGGTCCGTGAAGTCGAACGTTCCCGATCCGACCACGGCGACTTGATAGAAGGCGGTGTCGGTCCTGTAGATCCCGACCTCCCTCATCGGTCGACGTCCCCGAGGACGGGATCGACCGACGAGATGATCGCCACGGCGTCGGCGACGAGGCGCCCGCGCATCATGTGCGGCAGCGTCTGGATGTTGACGAACGAGGGAGCTCGCATGTGCAGGCGGTAGGGCTTCGCCGAGCCATCGCTGGCCAGGTAGCACCCGAGCTCGCCACGCGGACTTTCGACAGCGACATAGACCTCACCAGTCGGCACCTTGAATCCTTCCGTGAACAGTTTGAAGTGGTGGATCAACGCCTCCATCGACTCGTCGATGCGTGCCCGCGGCGGCGGCGTGACCTTCTTGTCCTGAATTCGATAATCGCCGGCCGGCATCCGGTCGAGGATCTGGCGGACGAGACGCATCGACTCTCGTACCTCGTTGATGCGGATGGCATAGCGGTCGAACGCGTCGCCATACGACCCGACGATGACGTCGAAGTCGACGTCGTCATACCGCAGGTAGGGCTCGGCGCGGCGGATGTCGTAGGCCACGCCCGTGGAGCGCAGCGTCGGACCGGTGGCGGCGAGGGCGAGCGCCTCGGTGGGTGTGATCACGCCGACGCCCTGCAGCCGCTCACGCCAGATCGGCTGGCCGGTCATCAGCGTGTCGTACTCGTCGAGGCGTGGCGGGATGAGGTCGAGGAGGCGTCGCACGCCGTCCCGCCAGTCGGCCGGCAGATCGGCGGCGACACCGCCGGGGCGGACATAGTTGTGGTTCATCCGCAGCCCGGTGACCTGTTGGAAGAAGCGCAGCACTTCCTCGCGCTCGCGCCATCCGTAGATCATCATCGACACGGCACCGAGGTCCATGCCGTTGGTGGCGAGGAACAGCAGGTGGCTCGACATCCGGTTGAGCTCGGACATCAGCATCCGGATCCACACCGCCCGCTCGGGAATGTCCTCATCGATGCCGAGCAACTTCTCGGTGGCCATCGAGAAGACGAGCTCGTTGAAGAACGGGCTGAGGTAGTCCATGCGCGTGACGTTCGTCCCGCCCTGCAGATAGGTCAGCTGCTCGCCCTGTTTCTCCATTCCGGTGTGCAGGTAGCCGATGATCGGCTTGCAGCGCAGCACCGTCTCACCGCGCAGTTCGAGCATCAACCGCAACACGCCGTGCGTGCTGGGGTGCTGCGGACCCATGTTGATGATCATCGTCTCGTCGTCGTCGGGATCGTCGCGAAGCGCTGGATCCTTCGGGCGGGCAGCGAGCTCGGCAGCCTCCGTCTCACTCATCCGCAGCACGGCGCCGACCTCGCGGAGCAGCTCCGACGCGGGGACCTCGCTGCGCGGCCGCAGCTCCTGGCCGGCCTCGGACGTCTGGTGAACAAACAACTCTGTCATTTACCGAACGCCCGTCCCCTTGAACTGGACGGGGATCTCCCCGACGACGTAGTCCTTGCGCAGCGGGTAGCCCTCCCAATCCTCGGGCATCAAGATGCGCGTGAGATCAGGGTGCCCGGCGAACGTCACGCCGAACATGTCGAAGACCTCGCGCTCCATCGCCTCCGTGCCGGGATGGAGATCGAACAACGACGGCACGTCGGGATCATCGCCGGGCACCTGGACGCGCAGACGCAGGCGCCGTGCGGCATGGATGTCGAGAAGGTTGACGACCACCTCGAAGCGCCCCGCTTCGAGGCCATCGGGCAGGTCGCGCCCGGGATGTGCTGAGTAATCGACGGCCGTGAGGTCGGCACACATCGTGTAGCCGTCGTCGAGCGCTGCCTTCACCGTGTCGAGGTACGTCGCGCGACTTGGGTGGATCACGTGCTGTCCGCAGCTCTCGGTGCGCGGGCAGCCGTACAACGTGTCGTCCGACATCGCTCACGACCTCCCGAGGAGGACCGGGATCGGCTCGCCCGAGGAGGCGATCTCGCGGACGTGGACGTTGGCCCCCGACCCTGCTGCCTCGCGTCGTCGCATCAGCTCGCCGCTCTCGATCAGCCCGTGCAGCGTCTCGATGGCGTGGAGCAGCGTCTCAGGTGTCGGCGGGCACCCCGGCGCATAGACGTCGACGGGCACGACCTGATCGACTCCTTGGACGATGGCGTAGTTGTTGAACATCCCGCCGGTCGATGCGCACACGCCCATCGAGATGACCCACTTGGGCTCCATCATCTGGTCGTAGACCTGACGCAACACCGGAGCCATCTTCTGGCTGACGCGTCCGGCAACGATCATGATGTCGGCCTGGCGCGGCGAGGCGCGGAACACCTCCATGCCGAAGCGGGAGATGTCGTAGTGCGCGCCGCCGGCCGCCATCATCTCAATGGCGCAGCACGCCAGGCCGAAGTTGGCCGGCCACGAGCTGCGCGAGCGCGCCCACTTGACGAGCTCTTCGACCCGACCGGTGATCACGTTGTGCGAGAGCTGGGAGAGCCCGTCGCCTTCGCGGAGGTCCGACAACAATCCCATGACTACAACCCCATGACCGGGTCGGTGCCCGTGCTGCGGTACGGCTCCGTCGGGGGGTTCGGGGGCGGTCGGTGCCCGTGCTGCGGTACAGCGCCGTCGGGGGGTTCGGGGGGCGGTAGCCCCCCGATGCGGCGGCCCAGGCCGGCTCTGCCGGCCGCCGCCAGAAATTGGGCGCGGCGAAGCCGCTCCACGAGCTCGACCGAACGGAGCGCAGCGGAGTGAGGTCGAAACACTACGCGGCTTCCTCGGCCCGGCCCTCGGTGCCCACGCGGCGAATCGTCGTCCGTGTCGTGCGTTCCGCGGAGATCATTCCGGCGCTGTCGTCGTCCGCCGGCTTCTGCTTCAGTGGGCCCCAGTCGAGGCCGCCGCGAGCGACCTCGTAGACGAACGTGAGGAAGAAGAGCACGGAGAACAGGACGATCGCCCAGAACCCGTAGACACCGAGGTCACCCCGCGACACGGCGTAGGGGTAGATGAAGATGATCTCGATGTCGAACATGATGAACAGCATCGCCACGATGTAGAAGCTCACCGGGAAGCGCCCGGGTGGCTCGCGCGTCGGCACGATGCCGCATTCGTAGGGTGCATCCTTGGCCGCCGATGGCCGCCGCGGCGCGAGGACGTGTGACATGACCAGGGAGATCACCCCGAACACGACGGCGAGCAGGGCGAGGACGACGATCGGCAGGTACTGGGACATCACGAACCTGCCGTCGGAATCGGGACGGAGGCGGGCTGGCTGCGGTTGATGCGGGCCCGCACGTCGCGCTGGTGAAGCAACCAGCACAGCGTCAGGAAGATGATCGTCGAACCGGTCATCAGGACGAACGCCGGCTGTCGCTGGGTTCCGAGGTCGCGGACCATGTAGACGTACTGGCGCGGCTGGGCCTCGTCGATCTCGCTCGTCGGCGCCGCCCGTCCCGATTCGCTCCTCGTCTGCTCGATCGCGGCGACCTCGACGAGGGCGTAGTGCGGGGCATGGCGGAACGCCAGTAGGTCGAAGTCGCCGATCATCGGCGAGCGTTCCCCCCCGGTGTCGAACACGCCAGTGACCTGATACTCGCCTGCTTCGAAGGCTCCGGTCTCCTCGAGGAACTCGCCGGCCGAAGCTCCGGCCTGGCCGGCCGCCGGCGAGGAGGGATCGAGCGCCTCCCAGCCTTCCTCTTCGACGAGTTGCGTGGAGACGGAGTCCGCCACGTCGGACCACGACGTCTCATCGGGGAGTTCGACGGGCTCGCCGACGATGCCGGCCTGGGCGAGGGCGGTGGTGTCCTGGAGCACCGCCATCCCCTCCACCGGCTGCCACGACGGGAGCGACCCCTGCAGGCCGATGCCGTAGACCGCCCAGATCGCGCCCATCAGGGCCAACCAGCCAGAGAGCCCGCAAAGGGCGACCATGAAGCCCAGCCGGGCACCGAGGTTCGTGCCGAGCACGAGGTAGATCGATCCCATCAGCACGGTCGACGCCGATCAGCGTGACGATGATGCCGCGGAGCTCGACTTCCCACGTGATGGCGACGATCGCGGCGACGCTCATCTACAGGCTCCGCACGTAGTCGACGATGGCGGCGAGTTGCTCGTCGGTGAGCAGTGCACCGAACCCCGGCATCTTGCCGCTGCCCTGGCCCTGCTCCCCGTAGCCGACGCCGTTCTCGCTGCCGTTGCTGATGAAGTCGATGAGCTCGTCGTCGTTGGGGAAGTGGGCGCTCTCGGCGCCACCGGTGAGGTTCGGGCCGAGGGCCCCTTGGCCGGATTCCTGCGGGTCTCCGTAGCTCCATCCGCTCGTGTGGCAGCGGGCGCAGCTGAAGGCACCGCTCGACAAACCGAGGTTGAACAACGCTTCGCCATAGCTGGCGTACTGGCCGGACTCGACGGCGTCGCGGGCCGCCTGTTCGATCGCCTCCTGGTTCTCCGTTGGCAGGTGTCCGGTCGGGCAGTTCGGATCGTCGACTTCGGTCCCGTCGCAGTCCTCGCGCGGGATCTGGATCGACTGGATGTAGGCGACCAGACTCTCGACCTGTTGGGCGTTGAGCGGGCCGCCGCCGGGAACTCCCCAGGCAGACATCGGCGTACCAGGCCGGCCGTAGGTGATGATGTAGGTGACCTCTTCGGGGGTGAAGCGGTAGAGCACGGTGTCGAGGGCCGGCGCGTTCCAGTTCACGGCACGCACCTCGCCCGTCGCCGGGTCGGTGATCGAGAACGGGGCACTGCCTCCGGTGGCGTTCATCCCGCCGTGGCAACCGGCGCAGTTGTATCCATTCTCAGCGGTCGGCGCGAAGAGCCGCGCGCCCCATCCGGCGAGCTGCCGGTCGGCGGCCTCCCTGGCGCCGGCTTGACGGCTCGGTTCGAACACCCAGTACAGCGGCAGGCCGATGACGATGACCACGAGCAGCAGGACACCGATGAACTGGACGAGCTCGAGGCGCCGCCCCTCCAGCTCCTCGTCGTCGTAGTACGGCTTGCGGTTGGCGGCGAGCTCGATCTCCGAGCCGAGCTCGTTGCGCGCCGACCGGGCGTTGAACATCGCATAGACGATCCACCCGATGACCAACGTCAGAACGATGATCCAAGCAATAGACGTCGAGGCCAACCCGATCAACGTTGCCCCCGAGACGGCCGGTCTTCGGCGGGGGGTGTGGGGGGCTCTTCGGCGGGGGGTGTGGGGGGCAGAGGCTCCTGCCGGAGCCCCCCGCCAGCTGGCCGATCCGGCTTTGCCGGTCGGCCAGCAGAGAGGTTTTCGTGCGGCCGAAGGCCGCCTGCGACGAGCTCGCCCGAACGGAGTGAGCGAGCGCAGCGAGCGAACGAGTGAGGGCGAAATCCCATCAGTGTTCGGCGCCTCCGGTGAGGCAGTGCGGGCCTTCGGCTTCCTGGCCGGTGCTGTTGGTGCCGATCGGCGGCCCCTCGTAGACGGTGCCGGTGTCGACGCTGACATTGCTGCCCGCGTCGACGCTGATGCTGAAGCGGTCCATGCCCCGTGGCGCCGGTCCCGCCTTCTTCTCCCCGACCTGGTTGTACTGCGAGCCGTGGCACGGGCATTCGAACCAACGGCTCGTTGGGCAGTCGGGCACGCGACAGCCGAGGTGCGGGCACTTCTGATACAAGGCGACGAGCCCGTAGTCGCGCATCCCGGCGAGGATCGGCTCGTCGTAGACGCCCTCCGCCTTGGGCAGGGCATCGGCAGGGAACTCGGTGAACCACGTCCGGGCCGACGGCGCGTAGAAGAACCCGGAATTGGCCCGCGCCCCATCCAAGATGTCTTGCAGCTTGCCGACGCTGACGACCTGGCCGAAACCGCCGGTCGCCGTCGGCCAGAGGAAGGCGACGAACCCGGCGACGGTGAATGCCCCGATGCTCGTCCCCATCAGCGTGACGGTGGCGCGGTTGAAGAACTGCCGGCGACTGACGCCAATGGCCTCCGGATCGGGCGGCACCCACGGGACCGGAGCCGCCGGCGGGGCGAGGACCGGCGTCGGACGACGAGCCTCCTCACCGGCTCGTTCGGCCTCCGCGGCGGTGCGCACGGCCACCCCCGCGGCCGGCGGGGTCGTCTCGTCGGCGCGTGAGGACGTGGCTTCCGCCTCGGTGCGGGCTCGGCGAGCCGCGTCGTCTCGTCGGCGCGTTTCGCTCGACAGCGCGCCGGCGCCGCGGACGTCGCTGCGTCGCGCCGTCGTGACGAACACGATGGCGGCGAGCACTACGGCGACGCCGATGGCGATGGCGATGATCGCGGCGCTGGACATGACGTGACTCCTACGGCTCCCCGGTCACAGTTCGAACCACAGGCCGTCGCGCCACGGCAAGGTGAAGTTGAAGCCTGGGCCCCGGAAGAACGATCCGATCATCACGAGCACGGCCCAGAACATCAGGTGGATGGTCATCAACGAGGTGGCGAACTTGCGATCCTCCGGCTTGTTGGACGGGTTGCGGTCGATGTACGGGGCGAAGATCAGCACGATGATCCCGACCCCTGGAATCGTCACCCCGGCGACCATCGGGTGGAACATCGTGAGCAGTTCCTGCAGGCCGAGGAAGTACCACGGCGCCTTCGAGGGGTTGGGGGTCTGGTTCGTGTTGGCGAGTTCGAGAAGCGGTGCATTGACGAAGATCGAGAACACGAACGTGAACGCCAGGCAGGCCAGCGAGGCGACGAACTCGGCGGCCAGCAGGTGCGGCCAGGTGTGCACCTTGTCGACCGGCGTCGCCTTGACCTCCTGGATCGACCCGCTCTTGACGACGGTCAGCAATCGCTGGGTGTGACCGCCCGGCCCGGCGCCGATCGGCACCCCGGCGGCGGCCGGTGGCGCGGCGACGAGCGCCGTGCTCGGTCGTTCGGCAACGGCGACACCTCCACCGCCCGACGTCTCGGCCTCGCCGCCACCCTCGGCCTTCGCCTTGGCGGCCCGCGAGCGTTCGAGCAGGTGGGCGGGAATGCGCGGGTCGGCGGCCGGCTGCTCGGCCGCCGCGTCAGCGCCCTCGGCCGGGGCCGGGGCAGCCTCGGGAGCAGGTGTGTCGGAGGCCTTGTCGGCGTCGGCCTTGTCTCTGGCCGCCTGCGCTCGCTTGAGCAGATGTTCCGGGATCTCGGTCATCTCACAGCGGCCCCGAGATGCCGCCGTCCTTTCTGACTCGCCAGAAGTGGATGGCCATGAAGATCACGATGATGAATGGGAAGAACAGCACGTGCAGCACGTACCACCGCAGCAACGTCTCGGGTCCGATCTCGGCGCCGCCGAGCAGCACGAAGCGCACGTCGCGTCCGAACACCGGCGTGTAGCCGATCATGTTCGTACCGACGGTGACGGCCCACAGGGCGAGCTGGTCCCACGGCAGGAGGTAACCGGTGAACGAGAGCAGCAGGGTGAGCGTGAGCAGGATCACGCCGATCACCCAGTTGAACTCTCGCGGTGCCTTGTAGGCGCCGTGATAGAAGACGCGGGCCATGTGCAAGAACACCGACAGCACCATCAGGTGGGCGCCCCATCGGTGCATGTTGCGCACGAGTAGGCCGAACGTCACCGAGGTCTGCAGGTTGGAGATGTCGTCCCAGGCCACCGTCGACTCCGGCCGGTAGAAGAACATCAAGAAAATGCCGGTGACGGTGAGCAGGATGAACAGGAAGAAGCTCAACCCACCGAGGCACAGGGTGTAGCTGACCTTCACGGCATGGCGCTTCACCTTCACCGGATGGAGGTGGTAGAGCACCGAGTTCATGATCACGTAGCTGCGGTTGCGCGGGCTGTCGGTGTAGCCCTTGCGGAAGATCGAGCCCGGCCGGAAGATGCTGCTCCAGGCCTGGCTGCCCTTCACCGAGTCGGTGGTCGCGGCGATCCTGTCCTTGATCGTCTGTTTCGGTTGCTCGTCAACGATGCGTGCCATGGGACCTCGACCTCAGAAGCGCATTCCGTAGGCGTAGCCGTGATTGTTCGTGCGGGTGTGGGTGTCGCCGGTGACGCCCGGGGTGCCGGCCTTGCCGAGGATGATCACGCCGGTCGGGCAGCGGTCGACGCACAGCGCGCATCGTGTGCAGATGTCGTCGTCGATCGTGAACACGACCTGATCGGAAGGATCTTCGCCGGGCCGTTCGGTGCCGATCGCCTCGACGATCGCCTCCGGCTTGACCATGTGGATGCACTTCCACGGGCAGATGTCGACGCAGCCCTCGCACATGATGCACTCGGTCTGGTCGATGTGGATGAACTGCTTCGGCTTGACGGCCTTGGAGAGGTAGTCGGCGTCGACCTCGACGAGCGTGTACTCGTCGGTGAACGGCATCATCGGCGGGTTGGCATCGGTCCTCGCCATGGCGTTATGCCTTCTTCACCAGCGGTCGGCCGAACGACGAGACTTCGATCTCGGCGGTCTTCACCTGACCGCGCTTCTGCCACCACGACCACATGAAGATGATCATGCCGAAGTAGACGGCGTGGAGGACGACGACGATGATGTCGCGGATCGCCTCGTAGGTGATCGTGAACGGCATGAAGCCGCCCGTCGCCTGCGACTCGAGGATCCCGGCCGGGCCCATCACGATGCGATCGCGGCTCCAGCCGAGGTCCTTGTCGGCGTGGTCGATCCACTGGTGCTGGACAACGCCGAAGGCGAGGAACATCAGGGCGAAGACGTAGGTGGCCGCCAACATCGCCTCACCCCACGACACCGGCTTGCCCACCGGCCGGCGCTTGCCGTAGAGGATCACTCCGAGGGTCATGATGATCGTCGCGAAGAACGACACGAGGAACGCAACGTTCACTCCTGGCCATTCCAACGGGTCGATTGCGATCATCGGGATCGGGGTGCCTCTCTGCGGATCGAGCTCGTCTCGGGCACACCCTAGTGGGGCCTACGCTCCAGCCAAGCGGCTTGCCCGCTCGTGAAAGTCGGGTTTCCGCGAGGCCCACCGCGACCGCCTATCGTTTGCCCCGCAATGACGGAGATCCCCGAACATCTGCTCAAGCGCTCGCGAGACCGCCGAGCGGCGTTGGGGCTCGGAGGCGGAGAGGCGGCGCCGGCTGCCGAGGGTGCGTCGGAATCCGCCCCGGCGGCGACGCCGGCGACGACGGGAGCCACTGCGGCGGCCGCCCCGCCATCGGGTCCGGTCGGACGCAAGGCCGCCGCCGTTCCGGCCGAGGCGCCGCCCCCGAAACCCGATCCGCCGTACGTCGCCGCCGCCAAGCGGCGGGCGAAGATCCCCTTCTGGGCGATGGCCGCGCTCTCGTTGATGCCGATCTGGGCGTTCATGTACGTCCGCGCCCTGACCGAGCCGCCGGACACGTCCGAAGGGCCGATGGGAGTCGGCGCCGAGGTCTACGGCAACTGCTCGTCGTGCCACGGGGGGTCGGGCGAGGGCGGAAGCGGTCGTCCGCTCGCCGACGGCGAGGTCGACAAGACGTTCCCGCACATCGAGGACCAGCTGCGCTTCGTCTACTTCGGCACGGAGGCCTACAACGCCGCAGGCGTCACCAGCTACGGCGATCCGAATCGCGAGGGCGGCGCGCACACCGCCGGATCGTTCGGAATCATGCCGCAGTGGGGAGCGTCGGCAGGTGGCGAGCTCACGGACGCCGAGATCCTTGCGGTCGTCTGCCACGAGCGCTACGCGCTCAACGGCCCTGACCCGTCGGATGAGGCATTCGCCGAGGAGTACGAGGCGTGGTGCGGTGAGGAGTCGGCGGTCTACGCCGCCCTCGAAGCCGGCACCACGCTCGCCGACTTGGACACGGCCGCGATCACCGACGCCGAGGGCGCGCCCCTGGACATCATCGACATCGGCGACGCCCCCGCCGAGGGCAGCCCACCGTAACCCACGTCCCCGGCGACCGATGGGTGTTTAGGGGACGGAACGGTCCCCTAAACACCCATCGGTTGCGCTTGTAGCGTGGCACGCATCGCCAGTACCGCAATCGTCATCGACGAGACCGCCACCGCCGACGTGTCGGGGAACGCCAACCACGCCGGCGACATCGTCACCGAGGTGCTCGTCGTCGGCGGCGGACCGGCCGGCGCCGCGGCCGGCTACTGGCTGGCCAGGCAGGGCCACGACGTCACGGTGATCGAGCGCAAGACGTTCCCGCGGGACAAGACGTGCGGTGACGGACTCACGCCTCGCGCCGTCCACCAGCTCGACGAGATGGGCCTCGCCAAGGGCCTCGAGCAGTTCCACCGCTACCACGGCTTGCGCGCCACCGGGATGGGCAGGGAGCTCGAGTTGGAGTGGCCGAGCCACCCTGTGTACCCCAGCCACGGCTACGTCGTTCGTCGCCGGGACCTCGACGCGATGGTCGCCGACAATGCCGTCGCCGCCGGCGCCAAGCTGCTCGAGGGTCACGAGGCGATCCATCCGATCGTCGACCGCGGGTTCGTCCGTGGCTCGACTGTCGCCCGCCACGACGGATCGAGCGTCGACATCCGCGCCGAGTTCACGATCGTCGCCGACGGCGCCAACAGCCGCTTCGGACGAGCGCTCGGCACGTCGCGCACGAGGGAGTGGCCGTACGGCACGGCGATCCGCACGTACTGGCCGTCACCGCGCCATGCCGACCCATGGATCGAGTCGGCGCTCGACGTCAAGGACCGCAACGGCAACCCGATGCCGGGCTACGGCTGGATCTTCCCGGTCGGCGACGGCACGGTCAACGTCGGGGTCGGGTTGCTGTCCACGTTCCGCGACTTCAAGAGCGTCAACACGACGCACCTCCTCGACGCCTACGCGCGCCAGATCGCCGACCGCTGGGAGATCGACCCCGATCACCCTGAGTGCCGCCCGACGAGCGGACGGATCCCGATGGGCGGCAGTGTCGGACCGAAGGCCGGACCGACCTACCTCGTCGTGGGCGACGCGGCGGGGAGTGTCAACCCGTTCAACGGCGAGGGGATCGACTACGCCTACGAGACGGCCAGGATGGCCGCCGACGTCGTCCACGAGGCGCTCAGCGAGGGCGACGCCTCGGTGCTGCAGCGCTACCCGAAAATGCTCGACGACGCCTACGGCAACTACTTCAAGGTCGCTCGCCTGTTCGCCAGGGTCATCGGCCGCCCCGCTCTGATGCGTGAGCTCACGCGGGTCGGGATGCACAGCCGCACGCTGATGGAGTGGGTGCTGCGGATCATGGCCAACCTGCTGCGCCCCGACGAGCTGGGCCCCGCCGAGGCGGCCTACAAGGCCGCCTCGGCGATCGCCCGCCTGGCCCCCGACGCCTGACGACGCCCGATGGGTGTTTACCTGACGGTTCGGTCATGAGAACAGCCATCGGTCGTGTCATCGCAGGCTGCGTCGCGGTCGCCTCGCTCAGCCCGACCGCAACCACGGAGGCGACGACCACCACCACCGCTCCCGAGGCCATCGAGGAGATCGCCGTCGGGATGTCTGTCGAAGGGCGTCCGATCACGGCGACCCGGCTTGGCGATCCCGAGGGTCGTCGCGTGCTGGTCATCGGCGTGATCCACGGCGACGAGCAGGCGGGCCTGCAGATCGTGGCGTTGCTCGACGAGCTTCCCGTGCCGCCGGGCGTCGATCTCTACCTCGTCGACTCGATGAACCCCGATGGCGTCGCCCACGACGTCCGCACGAACGCCAACGCCGTCGACCTCAACCGCAACTTCCCGTACAACTGGGGACCGATCGCAGAGCCGGGCGACTGGCAGTACGCCGGGCCCGCCGCGGCGAGCGAGCCCGAGACCATCGCCATCGTCGAGCTGATCAGCACGCTGCGGCCGGACCTCGTGATCTGGTACCACCAGGATGCCTACTCGATCGGCCCGGGGGAGGGCCGCGACGGGGCGATCAGGGCTCGCTACGCGGAGCTCACCGGGTTGCCGATGGAGTCGGTGACCGGTGGCACCTACACGGGTGTCGCTGCCCAGTGGGCACGGCAGGAGCTCGCCGGCAACGAGCCCCCCGGCGTGGCGTTCATCGTCGAGCTCGGGGTGACGCTGTCCGCCGACGAGGCGCGAACGCACGCCGAAGCCGTGCTGACAATCGCCGGCGAACCCACCTGATTCGCAGAACGAGCATCCGCTCGAGAAAATCGGGCGACAGCACCAATCGGACCAGACCATCATGCGCGGCCATGAACAAGGCGGGGACACACCCATTCCAGAAACTGTTACTTGTCGGCATCGCTTCGGCGACGCTGGCCATCGGCGCCTCGACGGCCGCTTCGGCGTCGACCGGCACCACGGAGCCGGCGGACGACATGACCGAACACACCGAAGCCGAACACACGATGGAGAGCGCCCCAGCCTCGCTCGCGGTGGATGGCTCGGCCGAAGCATCGTCGCCAGAGGCTGAGGCGTTCTGTACGGCCGCGGTCGCCCTCCAGGCAGCCGCCGACGGCGAAGACCAGGCGGCGATTGGCCCTGCCCTCGAGGCCGCCACTGCTGCCGCGCCGGCGGACGCTGCGCCCCTCCTCGAGGCGGTCGTCGCCAACATCGGGGACCCCGAAAGTCCGGAGTTCGCCGAGGCGTATGGTGCGATGCTCGACTACATGCGCGCCAACTGCGGATTCGCCGAGCTCAACCTCGCCGCTTCCGAGTATGCCTTCGGCGGGTTCCCGCCGGAGCTGCCGGCCGGCCCGACGATCATCGCCCTCGAGAACATCGGCGAGGAGGTCCACGAGGTCGTCATCATGCGGATCAACGACGACGTCACCCTGTCGGTCGACGAGCTGCTGGCGCTTCCGGAGGAAGAGGCCATGACGATGACCACCGAACAAGCCTTCGCGTTTGCCTTCCCGGGCACAGTTGGCCAGACGGTCACCGACTTCACGCCGGGCCGTTACGTCGCGCTGTGCTTCCTGCCCCAGGGCGCAACGCCGGAGATCATCTCGCAGATGGGCGGTCCGGAGGACACCGCACCGGCAGGTGCCGAGCTCGGCCCACCGCACTTCACGGCCGGCATGATCCACGAGTTCACCGTCGCCTGACGGAGAGCCCACTCGAATCGGCGGAATGGGCCGCTCCGGCACTCGCCGGGGCGGCCCATTTTTTGCAGTCTGGGCGGCGCACAGCCCGCAAACCGGACCGCGGGCCGCCCAGATCGGAGATTGGACCGGAGGCCGCCCAGATCGAGAACGGTTCAGACCGGGGCGAGGGCGGACTGCAGCAGGGCCGCCGGGGCATCGCGCAGGGCGACGGTTGCCGGCCCGGGCGGCAGGTCGTCGCACGCCGCCTCGGCCTCGGCGACGAAGCGCCGTGCCGTGGTGGCCGCCGACTCGACGCCCTCGTTGGCCCGCACCACCGCCAGCGCCTTGTCGCGCTCGGCCGTGTCGAGCGGCTTGCCGAGAAGTGCTGCGAGCTCGTCGCCGACGCTGTGATCCATCGCCAGCGTCCGCAGCACCGGGAGCGTGTACACACCCTCGACCATGTCGTGGCCCGCCGGCTTGCCGAGGCGCTCGGTGGTGCCCGTGATGTCGAGGATGTCGTCGACGATCTGAAACACCATCCCGAACGACGATCCCCAGTCGGTCAGCGTGTCGATGACCGGGCGATCGAACCCAGCGACGATGCCACCGATCCGTGCCGCCGTCCCGAACAGCGTCGCCGTCTTCCCGGTGATCGAGGACAGGTAGCTCTCCTCGCTGCGCGCCACGTCGTAGGTGTGGCGAAGCTGTTCGACCTCACCCTGGCACAGCCAGCCGATCGTGCGGGCGAGCAGCCCGGCGACCTCGGTGCCAAGCGATGCGGCGATCTCGGACGCCTTCGACAACAGGAAGTCGCCGGCGAGGATCGCCTGGAGGTTGCCCCACTTGGCGTTGACCGTCTCCACGCCCCGACGCGTGTCGGACTCGTCGATGACATCGTCGTGGTACAGCGAGCCGAGGTGCACGAGCTCGCAAGCGACGCCGCCGCGGACCACGTCGTCGCTGGCGAGCGCGCCACCGATCTGAGCGGCGGCGATGGCGACGACCGGCCGTAGCCGCTTGCCCCCGGCGAGGACGAGGTGCGAGGCGATCTCGGTGAGGTACGGATCGGGCGTTTGCACGGCCAGGTGGATCTCTCGTTCGATGCGCTCGAGATCCTCGTCCATCGACGCCAAGCTGAGGAGCGGCGACACCTCCGGAGCGGTGGACACGCCGTCACGTTATCTGGCGTCGCTCTGCGGATCGCCGGGCAGCGGAGCGGGCGAGATATCAGCGCAACATCTCCGAACCTTCGAGCTACAGTCCGCCCGCCGGTCGACCGACCAGCCAGCTGCCACGGGCCCGCCATCCGCGGATGCTGCGTTTCACCACTCCATCCACGCATCACTCTCGAAGGAGTCTTGAGCCATGACGATGCCGCGGGCCCGCCTGGGCCGCTCACTGGTCGCTCTGGTGGCCCTTCCGGTCGCAGTAGCGACGGCCACCGGAACCGCCGGAGCATCCGCCCCGCCGACACTGCCGCCCGGCTACGTGGTGCTCGAGGATGACACCGAACTGTTGACGGTTGCGGTGCCCGATACCTGGACGGACGTCGACACCGTCCCCGCAACAAACGCCGACGGCACGGCCCGACCGTGGATCTCGGCGTCACCGGACTTCGAGCAGTTCCGGACGTCGTTCGACGTGCCGGGGGTCGTGTACCAGGCGCTGCCGTTCGCCTCGGACCCGGCGTCGCTGATCGCCGACTTCGCGCTCCCGGACGGCGCCTGTACCGACCTCGAGGACTTGCCGTACGACGACGGCGTGTTCACGGGTGCGATGCAGGTCGGCACGTCCTGTGGTGCCGCTGGGACGGCGTCGTGGGTGGTCATCGTCGCCAACCCCGCCGACGCGGCCTTCACCGCGGTGGTCCAAGCGCAGTCGGCGACTTCGGAAGACGAGGAGGCCGTCCTGACGATTGTCGACACGTTCAACCGGACGGCTGCCGGCGTCGTGCCCGGCTCGGCCGTTCCGACGACCACCGCCGCGGCGACCACTGTCCCGGTGACCGACCCGCCGTTCGTGCCGACGGTCACCGTTCCCGCCGGGCTCGGTCCCGTCGAGGTCGCCGAGATGTTCCTCGGAGCCCTCGCCGCCGGCGACGGGGAGACCGCCTGCAGCCTGCTCACCGCCGAGGAGATGACGATCAACTTCGTGGAGGAGGCCGAGACGTGCGCCCTCGACTTGGGCCTGCAGGTGCTCGGGCAGGGAGAGTTCTGGGCCAGCGTGCAGATCACCGGCGACGAGACGACTTCGTCGCCTGGGCAATGCGGAGACGAGGATCCGGCCGACGAGTACGTCTCTCTCGAGCTCCAGGGTCCGACCGACGACGGCTGCCTGTCGATCAGCATCGACAACGGCGAGTGGCGCATCGAGGATCTCTCCAACTCGATCTGGAACCAGGCCGGCTGAGCGATCCGCCCGAGCGAGGGCAACGAACAGCGGTGGCACACGGCACGTCCGGATGCGGTGACAGGGTGCCGGTACACTGAGGTTCCGTCCCCCTCCAGAAAGGGCGCCAATGTTCGAACGCTTCACCGACCGGGCCCGCCGAGTGGTGGTCCTCGCCCAGGAGGAAGCGCGCCTGCTGAACCATTCGTACATCGGCACCGAGCACATCCTGCTCGGGCTGATCCACGAGGGTGAGGGCGTCGCGGCAAAGGCACTGGAGAGCCTGGGCATCTCCCTCGAAGCGGTGCGCAGCCAGGTCGAAGAGATGATCGGCCAGGGCGGCACGTCGCCGTCCGGGCACATCCCGTTCACGCCGCGGGCGAAGAAGGTCCTCGAGCTGTCGCTGCGCGAGGCGCTACAGCTCGGCCACAACTACATCGGCACCGAGCACATCCTCCTCGGCCTGATCCGCGAGGGCGAGGGCGTCGCGGCCCAGGTGCTCATCAAGCTCGGCGCCGACCTGTCGCGCGTGCGCCAGCAGGTCATCCAGCTGCTGTCCGGTTACCAGGGATCCGGCGGGCGCGCCGAGGGCTCTGGCGAGTCGACGGCTGCCGTCGGCGGATCCTCGAAGGAGGAAGGTGGCGGCGAGAAGGGCGGCAACAGCCAGATCCTCGACCAGTTCGGCCGCAACTTCACCCAACTCGCTCGGGAGCACAAGCTCGACCCGATGATCGGGCGACGCCGCGAGGTCGAGCGGGTGATGCAGATCTTGTCCCGGCGCACGAAGAACAACCCGGTGCTGATCGGCGAACCGGGCGTCGGCAAGACGGCCATCGTCGAGGGCCTCGCCCAGATGATCGTCAACGGCGACGTGCCCGACACCTTGCGCGGCAAGCAGCTGTACACCCTCGACCTCGGCGCCCTCGTCGCCGGCAGCCGCTATCGCGGCGACTTCGAGGAGCGTCTCAAGAAGGTTCTCAAGGAGATCAAGAGCCGCGGCGACATCTTGTTGTTCATCGACGAGATCCACACCCTCGTCGGCGCCGGCGCAGCTGAGGGCGCGATCGACGCCGCGTCGATCCTCAAGCCGATGCTCGCTCGCGGCGAGCTGCAGACGATCGGCGCCACGACGCTCGACGAGTACCGCAAGTACGTCGAAAAGGACGCCGCCCTCGAGCGCCGGTTCCAGCCGGTGAAGGTCGACGAGCCGACGCTCGCCCACACCATCGAGATCCTCAAGGGGCTGCGCGACAAGTACGAGGCCCACCACCGGGTCACGATCACCGACCAGGCACTGGTCGCCGCGGCCAACCTCGCCGACCGCTACATCTCCGACCGTCACCTGCCCGACAAGGCGATCGACCTCATCGACGAGGCCGGCAGCCGGCTGCGCATCAAGCGGATGTCCACCCCGCCGGACCTGCGCGAGATCGAGCTCAAGCTCAACGAGGTGCAGGAGGCCAAGAAGTCCGCCGTCGAGGAACAGCGCTTCGAGGAGGCCGGGCGGCTGCGCGACCAGGAGAAGGCGCTGCTCGAGGAGAAGGCGGCCAAGGAGACCGAGATCCGTGGGAACGGCGTCGATCTGTTCGACGAGGTCGACGAGGAGGCCATCGCCGAGGTGCTCAGCGTGTGGACGGGGATTCCCGTCTACAAGCTCACCGAGGAGGAGACCCAGAAGCTGATCAACATGGAGACCGAGCTGCACAAGCGGATCATCGGCCAGCAGAGCGCCGTGGCCTCGGTGTCGCAGTCGATCCGCCGTACCCGGGCCGGGCTCAAGGATCCCAAGCGGCCGAGCGGCTCGTTCATCTTCCTCGGCCCGACGGGCGTCGGCAAGACCGAACTGGCCAAGACGCTCGCCGAGTTCCTGTTCGGCGACGACAACGCGCTGATCACGCTCGACATGTCCGAGTACATGGAGAAGCACACGGTCAGCCGCCTCGTCGGCTCGCCTCCCGGGTACGTGGGTTACGAGGAGGGCGGCCAGCTCACCGAGGCCGTGCGCCGCAAGCCGTTCTCGGTGGTGCTCTTCGACGAGATCGAAAAGGCCCACCCCGACGTGTTCAACACGCTGTTGCAGATCCTCGAGGAGGGCCGGCTCACCGACAGCCAGGGCCGCTCGGTCGACTTCCGCAACACCGTGCTGATCATGACGTCGAACCTCGGCACCGGCGATCTGCGCAAGGCCAACATCGGCTTCACCACCGCTGATTCGGCGATGAGCTACGAGCGGATGAAGGAGAAGGTGATGGATGCGCTCAAGCAGCATTTCAAGCCGGAGTTCCTCAACCGCATCGACGAGGTCATCGTGTTCCACGAGCACGACCTCGACGCCGTGATCCAGATGGTCGACACGATGACCAAGCGCCTGGCCACCCAGCTGGAGAGCCAGGGTCTGGGCATCGAGCTCACCCACAATGCCAAGGTGTTCCTCGCCAAGAACGGCTACGACCCGCAGCTCGGTGCACGACCGCTGCGCCGGGCGATTCAGCGGACCGTCGAGGATCCGTTGTCGGAGAAGCTGCTCTACAAGGAGTTCTCCGCCGGCCAGATCATCGTCGTCGACACCGAGCCCGACCCCGACAAGGACGGCGCGCAGCGGTTGACCTTCACCGCCGTCGAAGGCTTCGTGCCGCCGGCGTCGGTCGAGCTGGCGACGACTTCGACAGCACCCGAGCTCACCGCCGGCGGACCGGCGGAGGAGCCAGCGAGCGACAGCACCGCCCAAGCAGACTGACGGGTCGACCGTTTGTCGCGGTTGTTGGGCCTCGTCGGCCTCGTCATCATCCTCGCCGCCTGCCGGCTCGACGTTGCCGTCGACACGACGGTCAACGCCGACGGGACGGGTGAGGTCGTCGTCACGGGGGTGGTCGACAAGGACGTCGTCGACCGAGTGCCGGGCCTCGCCGGCAGCCTCGTCCTCGACGACGCAGCGGCGGTCGGCTGGGTCGTCGAAGGGCCGGCGGCGACCGACGACGGCGGACTGACGGTCACGCTGCGCCACCCGTTCACCACCGTGCAGGAGGCCGCCAACCTGCTCAACAGCCTCGGCCCGCCGTTCGGCAACGTTGCCTTCGAGTACCTGGCCACCGAGGACGAGGTGACCGTCGCGATGTCCGGAACGCTGTCGCTGCCGGGCGGCACGTGGGATGCCTTCGGCGACCAGGCCCTGCTGACGTCGACCGGTGGCACACCGTTCGGCGCCCAGCTCACGGAATCCGGCGCCAGCCCGGCCGAGTCGATGTCGGTCGGGCTGTCCGTGCGCCTGCCGGGCGAGATCACCGAGACCACCGGCGACCGGATCGACGGGGCCCTCACGTGGTCGGCACCGCTCGACGGTTCGGTACAAGACCTGGCGACGCGATCCGTGCTACGAGAAGGCGGCGGGAGCGGGTGGGCCGGGCCACTCGGCACCGCCGCGCTGGTGCTGCTCATCGCCTGGCTCGTCGTCGGGATCGCCCTCCTCGTGATGGTGCTGCGGGCCCGCAACCGCCGCCGCAGCCGCCCCGTCCATCGCCTCTCTTGAGAAGTCACGGCGGGGGTTTGGGGGCAGAGGCCCTTGGGCCGGAGCCCCCAGTGCTGGTCGATCCGGCTCTGCCGGTCGACCAGCGGAGATGCTCGGTCCGGCCGCAGGCCGGTGCTTCGAGCTCGATCGGAAAGGTCCCCCTTTCCGATCGAAACTATGAGTACTGGTCGAGGATGGCTTCCTCGGTGACCCGTTGGAGGGTCTCTCTGATCGACGCGGCGGTGACGTCGTCGACGCCGTCGACCTCCATGAGGTCCGGCACGGTGGCCCGCTGCAGGCGGGCGAGACCGCCGAAGTGCTCGACGATCCGCGACGCCGAGTCGTCAGACAACTTGACCCGGTTGAGCAGGCGAACTCCCCGGGGGGCAACCTCCTGGTCGAGGTCGTTGGCGCCGTCTTCGCGGTGCAAGGCCCGGGCAGCGATGCGCAGGTCGAGGACTTCGTCGTCGGACAGGGCGGCCATCTCGGCGAGCGTCGCGCTGACCGTCCGACCGGTCGGGATGTAATCGGTGATCACGAGGTTGAGTTCGTCCTCGATGTCGCCGTACATCTCGTCGAGCTGCAGGCGCAGCAAGCGGGCTTCAACGCCGAGCTCGACGATCATCGTCTCGATCTCGGTGGCGATGCGCAGCACCATCTCGCCGCGCTGGAGGACTGCGGCGACGTCGCGCAGCGAGACGGCGTCCTCCAGCTCCGCCGACGTGAGGCTGAGCATGGCGTCCTCGAGGCGGACCTTGTAACGCTCGAGCGTCTGCAGCGCCTGATTCGCCCGGTCGAGCAGGCGGCTGACGTCCTGCAGCTGATGCTTCGAGCCCCCGGCGTAGAGGTTGATCACCCCCATCTCCTCGCTCGCCGAGACGACCGGCACCTTCAGCGACCTGGCGACGCGCTCGGCCGTGCGGTGGCGCGTGCCCGTCTCGCTCGTCGGCACGGTCGGATCGGGCACGAGGTGCACGTTGGCCCTGGCAATCCGGTCGCAGTCGGCGGACAGGATGATCGCCCCGTCCATCTTGGCCAGCTCGGACAACCGCTGCGGACTGAACGGAGCGTCGACGAGGAAGCCGCCGCTGCAGATGGCAAGCACCTCAGGGTCGTCGTCGACGACGACGAGTGCGCCGCCCTTGGCGCGCACGATGCGCTCGATCCCGGCCCGCAAGGGCGTGCCCGGCGCCACTTTCGCCAGCGCCTCGCGCAGCTCGTCGCTGATGCTGCGATGGCGGACCGGCATGGTCGGAGTCTACGGACCATCCTTGGCCGACGGTCCGTGGGCGGCGATCACGGCGTCGGCCAGCGTGTCGACCGGCAGGTTGTCGATGCCGGGGACCGTCGGCGCCCGGCTCGGGACGATCGCCCGGCGATAGCCGAGCCGCGCCGCCTCGGCGAGTCGCCGCGGCGTCTGGGCGACCTGGCGGATCTCGCCACCGAGGCCGAGCTCGCCGAGTACGACGACGTCCCGTCCGATCGGGGCGTCGTGGACCGCGCCGATCACGGCCATCGCCACGCCGAGGTCGCTGCCTGGTTCGGACAATCGCGCCCCACCGACGGTGGAGACGTACACGTCGTTGCTGGTGACGGCGACGCCGGCGCGCCGCTCGATGACGGCGAGAAGCATCGCCAGACGGCCGGCCTCGAGCCCGTTGGCGTTGCGGCGTCCCTGGGCACCTTGGGGCACCGGCACGGTGAGCGCCTGGACCTCGACGAGCAGCGGTCGCTGACCGGCCATCGCCGGCACGATGACAGAGCCGGCAACCCCGCGTCGGCGATCGGCGAGGAACAGGTGCGACGGGTCGGGCACCCCGACGAGGCCGCCCATCGGTCATCTCGAACAGGCCGAGCTCGCTGGTCGGCCCGAAGCGGTGCTTGGCGGCACGCAACAGGCGCAGGGCGTGGTGACGATCGCCGTCGAACGACAGCACCGTGTCGACGGCATGTTCGAGCTGGCGCGGCCCGGCCAACGATCCATCCTTGGTGACGTGCCCGACGAGCACCACGGCGACGCCCCGGCGCTTGGCCTCGACGACGAGCTGCTGGGCGCACGTGCGTACCTGGGTGGGCGAGCCTGGCGACGACGACACGCGTTCGTCGGCGATCGTCTGGATGCTGTCGACGACCACCAGTTCCGGCCGGACCTGCTCGATGGCCGCGACGACGCCGCGCAACGAGGTCTCGGCAGCGATCCAGCCGCCTGAGGACGGGCAGCCCAGTCGTTGAGCCCTGCTCTTGACCTGCTCGGGGCTCTCCTCTGCGCTCACGTAGAGCGTCGGGCCATCCCACGCCGAGAGCAGCTGGAGCACCAACGTGCTCTTGCCGATGCCGGGCTCGCCACCGAGCAGCGTGACCGACCCGGCGACGAGTCCGCCGCCGAGCACGCGATCGAGTTCGTCGATGGCCGTCGATCGCGCCCGTCCGACGCTGGCGTCGACGTCGACGAGACGAATCGTGGGAGCCGGCGAAGGTGGCGCCGCCGAGTTGGTGTCGGAGGGCCCGACGGTCTCCTCGAGGATCGTGTTCCATGCCGCGCAGGACGTGCATTGACCGGTCCACTTGGCATGTGACGCGCCGCACTCGATGCACGTGAAGATCGTCGCCGTCTTGGTCATCACCGCCATCATGACGAGGTGGTGTCACAACGCCCGCGTGTCACGCGCACGCCGGCACGCGTAGCGTTTCAGCAGTCATGACACCTCCCACCACCACCGGGCGGCTGCTCGTGTTCGCCGCCGCACTCGCCGTGATCCCCGCCGCTTCGCTGTTCGGCGCCGACGCGGCTGCCGCCACCACCGCTCATCCCGCCGACCCGGGTCCGGGCGCCACCGAACGAATCGAGTTCGCCGCTGGCGCCGACAACGCCACGGTCAGCGGGACCTTCGATCCCGGCGCTGACGACCGCTTCGTGCTGGCAGCCGCGGCTGGACAGACGATGACCCTCACCGGTTCGTTCGGCGGGCTCGGGGTCGCCGTCGTCGCCCCCGACGGCTCACCGCTCCCGGGCGGGCCGGGCGATTCGATCGCCTTCAGCCTGCCGGCCACCGGTGACTACCTGATCACGATCGGCCCGCGTCGCAGCGAGGCGACGTCGTACTCGTTCACGGTGACGATTCCGGCCGCCCCGAGTCCGGCACCAGGTGACGCCCAGCGGGTCCAATTCGAACCCGGCACCGACAACGCCACGGCGAGTGGCAGCGTCGAGCCCGGTGCCACCGCCCGCTACGTGCTCAATGCCGCAGCCGGCCAGACGCTGAACGTCGCCGTCGGGCCGGAGCAGTTCGCCGCCCTGACCACGATCTTCGGCCCCGGCGGCGACGTCGTCGGCTCCGGCCACACGACGGCA
The DNA here is from genome assembly GCA_963772825.1 of Ilumatobacteraceae bacterium. GTDB lineage: Bacteria > Actinomycetota > Acidimicrobiia > Acidimicrobiales > Ilumatobacteraceae > Desertimonas. The sequence goes on along the minus strand of CAVYYX010000022.1, from coordinate 28,743 downwards.
TCGGCCGCCCTACCGGCCAGCGGCGACTACGTCGTCGAGATCGGCAACACCGGCGAGACGAACGACTACACGGTCTCGTTCAGCATCCCTGAGGCGGCCGTGTCCGGCAATCCCGCCTGTCCCGACGCGCAACGCATCGAGTTCGAGCCGGGCGCCGACCGAGGGACCGTCGAGGGCAGCCTGGCGGGCGACGACCGTGGCAGCTACGTGCTGTGGGCAGCCGCCGGGCAGACGATGACGATCGACCTCGACTCCGTCGAGGAGAACGCCGACGTGGAGATCCTTGATCCGAACGGTGCCGCGATCGCCGAAGGCCCGAACGGCTACCCGCTGACCCGCAGCGGCGACCAGTGCGTCGCCGTGTTCTCCGAGGACGGCGCCCCGTCGACCTACACGATGTCGGTCGTCATCCCGGCGCCCGCCAGTGCACCGACAACGACGGTGGCCTGCGGCGTCGACCCCCAAGCGCCGGCGATCGCTGAGAACCTCGCCGCGGTACCGCCAGCACAGCAGCTGAGCGGAGCTTCGTGGACGTATCTCGGTGACAGCAACTACGACCCGTGCGCCGACCTCAGCTACGCCCTCGTCGACACCGAGGGCGGCACCGGCTCATCGCCGCAACAACTCATGCTGTTCCATCGTGGCGCGTACATCGGCACGGCGACGGAGTGTGCGTTCGGGTTCACGTCCGTCACCGACGCGACGGGCAACTCGGTGACGGTCGAGTACCGCTGGCCGCTCCCAGGCGACACCAACGCAGCTCCCTCTGGATCGGCGACGGTGACGTTCACTTGGAATGGCACGGACGTGGTGATGTCCGCCGACCTTCCCGCCGAGCTGCTCTCGATGTCAGGGTGCGCCTGACGAGACAAGCCGTTCAGGCACTCGGGCCGACCACGCGCAGCTCCCACGGGCGGCCCGGTCGAGGTGGCCGGCGCAGATCGACGTCGAAGTGCTCCCCCAGGGCCTCGGCCAAGCCGTCCGGGCGCAGGCGCGTCGATCGCATCGGTGAGGATGCGGCGGACGAGCAACCCACGAGCCCGCTTGGCGGCGTGACCCGAGGCGCGGCGGGCGCCGGACTCGTCACCCAGCACCTTGACGATCACGGTTTGCTCGGCGAGCGCGCCGCGCGGTCTCCACGCGGTGGCGTACCCGGCAGAGCGGCAGTCGACGAGCAGCCCCGAGCCGGCCAGTGCCGGGAGCACGTCGTCGAGCGGTTCCCGCCAGACGTCGGTGAGGTGTCCGAGACCGGGGAGTCGGGCGCACATGTCGAGCCGGTACGGCGGGATTCGGTCACCAAACCGCACGGCTCCCCACAGCGCCGAGATCACCACGATCCACGCCCGAGCCCGCCGCCGTGCTGCTGGATCGAGGGCGTCCAGCCCGATGGCGGCATAGAGGACCCCGGAGTACACGTTCTCCACCGCCGCGGCGGGCGCGTCGAAGAGGTCGACATTGCGGCGGACGACCTCAGCCATGCTCGCCCGTTCGCCGAGGCGCCGCGTGGCGTCCTCGTCGGCGCTGATCTCGATGACCGCGTCGAGCACGGCTGCACGGGTGGGCGCCAGCGACGGGAACGAGAGTGCGGCCGGGTCGAGCGGCTGGCCGTGGGTGACCAGCGCCTTGGTGTCCGACGGCGGGAGCAGAATCAGCACAGCGCGTTTCTAACAAGCACGTGATCGCCCCGCCGCGCGTGTTGCAGTTGGCGACAAGTGCGATACCGCACCCGAGTGGTTCCGGTCACCCGGCACGTTCCGTCCGGAAACACTCCGGTCGGCGCGAACACTCGGGGAGGGCGATCAGGGGACGGTGCGGACGACGAGGGCGTCGCCTTGGCCACCCCCGCCACACAGCGCAGCTGCGCCGGTGCCCCCGCCCCGCCGGCGCAGCTCGTGGAGCAGCGTCAGGGCGAGACGGTTACCGCTCATCCCGATCGGGTGCCCGAGGGCGATCGCCCCGCCGTTGACGTTGACCACGTCGGCCGACACGCCGAGGTCCTCCATCGATGCCAGACCGACGGCGGCGAAGGCCTCGTTGATCTCGAACAGATCGACGTCGGCGGTCGCCATCCCGACACGCTTCAGCGCTGCATCGATCGCCGCGCTCGGCTGGTGCAGCAGGGACGCCGAGTCGGGGCCGGCAACCATCCCGTAGGACACGAACTCCCCGAGCGGCGTGACCCCGCGACGCTCGGCCGCCATCTTCGACATCACGACGATCGCGCTGGCCCCATCGGAGAGCTGGCTGGCGTTGCCGGCGGTGACGGTTCCTTCGGGGTCGAACGCCGGGCGCAGCCCGCCGAGACTCTCGACGGTGGTTTCCGGACGGACGCCCTCGTCGTGCTCGACGATCACCGGATCACCGCGGCGGGCCGGCATCGCCACCGCGACGATCTCGTCGGCGAGGCGACCCTCTTTGATCGCCGCCGCTGCCCGCTCGTGCGACAGGGCGGCAAAGGCGTCCTGGTCCTCGCGACCGATCGACCCAGCCGTGTAGCGCTCGGTGCCGAGGCCCATCAGGCAGGCGTCGAACGCGCACCACAGGCCATCGGCGATGATCGAGTCGCGCAGTTCGGTGTTGCCGTAGCGGAAGCCGGTGCGCGCCCCCTCGGCGAGGTACGGGGCGTTGGTCATCGACTCGATGCCGGCGGCCACGACGATGTCGGCCTCGCCGGCAGCGATCATCTGGTCGGCGAGGTAGATGGCATTGAGCCCCGAGAGACACACCTTGTTGACGTTGACTGCGGGGACGCGCATCGGGATCCCCGCCTTGACGGCCGCCTGCCGCGACGGGACCTGGCCCTGTCCCGCCATCAGCACCTGGCCGACGACGACGTGGTCGACGTCGGCGGGATCGACTGCTGCCCGATCGAGGGCGGCGGTGAAGGCGACGGCGCCGAGGTCGACGGCGGACATCGTCGAGAGGGCGCCGGACAGCTTGCCGATCGGCGTGCGGGCGCCGGCGACGAGGTACGAACCTGGCATACCGGCACGGTACCCGCGGCCTACGATCGACCGACCACGGATCTCTCGGGAGGAACCCATGTACTCGAACATCGTCGTCGGGACGGACGGTTCGGACACCGCCAAGACGGCGCTTCAGCACGCCATCGACCTCGCCACGGTGCAGGGCGCCACGATCCACATCGTCAGCGCCTTCCGATCGAGCGGCGCTGCCGTGAAGGTCGGCACGCAGGCCGAGCATTGGTACATCGACAACCGCACGAAGATCGACGCGATCCTCGACAACGCCGCGGCGGTCGCCCGCAGCAAGGGGCTCACGGTGGAGACTCACGCCGTCGAGGGCGACCCCGGCGACGCGATCGTCACGATCGCCGGCGAGGTCGACGCCGACGCCGTGGTCGTCGGCAACAAGGGGATGCGCGGGGCGAAGCGATTCCTCCTCGGCAGCGTCCCCAACACGGTCGCCCACAACGCCCCGTGCACGGTGGTCATCGTCAAGACGACGTGATTGCGCTCCCCGGCGTTCCCACCGCAACCTACCCGTCGGTAACATCGTCGGATGGAGCAGATCCTCGAGGCCATCGAGGCGGGCGCCGAGGGTGAGGACATCGCCAACCTGCCGATTCCTGAGCACTACCGCGCGGCGTTCGTGCAACGGGCCGACGTCGGAATGTTCGAGGGCCTCGCATCGAGGGACAAGGACCCTGCCAAGAGCCTGCGCATCGGCGATGTCCCGACCCCGGCGCTGGCACCGGACGAGGCCTACGTCGCCGTGATGGCGTCGAGCATCAACTTCAACACGGTGTGGACGTCGATCTTCGAGCCGCTGCCGACCTTTGGCTTCCTCGACCGCCTCGGCAAGGAGAGCGAATGGGGTGCCCGCCACGCCCACGACTACCACGTCGTCGGTTCCGACGCCTCGGGCGTCGTGCTGCGCGTCGGGTCGGCGGTGCGCAACTGGCGGCCGGGCGACCGCGTCACGATCCATTGCAACGTCGTCGACGATCAGGACCCGAGCAGCCACGACGACTCGATGCTGGCTGCCAACCAGCGGATCTGGGGCTTCGAGACGAACTTCGGCGGGCTCGCCGACCTGACCATCGTCAAGGCCAACCAGCTGATGCCCAAGCCGACGCACCTCAGTTGGGAGGAGGCCGCCGTCAATGCCCTGTGCAACTCGACGAGCTACCGCATGCTCGTCGGCGAGAACGGCGCCCGGATGAAGCAGGGTGACGCCGTCCTCGTCTGGGGAGCCACGGGCGGGATCGGTGGCTACGCCGTGCAGTACGTCCTCAACGGCGGCGGCACCCCAGTGGGAGTGGTCTCGTCGCCCGCCAAAGCGCAACTGTTGAATGAGCTCGGGGTCGAGGCGGTGATCGACCGGACGGCCGAGGACTACCGGTTCTGGCGCGACGAGCACACCCAGGACGAGGGCGAGTGGCGGCGCTTCGGCAAGCGGGTGCGCGACCTGGTCGGCGACGATCCCGACATCGTGTTCGAGCACCCCGGCCGCCAAACGATGGGAGCATCGATCTTCGCCTGCAAGCGCGGCGGCACGGTCGTCACGTGCGCGGCGACGTCGGGCTACATGGTGGAGTTCGACAACCGGCACTTCTGGATGAAGCTGAAGCGGCTGATCTCCAGTCACTTCGCCAACTACGCCGAAGCCTGGGCCGCCAACCGATTGATCGACGAAGGGCGCATCCAGCCCCTCCTGTCGGCGGTCCATCCGTTGACCGATGTCGGAGCGGCCGCCCGGGCCGTGCATCGCAACGAGCACGAGGGCAAGATCGGCGTGCTCTGCCTGGCCCGGCGCGAGGGACTCGGCATCGACGACCCCGACAAGCGCCAACGCATCGGCGAGGACAAGATCACCCTGTTCCGCCGCCTCAGCTGAGCCGGGTGCGGGAGGTCACCTGATTTCCGGAGGTCCCGACGGGGTCCTGCCGCACTCGGATGCGCTTCAGCACTCGGGTGCGGGCCGATTCGACGGGAGGCGTGCGAGACTGGCCGGCATGCTGCTGACCGAGATCGACCACGTCGCCATCGCCGTGCGTGACCTGGAAGCGGCCATCGAGTTCTATGCCAAAGCGTTCGGGGCGACGGTCGATCACCGAGAGATCGTCGAGTCGGACGGCGTCGAGGAGGCGCTCCTGAAAGTCGCCGACAGCTACGTCCAACTGCTCACCCCGATCCGCGACGACTCCCCGGTCGCCAAGGCGATCGACAAGCGTGGTGAGGGCATCCACCACGTCGGCTACCGCGTCGACGACTGCGCGGCAGCGCTGGAGTCGATGAAGTCTGCCGGGGCGACCCCGATCGACGCCGCCCCGCGGCCGGGCAGCCGGGGCACGACCGTCGCGTTCATCCATCCCAAGGGCAGCTTCGGGACACTGATCGAGCTCGTCCAAGAATCCACGTGAACGTCATTGCGTTCCCCGGCCACGCAGGCCGGTTGTTGCCGCTCCCTCGCTGGCGCTCGGTCGCTTGCAGTTGCCGGCGGGTACCCAGTTGACCTCTGTACCCGCGGCCGTCGCTGTGGGACCTGGACGGCACGCTGATCGACACCGAGCCGTACTGGATCCGCTGCGAGCAAGAGCTCGTCGCCCGATACGGCGGACAGTGGACCGACGAGGACGCCCTCTCGATCGTCGGCTCCGATCTGATGGTCTCCGCCGAGGTTCTGCGCACTCGTGGCGGTGTGCAGCTGCGCCCCCACGAGATCGTCGACCAGCTCTCCGACGCCGTCGCCACCCAGCTGCGTGAGCGGATCCCGTGGCGACCGGGCGCCCGCGAGCTGCTCGCCGCCCTCAAGTTGCGCGGCGTCCCCTGCGGCCTCGTGACGATGTCGTGGAAGCCGCTCGTCGACGAGGTCCTCCAGCAGCTTCCACCAGGATCGTTCCAGACGGTGATCACCGGCGACATAGTGATGAACGGCAAGCCGCACCCCGAGCCCTACCGCCGGGCCGCCGAGGAGCTCGGCGTGGACCCGCTCGCCAGCGTGGCGATCGAGGACTCGCCGACCGGTGTGGCGTCCGCCGAGGCGGCCGGCTGTGTCGTGGTCGCCGTGCGCAACCTGCTCCCGATCCCCGAGGTGCCACACCGTGTCGTGCTGTCGACGCTCCAGGGCGTCACGCCGGAACTGCTCGGCGAGTACGTCGAGCAGACGCCGCCCCCGCCGCGTCGCCCGTCGCCCGGCGACGACGACGGCGGCGGAGCGCCCGCCGCCCACCGCCGGGTGTCACGGCCGCCGCTCGGCCGTCGACGGTTGCTCGGGGCGCTGGCCGCCGTGGCCGCCCTGCTCCTCGTCGCCGGCGGCGTCTGGTGGTTCGCCCTTCGTGACACCGAGCCGTCGCACGAGCCGGGTCCCTTCAACGTCCATGCCTGGGTGCCGCCCTGGAACATCGAGAACGCCCTCGCCGACCTCGAGCCGCGAGCCAACATGTTCCACCAGATCTCACCGTTCTGGTACGAGGTCACGGGCGTCTCGTCGATCCAGCCCTACGCCAACACCCCGGCGGAGGAGACCGACGAGTTCGTCGCCAAGGCGCGCACCCGGGGCATCCCGCTCGTCGGCTCGCTCTACGACCGCACGGCACCCGACGTGATGGCCGCCCTGCTTGCCGATCCGGAGTCGTGGGCGGCGCACATCGATGCGATCGTCGATTTCGCCGCCGACAACGACTTCCAGGGGATCGACATCAACTACGAGAACTTCGCGTTCAACGACGGGCGCGACACCTGGGCGACCACCCGCCCGGTGTGGGTGACGTTCATCGAGGAGCTCTCCGCCCGCCTGCACGCCGACGGGCGGCTGCTCACGGTCAGCGTCCCTCCCGTGTACGACGACGGGCAGACCGAGGACAGTGGTTACTGGGTCTACGACTACGCCTCGATCGCTCCCCACGTCGACGCCATCCGGGTGATGGCCTACGACTACTCGGTGGCCGACCCGGGCCCGATCGCGCCGCTGCCGTGGGTTGAGGAACTGATCGCCGGATCGACCGAGGCCGCCGGCGGCCCCGACAAGCTCGTCCTCGGCATCCCCCTGTACGGGCGCAACTGGGTGATCGCCACGAGCGGCGAGTGCCCGGAGGGCACCCCGGGGCGCCAGGAGCCACGGCTCAACGCCATCGAGGATCTCATCGAACGTCGCGACGCCGAGCCGATCTACAACGAGGACACCGGCGAGTGGTCGTTCACCTATCAGGTCGCCTTCCCCGAGGACGACCCGGTGTGCACGCAGACCCGCGAGGTCCACTACCTCGACGCCGACGGCGCCCAGCAGCGCATGCAGATGTCCGTCGACAACGGCTGGCTCGGTGTTTCGCTGTTCGCCTTCAGCTACGAGGACGACGCGGTGTGGGACCGCATCGCCGAGATCAACGCGACGTTGGAGACGGTCCCCGGCGACAGCGTGGCGCCGACGACCGCCGCGGCGACGACCGCCGCGGCGACGATCGCCGCACCCACCACCGCAGCACCAACGACTGTCGCGCCGACGACGACGGCCGCAACCACGACCACGACGACCGCCTAGGTTCTTCGCCGTGCGTGTTCACCTGGTCGACGGAACGTACGAACTGTTCCGCCAGCACTTCGGGCGGATGATGCGCGACGATCCGCGGGAGAACGCGGCGACGATCGGCGTGCTCCGGTCGACGCTGGCCCTGTTCGACGAGGGGGCGACGCACGTCGGAGTCGCCAGCGACCACGTGATCGAGAGCTTCCGCAACGATCTATGGCCCGGCTACAAGTCGAGCGCCGGGATGCCGCCCGAGTTGCTCGGTCAGCTCTCGCTCGTCGAGGAGGCGCTGGAGGCGATGGGCGTCACGGTCTGGGCGATGGTCGAGCACGAGGCGGACGACGCCCTCGGCGCCGCCGCCCAGCTCGCCGATGCCGATGACGCCGTCGAGCAGGCGCTGATCCTCACGCCCGACAAGGACCTCGGCCAATGTGTGCGCGGGCGCCGCGTCGTCCAGTTCGACCGCCGCAAGCGCGAGTTGATCGATCACGACGGCGTCGTCGCCAAGTTCGGTGTCGAGCCGGCCTCGATCCCCGACTACCTCGGTCTCGTCGGCGACTCCAGCGACGGCTTCCCCGGCCTGCCGGGATGGGGCGCGCGCAGCGCTGCCGCGGTGCTCGCCCGGTACCGCCGTCTCGAGGAGATCCCCGCCGCCGCCGGTCAGTGGGACGTCGCCGGGCTGCGCGGTGCAGCAAAATTGGCCACCACGCTGCAGGACAACCTCGAACTCGCCGTGCTCTTCCGGCTGCTCGCCACACTCGTGACCGACCTCGACGTCGGCACCGTCGACGCCTGGCGCTGGACCGGACCAACCGACGATTTCCCGGCGATGGCCGAGCGGCTGCAGGCTCCCGAGCTCGTTGGCAAGGCGGTGTCGCTGGCGTCGCGACGGTCGTGAGTCGCTGCCTGATGACGGCCCGCTCGCACAGAACTACGGTTGGTGCTGATGAGCACGGACGAGCTCGACGACTACGAGGGTGTCGTCGACCACGACGAGGCGCTCGTGACCGAGCAGGACGACGAGCGCCTCCTGTCGGACGGCGACGAGCTGACTGACGCCGAAGCCGAACGGGACACCACGCCGTTCGACGACACCCGGTGCATCTACTCAGGCGTGATGGGCAACGGCGACGACGTGGACGTCCGCGAGCTGCGCTCGGCGGGTGCGCTGTTCGACGACCCCGACGCAGACGCCGACGCCGACGACTGACCGCACCTCTGGGGAAGATTTCGGTCAATCGGGGTTCTGGGGAAGATTCGTAGCGGGACCTGACACAGAATCTCCCCAGACGGGTCAGCGACGGGGCGGTCTGCGTCAGCCCGGGGCGCGGGCGAGCACTTCGACGTGGACGACGACGAACACGGCGTTCGGTTCATCGACCCAGGCCTCGAACGCCTCGGCGATGTCGTCGAGTTCGGCCTCATCGCTGAACCCGTACTCCTTGGCTTGCGTGGCGAACGACGACTGACGGACACGGTCCGCCCACAGTCGCCCCCACCAATCACGGTCGGCGGGATCGGCGAACGTCCAGGTCGAACTGGACACCTGAGCCTCGCTGAATCCGCCGGCCGCCACCCAGGTTGGCAACCAGCGGCCGGCGTCGGCCTGCGCCCCGTTCCGTTCGGTGACCCGGTGGTACAGCTGCCTCCAGCGGTCGAGACGGTGGTCGTCGGGTGACCACACGAAGGCGCCGTAGTCACTGTCGCGCACGGCGAGCAAGCCGCCAGGACGCAGGACCCGGCGCATCTCGGTGAGGGCGGCGATCGGGTCGCCGAGGTGCTGCAGGACCTGGTGGGCGTGAACGACGTCGAACGCCCCGTCGCCGGCGTCGATGCCGTAGGCGTCGCCGCGGGCGAACGACACATTGGCGCATCCCGCCGCGTCGGCCGCCTGCGCTGCCTCGGCGACAACATCGTCGGCCGTGTCGATGCCGATCACCGACCCTGGCGAAACTCGCGACGCGAGGTCGAGGGTGATCGTGCCCGGCCCGCAGCCGACGTCGAGCAGATGATCTCCGGCCGCGAGGTGCGGGAGGAGGTAGGCCGCCGAGTTCTCGGCGGTCCGCCAGCGGTGGCTGCGCAGGACGGATTCGTGGTGGCCGTGGGTGTAGACGTCGTCGGTCATCGCCGGGCATCGTCGCACAATCGGCGGCCCGCCCAATCGGCGGTGCGCGGTACGGTCGACGGCGATGACTGGCCCCATTGGAGAACGTCCGCACATGCCCGGTTACGGGGTCGAGACTGCCGATTGGCAGCCATTGCCGTGGACGTGGGCGGCCGAGCGACTGGCGGCGGGACGCAACTTCTGGCTCGTCACCGTCTCGAGTGCGGGCGCACCGCACGCCATGCCGGTGTGGGGGGTGTGGGACGACGGCGACCTGCAGTTCGCCTTCTCGTGCGGGCCTCGATCGCGCAAGGCCTCGAACCTCGCCGCCAACTCGAACGTCGTGGTCACGACCGAAGACACGGTCGAGGCGCTGTCCATCGAGGGCCGGGCAGCACCGGTCGAGGGCGAGCGGCAGGACGTCTGGATCGCTCGCTACCTGGCGAAGTACACCGCGTTGGCGCCGGAGCTGAGCGCCGAGTTCATTCGCCAGAACCTCCTGTTCGAGGTCGTCCCGTCCCGCGCCTTGGCGATCATCGAGCGGGAAGACGAGTTCGCCGCTCGGGCGACGCGCTGGCGCTTCGGCAACGAGTGACCCGGCGGGCACCGAGGCGACGGCCAGGTGATCTGCGGCACACAGGTGGTACCGCTGAAGGCTGCTACCTCCCGGTCCTGACCTGGTTCGCGGGCACCCGTTGCACAGGACCCGACCGTCACCTCGCTGCCCACCGGGTAACCGGCGAGAGCGGGCGCCCGTCACGCTAGCCCGCCGCTACCCTTCGTCCACCCGGAAGTCAGCCGACGAGTCGGCACCCCGGGCAACCATCCAGGAGGGATGCGAGAGCGGCCGAATCGGCACGCTTGGAAAGCGTGTGTGGGGCAACCCACCGTGGGTTCGAATCCCACTCCCTCCGCCAGCAACCGGCCGAGACTGCCGGCGCGCCGAGCCGATGACGAACACCGATCACCACCGACGAGCGGTCCTCGCCGCCCTGCTCGTCACGCTGCTGTGGAGCTCGTCGTGGGTGATCATGCGCTTCGGCATGGACGACGAGGAGCTGCCGCCGCTGACGTTCGCCGGGTTGCGCTACGTCACGGCTGCGGTCGTTCTCGGCCTCGCGACCGCTGCCCGACCGGCGACCCGCACCGAAGTGCGCTCGATCACCGGCCGAGGGCTGCGCAAGCTCGCCGCGCTCGGCGTTGTGTTCTACGCCGTCAACCAGGGCGCGGTCTTCGTCGCTGTCGAAGCACAACCCGTGGCGACGACGAGCTTGCTGCTGTCGCTGACCCCTCTGCTCGTCGCCGCGGCGTCGGGCCGTCTGCTCGGTGAGTCGCCGTCGGGCAACCTGCTTGTCGGTGCCGTGCTCGTCCCGATCGGCGCGGCGGCGTACCTCAGCGGTGACCTCGGAGCGACGGCGATCGGGATCACGGCGGCGGTGATCGCCCTCGGCGCCAACGCCGCCGCCAGCTTGATGGGCCGCTCGGTCAACCGCGCCGCCCACACGTCGCCACTCGTCACGACCACCGTCTCGATGTCGGTCGGCGCCGTGCTCCTGCTCGGCACCGGGTTGGCGGTCGACGGTTTCGTGTCACTGTCGATGCGAGCCGTGCTGATCATCGCGTGGTTGGCCGTCGTCAACACGGCCTTCGCCTTCACGCTCTGGAACCTGTCGCTGCGTCACCTCGACGCCGGCGAGTCGGCGGTGATCAACAACACGATGATGCTGCAGATCGCCCTGCTCGGCTGGATCTTCCTCGACGAGGCGCCGACCCCGGTGCAGTGGCTCGGTCTCGTCATCGTCTCGGCGGGGATCGCCGTCTCCCAGCTGCGCCGCCGCAACGGCACGGCGATTCGTACGCTGGTCGGCGATGGTGGCGATGGAGCAGCCCGACTGGAGTCCGTCGATGGAGGTGGCGATCGAGCAGGCGCGCCTGGCGATCGACCACGGTGACGTTCCGGTCGGCGCCGTCGTCGTACGCGCCGGCGAGGTCATCTCCGCCCGCTGCAACGAGCGCCAGCTCACCGGCGACCCAACGGCCCACGCAGAGATCCTCGCCATCCGCGACGCCGCCCGGGTTGTCGGCAACTGGCGCCTCGACGACTGCACGTTGGTCGTCACCCTCGAACCGTGTCCGATGTGCGCCGGGGCGCTCGTCAACGCTCGCATGCAGCGACTCGTTTACGGCGCCGCCGACCCGAAGGCCGGAGCCACCGGTTCGCTGATGAACCTCGTCGCCGACCCCCGCCTCAATCACCGCCTGCCCATCGTCGGCGGCGTCGAAGCCGACCGCTGCGCCGCCCTCCTCGTCGAGTTCTTCGCCGCCCGCCGCTAGCCTCGCTCGACGGAAGGATGCCAGAGCGGACGAATGGGACGGCCTCGAAAGCCGTTGAGGTCTTCGGGCCTCCGTGGGTTCAAATCCCACTCCTTCCGCCATCAGGTTCTTCGTTGTTTGTCGAGGTTTGCCACTGTCCACGAAAGCGCTGGTAAATCCCACTGACGCTCGCCAGCGTTGGTTGACGTTCCTGGAGCGTTACTGTTCTCGTTACTGTCCTCGACACGGCTACCACGTCTCGGAACACGGCGAGCAGGTCCGGAGTGCCACGCAAGCCGACGGGCAAACGAGTACGTCGCGAGGACGGCACGTACATCGTCTCAACAAGGCCGGCAACCGGGCTGGCACCGTGTTCCACGTCCCAGAGCGACAAACCACTCTGCCCGACGGCCGCGTCCGCATCCGACGGGCGCACTGGCGAGCGACATATCGGGACCCGGCGTCGGGGCGCCAGCACGCTGTGTCGGCACCGACCCGTGACGCTGTGGTCGGCCGAAGAGACGAAGCACTCGCTGATCGGGACGAAGCCGTCGCCCCGCTCTAGGCGCTTCGGTGGATCGACCACCGTCGCGGAGTTCGCCGAGTGGTGGATCCGAACATACGCCCCTCGTCTGCGCTCTGGTTCTGTCGCCCGGTGGTAGCTGTGCCCACGCTCGACGTGCCGCAGCATGACTGCGGTGACGAATACGGCGAGGAACCGGTAGCCGTGGACCCGCTCGGTGATGCCGATCTGGCGCGTCGCAGGTGAGAAGATGGGTGTCGATCCGGCGCGTCGTCACGTATCGCTGGGTTGTACTCTGACGTTGCGGCGCGCCACACAGGCTTGGGGGTCTGACGTCGTCGTGTCGACCGTTGCCCGGTGGTGTCCTCGATGCCGACCGTCTCCGATCAGCTGTGTGACGCTCGATCAGCGACATCTTGCTTGTGCGGATCTGCGACGTCTTTGGGCTCGTCGATGAAACTGACGGTGACGGTCTCGAACTCCTTGTACTGCTGAGCTGTCGCGATTTCCGTGTACGTGCGGCGGTCAGCGCGGGTGAGCTCGACGTCATCGGTGAACGGCGTCAGCAAGGAGCGCGGGTAGAGCCGCTTGAAGCGCACGACGTCGATCTCGGCACTGAACACAATTGCCAGAGAGGCGAGGAAGATCCACGCCATCAGTCCGAGCACGAGAGCAAAGGCACCGTAGGTGTCGTCGTTGTTGGCGACGACGCGACCGACATAAGCGGTGCCGCCCAGTTGCAACGCCTGCCAGAAGACGGCGGCAGTTACTGCTCCGGGAAGGAGGCTGCGCACCGACCGGTTCATCGGTACGCAGATCCAGAAGCCGACGACGAACACCGCGGTATTGACGGCGATGGCGGCGACAACGATCAGTGCGGCACCCAACCAATCAAGATCGGCGCCGAACGCGGTCGCACTACTGGCCAGACCCGACAGGACCGTGGCGATGATCGTCGCCAAGCCACCGATAGCGATCAGCACCAGGCTGCGCAACCGCAGATGGAACGGATTGGGGCGGCGACAGCGGGGAACCGCCCAGGTGACGCTCATCGCATGCTGGATCGCGTGGGCGACACCGAGGGCGCCGTAGACGGCGACGAGCACGCTGACGACGAGGGCGATACCACTGCCCCGCACGCTCTGAGGGTCGCCGAGCTGCTGCCCGATCACGGGGAACTGGCTCAGCGTTGAGTCGAGGATTCGACTTCGCAGTTCAGCGTCGCTCTGCAGCACGAATCCGAGAATCGTCGTGAACAGGAGAAGCAGCGGAAACAGCGACAAGAAGCCGTAAAAGGCGATCAGCGCGGCAAGGTACACGCCTTGATCGTCGTGGAACTTGTAGACCACCGCCAGCGGCGCACCGGCCCACTCATGCCGCCGCTGGAAATGATCCAACCGTTCCGTGACACCCATAACCGCACACCTGCCTCCGCCAGGCGTCCGGTTCCCCGAACCTGCCGGAATGAGACCATTGACGGTGGTGTGGTGCGGATCGAGGCCAAGATGTGACCCCGGGGACCGAGTTCATCGAGGAACTTCACGGCCTCCCGACGGATGTGGTCGGCCAGCGCTGGGTGAATAGTGCTTGAATCTCCCCGTTCTCGATCCCCGTCTCAGCGTCGTCTTTGAAGACCGGGATCATCTCGCCGGCGGCGGCGAGCCCCGCTGCGTCCTCGCTGCCACCGACCTCCTGGTACGTCGCCGCCAACTCACGCGCCTGGGCGCTGAGGTCCTGTCGTGCAAGGGGTCGAGCAAATGGGAAGCGAACAAGGCGGTTCACCCATGATTCGCGACCAGAACGGGACCAATTCGGCAAGGTCGAATTCGACGTCGCCGCCGTTGAGTGCTCAGTCGCGTCAGGAAGTGCTCGCCTTCAGCGGCGACGTGAGCAGCGAAGCTCTGCCACGCCAGCCCACGTACTTCTCCGCTGCTTAACGAATCTTCGAGTTGCAGCTTGAAATCGACGAACGGCTTGACCATCTCGGTTGTCTGCGTGTTGATGTCTTGGAAGTTCTGATCATCAACCGTCGCCGCTTCGACATCGGCGTAGTGCTGGGCGAACTGCTGCTGGAACGTCAACGACTGCCGGCGCAAATGTTGGCCTCGGCACCGGGCAGCAGCATCGCGAAGAACAACCGTGTTCACTCAGCTGGTCGGACCAGAACAACACATCGCTCTTGGAGTGTTCGGCCACATCGGTACTGCCCGCCGGTGGGAGCGCCACGGGCTGCGTCCGCCGCTGCTCAATGGAAGATCACAGATATCTCCCGCTTGCCCAGGCACCGACGTTCCCACGTACCCGCGCCGGGCGAAGACCGCCTTCGCGGGCATCACCGCCAACGCCGTGCCCGCCCCTGCAGCCCCCAACAGTGTTCTACGTGTCACCGTTGTCATGACAGCGCCCCTCCTCATCGTCGAGTCTGCCGAGTTGACTGGAGCCCTGGCACCCGCCAATAACGGCAGTAACCATTGGTGGAACCGATGTGACGCGGCGATACCCAGCAGAGTTCGCCTCTAGACGCCATGTGGCAGATCCCGCCATACTTAGCCGGCGCGAACGGTGGTGTGGGAGTCCAGCGAGTCGTTGCCGCGGGGCAGGCGCGTTGGCACCTGTACCTGACGCGCGATCGATTCGTACCGTCGTCGTCCGGGTATCTGACGGAGCGTGTCACGTCACCAGTCGGTGTGGATTGCGACGTCGCCGCCGTCGGACTATCCGACGCTGGACGGCGACCTCGATGTCGATGTCGCGGTTGTCGGTGGCGGTATCGCTGGGCTGACGACGGCGTTGTTCGCCGCCCGGGCCGGCATGAGCGTGGTCGTGATCGAGGCCGATCGGGTCGGTCGTGGTACGACCGGCAACACGACCGGAAAGGTGACCTCACAGCACGGCCTCGTCTACAACGACTTGATCGAACGCCGCGGCGAAGAGATGGCCCGGCTGTACGCCGAGGCCAACCAGCAGGCGGTGAACGAGATCGCCGGGCTGGCCGCGGAGTTGGGCGCCGACTGCCGATTCGAGAGGGCGCCGGCGTACGTCTACACGACGGTCTCCGAGCGGCGTAGCCAGCTCGAGCGCGAGCACACCGCGGCGACGAAGCTGGGCCTGCCGTCGACCTTGACGACGGAGATCGACCTGCCGTTCCCGGTCGAGTTGGCGGTGCGCTTCGACGATCAGGCCCACATCCACGCCGGCCGTTACGCCGCCGCGCTGGCCGGCGCGTTCGAGGCTGCCGGCGGCCGCGTCGTCGAGCACACCCGGGCAACCGGAGTTGACGAGAACGCAACTGGCGCCGTAGTCAATTGCCGCCGGCATCGTGTGCGGGCCGGACAGGTCGTGCTGGCAACCCTGTTGCCGTTCGTCGACCGGGGCGGGTTCTTCGCCAAGGCATGGCCCAGCCGGTCCTACGGGGTCGCCGCCCGACTGGGAACCGACGCCCCGGCTGGCATGCACATCAGCATCGACTCGCCGGCTCGCTCGACTCGACCATGGATCGAAGCCGACCGGCGCGGGCTGATCGTCGTCGGGGGCAGTCACCCGACCGGCGATCGCCGAGCATCACCAGCCTGCTGGGGCGATCTCGAGTCCTGGGCCCGTGAACACTTCGACGTCGAATCCTTCGAGTACCGCTGGTCCGCACAGGACTACCTCACCGCCGACCACATCCCGTACGCGGGCCGCTCTCCGTTGATGTCACGCACGTTCGTCGCCACCGGCTTCCAGAAGTGGGGGCTCACCAACGCCACGGCGGCCGCCATCGTCCTCACCGACGCGCTGCAGGGCCGTGACCATCGCTGGAGCCCACTCTTCGATGCCGCTCGTATCGGCGGCGGACGCTCACTGGCGCGCATCGCCACCCAGAACCTCGACGTCGCCCGTCACTTCGTCATCGACCGGATTGCACGGCTCCACGCCGGTTCACTGGCCGAGCTACCGCGAGGCGAGGGCGGAATCGTGCGAACCGGCAACAAAGTGGTCGGCGCCTACCACCACGCCGACGGGCACGTGCAAGCCGTCGCGCTCACCTGCACCCACCTCGGCTGCACCGTCAGATGGAACGCAGCCGAAGCAACGTGGGACTGCCCCTGCCACGGGTCTCGCTTCGCGACGGACGGCACCGTGCTCGACGGACCTGCCGTCAAGCCGCTCCCCACCATCGACCTTCCCCACAGCGACCGCCCATGAGCCGCCACCGGAGTGACCCACGGGTTCTGATCGTCCCAGCGCGGGCGCCGGCGGAGCGGCTCAGTCGCCTCTGCCGAGCGGAGGTCGGTGCTGAAGCTCGCAGCGCTCGCGAAACACACCCTCATGAGTGACGCATGCAGCGCGCGCAACAAGTCGGCGTCGGCTAGGCCGGACCGGCCCGAACAAAGGCCGAGACTTCTGAGCAGCCGTTCCGACGGGACGTTCCCGTCGGTGACTCCCGCGAGGACATCGACGTCACAACGGTCCCGTATCTGCCGTACAGACTCGGCCACCGCCGCTGCGGCGAGCCCGCGGCCCTTCCACGCCGGCTCCGTGACGATGTACGAGATCCACACCTCGCGATCCCAGCTTCCCGAGCAAGGCGTTGAACAAGCGCAGATCCAGCGCGTAGGCGTCGCGGGTGTAGCCGCGGTAGCCAGCCAAGAACCCGACCAGTGTCAGCTGCTCGGCTTTCCACATCGCCGGCTCGTGGACGGAACGGTGATGGACATGACAGGAACCTCCTGTGGTCATGGCCGGACATCCCCGACCACGACCGCAGCCGGTTCCACCCGCCGGTGAAGAGCGCGACCCTATGAACGGCCCATACCATTGCCAGCCGCGCGCGAGATGCCGAAACTGGATCAAGGAGGTTCTCCGGATGAACCAAACGAACGACCTGCCAACAGGCGAGTCGCCTGACGATCAGACCGACAAGGACATGGCCGAGGCCGACCGTGCCAACGGTGAACTGCCCCCCGACAATGACGCGACCAACGACACCGAGACGCGCTACGGAGAGAACGAATCGCCCGCCTGACGGGACGGACCAGGCATGCGACCCAGCGCCCCAACACCGGCTCCGAATCACGCCCCCAACGGCGTCGGCGTTGTCAGCGGCAAGGACGAGATCGCCGTCGCCGTTGAGCAGATCATCATTGAGGGGATCACTGCTTGTTGCCAGGCGTTCACCGTCGAGTGGGTCGCCGAGATGGGCGACGACATTGAAGTGGCCTTCGCCGAGGCGAGTGCCCGGCCCGGCGGTGTCGTGCCGCGTGGCCCTGAGCGGTATTACGTCGAGATCCATCCGCAGCAGATGCGCGGGTTCGTTGACCTCATGACGCACCCGTGGGTGACGGGCGTGTGTGCGGGGGTGCTCGGTCCGGACTGGAAGGCTGTGGAGCTCGGTTTCGACATCCCCTTCGACGGCGCGATGAAGCAGCCTTGGCACCGTGACTTTCCTTCACCCGCTGAGACGTACGAGGGACGGCGATTGACGTCGCTGGCGTTCAACCTGACGGCGGTCGACACCACGGAGGAGATGGGTCCACTGGAGGTCGCGTTGGGGACCCACTGGGAGCCGGGTCCCGACTTCGACCACGGGATGTTCCCGCCACGCGAGGAGGCACATCGCTACGAGGCACTGGCGGTGCGCAAGTTCCCGAAGCGCGGTGATGTCTCGGCACGATCAGCGTTGACGATCCACCGCGGCACCCCGAACAGGTCAGGCACATCGCGCCCGGTCCTCGTGCTCGGTGTCGACGCGCCCGGCGCCGGCCACGACGCGCTGCACGACCCGATGGTCACCCCCGAGTACTGGGCGACGTTGCCCGACGAAGTACGCCGGCACGTCAACTGCCGTGTCGTTGACGAGTTGGTGCCAATCGTGCAGAAGCATCAGATCGACAGGTTGATGCAGGCGGAGTACTGATCTCCGCTCTGGACCCGGCGGAGCTCCGACGAGGTGGCCTCTGCGCACACGTTCGTGGCGAAGCGCCCGACGTAGGGGCCAGGGCGAGCGCAGATTCGGCGTGGTTCGTCGTCCGTGACAACCGTCCACGATGTGGCGCTGTTTCGCAACGTCATCATCCCGGAGAACCCGCTGAATTCTCTCCGACAGTCAGGGCGACGAAGCCGCCTCGACGACGTGTGGGTTCTCGAGCAGTACGAGCCGCACGCGCTGAACGACCACCTTGCAAACGGGCGGCCGTGGGATCTCGACCGCACGCACGGCGGCTTGAGAATCCTGCCACCATTCCAGCGTCGCGACGGTGAGGCGACGATGGCCGAGGGCAACTCCGACGCGCTCGTGAAGCACCGCCAGCTGCTCGCCGAGGCGGACCCCGAAGTGATCGTCACGATGAGCGCTGACCACCTGTTCCAGCTGGACCTGCGCGGTCCGCTGGCCACCTATCGTGAACGTCAGGCGACGCTCACGATCGTGACAACGGACCCGCCCGCCGACGACGATCCGACGCGATTTGCATGAGTCGATGTGGCCGGCAACGATGTTGTCGGCTTCGAGTGCAAACCGGATGACCGAGCGGCGACCGCGTGTGCTCGGAGGTCTTCGTTTGCGCTGGGCACCTCTTGGCGCAGCTGGAGGTGCTGGCCGACGATGGCTCGGCCGGCGACTACGGCGACGCACTGTTGCCGGCGTTCGTCGCCGACGGCGGTGTCGTTGAACACCGCCACGACGGCTACTGGCGTGACGTGGGCACGATCGCTGCCTACCACCGCGCCCACATGGAGCTCGTCGCCGACGATCCGCCGCTGCGCCTTGACGACCCGGACTGGCCCCTGCTGACCGGTTCGATCATCGGTGGGCCGGCAGCGCGTCGCCGCCGGCGCCGAGCTAGCGGACCGCTGCTCAGCCCCGGCGTCGTCGTGCAGGGCACCGTCGAGCGCAGCGTGCTCGGGCGTGACGTGGTCGTCGAGGCCGGGGCGGTCGTCCGGGCCAGCGTCGTGCTCGACGGCGCATCCGTGAGTACCGGAGCCGTCGTGGAGCAAGCCATCGTCGACATCGCCATGACCGTCGACGCCCACGATCGAGGCGAGCACGACGATTCTGGCATCACCCTGTTCACCCACGAGCAGCCGGACCTCGGACACGTGACACAAGCCAGTGGCCGCACCGTCTGCGGCTCACAGGTGTGTGGCGCCCCGACGTCGTGCCAGGTGGGTCGCTCGCCGATCATCGTGACAAGCCGGGACAGCCAATCTCCGCGTCCGCCAAGCGTCGCTGCGGGCGACGCCACGCGAGCGGCCCTGCTCGGCGGGCACTGCCGCCCATGAGAAGGCGACTGTTCACGGAGGCCCCACGCTCAGGCGAGAGGCACCCGTGGTTGATCAGGGATTCGCCTCAATCGACTTGGTTCAGGCGGAGTTCGGTCCCTCGATGTCGAGACCGCCGTCCGGCTCCAGATCGACGACCGCCCCGCCCGCGTCGGCCGTCGCCGGCTTCCTCACGCGTTGTCGCCAGCTGCATCGTCGAGGCACGCGCCTGATCCGGATGCTCGATCCGTTGCCGCTCCAGTATCTCGTCCACTGTTGGCGGATCCTCGACACCCGCATCCTCGACACGGGCTGCGCCACGCTCGCTGTAGCCACTCATCGTTGACCCCCGTACCCGCGGCGATCAGGAGCATTACATCATGAGATTGATGAACACGGTGAGCAGCAGCGAGACGAGGGCTGAGATTGCGATCATTCCCAGGCATCCCGCCCCGCCGCCGAGCGGCCGAACTTCGTAGTTGCGACCGAGTCTCACATCAATGGATTGTGCCTTCACGCCGATCGGACGTCATCAGACGGTGGGCCGACTTTCGTAGCGGACCGGCGTGTCGCGGCGCTTGAGACCGGCCAGACCCGCCAGGCCGGCGAGGCCCAACAGACCCCACAGCCCAACCTTGCTGCTGTCGTCATCGCCGTCATCCTCGTCAGCCGCCGCTTGGTCTGCGGGCGGAGTGGTTTCGGCGTTTGATGCCTGGGCCACCGCAACCGGTGCTAGCAACAAAACGCCGGCCACGATCGGTGCGGTGAACATCTTCTTCATCATGTGGGCTTCCTCCTGGCAGATGGTTGCTGGTGCAACCGCCCGGCCCCTTTACCCGCTGCGATCTGTTGGGAAACCATTTGATCCCAGAATCTCCCTCGGCCCCCAAACCGAACGCGGGACAAGTCAGCGGCCTTCGCCTCAGTGACTGCGCGTGGTGCCGCTCGAGCCAACGCTTTCAACGCCTGTGACGCCCGACTCTGGCCGTATTCGCTGTAGAGACGCTGCAGCTTGGTCATCGGGACTCCTGTCGGCGGCGAACACGTGTGGGGTGATCTCAGGCGAGCTCGGCGAGGGTGACCGTCGGATCGGCGAGCCGCCCCGGTTCGAGCACGCGCCCGGCGGCGACGATCGCTTTCAGGTCCTCGACGACGTCCCAGACGTTGACGTTCATCGCTGCGGTGACGACGCCGTCGCGGTGCCAGAAGGCGATGAACTGGCGGTCGGCGAGGCTGCCGCGGACCGCGACCGTGTCGGTCGGGTCGCTGTAGCCGACGTACTCCATGCCCAGGTCGTACTGATCGGAGAAGAAATAGGGCAGCCGGGAGTAGGGCGTGGTGCCTCCGGCGGCGTTGGCGCCCGGCGGTGAGGCCTTGATTGAGGGCGTTGGCCCAGTGCTCGACGCGCAGATGGTGGCCATAGTGGGGGTGCCAGGCGGAGGCGACGTCGCCCGCGGCGTACACGCCGGGTGCGCTGGAGCACAGCTGCTCGTCGACGACGATGCCGTTGTCGACCTTCAGGCCGGCTGCGACGGCCAGCTCGACGCGGGGGGTGACCCCGACGCCTATGACGACGAGATCGGCGGGGTGGACGTCGCCGTCACTCAGAACGACCTGCTCGACAGTGTCGGTGCCGAGCAGCTCGGCGACGCCGGTGCGCAACCGCAGTTGCACGCCGTTGTCGGCGTGCAGGCGACGGAACACCTCGCCGATCTGGTCGCCCAGGACGCGGTGCAGCGGTGCCGGGGCGGGGTCGATAAGGACGACGTCGGCGCCCATTTGTCGGGCAGAGGCGGCGACCTCCGAGCCGATCCAACCGGCACCGATCACCGCCACGCGACGGGCGGTGCGGATGGCCTCACCGAGCCGGCCCGAATCGCCGATCGAGCGGAGGTAGTGGATGCCGGCGAGGTCCGATCCGGGCACGTCGAGATGGCGGGGCTTGGCGCCTGTCGCCACGACCGCGGTCGTGAACGGTACGTGCTCGCCGCCGTCGAGGAGGACGTGGCGAGCGTCCGGGTCGAGGGCTTCGACGGTGCGTCCCGTCCGCAGCTCGATGTCGTGTGTGGCATAGAAGCTCTCGTCGTGGACACGCGTCGTCTCCGGCGCGGCTTCGCCGCGCAGCACAGCCTTTGACAGCGGGGGTCGCTCGTAGGGCGGTTCGTGCTCGTCGCCGACGAGGACGACACGCCCGTCGAAGCCCTCGGCGCGGGCGCCCTCGGCTGCCTTGGCGCCGGCGACGCTGGCGCCGATGATCACGAGGGTCCGGTCAGTTGTCATAGCGGTTCTCCTGAAGCGTTGGTGTTCGGCGGGCCGTCCGGACGGCTTCGAGGCTCCCACCGCCCGACAACACGCAAGTTGGTCGTCATCGTCGACTCACGCTGGCCGGCGGGCGGGGAAGGCGGTGGCGAGACGGGCCAGGGTCAGGGCGGCGAGGAGCAGCCCGAAGTCGCGCAGCGCGACGTCGTAGTAGTCCCCGATCAGCAGGAGGTTGAAGATGATGCCGGCCAACCAGGCGGCGACCAGGTAGCCACCGAAGCGCGGGCGGATCGCCACGACAAGGCCGGCGACGATCTCGATGACACCGACGGCAAGCATCGCCTGGTGGGCGTTGCCGGGGATGAGATCGTTGATCTCGGGGGCGAGGTACCGCTCCCAGTCGACGAGGACGTCGAAGAACTTGTCGAGGCCGAACAGGATCGGGGCGACGATGAACCCGATTCGCAACAGCCAGAACGCCTGGTATGCCGGATCGTGCAATCGTGTCCGCAGCGCGGCGACCTTGGACCGAGGCACCTCGGTGGGTCGGGCGGTCAGGGTGGTCATGTGAGTTCTCCTTCTAACGACAAGTAATCTTGACGCTACCTGGTTTGGCTTGTATCGTCAAGTAGAAGATAATTTAGAGAGGTGCTTGTGTCCCGATTGACGGTCTACGGCGATTTCAACTGCCCGTTCTCGGCGTTGGCAAGCGTGCGGGCCGACGTGCTCCTCGCTGCCCGCGCTTACGGGATCGATTGGCGGGCGGTGCAGCACGACCCGGCGATCGCGATCGCGGGTGAGCCCGTCGAGGGCGATACCGCCGCCGGTCTGGCGGATGAGGTCGCCACGATCGCCGAGTTGAGCGATCAGGACGTGCGTCTCCATCTCGTGGTTCCACCGGTGCGCTCGAACACGGCGGCCGCTTGCGCGGCGTTGGCGGCTGCGGGTGACGACGCCGATCGGCTGCGATCGCGGCTGTTCGCCGCCGTGTGGGCCGAGGGCCGTAACCTCAGCGACCTCGCCGAACTCGACTTCCTCGGCGCCGTTCGCCGCGACGCTGACACCGCCGCGCGGTGGCAGGCCGAGTTCGAGGCTGGCGCCCGACCCGTCACTCCGACGCTGGTGCTGCCGGATGGACATGTCTCTCGGGGACTGGGTGCTCTCGCCCGTCTCGCCGAGCTCGTCGCCGCGACCACGTCATCCTCACCAACGGGGGGAACGAATGAACGAGAATGACCGGCTCCTCCATCCGACCGCACGTCAACGATGTGCGCGTGCCGCCTCATCGGCGGCCGATTCGGTTGAGTGGCCTGACGCCCAGCACGTGTGGGCTACCCGAGCATCTCGCCGCGCTGTCGACGAGCAGACATCATGACGATGGCTAGTGACGACTTCGAGAAGCGCGTCGCTGGCGTGGCGTCGCTGGCGGAACCGCAGCGACGGGCCCTGTACCGGTTCGTCGTCGAGCGAGGCGATGCCGTCAGCAAGGACGAGGCTGCCGCGGCGATGGGGGTCGCCCGAACGGTTGCCGCGTTCCACCTCGAGCGGCTCGTCGCCGACGGGTTGCTCAGCACCGAGTTCCGCCGGCTCACCGGCCGGCAGGGACCCGGTGCCGGGCGTCCGGCCAAGCTGTACCGGCGCGCCGAGGCCGAGCTGTCAGTGAGCCTGCCGGCACGCCAGTACGATCTCGCCGCCCGGCTTCTCGCCGCCGCGGTCGACCAGGCCACCCGCACCGGTACCCCGGTCGCTGAGGCCCTCACCGCAGTGGCGACCGAGCGGGGCGCGAGCTCGGCGACCGGGTCCGCGAGGCGGCGGGAAAGCGGCCAAACCGGCGCGCCCTCCTCGATGCCGCCCTGTCCGTGCTCGCCGAGCAGGGCTACGAACCGCGCCGTCGATGGCAGCGAGGTCGTGCTCGCCAACTGCCCGTTCCACGCCCTGGTCGACGAACAGCGTGACCTGGTGTGCGGCATGAACCACGATCTGCTGGGCGGGATGGCCGCGGCCGTCGACGACGACCTGCTCGCGGCGCGGCTCGAGCCGAAGGACGGAACGTGCTGCGTCCGTCTCGCCGCCGACCAGCGAGCAGTGAAAGGCCGATAGTGGACTGGGCCGGGTGGGCCGTCTTCGGGCTCATCGCCACCACCGGGCTGACCGCCGTCATGATCAGCGCCCAGCTCGCTGGCCGCACCCGGCTCGATCTACCGCTGATGCTCGGCACGATCACCACCGAGGATCCCGATCGTGCCCGTGTCGCCGGCTTCGCCATTCACCTGGGCATCGGCGAGGTCTTCGCCCTCTTCTATGCCGCCGGGTTCGCCGCCCTCGACCAATCGCAGTGGTGGCTTGGCGCCACCTTCGGTCTCGCCCATGCCGCCGTCGCGTTGACCGTCCTCGTGCCCCTGCTCCCCGGCGTGCACCCGCGCATGGCCAGCGAGCGAGCCGGCCCCAACTCGACCGCTGTGCTCGAACCCCCCGGCCTGTTCGCTCTCAGCTACGGCACCGCAACCCCGCTGGTCGCGGTCGGCGCCCACGTCGTCTACGGCGCCGTGCTCGGCCTGTTCCTCGGGACCGGCTGATGCCCGACCGCGTGCCGATCGGCGACTACGGGCTGATCGGCGACACCCGCTCCGCCGCCCTCATCGCGCCCGATGGTTCGATCGACTGGTGGTGCGTGCCCCGCTTCGACGACCCGCCGCTGTTCGGTCGGCTCGTCGGCGGCCCCGAAGCCGGCTGGTTCACCGTCGGACCCGGCGAAACGGCTGTGGTCAGCGGCCGCACGTACCGGCCCGACACGGCCACGCTGGTCACCACGTGGACGGTGGACGGTGCCGAGCTCGAGCTGGCCGACGGTCTTGTCGCCGAGGTCGAGGGCCGGTTCCTGCCCGCCACCGTGCTCGTCCGTAGGCTCGCCGCCCGGGGGCGAACGGTGCCGGCCCGCCTCCACCTCGTCCCACGATTCGGCTACGAGCGCCAGCCCGCCGCGGCGGATCGCTCGGCGAGCGGGTGCGCTGGTGTGCGAACACGGGAACCTTGCCGTCGCCGTCACCTCCGACGGCCCCTCGCTCGAGATCGACCGGCGCGACTGGTGTTGTTGGCCGCTGCCGGTGTGTCCAATCGGGACATCGGAGCGGCGATCGGGATGCACTACAACCAGGTCGCGGTGTGGCGACGCCGCTATGGCGAGTTCGGTCTGGTCGGGCTCGAAGACGGTGAGCGGCCGGGCCGGCCGCCGGTGTATGGCCACGACGACGTGTTGTTGTTGGTCAAGACGGTGACCGAACCGCCGCCGAACGAGGCGACGCGTTGGACGATGGAAGCGATCGCTCAACGCCTCAGTGAGCATGGGGTGCCGATCTCGGCGTCGCAGGTGTGGCGGATCTGTCACAGCCTGGATCTCAAGCCGTGGCAGACCGAGTCGTGGATGACGTCCCATGACCCTGACTTCTGGGAGAAGGCCGCCGATGTGTGCGGGTTGTATCTGGATCCGCCCGATAACGCCATCGTGTGGTCGCTCGACGAGAAGTCCGGGATGCAAGCAACGAGTCGGGTCAACGCGACCCGCCCAGCGACACCCGGCTTTCCGGTTCGGCGCGAGTTCGAGTACCGGCGGCACGGCACCGCCGTGTTGTTCGCCGCGCTCAACGTGCACGAAGGCGACGTCGCTGGCTGGGTCACTGACTCCACGCGCACCGACAACTTCGTTGCCTTCCTCGCCGACTTGGACGCCCAGACTCCCGTCGGGCTGCAGCTGCACTGCATCGTCGACAACCTCTCGGCGCACTTCACCCCGAAGGTCGAGGCGTTCCTCGACGAGCGGCCACACATCTTCTTGCACAACACCCCGACGCATGCCTCGTGGCTCAACCAGGTCGAGCTGTTCTTCTCGATCCTCGAGCGGCGCCTGCTGCGCTACGGCGAATTCACCAGCGTCGACGACCTCGCTGACCGGATCATCGCCTTCATCAACGACTACAACCGACGCGCCCGTCCGTTCCGTTGGACCTACGACGGCCGCCCACTCAAGGTCGCGTAAGTCACAATGATTTACGCGTGGTCCCACTAGTGCCCCGCTGTTGGCGGCAGGCGCGGTGTCGATCATCGCCGGGGGCATCGCTGCAGCGGTGACAGGACCGACGGGATGGGAGCACGGATCATGGGTGGCGGCGTTCCTCGTGCTCGTGGGCGGTGTCGCCCAGATCGGTCTAGCCGTCGGTCAGGCGGGGCTCGCCGCACGACCTCTGAGGTCGCGGACGGAGCTTGTGGAATGCGTGCTGTGGAGTGGGGGCTGTCTTACGGTCATCTGTGGCACCCTGGTTTCGAGTCCAGTTGCCGTGGCGATCGGCAGCGGACCGTTGGTAGCCACGCTGGCCATTTCGTCTCAGGCTGTGCGGCGTCCCGTCGGCCACCCACTATTGACGCTCGCCTATCGCATCTTGGTCGTCATACTGCTGGCCAGCATCCCCCTCGGCGTCGCGCTCGCCTGGATGAGACGTTGAGGGCGGGGTCAGCGGTTGTCCGATCCACCTTTGTCGGCCCTGGTGTCGAGGATCCCGCTGATCGATCGTTGCAGGAGGAATAGCCGGTGTGCAGGATGTTGATGCCGACGAGCACGGTCTGGATTCGATAGGGACTCCTTCTCACTCAATGGTGCATCAGCTGCATCTGATTGCCGATCTCTGCTCCGGCTCTCGCGAGTCTGACGGACTCAGAGATTGGACTGGTCGATGGGCACGTCTTCGGGTGGGGGGATCGTCGTGGCGGGGGCCTGCGAGGTGCCGCTGGCACCGTCCGAGCCGAGCGTGTAGCAGGTCATCGACAGCGAGCCGTAGGCGTAGCCGTCGATGAGCACCGTCGGGCGTGTCGCCCGCGGCCGCGGCGAGCGCCGGCGATGTACAGCGAGCGGGATGAAGTGGTCGGGGGTCGGCACCGCGCGGTCGAAGTCGGGGTGCTCGACGAGCTCGAGGATGTCGCCGGGCGCGTCGCGCATCAGCTGCGTGCGCGGCTCGTCGAACCGGCGGGCCCAGTCGAAGCCGCCGTCGGGCGTCGTCCCAGTCGATGCGCCGCAGGTTGTGCACGACGTTGCCGCTGCCGAGGATGAGCACGCCCTCGTCGCGGAGCGGCGCGAGCCGGGCGCCGATGTCGAGGTGGTACTCGAGGGGTTGCAGCGCGTTGATCGAGAGCTGCACGACGGGCACGTCCGCGTCGGGGAACACGTGGACGAGCACCGACCAGGTGCCGTGGTCGAGGCCCCAGCTGTCCTGGTCGAGGCCGACCCAGCGGGGCTTGACGGTCTCCGCGACGAGCTCGGCGACCTCGGGCGCGCCGGGCGCCGGGTACTCGACGGCGAAGAGCTCCTCGGGGAACCCGTAGAAGTCGTGGATCGTCCGGGGCTGGCCATCGCCGTGACGGCGGTCGCGTTGGTGTACCAGTGCGCCGAGACGACGAGCACGGCTCATGGCGCGCGGCGACTGCAGGTCGCCGAACGCCCGCCAGGCGTCGGTGTAGCGGTTGTGCTCGAGGGTGTTCATCGGGCTGCCGTGGCCGAAGAACGCGGCCGGCATCGCCGTCACGGTCGGCTCCACGGGGGCGGGCCGACCTCGATGCGCGGGAGAGGCGACGCTACGTGCCGAACCGTTCGGCGGCGGCCGTCCAGTCGGCATGAGCACCTAGATCTCGTCCTGGGTGCGGGCGACGAAGTTCCACCACATCAGCACCGGCTCGTCGAACGGGACGCCGCCGAGGAGCAAGGCTCGCGTCGGCGCCTCGCGCGGTGAGACGCGAGCTCGTCGCGGCCGAGGCCGAGGTAGGCGAGGTGGCCGGGTTCGACGACGTCGTCCGTCGACGGGGACCGCGCCGGCGAGCACGACCAGGGCGTGCTCGTAGTCGGGCCGCAGCGGCAGGTCGTGGTCCCGGGCGGAGCGTCGAGGTCGACGCCCACGTGGTCGGTGTCGCGCCGCGCCGGCGATTCGACGCCGTCGAAGTCCCCGACGAGGACGGTCGCCAGCGCTCGTCGAGCTCGGCCTGGGGCAGCTCGCGTGGTGCTCGAACGCGGGAGTCGCCGTCCCGGGTGGCCGACGGCTGGGCGACCCAGAGCTGCACGCCGTGCAGGTCGCCGGGGTAGCGGCCGGTCCCCTCCTCGGAGTGGGAGACCCGTGGCCGGCGGTCATCAGGTTCAGTTGTCCGGGCGCGATGACCTGCTCGGTGCCGAGCGAGTCGCGGTGCAGGGCCTCACCCTCGAGCAGCCAGGTCACCGTCTGCAGACCGATGTGCGGATGCGGGGCGACGCCGAGGCCTGGGTCTCGTCGATGTCGTCGGGTCCCATGTGGTCGACGAAGCACCAGGCGCCGACGGTGCGCCGGCCCCGCCGCGGGAGCGCCCGGCGGACAGTAAGGCGCCGACTCGGCTCTCGCGGCTCTCCGTGATCTCGACGCCGTCCCCGGTCGGAGCGCGCCCCGCTCGGCCACCGGGGTGGCGTTGGGCCGGTCACGGGCCGCTCACGGCGCGCTCGGCACGAGCAGACATACCGCGGCGAGGTGCCCATCGCCGACGGGTTGGACCTCGACGAGGGCCGGCTCGCCACCGGTGGCGAAGATCGAGTCGGTGTCGTTGGTGGTATCGCGCCCGGTCACCTCATCATTCTGCATGGCGATCTCCCGAAGCGGATCAAGTTACGCGGGGCGGCCCGCGCCTGCGGCCCGGAGGAAGGTGCCGTAGGCATACCGCCCCTGCTACATCCTCGACGGCTGCCACAGGCGGCGCCGACGTGTTCGGTGTAACGACAGCTCGTGCGTCGAGTTTCCCATCGTGGAGTCGT
>CAVYYX010000021.1:0-165586 GCA_963772825.1 Ilumatobacteraceae bacterium | reverse complement strand
CCGGCGGTGATGATGCCCCAGTCCTGTTCGAAGCGCTGCGTCTGGAACAGCAACAGGCCGACCATCACGGTGAGGTTGTCGGTGCTGCGCAACAGCACCCTGGCGATCACGAAGTCGCCGTAGATCGCGAAGAACTGCAGCACGGCGACGGTGACGATGATCGGCACGATGAGCGGCAGGACGATCGAACGGAAGACCCGCCCGTGGCTGGCCCCGTCGACCAGCGCCGACTCGTCGAGCTCGATCGGGATGCGGTCGATGTAGCGCTTGACGAGCAGCACGTTGATGCCCATCCCGAACGAGACGTAGATGGCGATCAGCCTCCAGTGGCTGTCCAGCCCGAACCACGGGATCTGCGTGCCGATCTGCTGCATCATCCCGAACAGGGCGATGATCGACAGCACGGCGGGGAACACGTTGAGGATCAGGATCCCGTTCATGAACGCCCGCTTGCCGACGAACCTGAACCGCGACAGGGCATAGCCGGACAGCGTTGTGATCGCCACCGTCAAGCGTCACCGAGATGACGGTGATCTTGATCGAGTTCCACAGCCATGTCTCGTACGGGTAACGAGGGGTGGTTGATGAGGTCGTCGTAGTTCACGAACCCGGGGTTGTTCGGGATCAGCGAGGCGCCGACGAGCGAGTTCGACGGGTTGAGCGACGCCGAGACGACCCACAGCGCCGGCAACAGGGCGAAGCCGATCATCAGCGCCGCCAGCGGGTAGCGCCACCACCAACTGCGCCGGCTGCGCCGCAACGATCGATGACGTGCTCACGCCTCCTCCAGCGCCCGTGTGCCGCGGATCTGGAACCAGTGACCGACCCGATGACGACGAACAGGGCGACGACGATCGCCGCGCCGAACCCGTAGCTCGGACACGTTGGACGACGACGAACGCGAGCTTGTAGGCGAACGAGATGAGGATGTCGGTGTGGCCGATCGGGATGCTGGCGTCGGCCATCGGTGGGTTGCCGTTGTTGAAGATGTAGACGAGATTGAAGTTGTTGAAGTTGAAGGCGAACGAGGCGATCAGCAACGGCATGACCATGACGATCAGCTGCGGGAAGGTGATGTAGCGGAACCGTTGCCAGGCGCTGGCGCCGTCGACCTCGGCGGCGTCGTAGAACTCGTCGGGATCGCTCGCAAGGCCCCCGAGGTCACGATGTAGAAGTACGGATAGGACAGCCAGATGTTGACGAGGATCAGGGCGACGCGTGTCCACTTGGCGTCGAGGAAGAACTGCGGCGACGACCCGAACACGCTGGAGAGGAACTCGCCGATCATCCCCAGCTCCGGGTTCAGCAAGCTCCGCCAGATCAGCACCGACACGAGGACGGGTATCGGGTAGGGCATGATCAGCAGGGCGCGGATCAACCGCCGTCCCGGCAGGTCCTCGAACAGCAGCGAGACGGCGAGCCCTGCGCCGAAGCTGAGGGCCACCGAGAACAGGGCGAAGGCGAAGTTCCACGCGAGGACGCGGAGCAGTGGCGTTCGCAAGCTCTCGTTGGTGAGGAAGCGGACGATAGTTGTCGTCGCCCACCGAGCTGATGAACCCGGGCACGAGTTCCGTCGCCGTCGGGTCCCACCCACGAGCCCTCGTCGCTTCGTAGGACGACGCCGTCGGCGAGGTCGACCATCGGCGTCGGCGTCGCTGTCGTACTCGTAGCGCTGGCTGCGACACGGCCGCCTCGCGGAACGACTGGATGCGCACGGGGCTGTCGGCGCTGCCGAACTCGACGGCGGCCAGTGCGTCGAGGATCGGCAACGTCTCGTTCGGGAGCAGCAGCCGGTAGTCGCCGATCGACTCTGGCGCCTCGCCCGTCGGGCGAGCTCGACGCGTCTCGTCACCTCCGGCGTCGGACACGAACCGCGGCGGATCGGCGTCGACGAGCAGGATGGCGTAGCCGTCCGCCGACTGATAGCCGGCCCACGTGAACGTGGCCGCACCCTCCGGCAGGTACTGCTCGGATTCCAGTCGATCGATCGACTGCTGCTTGGAGACGAGATGGCCGCCACCCATGTTGGTGAACGAGATGTAGACGTTGAACAGGATCGGATAGACGCTGAACAACGCCGCCAGCGCAATGCCAACGGCCATCCAGCGCATCGCCGAGTAGGTGCGCCGCAGGTAGACGATCAGCAAGAAGACGGTGATCGCGCTGATCGTCGACGCCAGCAGGACGAGGCCGTCCTGCAACAACGAACGAACAAGCCAGAGGGCACCGACCGCGACGGCGACGGTGACAAGGGCGGAGCGCAGATACGCGCCGGTTGGGCACGCGCTCCTTGCTCGTCACAGTCGCCATCGCGCTTGGGTGCGGTGGAGTCTGTTGATCAGCCCTCGGCGGCGATCTGCGACTCGATCTGTTCCACGGCCTGCTCGAGGGCAGCGGCGGGTTCCAGTTCGCCGCTGGTCGCCAACGTGCCGGCGTTGACCCATGGGTCCCACACGAAGCCCATCTCCGGGATCGCCGGCATCGGGACCGCGGCCGACGCCGGCCTCGTTGAACGCCAACGTGTCGGCATCATCAGCGAGCTCGAACACCGACGCCCACGCCGACGGGCGCGGTTCGGCCTCGAAGATCCGTTGCATCGAGTCCTCGGTGGCGATCTTCTCGGTGGCGAATGCCTGGGCGAGCAGGAGTTGCTCGGAGTTGGCGTTGACGATCAGGCCCTGCACGCCGAGGAACGGATAGCCGGCCTCGCCGCCTTCCTCGGCGGCGGGGAACGGGGCGATCGCGTAGGGAACACCCGCCTCCTGGAAGCGGTTGATAGCCCACGGTCCGGTCATGATGAACGCCGAGGCGCCGGTCTCGAACTGCACGTGGGCGGCCTCCCAATCGACGTTCTCCGCCGCCAGACCTTCGTCGACGAGTGACGTGATGTAGGTGAGCCCTTCGACCATCCCCTCGTTCGTCATCCCGATGTCGTCGGTCGGTGAACTGGCCCTCGGCGTCCTGGCCGAAGATGTAGCCGCCGAACGAGGTGTAGATCGGGTACGAGTTGTACGTCAGGTCGGGCAGCCCGATGGCGACCTCGACCGTCGCCGCTGTCGACGAGTGCGGCGCCGACCTCGCGCACCTCTTCCCACGTCGCCGGCGGCGTCTCGACAAGATCGGTGTTGTAGAAGAAGCCGATGTTCTCGATGGCCAACGGCAGCCCGTTCAGCGCCCCGTCGTAGGTGAACCCGTCGAGCGCCGCCGGCAGGTACTCGCTCGTCTTGTCGCCGATGTCGACGGGGGCGACGGCGCCGTTCTCCGACCAGTGCTCCGAGGTTGTCGTGCGGGATGATGGCGAGGTCGGGCCCGTTGCCCTCGACGCCGAGCAGCATCTGGTTGCGCAACTCGGCGAGGTCGACCGCCTCGACGGTGACGCCGACCCCGAACTCCTCTTCGAACTCGGCACCGAGCTCGGTGAGGATCGGGATCCGTCCGTCGTCGTACACCCAGAGCGTGAGGTTCTCCGACGTGGCGCCGCCGACTGCTCCCCCGCCGGTGGCGGCGGCGTGAGGGCCAGGCCGAGGGCGATCGCTGCGGCCCGCCTCGTTGTGTTTCGGTTCACGGTTGTGGTCCTTTCATCTTGATGTCTCTTGCTGATCCACTCGGTTGCTGGCCACCTCGATGACCATTGGGACGGCCAGATCTGGTGACCCTGGTTCGACGACGTCGGCGAGCGCCCCGGCGCCGACCGCGCTGCGTCGCACGACCGTCACGCCAGAACGCACGGGGGGCGACGACCCGGTGGCAGCACCCAGGTGACGGTGGTCCCGCCGCCGGTTGCGGCACCGACCTCGACGCGTCCGGTGAACGTCGTGGGTTGCCACTCGTCGTCGATCCAGGTCAGTGGCGTCAGAGTCGAAATAGCCGGCGCCGGGTCGTCGCTTCCACTGAGCCTCGACGAGCAGGTCCGGTCGTTCGTCGTCGGCGAAGTCGTACGGGCGCCGGCCACCGTCGCCCCCAGATCCGACGATGTTGTCGATCGCCATGATCAACGATCCGGGCCACCGGCGAACGTCTCCGGCAAACGACGCCGTAACCGCCGTGGCGTGCTCGTCGGCGACCGTCGTGACCGCCGTCAGGTCGGCGTCTCGGTCACCAGCGTCGCCGACGGCGTCGGACACGCTGATCACGTCGCCGGCGTCCGGCACGTCGAGCGGCCGATAGCCGCCGGCGAGGTAGTCGGCACCGGCGTGCAGCGTCCCGTCGAAGTCGAACAGCGTGGCGTTCTCCCAGTGCGAGCCCTGGCCCCAGCGTGTCCGGCATGAGGTGCTCAGCCACGCCGGCTCCCAGTACACCGTCCCCAGCCCGCCGTTGGCCACCACCGCGGCGTTGAGGTCGGTCATCATCGCCGCCTGACCAGCGGGCGACAGCTCGTAGCCGCGCAGCGCCTGGTCGAGGACGTTGTCGGCGGAGTCGTCGGCCGAGTCGAGGGTCCACGGGTACCCGGTTTCGACGACGAGGACGTCCTTGTCGTAGGTCGGTGGAGAGCGAGTGCACGGCGCTGCCCAGCTCCGGCGATCGAGAAGCGGCTCCACTGCGGGTAGTACGACAGGCCGATCACGTCGAAGTCGGCGAGTCCGGCGACGGCCGCCTGCTCGAACCAGTCGAGGGCGTTCTCCGGCTGGGCGACGTGGATGACGACGTCGATCGGCTGACCGGTCGCCGTCGGCCACGGCCCGCACCGCCGCTGTCCCGGCTTCGAACAGGGCGAGATCGTGGCTCCAATCGAGCCCGACGGCGTCTTTGACGAGCCCGCCGTTGGTCTCGTTGCCGATCTGCACCATGTCGGGCAGGACGCCCGCGGCATCGAACTGCTCGAGGGTCTCGGCGGTATACGTGCCGAGGAGCGTCGGCGAGTTCGTCGACGTCGGTGATCTCCGTCCAGGCCGCTGGAGGGTTCTGCCGGCTCGGATCGGCCCACTCGTCGGAGTAGTGGAAGTCGAGCAACGTCTGCATTCCCGCGGCCTCGGCCGCGCTGGAACGTACGGATGACGTCGTCGACAGTGCTGTAGTCGGTCCAATCCGGGTCGTTCCACAGGCGGGCTCGGACGAGGTTGGCGCCGCGTCCGGCCAGGATCGTGAACGGGTCGTCGCGCGGATCCGTCGCGGAACTGCCCGCCACAGTCCTCGATCTCGTTGACGTACGACAGGTCGACCCCGAGGATCGGCTCGACCGGCTCGATCGGGACACTCGTTGCCGGCGCGGTGGGGACCACGAGCGGTGCGGCGAGCACCGACCAGATGGCCGCCGGTCGGTACCTCACACGGCCCGCCTGAGGACGGCCGCATCGACGCCAGGGATCACGATCGCATCGTTGTGAGCCGTTCCGGACCACATGTCAGTCCACGGCCCCTCGTCCAACGAGACGGTCGCCGCTCCGTCGCCGTGGTTGAGCAGGAAGACAACCTCGCTGTCGGCCGACCGCCACGTCACGACCTCGACGGTCGTCGCGGACCGTCTGAAACGACCAGCCGGCTCGTCATCGAGCAGACGATCGACCACGGCTGCGACCACGTCACCGGCCAGGCAGGCGATGTAGACAGCCGTCCCGTCGCCCACGTCGTTCGTGGTGACGGCGGGAGCCCCGGCATAGAAGTCGTCCTCGAACTCGGCGATCGGCACGGCTGATTCCGTGCGCACGATGTCGAACAGCTCACGGCCCTCGACGATCGTGCCATCGTCGAAGCGGACGCGGTTGACGATGTCGGGTGGCTTGGCGTCGGTCTCCTCGATCCACAGACCGAGTAGCCGGCGCCACGCCGGTTCGCTTCCCGTTCGGATGAACCTGACAGTTGGTGTCGACGATGCCCGATCCCGTCGTGGTGATCAGCACGCCACCGCGGTCGACGAACTCGGTGAGCGCGCCGACCGCGGGAGGCGCGACGACGTGAAGCAGCGGAGCGACGACAACCTCGTACCTGTCGAACGGGCCGGCGGAGGCAATGACGTCGACGACCCGTCCCCGTTCGACGAGCGCCCGATGGGTGTCGCGAACGGTGTCGAGGTAGCGCGATCGCTGGTCGAGCCCGGGGGTGTTGTGGTGACCCCACCAGCTCGCCCAGTCGAAGATCACGGCGATCCGGGCGGCCACCTCGTGGGTGTCCGGCAGCACCCCGAGCGACGGCAGCTCACTTCCGAGGCGGATCAGCTCGGCGCCGGCACGAGTATCGAGGCGGCCATGGTCGCGGGATCAACGCCGAGTGGTTGAGCTCGGCGCCGGCGCGCGCCTGACGGATCTGGAAGTACAACATGCCGCGGGACCCGTGGGCGACCGCCTGCAGCGCTTCCAGACGCACCCGGCCGGGAGCCTTGAGGGCACAGCGGTCGTGCCAGCTGACCGGCCCCGGCGCCGCCTCCATGATCAGGAACTCACGGCGCGTCCCGGCCCCG
The DNA here is from genome assembly GCA_963772825.1 of Ilumatobacteraceae bacterium. Lineage (GTDB taxonomy): Bacteria > Actinomycetota > Acidimicrobiia > Acidimicrobiales > Ilumatobacteraceae > Desertimonas. Next base: position 159,192 of record CAVYYX010000021.1, on the reverse strand, counting down.
CGAGCGAGGTCGTGGCCGAACGAGGCATGTGACCAGTGCCCGTCGATGAGCGGATAGGAGTCCCAAGCCACGAGATCGACGTGGGTCGCCCACTCGTGCCAGTCGACGACTTGCACCGGGCCGTGGAAGTTGGTCGTGACCGGGACTCCCGGAGAGCGGTCGTAAAGCACCTGTTGCTCGTTGAGGAAGCACTCCAGGAGGACCGCTGAGCAGAACCGGGCGTGGTCGAGGGCAATGCTCGGGCTCGGCGCGAACCGCACCCGGCCACGCGTTGCCGGCTCCATCGCGTTGAGCACAGACGGCAGCTCGATCTCCGACCAGTCGGTCAGCGTGTTCCCCCAGACGTTGGTGCCCCACGCCTCGTTGACGGTGGACAGATCGAGGTAACGCTCGGCCACCCAGCGCCGGAAGCCGTCGAGGCAGCGGTCGCAGTAGCACACCGGGCCGTACTCGTTGTTGACGTGCCAGAGGCGCAACGCGTCGTGACCACCGAATCGCTCGGCGAGCACCCCGGCGATCTCGGCCGATGCCTCGCGATAGACGGTCGACGACGGGCAGTAGTTGACCCGCCCACCGTGACGGCGACGGTTTCCGGACGCATCGACCGGCAAGATCTCCGGAAACGCTGCCGACAGCCATGCCGGTTGGGCGGCGGTCGGCGTCGCGAGCACGACACCGATCTCCCGCGCCGCGACGTCGTCGACGACCCGTTCCAGCCACCCGAGGTCGAACGTGTCCTTGGCCGGGTGGATCAACGCCCAGGAGAAGATGCCCACCGTCACGGTGTTGACGCCGAGGCGCTCGAGGGCTTCGAGGTCGGCGGCTCGGAGCTCGTCGGGCCACTGCTCCGGGTTGTAGTCGCCACCGAACCACAGCGACGCCTGTCCGGTCACCGGCGTACGCGCTCGCACAGCATCTCCCCCACGGATCTTGCCAACGTTAGCAAACTTCTGCCAACGATGGCAAGACGTCGATTAGCCTCTGTTTGCCGTGACCGCCGCCAGCCGCGCACCGACGCTCCACGACATCGCCGCGCACGCCGGAGTGTCGATCCGCACCGCGTCGCGTGTCGTCAACGACCGCCCCGGCCCGGCGGCCGCACACGCGGGCCCGCGTCCTCGCAATCGATCGAGCATCTCGGGTACCGTCCCAACCTGCTCGCTCGCGGTCTGGTGACGCGCCGGAGCCACACGATCGGTCTCGTCGCCACCTACCTCATCGACCCGTTCTTCACCGAATTGGCGCGGGGCATCCAGCAAGCCTGCGATCGCTACGAATATCTCGTCTACCTCACCAGCTCAGAGGGCGAGCACGACCGCCAGCAGCACGTCATCCGCTCGCTCGTCGATCGCGGCTGCGACGGCCTCATCGTCTTTCCCGTGCGTGGCAGTCAGGACCAGCTCCGCGAGGTTGCTGACCGCGCCGTGCCGGTCGTCACCGTCGACTACGCCATCGACCATCCGCTCATCGGGTCGGTCGAGTCGGACACCGAAGGCGGCGCCCACCTCGCTGTCGAACACCTCCGATCGCGGGGCCGGCGGATCCTCGGCATGGTGTCCAGCCCGAGCGGCCGGACGGTCGACGAGCCGCGCCAGCGCGGCTTCCGCCGGGCCATCGCCGATCTCACCGACGACGTCGACCGCTGCGTGGTGTGGGCCGACGAGACCATCGAGGGAGGCGCGACCGGCGTCGCCGAGCTGCTCGACCGACTGCCGGGGCTCGACGGAGTCCTCGCCTACAACGACGTGATGGCCATCGGGGCGATGCGCCAGCTGGAGGACCTCGGCCGCACCGTCCCCGACGACGTGGCGGTCATCGGCGTCGACGACATCACCCTCAGCGCCCTCGTGCGACCAGCACTGACCACGGTGCGTATCGACCGCGAGCTGATGGGGGCGCGGGCGGTCGACATGCTCATGCAGATGAGCGCGGCCCCCGACGCCGCGCCCGCCGCGAGACCGTCGACGTCTCACTCGTGCACCGCGACTCCGCCTGACCCGCGCCTGCGGTCAATGGCGGAGCACGATCTTGCCGAGCTGCTCGCCGCCTTCCATCCGCTGCAGCGCCGCCGGATAGTCATTGAGTCCGAACACCTGATCATCGACGTGCACGGCGAGTCCGCCGGCCATCAGCCGCGTGACCTCGGCGAACTCCTGATAGCTGCCCATCGACGAGCCGATGATCTCGTGCTGCTTGAAGAACAGCACGGGCAGGTTGATCTCCGCCTTGGTTCCCGACGTCCCGCCGCACACGACGAGGCGACCACCCGGATTGAGTGACCGCACCGACTGGTTCCACGTGGCCGGGCCGACGCTCTCGACGACGATGTCGGCGCGGACGTCCCACCGCTCCTGCGCCGAGTCGATCGCCGCCACCGCCCCCATCGCCAGGGCGGCCTCGCGCTTGGCGGCGCTGCGGCTGGTGGCCACGACCTGGGCGCCGAGGTGGCGGGCGATCGCCAGGGCGGCGCACGACACGCCGGAGCCGATGCCGACGACGAGCACGGTCTGGCCGGCGGCGATTCGCGCCCGCCGGAGCATCCGGTAGGCGGTCAGCGTCGCCAGCGGGTAGGCCGCGCACTCCTCCCACGTCCGGCCCGCCGGTCGCGGCACGACGTTGCGCGCCGGAGCGACGGCGTGCGTCGCGTGACCGCCCCAGGTGTGCTCGCCGAAGATGGCGAAACCCGCGCCCCAGCGGGCTGTCGTTGCCGAGGGCGACGATGTCGGCAACCGGTGAGACGCCCGGGGTTGACGACGACCTCGTCGCCGACTGCGAGGCCTTCGACGTCGGCACCGAGGGCCTCGACCACGCCGGCGACGTCGCAGCCCGGAACGTGGGGAAGCGGTGGCTTGGGCAACCCTCGGTCGTCCACAGGTCGAGGTGGTTGAGGGCGCTCGCCATCACGCGGATCTGGACCTCGTCGGCGCCGGGTGGCGGCAACTCGATCTGCCCCCATCGATACGTTCCGGGCGACTCGTCGAGGATCCAGGCGTCGATCAGCACGCTGCGGTTCTAACACTCACGTGGCACACTCGGCACATGTCAGTCGTCAGGATCAACGCCATCTCCGTTCCCGAAGGCCACGGCGCCGAGCTCGAGAAGCGCTTCGCCGCTCGTGCCGGCCAGGTCGAGCAGATGCCCGGGTTCGAGGAGTTCCAGTTGCTGCGCCCGACTGCCGGCGAGACCCGCTACTTCGTCTACACCCGCTGGGAGAGCGACGAGGCGTTCCAGAACTGGGTGTCCAGCCAGGCCTTCGGTCAAGGCCACGCCAAGGCCGAGTCGGCCGACAACAAGCCGGTCTCCACCGGCGCCGAGCTGCTCGGTTTCGACGTCGTCGAGCTCGTCACGAAGCCCGCTTAGCTCGAATTGAACTGGATGGCCCAGCGCTGCAGGCGTTCGCCGAGGGGATGACGGTAAGGGCGCAGTGGGGTGGGTGGTGGTCCGGGTGGTTTGGCGGCGTGAGTCGCCGTATCGGTGACCCGGCCGTGCACGTCACGGAACACCACGCCGTCGGGATCGTCGGCGTTTCCTGAGAGGTCGAAGTGTCCGAGGTGATGGTCACGGTGACATCGTCGACACAACGTCACGAGGTTCCAAGTAGCAACACCTGTGCCCTATAGCTGGGCGGATGATGACACGCAAGAAGCGCAAGGCGGTCGGCTACGTCCGTGTGTCGGTCGACGACGACCGCAAGATCAGCCCCGACGCTCAACGCCAGGCGATCGAGGCCTACGTGAAGAGAAGGGTTGGGAGCTGGTCGACGTCATAGATCGAGCGCGGACGCTCGGCCGGCGAAGGCAAACGCCGACCCCGGTTCGACGAGGCGCGGGCGATGATCGCCGCCGGCCACGCCGACGCCCTGGTCGTCTACAAGCTCGATCGGGTGACCCGCTCGACGATCGACTTCGCCGATCTGTGGCGGACCTCGCCGCCGTCGACGCGCGAGTTCGTGTCGCTCACCGAAGGTTCGACACGACAACCCCGATGGGCAAGGCGATGCTGCAAATCGCCGTGGTGTTCGCCGAGCTGGAGCGGGCAATGGCCTCCGACGCGGGCCAAGATGACTCCACCGCTCATCGCCGTGACAAGGCGGCGCGCCGGCCGGGTTCGCCTCGCTACGGCTACCGCAAGGACGACGCGACGGCGAACCTCGCTCGTCGAACCCGGCCGAGGCCGACTAGTTGCGGCGTATCGTCGACTGGTTGCTCGACGGCGTGTCGCTGCGCGAGGTCGTGCGCCGCCTAGAGGCCGAGGGTGTGCCCAAGCCGGTGTACCGGCTCGTCGACGGTCAGGCGGCGATGGTCGACGGGGTGTGGCGGTTCGACTCGTTGCGTCGCCTGGTGCTCGCCCCGGTGATCGCCGGGCTGCGTGTCGACCCCGAGTCCGGGGCGCAGTCGCCGGCACCTGGGAGCCGATCGTCGACCCCGACAAGTGGCATCGGCTCGTCGGGTGCTGTCCGATCCGCGGCGTCGGATGTCGACGAACCGTGAGCCGTCGCTGCTGTCGGGGATCGTCCACTGCGGCAACTGCGGGCGCTGTGCTGCGTCACGCATCGGCCGCACGAACGGGATCGGCGGATGCGCTACCGCTGCGTCCGCGTCGGACTCGCACCGCAACGCCTGCCGGGTCTGTCGATCGACGCCGCCGGGCTCGACGCGCACGTCACGTCGCTTGGTGCTCGACGCCGCCGAGGGCCGCCAGTTGCCGACGGTGGGCAACGGCAACGGTGACGACGCCGGCGGGCTGCGTGACGCCCTCGACGAATTGGCGACGGCCTACGGGTCCGGGGATCTGTCGTTCGCCGAGTGGCAGGCGGCCCGCCGTCCGCTGCTGGAGCGCATCGCTGCCGCCGAACGCTCCGAGGTTCGCCGTCAACGTGACCATGCCGTCACGGCGTTGGTCGGGGCCGGGCGATCTGCGCCGCACCTGGGACCGTCTGGAGGTCGCCACGAAACGTGCCGTGATCCGTCAGGTGCTCGCCGACGTGATCGTCGACCCGGCCAACGGGGACCGTGGCGAGATCGCCGGTCGGGTGCGTGTCGAACGCGCCGACTGACCCGCTTGGGTCTGGCGACGTAATTACAGTACTTGTAAATTGTGCATGATGCGTCGGACCACCTGGCGAGGAAGCGTGCCTCGATCGCTTCCACCGCGACCGTGGCCACCGCGGAGCGAGCGTCGCTGGCGGGTGCCTGCGCCGGATCGCCTGGAACCGTTGGATCGACGGGATCGGCCGTCGCCAACGGCTTCGTCGAGTACGACGAGCGACTTCAGCGACGTCGTCGCGACAGCATCGGTCGACTCGCTCGTTCAGACGGGCCGGCGCCGAGTGTGGATCACCGGGAGCGGTACGTCCGGTTCGTGAGCTGCGTGGTGGCGACGCGGCCGACTTCGGCCGCGGCGAGGACCAGATGCGCCGCAGGCCGCCCTCGTCGCCATTGCCGCCCGGCTGCTGGCACCGCTCGCTCGCTGCGGCCATCCCTCGCCTCCGACTCGACCCGCCGAGTCGTTCAACGACGTCGCGCGACGTCGCGCCGAGGATCAACTGGTCGATCGACCTCGTCGAGGCACCGGCGCGCCACCGCGCGCCGCGGGTGGCGTTGGCCGCAGCCTGATCGCCGGACGTCCCGGCGACGAACGTCACCAGCGAAGGATCAGGTCGGATCTGACCTGATCGAAGCCCTGTTGAGGACGCCCGGCACTCCCTGATCGGAGTGACCCAATGTCCGACTACGAGCGCAACCTGCCGCTCGAACTCGCCGTCGTCACCGACGGCCGACCCCGCTACGCAGATCGCCGCCGCATGCCGAGGTCAACGCCACCACGTTCTGCGGCGTCTGCAGCGGCCGCGTCGTCCCGACGGGCGCCGTGCGCGTCCGTATCGCCGTCGCCCTCGGCCGGCCCGTCGACGACTGTTCGGCGACAGGTGTCGGCATGACCGGCGACATCCAGACCCCGCCACCGGCCCCATCGCGGCACAGCGAACTGGTCGTCACCGACGATCAGTGGCAACGCATCTCCGAGTTGGTGATGGCCGATCTGCGCCGCCAAGCCCGCGAGGCCGCCCATGTCGCACGGCCCGCCTGAACGAACGAAGCCGGAGCCCGAAGCTCCGGCCCCGACGAGTCGCGCCGCCCAGCGAACTGATCGACCAACTCGTAGCTCCGCAGCTGTCACGACGCCGACGGTCCATCAACGTTGCGCTGATCCGGCCGTCGGCGACTACTGCGATGAGGTGACGGCGCGTCAGGCCGGCGCCGCCCAGGCGATCGCTGACGGCTGCTGGGCTCACGCCGAGCAGTTGGCCGCCGCGGCGTCGAAGATCGCCGAAGTCCACCGCCAAGAACTCGAGCTGCGCCAAGGGCGGACGTGATCTTGCCGAACGTCGACCCGCACAAGCTCGATCGGCAGAGGCTCTCGACGTCGCGGCTGTTGGACTTCGTCTCCGAGAAGGAGCTGACGCTCCAATGCGGCTTCGGCCTCGAGGATTGGCCGCTCGTGGCCGTCAAGGAGCTGCATCGACAACGCCCTGGACGCCTGCGAGGAGCAGGGCATCGCCCCGGCAGATCACCGTCACGATCGCACGAGTCGACGCGATCACCGTCGCCGATAACGGCGACCGGCATCCCGCCCGATGTCGTCGACCGGCTGCTCGACTTCTCGATCCGGGTCTCGAGCCGCGAGGCGTACGTGGCACCGGACCGTGGCGCGCAGGGCAACGCGTTGAAGACGATCGTGGCGATGCCGTTCGTGCTCGACGGCGAGGAGGGCCGGGTCGACATCGTCGGCGGCGGCGTCCAGAACGAGATCTCGTTCGCCGTCGACCGCATCGCAGCAGCGCCCGGTCGCGAGGTCTCCCGCTTCGAGAAGATCGGCTCGTTGGTCCGCATCCACTGGCCGGCGATAACTAGTTTCGGCGTCGACGGACCGGTTCCGTTTTTACAAGATGAGCCGGGCTGATCGGCCAGGTCCGCCTGCTCGCCGACGACTTCACGTTCCTCAACCCGCATCTGACGCTGATGGTCGACTGCTTCGGCGAGGTCGACCCGCATCGAGGCCACCGACCCGGACGTGGTCGAAGTGGAAGCCGTCGAGCCCGACCTCGCCGCACTGGTACGAGGCCGAGCACCTCGAGCGGCTCCTCGGCGCCTACATCACCCACGACCGCCAGACCGGCGGCGACCTGCTCATCGGCGAGCACAAGTACGGCCAACTGTTCCGCTTCACCAACCGGGCGACGATGATCTTCGCCGCCAACGAGCCGCCCGGCTCGGCCGACCACAGCCACGGCTACCTGTCGCGCTTCGTCGTCGTCCCGTTCGACCGGCTGATCCTCCAGCCCGGCGACGAGGACCCCGCCGTCGAAGCGGCGATGCACGACGAGCTGGCCGGCGTCCTCGTGCGTGCCGTCGACGGACTACGTCGGGCGATCGACCGCGGCCAGTGGAACGAACCGCCCTCCGTGTCGCCGCCACGGCCCGCTACGCCATCGCCATCGACCCAATGGCCACATTCATCACCGACTGCCTCGACGTCACCGGCGACCCCAACGACGAAGTGCTACGGAGCACCGTGTACGGCCGCTACGTCGACTGGTGCAAGGCGTCGGGGCACAAGGCGCTCGGCAACAACAAGTTCTGGCCCGACCTCGTCGAACACGACCGGCGCATCATCGTCGAGCGTCCCGACGGCACCGTGCCGGCCCGGCACGGCGGACAACGACTCACCCTCGGCCTCCGTCTCGTCGAGAACTGGCAGTGACGGTGCAGCAAGCCCGACCCGTCAACTGGGGTGGTGCACATGGTGCAGATCCCCAGTACTCCCCCCACGCACGCGCAAGGGGGGAATAAGGACTGCTGCACCATCTGCACCACCCGCACCATCGACGCAGACCGTGACAGGCGAGGTGGATACTGGGGCATGAGCGCGCCGCTGGTCGAGCCCGAGGTGTTCATCCAGGCGGTCACGCTCGACGTCATCACGCCGGCCAACGTGCTCGAGTTCCTCGCACCCCCGGCACCCCCAGCCCCCGCCCCGCCAGCTCGTCGATTGGCCGGCCATGTCCCGCCGCTGGGATCGGCAACGCATGATCGTGCGGGCGTGTGCCTCGGGGGGCAGGGTGCAGACCCCTCGCCGGGTGATCATCAACACGTTGACGGGCGAACGGCTACCGCCACCACCGAGACCCCGCAGACGTGAGGAAGCGATGACCTTCACCCTTGCCGGCCCCTTGATGAGCGATGACGGCCAGGCCGTCCACGACGACGACTTGGGTCTGGTTGATGCCCACGCCGTGGACGTTGACGACCTGATCATCGGCGAAGACCGGTTGCCCGTTGACCTCGATCTCACCGTGTTGACCGAACGGCATCGCCAACCCGGAGCCTGATGCCCCGATCAGCCCGCTCCGACGCCGGGTCGACCCGAGCATGGCGACAACGGCGAGCCTGGTGGGCAGCACGACTCGCAGCCGGACTGCAGATCAAGTGCACACGCTGTCCAGAACTCGTCGTCGACGGAATGGAGTGGCACCTCGATCACTACCTCGACGACGACAACGACGAGCACACAGCACCCGCCCACGCCTACTGCAACTGGCGTGCCGGCGCCCACGTCGCACTCGCCAATCGTGCCGACAACCTCGACCCACGCCGACGGTCGAACCCCCCGCCAGTTTTTGAGGCGGCGTCCACACCAGCACAGCCACTGTCCGTCAGCCGCTCCCTCCCCAGGGTCGACGGCGGAGGACCAGCGTGTGTCCTCCTCGAGGAGGGAGTCGGGATGACCCCTGAACAAGCCCGATCAGTGCCGTGGTTGGCCGACCTCGCCACCGATGCCATGGAGACGGACGATTGGTCGTGGCCCCGGCTGATGTCTGGCCGTGCCGGCGAGAGCGACGGGTTCGTACGGGTTGGAGGCGATCGCTGCCATCGAGGAACGCTCTGGTCTGACGTTGTGGAAGCCGCAGCGGTTGGTGATCATGCGGGCCTTCGAGCACGACGACGCCGGCACCCTCGTGCATTCCGAGGTTGATCTGTCGGAGCCTCGTCAGCAGGGCAAGAGCGTCACTGCCGGTGGTGCTGGAGCGTTCCGGTTGGAGTCGGCGGAGCTGTTCGGCGAGACCCAGGAGATTCTGCACATCGCCAGGGATGTCGGGGCGGCCGTCAACGTGCAGCGTCCGTTCCGGTTGCGGGCGGAACGTGATCCGAACTTCAAGGTGCGGGCCGCCGGTGGCCGGTTGGAGATCGAGTACCTGCCCGATGGGAGCCGTTGGCTGATCCGTTCGTCCGAGTCGGTGTACTCGTACAGCTCGACGATGGTGATCGCCGACGAGGCGTGGGATCTGACACCGGAGACGATCGATCATGGTGTTGCTCCGACGCTGCTGCAGCGCCGTTCGGCGCAGCTGTGGCTGGTGTCCACCGCTTCGCACAAGTCGACGCCGTTGATGCTCGGAAGAAGGGCGGCGGCGATGGCCGCCCTCGATGCCCCCGGCTCGACGCTATGGATCGAATGGAGTTGTCCGCCGGATGCCGATGTCGGTGATCCGCTGGTGTGGCGGCGAATCGTGTCCTCGTTGGACACCGGAGATCGCCGTGCGGTATGCCGACCTGTACGCCTCGGCGTTGTCTCGGCGGTCGTCGGATCCGGTCGTCGAGGATCCGGTGGAGGCGTTCGCCTGTCAGTACCTCAACCAGTGGCCGCCCTCGGTGGAGGCCGCGCAAGCCCGTGGCGAGCCGCTCGTCGATCTGGGCGCATGGCAGGCCGTCGATATCGACGTCCCGTTCGACGCACCGCTGGTGATCGTCGTCGAGGACAACTACGGAACCGGCGCGGCACTGGCCGTCGCCGGCCGCGGACAATCAGATCCCCGTGTGCACATCGAGACAGAGCTCCACGCCGACACGAGCCGAGGCGTTGGAGCGAGCAGCCAAATTGAAGGCCGGCTACGGATGCTCACGGGTGCTCGTCGGCGCCAGCCTGGCCCGTGACCCCCAGGCCGTCGAGCTGCACGCCAAACCATCCGGACGCACAGAGATCGCCGTCGCCCTCTCGCTGCTGCGCGAGCTCCTGGCCACCGGACGAGTCACCCACTGGGCCGATCCGCAGCTCGGCCCGAACCCATTGACGACACAGATCGCCGACGCCCGGGTAACCCGTTCGGCGACCGGGGCACTGGCACTCGTCAACGGTCCCCGACTCGACGCGCTGCGCGCCGCGCTGATGGCGATGCACGAACACGAGCACAACCGCCCACTCGTACCCATGATCTGGTGAACGCGGTTACCGGCCATAACACCCAGGAACAGCGTCCCCGGAACAACACTCGCGGTCACGCTCAACCCCGACGTCCAATTAGGTAACCGCGGCGGGGCGATCACACTGCTCGACGGCGACGGCCTCAAAGTCGACGGCATCGCCTACACCGCCGACGACATCCCCGACGAAGGATGGACCATCGCCTTCTGAACACCCCCGACAGACGGGCGGAGGCCGACGTGTACACGGGCGCTGGCAACGACCCATGAGTGAGCCGCCGCGGTGACGTGCACGGTGCGAGGTGGCCGCCAGCGACCTCGACCACCGGATTGACCGCAAGGTCGACAACCTCCGCTTCATGACCCGGGTGAGCAACGTGAGCACGCGAGCACCTCGCCGACGTCGGATTGAAGTCGTGATCTAGTGAGCATGCAGCGTCGCCCTCGCCGCGATTTGTCGTTTCGATTGCGGCGAGTGCTGGCAGGTCCTGGCGCTCAAGCGCGTCAAGCCCGGAGACAACCTGAGATCGTCACGCCCCATCACCGTCGGTCAGTGCGGTCCCCGAGGCCGTTGAGGGCAAAGCGAGAGCCGCAATGGGGCACCTATGTACTCGGTGAGGCCGGGGGCGAGGTCAGCGATGTCGATCGCTTTCGTGCTGGTAGTTGTGTGCCAGCTGCCCGACTGGTCGAGCGCCACTTCGGGTATTTCGCGGGGATGAGCGTCGGTCGCGGCGGCGTGACGATGTGGTCGGTGGTTTCGACCGCTGCGGTCGTCGTGGTGACGGTCGTGATTGTCGCGGTGGCTCTCGCCCTCATCTGGTGGCTCTGGTCGGTGTTTGTCGATCCGCTCGCCTACAGCCAACCCGATGCGATCGCCGCTGCAGCTACTCAGCGGTTGGGATAAGCGGTCCTTCCTGGGTGACGGCAATGCGACGCATCAACTACACCTCGGCGGACTTCGAGACCATTGTGCTGGAAGTCCCGTGGGGCCTCGAAACGGACTTCGTCCCGCCACCTCAGATCATCATCTGTCGCCGCGAGGGCGACGGTGTTTCGGTCGCCGAGACTTACCACCATCGTGGTGATCGGGCGATCCGCCAACCTGCCGAAACGTCGCAGTCATGAACGTCAAGCCAGCAGCGGTCGGGTGGTCGTCACGGCGCGGATGGCTTCGGGGTCGCGGTAGGGCAGCGGATTGCTGATCAGGTAGTCCCAGACCGCCCAGCCGAGGCCGATGATGGCGGCGAGGAACACCACGAACGCGATCAGCCTCAACAGCATCGTCGCTGTCTGCCGCCATGCTTGCTCAGCGGGGTAGGCGTTCATTGGGCGCCGTGTACCTCGTTGCGTTGAGGCTCATACCTTGCGCATGGGTAGCAACATTGCAGCGGCCCCGCACCGCCAATGGTGCGGGGCCGCTGCCCTCCCGAGGTGTCGCACCCAAGGGCCGAGTGGTTACGGCACCCCAGCGGCGTTGCGACCGTTATGAGTCGGTCGGAAGCGTGACGGGGAGTTCGGGAACGGTGACCGGCAGCTCCTCGACGACCGAGTCGACAGCTTCCGCGACCGAGTCGACGGGCAGCTGTTCGACGGCGGCGTCGGCGGGCAGCTCGGGCAGCGAACCTTCCGGGGTGATCGCTTCGGCGGTGGCGGCGGCGTCGCACGGCGACGCGCCATCCTCGCAGCCTCGACACGAGCACTGCGACGGTGACGTCACAGACGTTGGCGGCGATCGCGATCGGAGCCTGAACGACGACGTCGGTCAGATTGACGTTGACCAGTCCCTCCTGGGCGACCGGGCCGCCATCCTCGGTGGTCACCACGGCATCGGCGTTGGAGCTGGCCTCACACGGTGACGAGCCGTCGCTCAGCTCGTTGACGAGGACGTCAACGGTGACGTCACACACGTCAGCGGCGAGAGCGATCGGCAGTTGCACGGTGACACCGGTCAGGTTGAGGTTGACCAGCCCTTCCTGTTCGACCGGAGCCTCGGCGGGCGGTCCGTCCTCGGTCGCCGTGATCGCTTCGGCGGTGCCGGTGGCATCGCACGGCGAGGCGGCGTCCTGCAGCCTGGACACGAGCACCGCGACGGTGACGTCACAGACGTTGGCGACCACCGAAATCGGCGCCTGGACGACGACGTCGGTGACGTTGACGTTGACCAATCCCTCCTGGGCGACCGGCCCACCGTCCTCGGTGGTCACCACGGCATCGGCGTTGGAACTGGCGTTGCACGGCGCCGAGCCGTCGCTCCAACTCGCTCGACCAAGACATCGACAGTGACGTCACACAGATTGGCGGCGAGGTCGATCGGCAGTTGAACCGTCACACCGGTCAGGTTCAAGTTGACCAGCCCGTCCTGGTCCACGCTCGTCGGCGCGTTGGCGCCGACCACCCCACCGAACCCGGCCGTCATCGCCAGAGGCGCGGCGAGGCCGAGGAAGAATTTCGTCATTGATCTCATCAGACGTTCCCCTCTCGGTCTTCGACGGGGCGGCCACGCCTGCGCGTCGAGCGGTCCTCGTGATCCATCTCGATCCGCTCCTTGCGGACCGACTCGTCAATGGGAACCTCTTCGGTGTCGACCTCGGTCTCGACGCGAACGCGCTCCTTGGGAACGACTCGCTTGTTGACCTCGATGACCTCTTCGCTCAAGACGACCTCGTGCTCGGCCTCGGAAATGTCCGGGCCAGACAGCGCCGCGTCGCGATTCGCGTCAGTGATCGGTTCGGTGACGAGCCGAGCCTTCTCGCGACGAATCGGCACCGTCATGTGGACGTCCTCGGTCTCCACCCACTTGCGCAGCCGGACGCGGCCGGCCTCTTGCCGGCGCGTCGATACGTCGAGTTCTTCCTCGGACCGGGTCATCGCGTCATCAGTTCTGCGGTCCCGAGCACCGGCCGAGTCGACATCATTCGTTCGGTCCGAAGTCGGTTTGGTGCTGATCCCGTAGTAGGTGTACAGCGCAAAGGCCTCATCTGGGGTGAGCGTGCCGTCCGCGTCGATGTTGGGAGCATCCTTCACGGTGTCCTTCGGGTAGGCCACGACAACGTCGTCGTCCGCCAGATACGCGCCAGCGACGGGAGCAAAGCTGACTCTGGTCCCGAACCAACCTGTTGTGATTGCCAGCCACGTAGGCTCATTGGTCACGTCGTCGACGTAGACGGTGGACACTGTGCCGATGTTGTCGCCGGTCGGGTCCAAGGCCTTGCGGTCGATAAGGTCGCTCACCTGTGTGGAGGTAGTGATCGTCATGCTCTCTCTCGATTCAGTGGTCTTGACGAGCGGGCCGGAACCACGCTGTACGCGTTCCCGCCCACGCGTCTGGGCCGACATTGGCTCTCACTAGGTACACGCGTTGAGGCGGGCGACATGACGGTCGACGGCTGATCTTTCTTGGACGCCGCGGCTAGAGCTTGCGCGAGCTCTCCCCTCGCTCTTGGTATCCGGCCCCACCGGGGACGTTTGCCGGTACCGCGTGTACAGGGAAGATATGTGGGCATATGACGGGCGTCACTGGACGGCAGGGTGGTGCCTCACCCGCGACGCAGAGTCGTCCGACGAGCGACGAGCATGCCGACATCGTCCACCTGGCCCCCATCGTTCGCCGGGTCGTTGCCGCACGTCTCCAGGATCCGCACGGCGTCGACGACGTGGTCCAGGAAACCCTGGTTCGGGTGATGGCGGCCCGCCGGCGGCTTGATGCCGCGGCGCTCGTTCCGTATGCGATCGTGACAGCCCGAAACCTGATCGCTGGATCGTGGCGCCAGACAGAGCGTGGCCAGCGCCACGAGCACCAGCTGATTGACCTTCGACAGCCCGCCGCTCCGGAGGACGAGCTGCTCCAACGTGAGAATGCTGAGGCCGTGGCCGCCGCGCTCGCCGAGCTGACTCCGCGGGAGCGGGACGCGATCCTTGCCCATGACTTGGAAGAAGTCGACACGAGCGCGTTGGCTGACGAGTGGGGGTCGAGTCCCGGAGCCGTCGCCGCTCATCTCAACCGTGCGCGGGCGAAGCTCCGCGTGGAGTACCTGCTGGCCGCAGACGGTGAATCACCACCTACCCCTCAGTGCCGCCCAGTCCTTCTCGCTCTGTCCAGCGGAGACAGCCGCCGTCAAGCCGCAACCGACGCCGGCCACCACCTCCTCGACTGCGCCTATTGCGGGGAGGTGAGCGGGCCATTGCTCGAACGCCGGGCCAGGACCACGCCGAACGAGGTACGTGTCGTTGTCGAAGCCGACAAGGACGTGGTGACGGCCCGTCAGCGAGGCCGGGAGATCGCCGCTCGGGCGGCGTTTTCGACAAGCGAGCTGACGATGATCTCGACCGCGATCTCCGAGGTCGCCCGCAACATCGTGCGGTTCGCGAGGCGTGGTCAGATCATCGTGTCGCTGATCGGGGAGGAGGATCCCGTCGGCGTGAGGATCGTCGCGAGGGACGTCGGCCCCGGAATCGCCGATGCCGAGCGCGCCCTCGAAGACGGTTTCACCACGTACGGCGGTCTCGGCCTGGGCCTCGGCGGGTGCCGACGTCTGATGGACGAGTTTGCGATCAGCTCCGAGGTCGGCCGAGGGACCACGGTCACGATGAGCAAATGGTGCAAGCAGTGAAGCGCAGACTGAACAAAGGAAGCACAATGACCAAAGGGATTTCGGATGCCAGCGGCGCCTCGGCGCAGATCGATGCTGACGAGCAGGCCAAGCTCCTTCCCGAGCTCGTGGCTCATCTGCACGAGCACAGAACGGAGCTGCGGGAGGAGTGGTCAAACCGCATCACCGAGTCCCACCTCCTGTCGGCCATGACGCCGCAAGAGATCACGTCGGAGACGATTTCGGTGTACGACAACTACGTCGAAGTGCTCGAGACGGGAAGCGTCGAGGCGCTCCAGCGATACGCCCGTGATCTCTCGGAGCGGATCATCCCTCGCGGGGTCGAGACGCATGAAGTGGTGAGCATCGTGCTGCTCCTCCGCGACGTGCTCGCCCGTTCGCTCTTCCAGAAGTATCAAGAGGACTTCGGGTTGCTCGGACGGGTCTTGGATGCGTACGAGCCTGCCGCCAACCGGATCGCCAACACGGTGGCGGTGAGCTTCGTCGAGGAACGCGAGCGAGTGATCCGCCAACAGCAAGAAGCCATTCGGGAGCTGTCCACGCCGGTTCTCCAGGTACGTGAGCGGCTACTCATCCTCCCGATCATCGGAGTTCTCGACAACCAGCGTGCCACCCAGTTGACCGAGCAGCTCCTGCACGGCATCCGCACCCACCGTGCCAAGGTGGTCGTCATCGACATCACCGGTGTCGCGGATGTGGACGAGCCGGTCGCCAACCACCTCGTCAAGACCGTGGATGCCTCGCGGCTCATGGGCGCAATCGTCATCATCACCGGCCTCTCATCGGAGATCGCGCAGACCCTCGTCACGGTGGGAGTGGACCTCAGCAAGATGTACACGATCGGGGACCTGCAGGGCGGTATCGAGGAGGCCGAGAAGCTGCTCGGGTTCAAGGTCTCCCGATCGCCCGACAGCTAGGATCGGCCCAGCAGCATGCTCGTATCCATTCTGAGACAAGGCAACTTTCTCATTGCCTCCATACACACGGCACTCGACGACGCTGAGCTGCTCCAGTTTCAGCGGGACGTGGTGACTCAGATCGGGAAGCATCGATCGCGTGGAGTCATCATCGACGTGGCCGCCCTCGACGTGATGGACTCGTTTGGATCACGATCGCTACGGGATCTCGCCCATGCTTCGCGCCTTCGCGGAGCCGAAACCGTGATCGTAGGCATTCAGCCTGAGGTGGCCTTTGCGATTGTGCAGCTCGGCCTCGATCTCGACGTGCACACCGCCCTCGACCTTGAGGAAGGGCTCAACTTTCTCGAGCAGCTCACCAACGGCGAGCGACGTGGACGTTCTACACTCGACGTCTTGGCGACATGACGTGAACGGTCGCATTCCGCACTCCGGTAGGCGTCGGCCGCCGCCACCTTGGGGCCGAGCACGACGACCACGGCTCGTCCTCGGCGTCATCGACTAGCTCGACACGCAAGCTCGCCGCCTCTGCGGCAGCCAACAGAGTGCTCGGAACGCGACGGCGCTCCAACGATCGCGAAACCGCGGGTCGCCGACGGGATCGGCCCCATACGACGGTGACGGCTCGCTGCCCGGCACGTTGAGGTTCAACCAGTCGTTCGACGTCGGCGACTGCGGTTGCGGTGCCGACGCCGCGGTGGCGCGCTCTTGGTCGAGCGCGTCGGCGACCGACCGTAGGTGGCCCGACCGTTCGCCGGGCTATGACTCATCGACCCCCCATTGTCGGTAAGCGGGTCACGAGGATCGGACGGTCACGGCCCGAGTGTCCCACTTCAACGGGCTCGCTCGAACCCGCTCGACAGCACCCAGAGCCTGGTGGTGTGCGTCGGGATCGCCGAAACGACCGAGGACGTCGGCTTGCGAGGATGATCGCCCAGCGCGATCGGTCACCGCACGTTGAGTGCGGCGATCGACTCGGGGCGGGGGACGGCCTCGAACCGGGCGATCCAGCGCAGTACATCGGTGGTCTCGTCGTGCACCTCCGAACGCGTCTCCACGCACTTGATCACGTACTCGACGTCGCCGAACCACGCATCAGCGATTCCCTTGGCCTGCTCGAGGAGGTGTCGACGGACTCGATCCATCGGCAGGTTTCCCTGCACTGAACTCGTCGCCTTGCGGGTCGTCTCGATCACGAGGGGAGCACGGAGGAGATCGTTGGGTGTCGTCGATGCCATGTCCGATGGTGCCCGCGCCGATCCCTAGCCATTCACGTGACAGGCGAGGCCAATCGAGTCCGATCGATCGTTTGGAGTCTGTCGGAACACTGCCTTGTTAAGCCTCGAGGTGCCCTCGCCTCCGATGGACGGTTGATGTTGGGGTGTCCGGGCGAAACAGCGAACCTCTCCTGTTCGCTGCGACGGGGGAGGCGCGTGTGTGGGCACTTCCGCCGCAGGGTACATCGACACCTCAAGTCAAGGTTGTGGATGTCCCAGGCGGGACGAGGAGTGATGGCGAGATGGGGCGTACTCGAATTGACGAGGCGACTATCGGCGCGGCAGCGGTCGACACGGCGGTGCGCTCGAGCGGCGGATTTGCACAACGGGACGACAGGTACGTGACGTGATCGGCGACGGTTCAGGCGGCGACGGCTGGGAGCCTTTCGAAGGTGAATGGCTGTATCTACAGGAGTACGAGCCACCACCCCGCCCGTGGTGGCAACAGCGCGACAACGTCATCGCTGGATCCGCCGGCGTCGCCCTCGTCGTTCTGTGCCTCGTCGGTTTCATGGCCTTTACGGCCGGCGCCGGCGAGAGGAGCACTGACGACCGCCTGCCCGTGGTCATCGGCGGGAACACGACCTCCACACTTCCATCGGTGACGACGCCGAGCACCTCCACCACCACGGTTCCACCACTGCCGCAGACGACATCACCTGCCTCACACGTGATCGCCCCGGCCTGAGAACCCTGCCTCAATCGGGACGGGCGTTGTGACGACGGTCCCGACGACGCAGTCCTCGACGACCGTACCGGAGGACCACGACGACTCTATGGACGGTGCCCCCGACCACCACCACCGACCGACTCGACGACCACCACCGAGCCCGAAACCACCGACCACCGACTAGCGAACGACCACCACCGAGCCCGAGACCACGACCACCGACTCGACGACCACCACCGAGCCCGAGACCACGACCACCGACTCGACGACCACCACCGAGCCCGAGACCACGACCACCGACTGGACGACCACCACGGAGCCACGACGACGACGACCATCCACCGAGCCCGAGACCACGACCACCGACTGGACGACCACGACCGTCCCCGGTGCAACCACGGTGCCAGGCGCGACGACCGTCCCCGGCGCAACCACGGTGCCAGGCGCTACGACCGTCCCCGGCGCAACCACGGTGCCAGGCGCTACGACCGTCCCCGGCGCAACCACGGTGCCAGGCGCTACGACCGTCCCCGGTGCAACGACGGTACCCGGGTCGACGGGGGCGTCACCGTAGTGGGGATGGTGTCAATCGATCGCGATGGTCGGAGGGTGAGACCTCGGCCCGCTGAGGTGAGTCACCACTCCGAGTCGGGGCGACGAGGCGAATTCCGCGCTTCGAAGCGGTGCTGCAGGTACGACCGTGTCGTGGTCGCCGCGGCGTTGTCGGTGGCGGGGGGTGCATGGCGTCGGCCAGCTCCACCACACACCACCGTCAGAACCACGACCGTCATCGGCGTCAGCACCACGAGTACCGCGGCCGTGGTTCCGGGGCCTGAGCTGCCCGGTGGCGGCCACATTCTCTTCCCCGGTCGACGTCTCGTCGCGATCTACGGCCACCCCGGCGACGGCAATCTCGGGGTGCTCGGCGAGCAGCCGGTGGATGCTGCTGTACGGCGGGCGCGAGACGTTGCTGCCGGCTACAGCGGTGTCAGCCCGGAGTTGGTGGTCCCGACGTTCGAGATCATCACGACGGTCGCCTCGGCGGAGGCTGGCGCTGACGGCGACTACTCGTTGGAGAGCTCGATCGACCACATCCGGCCATGGGTCGACGCGGCTGCCGCGGCGGGGTTCTACGTCGTCCTCGATCTGCAGCCCGGATACACCGACTTCCTGACCCAGGCCATGCGCTACGAAGAGCTGCTGGCCCAGCCCCACGTCGGCCTGGCCCTCGATCCGGAATGGCGACTGGCGCCGGGCGAGCGTCACATGCGCGACATCGGCCAGGTCTCCGCCGACGAGGTGAACCGCGTGGCATCCTGGCTCGCCGAGCTGACCCGCCGGCACCACCTGCCACAGAAGCTGCTCCTGCTCCACCAGTTCCGCCTCGACATGCTCCCCGACCGCGCCAACATCCACGTCGAGCCCGAACTCGCCCTCGTCGTCCAGATGGACGGCCTGGGCCTCCAAGAGACCAAGCTCGAAACGTGGCAAGCGATCACCGCCGGTGCCCCGGCGGGGATGCACTTCGGCTGGAAAAACTTCTACGACGAGGACTCTCCACTGCGCTCGCCCGCCGCCACCGTGTCACTCGAACCGTCGCCGCTGTACATCTCGTACCAGTAACAGGCGACACCCGACGACGCATCTCAAAGGGGCATCGTCAGTCCAGCCGAGAGTGCGGCAGGCAGAAGACCTCGAGATCGTGCATGAAGTCCGACACCTCGACGTCCTCTGCGGCGACTCCAGAGCCCGCGTCATCACCGCTGTGGAAGCGTCAGGACAACACTTTGTGCGGATCTGCGGATCTGTCGGAGCCGATCGTCGCTGCACGTTGTTTGAGGGTGCGACCCTGTTGAAGGGGTTGTTGTTCGGTGGCGTCGACGAGTGGTGGATGGTTGAGACGTCAGAGATCGTTGGCCTCGATGAGGTTGTCGAGCTCTGCGTCCGTGGCAGCCTCGGCGGCGATCAGGCGATCGTCGGCTCCCGGTTGTGCTCGCACGAGCTCGTCGAGCTTGCGTTGCGTCACCAGCTGCTCGCGGTGCTGCGTGTGCTGGATGGCGAACACCATCACGACCGTGACGGCCGACGTCGTTGAATACAACGCGACCTGCCACCACGACGGAAAGCCGGCGATGATGCCGACGATGCCCCAGCCGGCCAGGAGGCACGCGACAGTGACACCGGCGACGGCCTTGGAGGACCAGGCGCCCAGCCGGTGCAGCAGGTTGCTGCTGCGGGTGTGATGGGGCCCGCGCAGCGCCTCGATGTTGGTCAAGCGTCGACGGGGGCGAGCCGTCGTGACGTGGACGGATCCACCATCGTCTCGAGAGTCGGTTCCAGGTGAGGGCAGCGGCACCTTGTAGCTGTACCCAACGCCGCCGCGATCGAACACCGGCGAACCCGACGCTACGCCGCACGATTCCAGCGGCAAGCGGCCGACGACACCGTCCACGCTGTGACGTACGGATTGCCTCGGCGCGAGGTCGTCGTTCGGTGCTGCTGTTGGTGTCCGCGACGTCGACGTCGACCCGGCTCTGGTCTCTCGGCGTTGACCTCGCCGGAGTCGAACTCGCGGTCGAACTGCGGCCGGAGCGGGTACGGGGGCGGCGTGGGGAGGAGCGTCGACCGGCCGCACACCACGTGTGCTCGCTGCCACGCCACGAGCCCGGCGGGGTCGGCGTTCTGTGGGCATTGTGGAGCGAGCACTGCGTTCGGTCCCGTGCTGGCCGGCTACACGATCCTGCGCATCCTCGGTCAGGGCGGTGCGTCGGTCGTCTACCTTGCCCGTCACGAGCCGCTCGATCGTCTGGTTGCCATCAAGGTGCTGCGGCGTGACGTCGACGAACCAAAGGTGTGGGAGCGTTTCCTCCGGGAGGCGCGCATGGTCGCCCGGTTGTCCGGGCACTCCAACGTCGTCACCGTCTACACCGCCGGGAGGTCGCAGGCGGGTCAGCCGTATCTCGTCACCGAATACCTCGACCGAGGGTCCCTTGGCGACGTCATCGCCGCCGAGGGACCGCTGCCTGTTGCGGCGGTGGCGAGGGTGGGTGTGGCGATCGCTGACGCCTTGGGGGCGGCGCACCGGGTCGGGATCCTCCACCGCGACGTCAAGCCAGGA
Organism: Ilumatobacteraceae bacterium; assembly: GCA_963772825.1. Lineage (GTDB taxonomy): Bacteria > Actinomycetota > Acidimicrobiia > Acidimicrobiales > Ilumatobacteraceae > Desertimonas. The sequence goes on along the minus strand of CAVYYX010000021.1, from coordinate 138,341 downwards.
AACGTGCTGCTCGGCCATGACGGCCGGGTGAAGTTGGGCGACTTCGGCATCGCCCGGCTGCTGGCCGGACAGTCGGTCACACCCACCGATGTCATTGCGTTCACGCCCGAGCACGTGGCGCCGGAGATCTTGCGTGGCCACACCGACGGCGCGTGGAGCGACCTCTACGGCTTGGCATCCACGTTGACCGCCGCACTCCTCGGTGCACCGCTGTTCAGGCGGCGGCCCGATGAGCGTATGGAGTCGCTGCTGTCGCGCAAGCTGATGGCCGCGCCTCCGCTGCTGCCGGGCTGGGTGCCAGGCGCGCTGGCGGAGTTGCTCACACGCGGCCTCGACCCTGACCCCTCGCGGCGCCCGTCACTGGCCGAGTTTCGCCAACAGCTCGCCGCCGCCGGCGATGCGCTGGGCGCAGCAGTGCCGACGCCGGCGATGGCCGCCACAACGGTGAGCGCCACAGCGGACACCATGGCCGGACCCGACGACAACGTACGCGACATGCCGGCTGGGCCGCTGATCGGCCCGCTGCGGCGACCGCGCCGTCGCCGGCTGGCAATTCCGGCGTTCTTCATCGCACTCCTTTCGGCAACGCTGGCGGTCGCTGTTGTTGCCCGCAATCGTGATGATGGCGGCAGCGCTTCGAGCACGACCAACGCGATCATCGTCGTGCCTACCTCGGAAGTGTCGACCGCTCAACCTCCCTTGGCGCTGACGCCGTCGCCCCTTGTGGCCCCGGCGACACCGCCGGCGGGCGAGCAACACCTGATCACGGCCCAGGAAGCCGAGACGTTCGTACGCGCCTACTACGACGCGGTCGCGGCCGGGAACTATGAAACGTCGTGGTCCCAGCTGGCCCCGGAGTTCCAACGTGGCATGGCGCAGTCGTACGACTACTACGTCGGTTTCTGGAACGACAACGACATCGAAGTCGGCGACGTCGAACTCGTCGACACCGACCAGTACCAAGCGATCGTGCACGTCGAGTTGCGATGGAACGGCAGCACCACCGCAGAGATCAACCAGTTCACGCTGCGCCCCGACGAAGCCGGCGACGTACTCATCGCAAGCCAGAGCACTCTCGGCGACCACTGAGCGGCGTTGGCGGCGCCGGTCAGCATCGAAGGCGCAACGTTCGGCGCCGCCGGCGGCCTGACTCTCCTCGGTTGGTGTCTGATGAAGACACCGCCCGAAAGTGGTCCGCCTACGCCCCCTCGAAGAGCAACGTCAGCCGAAACCGCGACCAGGACGACAAGTCCTCCGACACGATGCAAACGGCGAGCGCCAGAACCGCTCATCCGTGGCCGACGCCGACGACGCACCGGTCACGACATCGCCCGAAACCCGTCGAGTCCCGAGCGAAGGTGGTTGGGACTCCGCCGGTCCCAACCTCCCGCCGATAGGTCGTGAACGTGTTCACAGATTGTGGCACATCCGGAATCGCGGGCCACCCTGTTCTGTGGGCGAACCGGTGTTGGCGTCGCCTGGGGTTCCGCCGCCTCATGCCGCTGCACCGGTTCCCCACTCCCTACGCCGACCGAGCCCCCGCTTCCCGGACGCAGGCGGCACCATCACGTTCTCGCCAGAGGCACGACAGCGGGGAGGAGAAGCAGGAGACCAATCGCACTTCCCTGCTGCCGCAGGCTCCCCGCGCCAACCCCGGGGCGTGTTCGCTACGCGCAACGGCCCCGCGTCTGGCGGACACGGGACCGTTCGCCTGCTATCGCCGCAGACCGGGCGGGGATTGGATATGTGCCCGGCGGCGGAGCAGTACCCGACAGCCGCGTTCGATAGTCAGGACGCTCACTTCGCCGGAGGGGGACCTGCCAGGTCGGCCCGTCGTGGCGCGAGGCGAGGTCGGCGCTCAGTCGGTCAATCCAGGTCGTGCGGAGACTCCGGGTCGTCGTTGATGTCGATCAAGCCGACGAGTCCACAGATCTCGATGAGGCGTCGAACGATTGGCGAAGGGTTGTACAAGACGACGCGTCCACGTTCGCCGAGCAGTTGAACGGTGTTCAAGATCACGTGGATGCCGGTCGAGTCCATGTAGGTGAGGTCGGCGAGATCAAGCCCGACGGTGCCGCCGCGGCTGGTCGGGCCTTCGAGCGCGATGGTCAGTGCGGGTGCGCTGCACAGGTCGAGTTCGCCCGAGAGATGGAGGAGCCACGGCGGTTCGGCATACACGGCGAACAAAGCATTCTGTACAGCGCCGTCGTCGGCGAGGTTCTCGGTCATCGTCTCTCCCCGATCCGCAGCCCGGCGGGGGGACGAGCAACCTGTTCGTCACGACGCTACCACCCAAGGTGCCCGGCCGATCGATGGCCAGACGCGCAGCAGCCCCCGCATCGGCAGGGGATGCGAGGGCTGCGCGCTGCTGGTCGACGGTGACCGAGCGAAATGGATCAGCGGTCGTCGTAGTCCGCAGTCCCGGTGGCCCCTTGGGCTGTCCTCGGGGCGGCCGGACCGACCGGCGGGGTTACCGCGACGGTGTCAACACGCCTACGTCCCGCCAGACCGGCCAGGCCCAACAACCCGAGCAGGCCGACCAGGCCCCACAGACCGGTGTTGTCGCTGTCGTCGTCGTCCTCGCCACCGGGGACGATCTCCTCACCGACGTCCTCGACTGGAGTCTCCTCCTCCTCGATGGTCGGCGGAGTGGTCGCTGCCCCCGGAGTGGCAACGCTGAGCGAAGCGATGGCGAGTGCCGGGATGATCAGTAACCGCCTCACTTGCGCCCCCGCCCTGTCGTGGTGTCCTCGACGTCGCCTTCGACCTCGATCTGCTCCTTGCGGACCTCGCCCGACACCGTCTCGGTGTCCTCGACGACGTCCTTCTCCAAGCGCACGCGCTCCTTGGGCACCGTCTCCTTGGTCACCACCGCCCGCTCCTCGGAAAGCGTGATCTCGGCCTCGGCGTCACCGATGTCGCCACCTCGGCCAGTGGCCGGTTCGCGTACGACCCTGGCGACTTCCTTCTGCACCGGCACCTGGATGTTCTGCTGCTCGGTGACGACGTACTTGCGCAGCCGGACCTTGCCGGTCTGCTGGCGCTCCTTGGCAACCCGAAGCTCCTCCTCGGAGCGGGTCACGGCCTCCTCACGGGAGCCGACGTCACCGATCGCGCCTCCTCATTGCGCCATTCGTAGTCCTTGTCGGCCCTTGGCTGGGCATAGGCCTTGCCGTAGCCGCAGTCCGTAGCCTCGCTGGCGTAGTCGTAGCCGTAGTAGGACCACAACTCACGCTCTTGGTCGGGATCCAGGTGCTCGTCATCATCGAGACGAGGAGCGCCCTTGACCATGTCCTTGTCGAAAGCGACCTGCAGGTCTTCGCTTTCGTCGTCGGCACGGTAGACGCTGGATCCGTGGATCGGCACGAAGCTGTGCTTGGTCCCGAACAGACCGGTCTTGACGGCCACCCACTCAGGCCGACCAGTCTCGTCGTCATAGTAGATGTCGGTGATCTCACCGATCTTGTCGCCGTTGACGTCATATGCATCGCGGCTGATCCAGCCGCCATACGTCCTCGTAACAGATTCCATTGTTGGTCCTCTTTCGCAGTTGTTACCGACCGGTACCCGGAGGAGCGTCAAACAAGCCCCATGTGGTGGCTTCGGCGTGCGGCCACGTGCGCGTGCTGGCGTCTCGTCGCAAGCAGCCACGCCGCAGAACATCCGCTCCGCCGGGCCGGGACCCGACTGCGGGCCGACCCGGCGTCGACGGCTGAGGGGTTTGGCCATGACGCGGCACGCCGACGCCGGTTCGCTCGCCCTGCACGTACACAAGTCGCTCGCGGCGATCAGATGACGCCGACCCCGAACGCGGCGGCACCCGCCCGGCTTTGGGGGCCGTGGCGGGTACCTCAGTCGACCGCCTCATCTGCCAAGTCAGCGGGACCGTGAGGTCGACGCTATCGAGGCCGTGATCACACCGTGATCACGGCCTGCTCGGAATCAAGACGGATTCGGCAGCATCGGCGGGCGTGTCGACGGGTCAGATTGTGCCGTTTATCTGGACTAACTCGGAAGCACCAGCATCGTGCAGCACAGCCGTAGGGGCGTTCGATTCCCCCCAGCTCCACCGCGCCCATCGGAGTGTTTGCGGCGGGGCGTGTCGGCTGCAAACACTCCAATGGCAGCAAACACTCCAATGAGGCCGGTCGCGGTCAGAGGTTGGTTCGTCGTTCGTGGGCTTCGGGGTAGCGGGCCCCGACGATGGCGATGTCGGCTGCGGCCTGATCGATCTGGCGTAGGTCGTCGGCGCTGAGTTCGACCGTCGCGCCGCCGACGTTCTCCTCGAGTCGCTCGATCTTCGTGGTGCCCGGGATCGGGACGATCCAGGGGCGTTGGGCGAGCAGCCAGGCGAGGGCGACCTGGCCGGGTGTCGCGTGCAGGCGGTCGGCAACCGTGCGGAGCAGGTCGACCATTGCCGTGTTGGCGGTGCGCGCCGCGGCTTCGAAGCGCGGGATGGACGCGCGGATGTCGTGGTCGGCGAACTCGACGTTGGCGTCGATCGTGCCGGTGAGGAAGCCTTTGCCGAGCGGGCTATACGGCACGAACCCGATGCCGAGCTCCTCGAGCGCCGGGAGCACCTCCTCCTCGGGTCGCTTCCACCACAGCGAGTACTCGCTCTGCACCGCAGTCACCGGGAGCACGGCGTGGGCCCGGCGGATCGTGCCGGCCGCCGCTTCGGACAGGCCCCAGTGCTTGACCTTGCCGGCGTCGACGAGTTCCTTGACCGCGCCGGCGACCTCTTCAATGGGAACGTCCGGATCGACACGATGTTGGTAGTAGAGATCGATCGAGTCGACGCCGAGCCGACGCAGAGAGCCTTCGGTAGCCGGCCTGATGGTGTCGGGTCGGCTACCGGCCGGTTGACCGCCGGCATCGACGACGCCGAACTTGGTGGCGATGACGACCTGGCGTCGGAAGGGGGCGAGCGCTTCGCCGACGAGTTCCTCGTTGGTCAGCGGACCGTAGACCTGGGCGGTGTCGAAGAACGTGACGCCGAGCTCGACGGCGCGGCGGATGACCCCGATCATCTGGTCGCGCAGGTCCCCTTCGGCGACCTTGCGTCCGAGGCCCATGCAGCCGAGGCCGAGGGCGGAGACCTCCAGACCGTTCGTGCCGAGTGCTCGCTTGTCCATCGTGACCTCCTGTCGCGGTTCTGTGATTCTGACGCCGCCAAACCCACGAGAGGGACATCGTCCACACCGTGGCAGGCTGAAGTCATGTGCCGGAACATCAAGCCCCTCTACAACTTCGAACCGCCGGCGACCGACGAGGAATGCCAGGCGTCGGCGCTCCAGTACGTCCGCAAGGTCAGCGGGATGAACAAGCCGTCGGCAGCCAATGCCGCCGCCTTCGAGCACGCCGTCGAGGCCGTTGCGGCAGCGACCCGGGAACTCGTCGCCTCGCTGGTCACCAATGCACCGCCGCGCGACCGTGAGGTCGAAGCGGCGAAGGCACGGGCTCGCTCCGCCGAGCGCTACGCCACCTTGCGCTGAGCGACATGCGTCACAGGCAACTTTGCTGGTGACGAAATAAAACAAGCAACTAGTTGTTGTTAGGGTCACACCGGAACGGAGGACCCGACATGACTCAGGTTGCGATCATCACCGGGGCATCACAAGGGCTCGGCTTGGCCCTCGCCAAACAGCTCGCTGCTCGGGGCTACGCACTGGTCATCGATGCCCGGCGGGCCGATCGGCTCGCCGCCGCCGAATCTGAGCTGTCCAGCCTGACGAGCGCCACGGCGATCGTCGGCGACATCACCGAGCCCGACCATCGCCGGCGCCTCGTCGCCGCGGCCGCCGACGTCGGGCCGATCGGGGTGATCGTGAACAACGCCAGCACGCTCGGGGCCAGCCCGCTCCCCACCCTCGACGAGATCGACGGCGACACGCTCCGCCGAACGTTCGAGACGAACGTCGTCGCCCCTGTGTTGCTGTATCAGCTGGCCGCACCACATCTCGCTGCCGGCGCAACCGTCGTCAACGTCACCTCGGACGCGGCCGTCGAGGGCTATCCCGGCTGGGGTGGCTACGGCGCCACCAAAGCCGCCCTCGAACAAGCCAGCCGCGTGCTCGCCGCCGAGCGCGAGGACCTCCGGGTGCTCATCGTCGACCCGGGCGACATGCGCACGGAGATGCACCAGGACGCCTTCCCGGGCGAGGACATCAGCGACCGGCCGGGCCCCGAGGCGAGTGTCCCGGGGATCGTCGCCCTGATCGAAGGTGACCAGCCGAGCGGTCGATACCTCGCCAGGGAGGTGGCCAAGTGACACCCGCCGGGATCCTCGACCGCGACGAGTCGGCGGTTGAACTCCCCGTGGCGCCACGACGCCTGCCCCTCAGCTTCACGCTCGACAGCGAGCACGAAGCTCATGAGCCACCCGAGGCGCGTGGCTTGCGTCGCGACGAGGTGCGCCTGCTCGTGTCCGGTGGGCTCGACGCCCCGGTGCACACCTTGTTCCGGTCGCTTCCGGAACATCTCGATCCCGGTGACCTCGTCGTCGTCAACACGTCAGCAACCGTCGCGGCCGCTCTCGACGTGACCATCGAAGGACACGGCGACGCCGTCCTGCACGTCTCCAACGAGCTACCGGGAGACCTCTGGATGGTCGAGCCGCGGCGCCCCATCGCCAACGGCTCGACCGAACGGCTGACCCTCCCCGACGAGCCGGTCGCCGCGTCGCTACCCGGAGGCGGTCGGCTCGTGCATCTGCTCCGCAAGGCGCCCGAGTCGCAACGGATCTGGCTCGCAGTCGCGGCTCCCGGTATCGACCTCAGAGCGACGATGGCCGCCGGCGGGCGGCCGATCCGCTACCCGTACGTCCCCCGGGACTGGCCACTCGCGTGTTATCAGTCCGTGTTTGTCAGCGAGCCGGGCAGCGCCGAGATGCCCAGCGCCGCCCGCCCGTTCACGACGGAGATCGTCACCCGGCTGGTCAGCAACGGCGTGGCGGTCGCCCCGATCACGCTGCACACCGGCGTCTCCTCACTGGAGGCCGGTGAACGGCCGTACGCCGAGCGCTACCGCGTGCCTGCGGCCACCGCCGCGCTGGCCAACGCGACCCATCGCCAGGGGGGACACGTCATCGCCATCGGCACCACAGTGGTCCGCGCCCTCGAGACGGTGACCGACCCGGCCGGCACGGTCCATCCAGGCGAGGGATGGACGGACCTCGTCGTCGAACCGCCGGACGCCGCCCAGGGACGTGGGGTCCGGGCCGTTGACGGCCTGCTGACCGGCTGGCACGAACCGGAGGCCACCCACCTGGCGATGCTCGAGGCCGTCGGCGGCCGCGAGCTGTTGCTCCTCGCCTACGAGTCGGCCTTCCGCGCCGGCTACCTGTGGCACGAGTTCGGCGACAGCCACCTGATCATTCCCTACGCTGGGTCGTGATGGTCTCCCCCGAGCCCGCCGTGGCCGGGCGCCGGGCGGCGGGTGTGGTGGTGGCTCCGCCCATCCCGGTCGGGCGGCGGGCGGTGCTCTTCGCCGTTCGGAAGATCGGCGACGCCACCGTCGAGGACGTCGCCGGCTACCTCGAGATCACGGCGTCGGGCGCCCGCCAACACCTCACGTCGCTCGCCGATCACGGACTCGTCGAGATGGTCGAGCAGCGCGACGACCCGCCGCGACGCGGTCGGCCGCGACTCACCTATCACGTCAGCGAGCTCGGCGACCTGCTCTTCCCCAAGGCCTACGGCGCGTTGACGAACGAGCTGCTCGGTTACGTGGCCGAGGCCGGCTCGGACGCCGTGGACCGGCTCTTCGAACGCCGTCGCGACCACCGCATCGCCCTTGCCGTCGATCGCTTGGCGGGTCATCGATCGATGGCTGGGAGGGTTGCCGAGCTGACGACGATCCTCGACGAGGATGGCTACCTCGCGGCGCACGAGCAACTCAGCCGCGACCACTTCCTGATCATCGAACACAACTGCGCCATCGCTGCAGTCGCCAACCGCTACCGCCAGGCGTGCTCGAGCGAGCTCGATTTCATCCGTGCCGTACTCCCCGAGGCGGACGTCACCCGGGTGAGCCACCTGGCCAGCGGCGACCGTCGCTGCGCCTACGACATACGGCGCCGCCGCCCGGCACCCGAGTAGGTTGCTCGGCGATGGCCACGTCCGTTGCCCGCTCAGGCACGGGACCAAAGGGACGCCTTCCTCATCCGGAGCACCATCGGTCCCAGCGCGTCGGCTGGCTGCGCGCCGCTGTGCTCGGCGCCAACGACGGCATCGTGTCGACCGCCAGCTTGATCGTCGGTGTCGCCGCCGCCGACACCTCGCGCCAGATGATCCTCACCGCCGGATTCGCCGGGTTGGCCGCCGGAGCGCTGTCGATGGCCGTCGGCGAGTACGTCTCGGTCAGCTCGCAGCGTGACGCCGAACGAGCCGACCTCGCCCAGGAGCGCCGGGAGCTTGCGGTCGACCCAGTCAGCGAGCTCAACGAACTGACGCGGATCTACGAGCGACGGGGGCTCGACGCCCCACTCGCCGCCGAGGTCGCCCGCCAGCTCACCCACCACGATGCCCTCGGTGCCCACGTTCGCGATGAGCTGGGTCTCACCGCCGTGGCGATCGCCCGGCCGTTGCAGGCGGCGGGGTCATCGGCGGCGGCCTTCACCGTCGGGGCGCTGGTGCCCGTGCTGGCCGCGCTGGCCAGCCCGGCGTCGCCACGAATCCTCGTCATCGCCGCCGCGGCGCTCGTTGCGCTGGCCGGGTTGGGCGCCGTCGGGGCTCGCCTCGGTGGCGCCCCGATGGGTGCCGCCGCCCTGCGCATCACGGTGCTCAGTGCCGTGGCGATGGCCATCAGCGCAGCGATCGGGGCACTCGTCGGCACGGCCGTCGGATGACCGTGATGTCACTCTGACATCACAGATTGTCGATCTGACGTTGACATGACATCACGATGATGTCATACTGGCGTCATGGAGCTCGCACCCTACGTCGACAGCCTCCAGCGCGAGCTCACCGCCGCCGCCGAGGTCGGTGGAGACGACGTCCGTCGTGCCGCCGATCGCCTGCTCACGGCGCTTGACGCAGCGGTCCGCCTGGTGCTCATCGACGCCCTCGGGGCGGCTGCCGAACAGATCACCGCCGAGCTCGCTCCCGGATCCGTCGAACTGCGTCTCCGAGGCCGCGATCCTCAATTCGTCGTCTCCGTGCCGGTCCCTCCCGAGCCGCCCGCCCCGCCCCCACCGCCACCGCCACCGACGTTCGATGCCGACGAGGCGACGGCGCGGATCTCGCTGCGGCTCCCCGACGGTCTCAAGGCCCGCATCGAGGAGGCCGCCGGAGGCATCGGGGCGTCCGTCAACTCGTGGCTCGTCCACGCCTTGCAGGATGCCGTCGTGCGGGTCGACGAGTCGCCGCCAACCGAACGAACCCGCCCCGGCCGGCCTGGCAAACGCCTGACCGGCTGGGTCCGCTAACCCTGCCGAGGAGCAGCCATGAAATCCTTCACCACCCCTGGACCTGTCGCGCTCACGGTGCGCTTCGCCGCCGGTCGCCTGACCGTCGGCACGACTGCCGAATCCGACGATCCGACCACGACCGTCGAGGTGCGGCCGGGCAACCCCGACAGCTCCGCCGATGTCGAGCACGCCGCCGCCACCACCGTCGAGCATCGAGGCGACGCCATCGAGGTGATCGCCCCGACGTCGAAGGGGTGGTTCGGGCGAAGCCCGAGGCTCGACGTGCGCATTGTCGTCCCGCCGCAGTCCCGGGTCGATGCCGACGTGAAGTCAGCCGACGTTCAACTCGCCGGCACGCTCGGAGCGGTTGCCGTGTCCAGCGCCTCGGGTGACGTGGCGATCGAGCACGCGGCACAGCTTCAGGTTCGCAGCGCGAGTGGAGACGTGTCGTGTCAGTCGGTCGTAGGCAACGCCACGGTCAGCACGGCATCCGGGGACGCGCGCCTCGAGACGGTCGCCGGCTCGGCCGAGTTCCAGACCGCCTCGGGGGACGCCTACCTGTCGCATGTCGGTGGTGACGCACGCCTGCGGTCCGCCTCCGGCGATGTCGCCGTCAGGGAAGCGGACGGGTCGGTCAACGTGCGCACCGCGTCCGGCGACGTCCGCATCGAATCGGTTCGCCGCGGCACCGTCGAGATCGACTCGGCGTCGGGCGACGTCGATGTCGCCGTTGCCGTCGGGACCGCAGCCTGGCTCGACGTGCAAGCGCTGTCGGGGTCGGTCTCGTCGTCACTCGACCCGACCGATGCACCAGGAGATGACGCCGAGACCGTCTCGATCCATGCCCACACGCTCAGCGGTGACATCCGCATCCGCCGGGCGCGCTGAACGCCAACACAAGGAGCCCACGATGAACGACTTCCTGATCGCCCAGCTCGCCCGCGAGCACATGGGCCGCCTGAACCGCGAGGCCGAGCTCAGCCGCTTGGCCCGGGCGGCGGGGGCCGACGGCGAACGCCCGCTGAGGCGCCGCCGCCGGAAGCATCCCGAACAACGATGAGCTCGATCTGGGCGGCCAAACCTGCCGATTCCGGACCTCAGGCCGCCCAGATCCCGATTTGGACCGAAGGCCGCCCAGATCGACACTGCTGGTGCGGTCAGCCGAGGTCGAGGACCTCGCTGAGGAAGTCCGCCACCTCGGCGAGCACTTCGTCCCGGTTCGTCTCGTTGAACACCTCATGGGCGGCGCCGTCGTAGGCGGTGTGCCGGAGTGCCGTGCCCCCGATCTGCTCCATCGTCGCCGCGGTCACGTCATACGGCACGAGCTGGTCATCGGTGCCATGGACCCACAGCGTCGGCAGGCCTCCTAACGTCCCGCCAACGGCGACGAGAGCTGCGGACTCCCCCAGGGCGAGCAGCGTCTGGCGGTGGAACGGCCCGTGATAGACGAGCGGGTCGGCGGCGTACGCCGCCCCGACGGCTGGGTCGCGCGACAGGATCGCGGGGTCGATGGGGATGTCGGGAATCGGGTCGAACTCGAGGAGCATCGCCATCGCCGGGTTGCCGCCGACGATCGGCCCGGACAGCACCAGAGCGGTCAGCTCGGCGCCGTAGCGCTGGGCGAAGCGGGCGGCGATCAACCCACCCATCGAATGGCCGACGAGCACGACGGGAAGTCCAGCGTGGTCGGCCCGGGCCCGGTCGGCGACCGCATGAAGGTCGTTGACCAGTGTCTCGATGTCGTCGACGAGCGCTCGCTCGCCTGCCGAGCGACCGTGTCCGAGGTGATCGGGGGCGTAGACGACGGCGCCGAGCCCAACGAGCATTGCCGCCACGTGCTCGTAGCGACCGGCATGCTCGCCATAGCCGTGGGCGAGCAGGGTGACGAAGCGGGGGTCGTCGTCGCCTGACCACGTCGTCACGTGGATCTGCCCGGCGTCGCCGTCGAACCGATACGTCTCAGTGCTCATTCGCGGATCTCCTTGTCGGTAGCGTTTCCGGAGTTCACCACACCGAGGGCTTTCAATTCGATGCCTGAGATCTTGTTCCAGCTGAGCGGTTCGATCGCCGCCTACAAGGCCTGCCACGTCGTGTCCCGCCTCGTCCAGGCCGGCTGCGCCGTGCAGACGGTGGCGACCGGCGCGGCCTTGAAGTTCGTCGGGCCGGCAACCCTCGAAGGCCTCACCGGGCGACCGGTAGCGACCGACACGTTCGCCGCCGGATCGCTGATGGATCACATCCACCTCGTCCGCCGCGCCGATCTCGTCGTGCTCTGCCCAGCGACCGCCAACACCATCAACCGCTTGGCGGCCGGCATCGCCGACGACCTCATCGGCACGATGTTCCTGGCCTACGACTTCCGCGTGCCCTACGTCGTGGTCCCGGCGATGAACGCGGCGATGTACGAGCACCCGGCCACCGTCGCCGCCCTCGAGCGCCTGCGCGGGTGGGGGATCGAGCTCATCGAACCGTCGGCTGGCTCACTCGCCTGCGGGGAGATCGGCCCCGGCCGCCTCGCCGAACCCGACGACATCGTCGCCCACCTGCTCAGCCGGGTCCACGGATCAGCTCCCACGACGAGCCGTCCCGAGCCAACTCGCGGCGGCATACGGGTGCTCATCACGTCCGGCGGCACGAAGGTTCCGATCGACGGCGTGCGGGCGATCACCAACAGCAGCAGCGGGCGGACCGGCGCCACCATCGCGACGCACTTCGCCAGCGCGGGATACGACGTCACCCTGCTCCACGCCGCCGACGCCGAGGTTCCCGATCCTCGTGCCGAACCGATCACCCAACGGGTGTTCACGACGTTCGACGACCTCGCCGGCGCCCTCGCCGAGTTGCTCGCCGGCGGGCGGTTCGACGTCGTCATCCATCTCGCCGCGGTGAGCGACTACGACGTCGATCACGTCGTCGTCGACGGCACGTCGGTGGCTGTCGACACCACGAGCAAGCTCGACACCGGTGAGGTCATGGAAGTCCACCTCAAGCGAACTCCCAAGCTGCTCACCCAGCTCAAGGAGCTCGGCGGCGACGACCTCATCGTCGTCGGGTTCAAGCTGACCAACGGCGCGTCTGCGGACGAACGCCGTACTTCTGTGCAGACCATCGCTGGAGGGGCAGACCTGGTCGTGCACAACGACGTCACCGAGATGGGCTCCGGGCGCCACGGCGCGACGATCTACCGATCGAGTGCTGGGAGCGTCGAGGCGGTCGCCGAAGTTGCCGACAATGTCGAGCTGGCGTCGGCGTTGGAGCGGGAAGTCGGCGCCCTCGTCGCGTCGTGCTGAACGCCGCTCACCGACGCAACAGGTCGAGCCGCTCGGCGATGTCCGGCTGGCGAACGTGGTGGCGCGTCGACTCGACGACCCTCGCGCAGACACTCGACGCCCTCGCCGGATCCATCGTGTCGCCGAGCATCGCGGCGAGGTCGTCGGCCGTCGGTTGCAACGTCACCGTGGCGAGCCCCTTGGCCCGCAGCCCGGCGACCTCCCCGGCGACCTGGCGGCGCACGAGTTGACGCAACGAGAGGGCCTGCGCCCGCGGCACGGCGCCCGAGACCGCGGACATCGGTGCGGCCACGATGACGAGGTCCGGAGGAGGGTCGAGCTCGGCGACGAGGTCTGCGTTGGTGGTCGAGTGCACGGCGCCGTCGACGTAGCGGACCCCGTCGATCGACACCGGCGCGAAGTATCCGGGGATCGCACACGACGCCTCGACGGCCGCGCCCACCGAGACCTCTGGGGCGCCCCGTCGACCGAACACGACACGCGACCCGACATCGAGGTCGACCGCGACGATCCACAGCCCAGAGTCCGGCCACGCCGAACCGATCATCGCGTCGTACGGGACGCGTAGATGGATGGTCGTCCGGCGGCCCGGCGGCATCATCGCCGAGACCAGCGAGCCCGGGGTGACCCTCCACGGCTCGCGCAACGCGCGGCGGACTCGTTCCGGTGAGGCGATCCGCAAACGGCGGGTGATCGCGCCGAACGCAGTCTCCTCCGCCTTGTCGACGTCGCCGTCACCGCTGGTGTCGCCGTCGACCGAGATGGCGGCGAGTGCTGCCTCGCCTCGCCGGACCTGTTCGGCCGATTCGGTGGACATTGGTTCGCCGAGGAGGCGACGGCGCATGTCGACGGGATCGAGCCCGGCTCGCAGGCTGGCGCCGACCACCGACCCGGCCGACGTTCCGATGACGAGGCGGGCCCGGCGAGCATCCCAGCCGAACTCGTCGGCGAGGGCGCTCAGCACACCGACGTGGAACGCGTGACCGACGACACCGCCGGCCCCCAGGACGAGGGCGATGGTCGGTCGATGGTCGATCGTCACGCGCCCAGTCTGCGCCGCTGAAGACCTCTAGCCTCGCCAACGTGAGTTGCGTTCCCCGGCCACGCAGGCCGTTGCCGGCCGCTCCTTCGCTAGCGCTCAGTTGCTCGCATCGGATCACGGGTCAATGAGCGTTCTGGTGACCGGAGGCGCCGGATACATCGGCTCGCACACGGTGCGACGCCTGCAATCCGACGGAACCGCAGTCGTCGTGCTCGACTCGCTGGAGTTCGGCTACCCGCAGTCGATCCCCGGCGTGGAGCTGGTCGTCGCCGACATCACCGACCGCGACGCCGTGCTCGCCACCTGCACCGACCACGGGGTCACCCAGGCGGTGCACTTCGCCGCCTACAAGGCCGTGGGCGAGTCGATGCAGCAACCGACGCAGTACTGGATGAACAATGTCGCCGGCAGCGTGCAACTCGTCGACGCCTTGCTGCGGGCCGGCGTCGACCAGATCGTGTTCTCGTCGTCGTGCTCGGTCAACGGCACCCCGGCAGCCGTACCGGTCACCGAGGACATGCCGGTGACGCCCGAGTCGGTCTACGCCGAGTCGAAGGCGATGGTCGAGAAGATCCTCGGTTGGTACGGCGTCACTCATGCGTTGCGCGCCGTCAACCTGCGCTACTTCAACGCTGCCGGGGCGGCGCAGGACGGCTGTTTCGGGGAGGTCTGGGATCGCAGCATCAACCTCATCCCGATGGCGATGAAGGCAGCGCTCGGCCACGGGCCGCCGTTGCAGGTGTTCGGCGACGACTACCCGACCCCCGACGGCACCTGCATCCGCGACTACATCCATGTCGACGACCTCGCCGACGCCCACGTCCGGGCGCTGCAGTACCTCTCGGGCGGAGGGGCGACGACGACGCTCAACGTCGGCACCGGGATCGGTTCGAGCGTCCACGAGGTGATCGATACCACCGCGCGGGTCGCCGGTCGTGACGTTCCCTACGAGGTCGTCCCCCGCCGGCCGGGCGACCCCGTCGCCACGTACGCCGACCCGGCGCGGATCGCCGCGATACTCGGGTGGCAGTCGACGAAGTCGCTCGACGACATCATCGGTTCGGCGTGGGCGTGGCACAGCAGCCACCCGCTCGGCTACGACACGCCCGACATCCCGTGATGACCGACGGCCTGCGTGGCCGGGGAACGCAGTGAACAGACGTTCACCCGTGCTCCGATGCGAGCGACGAGGCGCTAGCCGAGGAGCGGCCAGCTACGGCCTGCGTGGCCGGGGAACGCAGTGAACAGACGTTCACCCGTGCTCCGATGCGAGCGACGAGGCGCTAGCCGAGGAGCGGCCAGCTACGGCCTGCGTGGCCGGGGAACGCAGTGATGCGGATGACGCTCGCTCCCTGGACTGCCAACGCCGTCCTCGGCGACGGCGAGACCGTCTCGATCCGCCCGATCACGCCGGACGACGCACCTCGGTTGGCGGCGTTCCACGAGCGGCAGTCCGACGAAAGCCGCTACCGGCGCTACTTCACCCCGAAGCCGACGCTGAGCAAGCGCGAGCTCGACCACTTCACCAACGTCGACCTCGTCGATCGTGCCGCGCTGGTCGTCGAATCGCACGGTGAACTGCTCGGCTGGGCGAGCTACGAACGGTGGCCGGGCCGCGATGATGCGGATACGGCGTTCATGGTCGACGACGCACACCAGGGGACGGGGATCGCGACGTTGCTGCTCGAGCATCTTGCGGCCATCGCCGTCGCCAACGGGATCGAACGGTTCACCGCCGAGGTGCTCGGCGAGAACCGCCCGATGCTCGCGGTGTTCGCCCGGGCCGGATGGCCGGTGCAGCGCCGCTTCGGCAGCGGTGTGATGGAGGTCGACTTCCCGATCGCCGCAACGCCCGAATTCGTCGACTCGATGAGTCGCCGCGAGCAGCGCGCCGACAGCCGGGCGATCGCCCGCATGCTGCTGCCGCGGGCGATCGCCGTCATCGGAGCCACGGACCGACCCCGCTCGGTCGGGGCGGCGGTGTGGCAGAACGTGACCGGCGCGGCGACCGTCCCGGTGTACGCCGTCAATCGATCGCCCCGGCAGCTCGGTGGCGCAGGCACGTTCGCGACCATCGCCGAGATCCCCGGCACGATCTCCCTGGCAGTCATCGTCGTGCCCGCCGAGTCACTGGAGCAGGCGATCGACGACTGCCTCGCCGCCCACGTCCGTGGTGCCGTCGTGCTGACGTCGGTCGAAGGCAGCGGCCTCGACCTCGACGCGATCGTCGTGCGCGCCCGCAACAACGGGATGCGGATCATCGGCCCGTCGAGCATGGGCGTGGCCGCGGCACGGCCGGAGATCGGCCTCAACGCCTCGTTGGTCCCCGAGTGCCTGATCGAGGGCGGTGTGGCGATCGCCATCCAGTCGGGTTCCCTCGCCGCCTCGTTCCTCGAACTCGCCAAGCTGCAGCAGGTCGGCTTGTCATGGTTCGTCTCGCTGGGCGACCGCGCCGACGTGTCGGCGACCGATCTGCTGCAATTCTTCGAGGACGACGACTCGACGCGCGTCATCGGCATCTACACCGAGGACCTCGGTGACCCGCGGCGCTTCGCCCGGATCGCCCGACGGGTGTCGCAGCACCGCCCGATCGTCGCCGTGCGCACGAGCGCCGACCTCGGACCCACGAACAGCGCCCTGTACCGCCACTGTGGGCTCATCGAGGTCCCGACCGTCACCGCCCTGCTCGACACCGTGCGGATGCTCGCCAGCCAACCGGTGCTGCGCGGGGATCGCGTCGCCGTGCTGTCCAACTACCCGAGTCCCCAACGCCTGGCATCGGCGGCGATCTCGGCGAGAGGATTGCGCCCGGTCGATCCGCCGGCGCAGTTGGACTTCCGCTCGGCACCCGCCGACTACGCCGAGGCGATCTCGGCCGCCCTGCGCTGCGACGACATCGACGGTCTGGTGGTGGTCTACGCCCCTCCGCTCGCCGATGCGGTCGCTCCGGTCGCTGAGATCGAGGCCGTCGCCGGCACCGCCGACAAGCCGATCACGACCGTGCTCCTCGCCACTCCCGACGGTCCGATCGTCCCCGGCTCGAACGTCCCGAACTTCATGTTTCCCGAACCGGCCGCAGCAGTGCTCGCCCGCTCGTGGGCGTACGGCCAGTGGTTGGCCACGGAGGCCGCGTCTCCTCCGGCGGTCGTTGGGGGTGTCGATGTCGAAGCGGCTGACGAGCTGATCGCCGGAGCGCTGCTCGACGGTTTGGACCGGCTCGATCCGGCGACGACCGCCGATCTGCTCTCCGCCTACGGGATCATCGTCCCGCGAACCCGCTTCGTCTCCATCCGCGACGCCGTCGCCGCCGCCGCAGAGATCGGCTTTCCCGTGGCGGTCAAGGCTCGCCACCGCCACGTAGGGCGATCGGTGCGGGCGGGAGTGGCCCTCGACCTCGCCGACGAAGCCGCCGTCCAGGCGTCGATCGACGTGATGCGTGCCGAACTCGGCGACGACGCTGACTATGTCATCGTCCAGGCGATGACGTCACCCGGTCTCGACCTGCGCATCCGGGCCACGATCGACGAGGACGCCGGGCCGCTGATGTCGGTCGGTACCGGCGGCTTTCAGGCAGGGCTCGTCGACGATGGCGCGGCGATGCGGTTGGCGCCGCTGTCGGTGCACAGTGCGACGAACCTCGTCGCCGAGTCGCGCGCCTGGCCTGCTCTCGTCCAGGCAGGTATCGATCCCGCACCGCTCGTCGACACACTCACTCGGACGGCACAGTTGGCCGCCGACCACGCCGAGATCACGTCGCTCGATCTCAATCCGGTGATCACCAGCCCGAGCGGCTGCGCGGTCACCGACGCGGTCGTCACGGTGGCGCCGATCGCCCGACCCGCAGGCGCCCTGCGCCGCCTGTAAGTCATCGGCTCACGACAACAACTGCGTGCTGACCCCGTAGAAGAAGTCACCGCTGAGCCCCAACGAGTCGACATCGATGCGCTCGTCGTTGCCGTGGAAGCGTTGCCCGAACGACTCGAACGTCACGCCGGGCGAGAACAATGCGGCCCCGTAGGCCACCGTGCCGCGCTGGCGGTAGAACCGCGCGTCGGTGCCTCCGACGATGATTCCGGGGACCAGCTCGGCGCCGGGATAGGCAAGCTGGGTCTGGCGGCTGACGACGTCCCACAACTCGTTGTCGGTCGCCGAGCGCGTCGACTCACTCTGCTGCAGCACGCTGATCTCGACCCGCGACGCCAACTCGCCGAGGGCCTCGCCGACATACCGACGGGCGGTTTCGATCGTGTCGCCCGGAATCGTGCGGATGTCGACCTCGAGGTCGACGACATCGGGAATCGTGTTCGTCTTCTGCCCACCGTGGACGACGTTCGGCGAAAACGTCGTGTGTGTGCAGGCGTGGGCGATCCGGCCCTGTGCGGCGTCGAGCGAGGCGATCGCCTCGTCGACGCGCTGCGGGTCGGTGAGCATCTCCGCCAGCTCGGCAGGGATGTCGAGGCTGGCGACGAGGGCCTGCCAGAGGTCTCCGAGCTGCGGCTGGGGACGGATCGCGGCGAGCCGGCTGACGACCTCGGCGGCGGTGACGAGGGCGTTATCGCTGCCGTACGGCATCGAACCGTGACCTGGCGTACCGGCGACCCGCAGGCGCATCCAGGCGATCCCCTTCTCAGCGACGTTGACCGTGATCCGGCGGCGGCCGTCGGACCCCACCTGCGACCACCCACCGAGCTCGGTGAGCACGAAGTCGGCGCCGACGGCGTCCCAGTGGCGGTCGAGCAGGTACTCGGCCCCCCACGTGCCTCCTGCCTCCTCGTCGGCGACGCCGAAGTAGATCAACGTGCCTCGCGGTCGGAAGCCTTCGGTGGCCAGGCGACGGAACGCCACGGCCATCGCCGCCGTGGAATTGAGCATGTCGATCGCCCCGCGGCCCCAGACCTCGGTCGTCCCGTCGTCGCTGCGGACCAGCTCGCCGCCGAACGGATCGCGAGACCAGCCATCCGGGTTGACCGGCACGACATCGGTGTGGCCCATCAGGCACAGCGATGGGGCCGCAGGGTCGGATCCTTCGAGGCGGGCGACGATCGAAGCCCGTCCCGGCCGGGACTCGAAGCGCTCGACGTCGATGCCGGCACCCTCGAAGTACCCGGCGAGAAGCTCGGCATTGCGATACTCGTCGCCGCTGTCGGGAGTCCCGTCGTTGACACATCTGTTGCGGATCAACGACTGCAACAGCTCCGTCGTCGGCCCCCCGAACGCCTCAGCCGTCATCACCCGGCACCGTAGCGGGCGGCTGTCACCGGAACAGATCGCGGTCGGGTGGGCGGATCAGCGCCGCCGCGGTCGCGGCGTCGTCGCGCTCCCAGGCGAAGCCACGAACGACGGCCGCCGGAATCCGCGACAGGTTGCCCTTGACCAGTTCGGCGGCGGCAGCGAGCTCGTCGGCGACGCACAGCTGTTGGACGCGGAACTCGTGACCGTGTGGGTCGTGCTGGCCGATATAGCTGGTGAGCGGGCTGATCCCGGCGAGGCCGATGGCGACGTCGGTCTGCCCTTCTCGCCAGGGGCGTCCGAACGTGTCGCTGATGACCACCCCGACGTCGACGCCGAGCTCACCGAAACGGTCGCGCAGCCGGCGGGCCGAGGCGTCGGGATCGCTCGGGAGTACGACGACTCGCCCGACCGCGCCGCTCGACGACTCGTCGACGCCGCTGTTGGCGCACACGAAACCGTGACGGGTCTCGGTGATCAGCAGCGGTCCGCTCATGCGCACGATGCGGGCGGCCTCGGACAGCACGACCTCGACGACGCGAGGGTCCTTCGACCAGCGCCTCGCGTAGTCGGCGGCGAACGGCGAGGGATCGACACCGGCGAGGTCGACGACGGCACCCTCGGCCTTCGAGACGACCTTCGAGGTGACGACGACGATGTCGTCGTCGAGCAACGTGACTGCGTCGGAGATCAGCAGCGCGAGGTCGTCGTCGGTCGCAATCTCCGGCAAGCCACCCACGCCGAGAACTCGAAGTGCGCCGTTCGGAGGCATCTCCACGGTTCTACTACCGCGATTCGGTCAACGCTGACCGAAAAGTGGCATCAGAATGCGAACGTGAGTAGTTCTTCCGCCAACGGCGTGTCCGATCTGTTCGACCCTGCGCGCTGGGAGCAGGTCGCCGGATTCGAGTTCACCGACATCACCTACCACCGCGCCGTCGACCAGGGCACGGTGCGCATCGCCTTCGACCGCCCGGACGTGCGTAACGCGTTTCGCCCGCACACGGTGGACGAGCTGTTCGCCGCCCTCGATCACGCCCGCACGTCGAGCGACGTCGGTGTCGTGCTGCTCACCGGGAACGGTCCGTCGTCACGGGACGGCGGGTGGGCGTTCTGCTCCGGGGGTGACCAACGGATTCGCGGCGCGGACGGCTATCGCTACGCGAGCGGCGACGATGCCGACTCGGTCGACCCCGCGCGGACGGGCCGCCTGCACATCCTCGAGTGCCAGCGCCTGATCCGCTTCATGCCCAAGGTGGTGATCTGCGTCGTGCCGGGATGGGCCGCGGGCGGAGGGCACAGCCTGCACGTCGTGTGCGACCTGACGCTGGCGAGCAGCGAGCACGCCAGGTTCAAGCAGACCGACGCGGCCGTGGCCAGCTTCGACGGCGGCTTCGGGTCGGCCTACCTCGCTCGTCAGATCGGCCAGAAGCGTGCCCGGGAGATCTTCTTCCTCGGCCGTGAGTACACGGCCGACGACTACGTGTCGATGGGTGCGGCAAACCTGGCCGTCGCTCACGATGAGCTCGAAGCGGCCGCCCTGGACTGGGCGGCAGACATCAACGCCAAGAGCCCGACGGCCAGGAGGATGCTCAAGTACGCCTTCAATCTGATCGACGACGGCCTCGTCGGCCAGCAGCTCTTCGCCGGCGAGGCGACGCGCCTGGCCTACGCGTCAGCTGAGGCCACCGAGGGACGCGACGCCTTCCTCGACAAGCGCGATCCCGATTGGTCCGGATTTCCCTACTTGTTCTGAACAGGCTGCGGGCCGCTGCCCCGAGGCGCCTGCCGGGCTTCGTCCGGCGGATCTCCGACCGGGTACGAGTACCACTGCACCTCGACGTCTGCGAGGTCGGCGACCTCGGCCGCTGGACGATCCCGCGTCCTGGCGACCCATGACGTGATCACGGCATCGATGGCCGCGCCGAGCTCGGCGAACTCGGCGGCGGTCATCCGCAGGTGGTTGGAGCTCTCGACGCTGGAATCAGCCCACTCGCGGGGCCACTGCTCGTAGGTGTCCCGCCACTGTTGGATGCGGGCCTGCTTGGCCCGATTGAACTCGTTGAGCACCAACCTCGTCGCGTCGCGTGCCGCAGGGCTCTGTTCGTCGTCGACGCGCCCTTCGATGGTGATTCGGCCCGGAACCCGTCTCCACCATCGCTCCCGTCCGGATCCACGTCCAGGGTCCTCCTCGACGAACCCATACTTCTCGAGCTGGCGGAGGTGGTAGCTCGTCGCCCCGCTCGATTCGTTGAGCCGGGCGGCAAGCTGCGTCGCCGTCGCCGGACCGTGCAGCGTGAGCAGGTCGCACAGCTGCACGCGGAGCGGGTGGGCGAGACCTTGCAGCGCGGAAGCATCGAGAACGCGGTTTTGAGGTTGTTGCCCGCTCAACGATGAGCCCGCTCGACCAGGGCGGCGGCCCGCTCGGTCAACGCCGCGGCGCGGCGGGCGAGCCGGGCGGCCCGGCGCTGCTGGCGGGCGGTGACCGCGAGGCGGGCCCGGTTGCTCCGCCCGATCATCTCGCGGTGCAGCTCCGTGGCCAGTTCGGGACCGAAGTACGTGTTCATGTCGGCCAGTGTAACTCTCCAAAGACCTCTTTGCAAGCAATTCTTTGCAATGGAATCTTTGCAGTCCGTCAGACCCGCAATCCCAGCGTGCGGGCGATGACGAGGCGCTGCACCTCGCTGGTCCCCTCGCCGATCTCGAGGATCTTGGCATCGCGATAGTGCCGCGAGACGGCGGTCTCGTCGATGAACCCGTAGCCACCGAACACCTGGGTGGCCGCCCGGGTGGCGTCGATCGCCGCCTCCGTGGCGAACAACTTGGCAGTCGCCGCCTCCGTCTTGAACGGCCGGCCACGGTCGCGCAGCCACGCCGCGTGGTACGTGAGCTGGCGGGCGGCCTGAAGCGCGACGTAGGTGTCGGCGCATCGGAAGGCGATCCCCTGGTTGGAGCCGATCGGCCGCCCGAATGCCTGCCGTTCTCCGGCGTAGGCGACCGCATCGTCGACGCACCGTTGGATCACTCCGACCGCGAGCGCCGCAATGGCCACGCGGCCCTCGTCGAGGATCTCCAGGAACTGGGCGAACCCCCGTCCGCGCTCGCCCAGCAGGTGGTCCTGCGGGACGCGGCACTCGACGAATGTCAGACCGTGGGTGTCAGAGGCGTGCCATCCCATCTTGCGGTATGGCGGCTGGACCTCGAGCCCGGGCGTTCCCGCCGGCACGACGACCGAGGAGATCTCGCCAGGACCGGTGAGCGCCGTCACCGTGATGATCGAGGTGATCGCCGTCCCCGAGTTGGTGATGAACGACTTCTCGCCGTCGAGCACCCACTCCCCCGTCGCCTCGTCGAGGGTCGCCCTCGTCCGTGTCCCGCCAGCGTCGCTACCGGCGTCGGGCTCGGTCAGCCCGAAGGCGCCGAGCGACCGACCGGCGCAGAGGTCGGGCAGCCAGCGCTGCTGCTGCTGCGGCGTGCCGAACTTGTAGATCGGGTTGGCACCGAGGCCGACTCCGGCCTCCAGGGTGATGGCGATCGACTGGTCGACGCGTGCCAACTCCTCGATGGCCACACACACGGAGGTCAGGTCGCCGCCGCCGCCTCCGACCTCCTCGGGAAACGGAATGCCGAACAGCCCGAGGTCGCCCATCTTGCGCACGACGTCGAGCGGGAATTCGTGGGTCCGGTCCCACTCCTCGGCGTACGGCTCGATCTCGGCAGCAGCGAACTCGCGCACCACCGTGCGCAACGATTCGTGCTCGTCGCTGAGCTCAGGGAGCACCGATCACCCGGCCCAGATGCCGAGCAGCTCACCGGTCGCCGGGCCGACGACTCCGTCCACACCGAGATCGTTGGCCTCCTGGAAGGCACGCACCGCCTGCTCCGTCTGCTCCCCGAACGCTCCGTCGGCGGCGGGCTCTGGTCCCCCGACGGTGACCTCGTTGAGCCGCTCCTGCAGGCACTGCACCTGGGGGCCGGAGTCGCCCCTGCGCAACGTCTGGCCGATCTCGCACGACGCCTCGGAATCGAGGTCGTAGGCAACGGTGCCGGGCGGGCTCGACTCGGAGGCGGTGCCGTCGGTCTCATCGGCCGGTTCGGTCTCTTCGGGCGGATCGGTCTCCTCGGGCGGATCGGTCTCCTCCGGCGCCGCCGAGGTCGCCGGATCGGCGGATTCCGCCTCGGTGGTGTCCGCCGCAGCAGTGGTCGCCGGGGCGTCCGTGGTCGTCGACCTGGCGACCGTCGTGGCGGGGGCGGCGACCGCCTCGCTGGTCACCGGCGTCGTCGAGTCGGTACCACCCCCACCTTCCTCGTCGTCGCCACCGAGCAGCGCCACGAGCAAAGCGATGCCGCCGCCGACGATGGCGAGCGCGACGACGGCGACGGCGACGCGACGCATCACGTAGCGGCGATGGGAAACCCGCCGGCGGTGCTCGCGGGTGAACTCGCCGGTTCCGTCGGCGGCGGCGCCGGCGACAAGCAGTTCGGTCGGCTCGGTGCCGGTCGGAGCGAGGACTTCGGTCGGCTCGGTACCCGTCGGGGGGAGCGGTTCGGTGAGGTCTCCATCGACTGCCGGGAGGACCGACGTGACCTCCTCGGCCACGGGCGACGCGTCCTCACCGAATGGTGGAACGTCGTCACCGCCGCCCGGCGGCTCGGGATTCACGTCGCCGGGATCGGACGCTTCGCCGGGATCGATACCGGTCTCCGGCGGGTCGGCACCGTTCGATCCACTGGGATCCGGTGGCTCACCGGACGGGCCGCCCGCCCACGATGGCTCCTCCGTAGGCTCGTCAGGCGACGGCGGCAGTGGTGGATCGGTGGGACTCACCGCAGTAGAACTATCACGTCGCTCCGGCCGCCTCGTTCGCCGAGCGGCGCCTCCGGTGGCGCGCCGGCCTGTGGACATCGGCAATCGGTTCCCACTTGAACGTGCGCGCGGCGATGATCACACCGACGATGCCCCAGGCGCTGACGATCGCCAGGTTGTCCCACAGGAACCCGGGCGGGTCGACGGTCGGATTGAACGGCGCCTGGATGCCTTCAACGAATGGCCGCAGCGGCAGGGCGTTGGAGACGACGTCGAGCCATCTCGGCATCGCCGACTCATCGACGGCGATGAAGGTGTTGGAGATGAACGCCATCGGCAGGATGATCGCGTTGGTGACCGCTGGGGCCGCTTCCTGGCTGCGGATGAGACCAGCGACCGCCACGCCGAGGGCGGAAAACGCCAGCGTGCCGACGACGAACGTGACGACGAGCGCCGGAACTTTGGCGAGCTCGATCTCCAAGCCGTAGAACGCGAATCCGAGGCCGACGATGAGGGCGAACCCGGCGAGGGCGACGATCATGCCGGCGCCGACAAAGCCGGAGAGATAGATCCACGACGGCAGCGGGGTGCCCCGCCACCGTTTCATCACGCCGTCCTGACGGCGGTCGGGGATCATGTTGGCGAGGTTGGTGAACGTCGCCGACACGACCTCGAAGGCGGCGAGGGCCGCGACATAGAACTGCTCGAGTGGCCAGTCACCGGTCGACGTCTCGATCGTTGCGCCTTCGCTACCGAAAACGAGATTGAACAGCACCACGATGATCAGCGGGAGGGCGACCGTGAAGAACAAGGCGACGGGGATCCGCAGGAACAACCGGAGCTGGGCGACGATCTGGACGTGGAGGAGGCGTCCGGCGGACGGCCAGCGCAGGGCCCGCTCACTCATCGTTGTCGTCCGCCAGGGCGAGGAACAGGTCCTCCAGCGATGGGCGCTGGACAATCAAGTCGTCGAGCTCGTGGCCGCGTTGGAGCGCCCAGCCCGTGAGGGTGTGCAGCGTCGCCGTCGGAGCCGGCGTCGTGACGACGACGTCGAAGCCTCCGCCGTCGGCGACCTCGGCGCCGTTCAGCAGCGCGGCGACGTCGGCGAGCCCGACATCGTCGGGCAACGTGAACCGCACCGTCGTGTCGCCCGTCGCCGCCGTCAGCGCGGCCGGGGATCCCTCGGCGATCAACCGCCCACGCCGCAGCACGCCCACGCGGTCGGCGAGCTGCTCGACCTCGTCGAGGTAGTGCGAGGTGAGCAGCACCGTGGTCCCGCCGGCCGACAGCGAGCGGATCAGCTCCCACGCCCCGCGGCGGGCGGCGGGGTCGAACCCGGTGGTCGGCTCGTCGAGGAACAGCAAGTCCGGATAACCGATGATGCCGAGGGCGAGGTCGAGCCGCCTCCGCTGGCCCCCTGACAGCCGGTCGCAACGCTTGCCGACAGTGTCCTCCAGGCCGACGAGGTCGACACACTCCGCGACGGTCCGCGACCTTCGGTAGCACGACCCGTACAGCTCGAGCACCTCGCCCACCGTGAGCACTCGCTCGACGCCGGTGGACTGCAGCACGATGCCGATGCGGTCGCGCAGCGCTCGATCGGCGACGCCGGGATCGCCGCCGAGCACGGACACCGATCCCGAGGTCCGCGTCCTGAACCCCTCGAGGATCTCCACGGTCGTCGTCTTGCCCGCCCCGTTCTCGCCGAGTAGTCCGTAGACCTCCCCCGCCTGGACGGTGAACGACACGCCGTCGACTGCTGGCGTGTCGCCATACGTCTTGACGAGGTCGGCCACCTCGACGACCGGGGCAGCGGTCATTCCACGTTCCTGAACGACGGGGAGGTGATCGGCAGGCCGGTGTCGTTGCGCAGGTGCTCTGCGGTGGGGCGGAAGTACTCCAGCAGCTCAGCGGCGAGCTCGTCGCCGTCGGATCGGTCCCGGGTCACGGCCTCGACGGCGGTGGCCATGTGCTGCAACCATCGGTCGCGCTCGGCGATCCCAATCGGGAAGCGAAGGTGACGCATGCGCAGGCGCGGATGGCCGCGTTCGGCGTCGTAGTCGGTGGGGCCGCCCCAGTACTGCACGAGGAACAGGGTCAGCCGATGTCGCGCGCCGCTGAAGTCTGGGTGCTCCGGATACAGCGCGGCGAGCACCTCGTCGCCGGCCACACCCTCGTAGAACGTGTCGACGAGCCGGGCGAAGAACTCTCGTCCGCCGACGCGCTCGTACATCGTTGCTTCGCTGCGCACCGGCGAGAACGGTACCGAGGACCTCGGGGCGATGCCTCGCTAGCGTCCCGCCATGGCTTCACGACAACGCGACTGGATCGACGACAGCATCGTGGCGTACATCGCCGAGCGGACCAGCCCGCAGCCGGACAGCGCGCTCGACGAGTTGCGGGCCGAGACAAGCGAGCTGGGTGACGTGTCGATCATGCAGGTGAGCCTCGAGGAAGGAGCGTTGTTGACGATCCTCACGCGGCTCGCCGCGGCGTCGTTCGCCGTCGAGATCGGGACATTCACCGGGTACTCGTCGATCTGCATCGCCCGTGGGCTACAGCCCGGTGGCCGGCTGCTGTGCTGCGACGTGAGTGAGGAGTTCACGGCGGTCGCCAGACGGGCGTGGGAGCGCGCCGGCGTCGCCGAGCGCATCGAGCTGAAGGTCGCCCCGGCGCTCGAGACATTGCGGGCGCTGCCGGACGGCACGACGATCGACCTCGCCTTCATCGACGCCGACAAGCCGAACTACATCAACTACTACAACGAGGTCTTGCCGCGTCTTCGCAGCGGCGGGATGATCCTCGCCGACAACACGCTCTGGTCGGGCCGCGTTGCCGATCCGGCCGCCGAGGACAACCCCAACCTCGCAGGGATCCGCCAGTTCAACGACACGGTGGCCGCCGATGAGCGCGTCGCCAGCTACATCCTCCCGGTCAGCGACGGCCTCACCCTCATCACCAAGCTCTGACGGGAGCGAGACGGCCCGAACTTCGGAGGCGAATCGTGCGATTCTGGCGGTTCAACTCCAAAGGTCTGACACCCGTCGCGCATCATTCGCCTACCGACCTCCCCTCGACCAATGCTCGCACGAGGAGGCACAGGAATGTCGGTCGACCAATCTGCCTTGGCGGCGGAGCTAGCCGCGCGCAACGGGGTGACGACGCTGGCCCGGCTGCGGCGCATAGGGATCAGCGAAGGATCGACTCGCACGTTGGTGGCTCGTGGCCAACTGGTTCGGGTTGCGCGAGGTGTGTTCGCCGCGTCGGGCTGGCCGGACGGCTTGGATCATCGGATCGCTCTGGCGTGTGCGATCACCGACGGTGTTGTCTGCTTCCCCACGGCCGGCGAGGTCTGGGACCTACGCAAGACGCCTCGATGCCCGGAGGTCCACATCTGTATCGAGTCACACCGTCGTATCGACGAGCCGACAGGTGTGCGCGTGCACCGCACCAGTCATCTACCGGAGCGCGACATCGTGCACAGGCGAGACGGGAGCAAGGTCACGAGCCCACCCCGAACGGCGTTCGATGCGGCTCGATTGCTGGACGCCGACTGTTTGGAGTCGCTGATCGAACAGTGTCTCGAACGCCGATACTTCCTGATCACGACGCTGTGGAGCCTCGCGTGTCGTATGGGCAAGCGTGGCCGTGCTGGAAGCGGGCGCATCGCCACGGTGATTGGACGCCGACCTCCTTGGCGGCGACCGGTCGAGTCGGACTACGAGCTACGACTCGAGCGGGCGATGCACCGACCGCGGTTTTCCGCCGCTGTCACGGCAGTGCAGCCTCACGCTCGCGAGCGGCGAGGTGATCCATCCCGACCTCGGCATCCCGGAGCGTGGGTTCTTCGTCGAAGTCGATCATCTCTCCTGGCACGGTGGCCGCCAAGAGACGGCCTACGACCGCGATCGAGACCTCCGCGTTCGGGCGAGCGGGTATGACGTCGAGCGGGTCACTGACCTCGCTCTCGACAACGACCTCGAAGCGACCATCGAGCGCCTCTGGGAGGTGTGGCAGCGGAAGCTTCGGAGTTGAACCGTCGAAATCCGGTGGTTCGGCTCCGAAGTTCGGGGTCAGACGTCGAGGAAGCGGCTGGCGGCGATGCCGGAGCCGATGGCGCCGACGGCCATGCCGATGATCAGGATCACGAGCATCCGACTGGCCTGGTAGTCGCCGCCGACGACCATCGCCTCGAGGCCGCTCTCCGGCGGAAAGTCCTCGACGCCGGCGGTCCAGCGGTTGTTGATCAACCACAGCGAGGCGTTGGCGAACAGCGCGCCGACGAGCCCTTGGATCAGGCCTTCGAGCATGAACGGGACGCGGATGAACCAGTCGGTGGCCCCGACGAGCTTCATCACCTCGATCTCTCTTCGTCTGGCGAACATCGCCGTACGGATCGTGTTCCAGATCAGCAGGATCGCCGCGAGCAGCAACAGGATCGACAGGATCAGCGTGAACAGCCCGACGAACCCCTTGACCTTGCTGACCACCTCCACCCAGTCGCCCGGATAGATCACGCGGTTGACGTCGGGAACGCTGCGCAGAGTCTCGTCGAGGGCTTCCAGGTCGTCGATGTTCGTCCCGTCGCGCGGCACGACCTTGTAGTTGCTCGGGATGTTGTCCTCGCGTAGCTGTGCCCGCGTGGTCGGGTCGCCGGCGAACAGCACATCGGCCTCGGAGAGGGCGCACTCGACGCCGCAGTAGTCGAACGTCTCGACCAGCGCCGAGTTGTCTTCCAGCGTCTCCTCGATGATCGCCAGCTGGTCGTCGGTGGCCCCGGGATTGACCTGCACGATCATCTCGACGCCGCCCTCCCATTGCGCCACCGTGTTGTCGAACCCCTTCTGCACGTACAGCGTGAGGCCGAAGATCAACAGGGCAACGGCAGACGTGATGATCGCCGCGACGGTGAGGGTGACGTTGCGGCGGAAGCTCGCCCACGTCTCGCGCAGCACATAGGCCAAACGAGCCAGCATCTAGTCGTACACCCCACGCGCTTGGTCACGCACGATCACGCCGCGGTCGAGTTGGATGACGCGCTTGCGCATCGAGTTGACGATGCGCTGGTCGTGGGTCGCCATCAACACGGTCGTGCCGGTCTGGTTGATGCGGTCGAGCAGGCGCATGATCCCTTCGCCCGTCGCCGGGTCGAGGTTTCCAGTCGGCTCATCGGCGAGCAAGATCAACGGCCGGTTGACGAAGGCCCGGGCCACCGACACGCGCTGCTGCTCGCCGCCAGAGAGCTGGTCGGGAAAGCGCTCCTCCTTGCCGGCGAGTCCGACGAGGTCGAGCACCGCCGGAACCTGCTGGCGGATGACGTGTTTTGGCTTGCCGATCACCTCTTGGGCGAAGGCGACATTTTCGAACACCGTTCGATTCGGCAACAGCTTGTAGTCCTGGAAGACGTTGCCGATGTTGCGGCGCAGCTGGGGGACACGGCTCGACGGCAGGTCGACGATGTTGCGTCCGGCGACCACCACGTCGCCCGCCTCGGGGCGCTCTTGGCGGTTGAGCAGACGCAACAGCGTGCTCTTGCCCGAACCGGACGGGCCGACAAGGAACACGAACTCGCCCTTGTTGACGTCGAACGACGCGTCACGCAGGGCGCAGACATCGTGAGCGTAGAACTTGGTGACGTTTTCGAGTCGGATCATTGTCGGTTTCGTTACAAGTGAGCGACGGGCAGCATACCGGCGGGCCGGCAGTCGTTCAGCTCGCCGTGCGCCGTCGCCAGCGCAGGTAGCCCTCCATGAACCCATCGAGGTCGCCGTCGAGCACCGCCGCGACGTTGCCCGACTCGACATCGGTGCGCAGGTCCTTGACCATCTGATAGGGCTGCAACACGTAGCTGCGGATCTGGCTCCCCCACCCCACCTGGGCCTGCTTGCCGCCGATTGCGTCGAGCTCGGCGGCGTGCTCCTCCTCGACCTTGGCGGCAAGCATCGCCTTGAGCCGCGACATCGCCCGCTCCCGGTTCTGCAGCTGGCTGCGCTCTTCCTGCGAGCTGGACACGAGGCCGGTCGGCTCGTGGATCAGGCGCACCGCCGAGGACGTCTTGTTGACGTGCTGGCCGCCGGCTCCGGAGGCACGGAACACCTCCATCTTGACGTCGGCCTCGTTGAGCTCGACATCGGGCGCGTCCATCACCGGCCACACCTGGACGGCGGCGAAGCTCGTCTGGCGACGCCCCTGGTTGTCGAACGGGCTGATCCGCACGAGACGGTGGGTGCCTCGCTCACCGACGAGCAACCCGTAGGCGTAGCGTCCCGAGATCGTCGCCTCGGCCGAGAGGATCCCCGCCTCGGTGCCTTCGGAGATCCCGTTGACGGTGATCGTGAAGCCGCGCCGATCGGACCACCGCTCGTACATCCGCAACAGCATCTCGCTCCAGTCCTGGGCGTCGACGCCGCCGTCCTTCGCGTTGATCTGGACGATCGCGTCGGACTCGTCGTGCGGACCGGTGAACAGGCTGCGTAGGTCGAGCTGATCGAGACGGCGGCTGACGTCGACAATCGCCCCCTCGATGTCGGCTTCCTGGGACTCGTCGCCCTCCTCGCGGGCGAGCTCGTGGAGCACCTCGGCGTCCGACAGCGCCTGTTCGAGGCCGTCGTGGGTGGCGACGTCGTCGCGGAGGTTGGCGTACTCGGCGTTCAACGCCTTGGCGTAGTCGGCGTCGTCCCACAGGTCAGGGCGCGACATCTCCGCCTCGACCTCAGCCATGCGCTCGCGGGCGTGGTCGATGTCGAGGTACCCGGCCGCCTCGTCGAGCCGCCGCCGCTGCTCCCGGAGGTCGTCCGTGAAGTCCCTCATCGGGGAGCTAGCTCGCGCCGTGGCAGAGCTTGAACTTCTTGCCGGAACCGCAAGGGCACAGGGCGTTGCGTGGGGTCTTCGACCACTCGTCCTTGACGACCGTCTCCTGCTTGGGCACCTGCTGTTGACGGCGGGCGGCCCGCCCATCGCCCGTGGGTGCCGGACGACTGGCTGCGGCGGCCTCGACCATCTCGCGCTCGGCGGCTGGGGCGGCGGCCGCGGCAACGGCGAACCCCGACACGTTCTCGGTGTCGAACGAGCTCTGCTGGAGGTTGCTGACCGTTGGGGCGGGGGCGGGCGCAGGGGCCGGGGCGGCAACGGTCGGGGCAGCAGCCGGGGCAGCCGCGCCTGACGCGGCCGGCTGCGCCTGAACCGCCTGCTGTTGATCTTGACGGACGACCTGGACGTGCATCACGTAGCGCACGAAGTCCTGAGCGATCGCCTTCATCATCGACCCGAACATCTCGAAGCCCTCGCGCTGCCATTCGGTCAGCGGGTCCTTCTGGCCCATCGCCCTGAGGTTGATGCCCTCTTTGAGGTAGTCCATCTCCTCGAGGTGCTCGCGCCAGCGCTGGTCGATGATCCGCAGCATCACCTGGCGCTCGACCTCGCGCATCACGGTCGGCGTCAGCTCGGCCTCGCGCCGCTCGTAGTGGGCGGTGGCGTCCTCGTCGATGAGCGCAGCCATCTCCTTGGTGTTGCGGCAGGTGGCGAGCTGCTCCTCGGTGATCGTCGACGGCCAGAACGTCTTGAGCTCCTTGGACAGCCCGTCGACGTCCCACTCGTCGGCGGCCGGGCTCGCGCAGTACGTCTCGAGCAGGGCGTCGACGGCCTCGTTGAGGTACTCCATCGCCGCCGCCTTGAGATCGGCACCCTCGAGGATCTGGTCGCGCCGCGCGTAGATCACCTTGCGCTGCTCGTTCATCACCTCGTCGTACTTGAGGACGTTCTTACGGATCTCTGCGTTGCGCGTCTCGACCGTCGTCTGCGCCCGCTCGATGGCCTTGGTGACCATCTTCGCCTCGATCGCCTCGTCTTCGGGCAACGCCTTGTTCATCACGTAGCTGAGGGCGCCGGTCGCGAAGAGTCGCATCAGCTCGTCGTCGAGGCTGAGGTAGAAGCGGCTGGCGCCCGGGTCGCCCTGGCGGCCGGAACGGCCACGCAGCTGGTTGTCGATGCGCCGTGACTCGTGGCGCTCCGAACCGATGACGTACAGCCCTCCGAGCTCGCGGATCTTGTCGCCCTCGGCGGCGCAGTCGGCACGGTAGACCTCGACCAGCTCCTCGTAGCGGCCGAGCGCCTTGGTCCGCGCCTCGCGGAACTCGTCAGGCATCTGGTCGATCGGCAACGGCAGTTCGAACTCGTCGACCATCACCGCCGGGTCGTGACCCTCCTTGAGCGTCTCGTGCCTGGCGAGGCCCTCCGGGTTGCCGCCGAGGATGATGTCGACGCCGCGACCGGCCATGTTCGTGGCGACCGTGACGGAGTGCAGTCGGCCGGCCTGGGCGACGACGGAGGCTTCCTGGGTGTGCTGCTTGGCGTTGAGCACGGAGTGCGGGATGCCGAGTTGGTTGAGCCTGCGCGACAGGTACTCGGACTTCTCGACGCTCACCGTGCCGACGAGCACGGGCTGGCCGGCAGCGTGGCGCTCGGCGATGTCGCTGGCGACCGCTTCGAACTTGGCCGGCTCGCCCTTGTAGATCAGGTCGCCACCGTCGTCACGGCAGACCGGCTTGTTCGTCGGGATCTGCACCACACCGAGCTCGTACGTGTTCATCAGCTCGGCAGCCTCGGTGGCCGCCGTACCGGTCATCCCGGCGAGCTTGTCGTACATCCGGAAGTAGTTCTGCAGCGTGATCGTGGCGAGGGTCTGGTTCTCCTCTTTGATCTTGACGCCCTCTTTGGCCTCGACGGCCTGGTGGATGCCTTCGCTCCAGCGGCGGCCTTCGAGGATGCGACCGGTGAACTCGTCGACGATCTTCACCTCGCCACCGGTGACGAGGTAGTCCTTGTCGCGCTTGTACAGCTCCTTGGCCTTCAGCGCCACGGTCATCTGGTGGACGAGGTTCTGCTGCACCTCGTCGTAGAGGTTGTCGATGCCGAGGGACTTCTCGACTTTCTCGATGCCGGCATCGAGGGGCACGACCACGCGCTTGTCCTCTTCGACCTCGTAGTCGACGTCGCGCTGCAACGAGCGAACGATCGAGGCAAAGCGGTAGTACAGCTTGGCGGCGTCGGCCACCCGGCCCGAGATGATCAGTGGCGTGCGGGCCTCGTCGATGAGGATCGAGTCGACCTCGTCGACGATCGCGTAGTTGTGACCGCGCTGGGTCTTGTCGATGAGCCGGCCGGCCATGTTGTCGCGGAGGTAGTCGAAGCCGAACTCGTTGTTCGTCCCATAGGTGATGTCGCAGGCGTACTGCTCGCGCTTCTCCGCCGGTGAGGTCTTGAACCCGGGGATGATCAGACCGATGTTGAGTCCGAGGAAGCGGTGGATCCGCCCCATCCACTCGGCATCGCGCCGGGCCAGGTAGTCGTTGACCGTGACGAGGTGGACACCCTTGCCGCCGAGGCCGTTGAGGTAGGCCGGCAAGGTGGACACGAGGGTCTTGCCCTCGCCGGTCTTCATCTCGGCGACCCACCCGAAGTGGAGCGCCGCGCCACCCATCAACTGGACGTCGAAGTGCCGCTGGCCGATGACCCGAGTGGCAGCTTCGCGCGTGACGGCGAAGGCCTCGACAGCGAGGTCGTCGAGGTCGGCACCGTTGTCGAGGCGCTGGCGGAACTCCGCCGTCTTGGCGGCGAGCTGGTCGTCGGAGAGTTTGTGCAGCGCCGGCTCGTGGGCGTTGATCTCGGGCACCATCGCCTGCAGCGCCTTGAGCTTCTTGCCTTCGCCGGCGCGAAGGATGCGATCGAGGATTCCCATGCGGGGAGCAAGCCTACCGGCGCCTCCCAGGCCGGGTCCGGCGCCTTCCGATGGTCTGTGTAAGCGTGTGTGCCCTCAGCGGACTTACACGCTTACACAGAGCGCCGCTCTTACAGCTTTGTCGGGTAGCCGGGGCCCATCGGGATGCCGAGGAGGTACCAAGCGACGAAGAAGGCCAGCCAGGCGACGAGCACGATGACGGTGTACGGGAGCATCAGCGAGATGATCGTGCCGAGCCCCGCGTCCTTGCGGTAGCGCTGGGCGACGAGCACGATGAACGGCAGGTACACCATCAGTGGCGTGATCACGTTGACCGGCCCGTCGCCGACGCGGTAGGCAGCAAGGACGGTCTGCGGAGCCACATCGAGGCGCAGGAACAGGGGTACGAAGATCGGGGCGAAGATCGCCCATTTCGGCAGTGCTCCCGGCATGATCAGGTCGAGGATCAGGATCACGAGGATGAACCCGATCAGCAGCCACAACGCACCGATGTCGGCGCCTTCCAGCCAGTCGGCCATGTTCACGGCGACGACGGTCGGGATGTTGCTGAAATTGAAGTAGGCGATGAACTGGCTGATCAGCAGCAGCATGAAGATCAGCCCGGCGAGTCCGGCGAACGTCTTGGTGATCGCAGTGATCACGTCAGTGCTGCTGGAAATCGTCTTCGCCCCGATTCCGAAACAGATGCCCATGATCAGGAACAGCATCGTGATGATGAAGATCAGGCTCTCCATCAGCGGCGAGTTGTTGAAGATCGAGCCGGTCTCCGGGTTGCGCAGCGGGGCACCCGACGGCGCCGTCAACAACACGAGGCCCACCAGCGCAGCGAGCAGACCGTAGGTGGCGAACCGCAGGCCGCGGCCCTCGCCCTCGGGCACCTCCTCCTCCGGAAGCTCGATGTCGGCGTCCGGGGCGTACTTGCCGAGCGCCGGCTCGGTGATCCGTTGCACGATGAACGTGATGACCAGGGCGCAGAAGAACGTCGAGGCGATGTTGAACCACAGGTTGGCGGTGAGGTCGATCGACTTGTTCGGGTCGGCGAGGGCGATCGCCTCGTTGGTGACCTCGGTGAGCAGGCTGTCGAGCGGGGTGATCAAGATGTTGACGGCGAACGCCGCGCTCACGCCGGCATAGGCCGCGACCAGCCCGGCCAGCGGGTGGCGACCGATGCTGTAGAACGCCGCCGCCCCGAGCGGAACGAGGATGAGGTAGCCGGCGTCGGTGGCGATGCTCGAGAGGCCACCGACGAACACGATGATGAAGGCCAGCGTCGCCGGTGGAGCGGCCTTGACGAGCTTGCGGATCAGCGCCGCCATCATCCCCGCCTCCTCGGCGACGCCGACACCGATCATCGCCACGAAGACGACGGCGACGACGCTGAAGCTGGCGAAGTTGTTGACGAACGACGAGAACAGGAAGCGGACACCGTCGGCGCTGAGCAGGCTCTCGATCTCCGTCGTCTCCTGGACGATCTCCATCTCGTCGTCGAGGTACTGCTCCGGCGCGATCACGGGCTCGGGCACCACGGAGCCGCCGACGTACTCCTGCTCGGCCACCAGGGGCGGCTGGACGGCAACGTCGTAGGTGACGCTGACGTCGAAGGCGGCGAGGATCGCCGACAACACGATGACCAGCACGCACAGGCCGACGAAGATGATCGCCGGGTGAGGCACCTTGTTGCCGACCTTCTCGATGCCGTCGAGAACGCGCTGCATGCCGCCACGCTTGACCGGCGCCCCCTCGACCGTCACCGTCCCTCCGCCGTCGTCAACCGTGTCCGACATCAGGTTCCCCTCGCTAGGTCAGTGCCGACGGATTCTCAGCTTGTCACGGCGTCGGCGCCGAGAAGTGGACCGCCAACTCGGCGAGCAGCCTGGCGCCGAAGCCCGTGCACCCGGCGGTCTGCCAGCCTGCTTCTCCTGTCGACTGGGCGGTTCCGGCGATGTCGATGTGCGCCCATGGCACGTCTCCGACGAACTCGGCGAGGAACAGGGCGGCGGTGATCGCCCCGGCGTTGGCGCCGCCGAGATTCCTCAGGTCGGCAACCGTTGAATCGAGCTCCTTGCGGTAGCGCTTGTCGAGGGGTAGCTGCCACACCGGCTCGTCGGTCGAGTCCGCGGCAGCGCGAATCTGGTCGACGAGGCCCTCGTCGTTCCCCATCACGCCGGCCACCTGCGTACCGAGGGCACGCATGCAGGCGCCGGTGAGCGTGGCGATGTCGACGATCGCGTCGTTCGGCTCCTCCGTCGACAACACGAGGCCGTCGGCCATCACGAGACGCCCTTCGGCGTCGGTGTTGATCACCTCGACGGTGGTGCCGCCGCGCATCGTGATCACGTCGCCGAGGGCGAGGGCGGTGCCGGAGGGCATGTTGTCCGTGCAGCACAGGAACCCGGTGACCTGGGCAGGGCACCCGAGCTCGGCGAGCTCGGACATCGCCGCCAGGATCGCCGCCGCCCCGGACATGTCGTTCTTCATCTGGGCGTGGACCTCGTCGCCCGGCTTGAGGGCGATCCCGCCAGAGTCGTACATGATCCCCTTGCCCACGAGGGCCAGCCGGCCGCTCGGTTCACCCGACGCCGGGCGGTACGTCAGCTTGATCAAGCGCGGCGGCTCGGCGCTGCCCTGGTTCACACCGAGAATGCCGCCGCAACCCATCTCGACCAAGGCGTCTTTGTCGAAGACCTCGACCTCTAACCCGCGCTCGGCGCCGATCGCCTCGGCCACCTCCGCGAAGCGGCTGGCGCTGAGATGGCTGTGCGGCGTGTTGGCGAGATCGCGCGCCAATTGAGTGGCGGAGGCCAGCGCCTTGCCACGAGCTGCACCGGCCGTGAGCGACTGCTTGTCGTTCGCGTCGGCGACGATCGTCAGCCTCGTCACCGCGGTGCCACGCGGTTGGCGCCGCAGCGGGTTGTAGCTGTAGCGGGCGAGGAGCACTCCCTCGACCACCGCCTGGGCCGCCTGCTCGGGAGCCACGGAATCGACGCCGTCGAGGCTGAACGCCAGCCGGGTGTGCGACGATGCGGCGCGGGCGAACGCTGCGGCTGCGTTGCGCAAACCGGCGACATCGAGTTTGCCCGACGCACCGATGCCGACCGCCACGGCTGCGCCACCGCCGGCGCCTGGAACCACGACCGTTGAGCCGACCGCAGCGTCGAACCCGGCGGCCTTGAGCTGTTTGCGGTCGACGCCCAGTGTCTCGCCGACGTCGCCGCGGGCGGCGACGGGCACTCCGACCACGGTGGCGCTCTTCGGGGCGACCGGTGCAACACCGATCTGCACGGCACTCACACGTTGCTGTGATGGCGTGGGGTCGAAGGTTGCGGTAGCAGGGCCGTTCGTCATCGAGTCCTCCAGGAATCGGGCGTCAAGGTGTCTACCACAGCCCGCTCACCCGACCGGCGAACGGGCGGCGACGGCCTCGTCGGCGCTTCTCACTGCGTTCCCCGGGCCACTCAGGCCGCTCGTGGACACTCCCTCGCTGGCGCTCGGTCGCTCGCATCGGTTCAGAAGCTCCAGAACACCGGGACGAGGCCGACGCCGACGACGAAGTACCAGGCGAGCAGCGGCAGGCCGAGCTTGGCGTAGTCACCGAAGCGATATCCCCCGGGGCCCATCACCATCAGGTTGGCCGGGGTGGCGACGGGAGTGAGCAAGGCCGCCGACGAGATCACGGTGACGAACATCAGCACCGGCCGCACGGAGACGTCGAGTTCGGCGGCCGCGGCGATCGCCACCGGGATGACGATCAGTGCGGTGGCCGTGTTGCTGATCAGCTGTCCGAGAACGGCGATCACGACGAACAGGCCGATCAACAGCGTGTACGGCCCGCCGACGACGTCGAGCAGGCCGTCGGCGACCTTGTCGGCGGCGCCGCTGACCTGCATCGCCACGGACAGCGGGATCATCCCGGCGACGAGCACGATCGTCGTCCAGTTGATCCCCCGGTACGCAGACTCCATGCGTCATCACCCGGGTCAGGATCAGCGCCCCGGCGGCCAACAGCCCGGCGACCGCCGCAGGAACCGCCCCGGTGGCGAGCAGTACCACCATCAAGCCAACGATGACGAGCGTGCGTTTGGCGCCGGGCCCGAGCGGTACCGCCTGGCGCCGGACCACCCGTGGTTCGTCGACGACGAGCACGTCGGGATCCTCGAGGTTGACGGCGAGGGCGTCCCACGTGCCCTTCAACAGCATCACGTCACCGGCCGCCAGGGTGACCTCCTTGGGGCCGAGGTCCTCCCCCTTGCGATGGACGGCGAGCACCACGAGGTCGCCGCTCTCGGTGACCATCCCGGGGAACGCCGTCTCCCCGATCAACCCCGAGCGGGGGCGAACGATGACCTCGGCCACGCCCGACTTCCGAGTGAACAGTTGGCCGCCGTCATCGTGGTCGAGGTCGTAGTTCTCGAGCAGCACGCGGGCCTGCTCGCTGAAGTCGGCCGGCATGTAACGGGCGTTGCGGTGAGGGAGCAGCCTGTTCCCGAACAAGACGACGATGACGATCGTGCCGACGAGCAGCGGGATGCCGACAAGGGTGAACTCGAAGTACCCGAACGCGTCGGCGCCGGCATCCTCGGCCGCCTCCGAGACGAGCACGTTGACCGGCGACCCGGTGAGCGTCAGCATCGATCCGGCGTGGGCGGCGAAGGCCAGCGGCATCATCAACTGCGACGACGGTGTGCGCAGTTTGACCGCCGTGACGACGACCACCGGGACGAGCGCGGCGACCGCCCCGTTGACGCTGATGAAGGCGGTCAGCGCGGCGCACATCAGCATCATCAGCACGAGCAGGCGCCGTCGACTGTCGCCCGCCCGGGCGACGAGTTGTTGCCCGGCCCAGGCCGTTACACCCGTGGCGTCGAGCGCCTCGCTGACGACGAACAGTGCGGCGATGAACAGCACCGTCGGATCACCGAACCCGGCGAGCGCCTGGTTCAGATCGAGGACGTCGGTAGCCCACAGCGATAACGCCGTTCCGATGGCGACGACCTCGACCGGCACCCGGTTGGAGACGAACAACACGACGACGCCGGCAAGGATGAGGAACACGACGGTGCTGTCGGCCACCGGTCGCACCCTAGGTCCCACGCGCCATGGCGGGGGGTTTGGGGGGCAGAGGCTCCTGCCGGAGCCCTCCAACCGCTGGTCGACGAGGCCGATCGGGATGATCAGGATCCAGGTCAACAGGCGGAACAGGATCACCGCCGCCAACAGCCCGATCGTGCGGTCGGCGGCCCGCCGACACAGGCGTGGCGGCCTGTCGGGCATCGCCGCAGCGGCAGCCCGGTCGACCCACACCACCACGACGATCGCCGACAGCACGTGCCAGAGCCCGTGGGGCTGGGCCCACGAGTCCTCGTCGCACAACGGGCTGTCAGATGTCCCGAGGGCCCAGGCCACCACGGCAACACCGACGAGCACGACGCTGGCTGCATTCCAGACGACCGGGAGCCGGCGACGGCGGGCGAGCAACTCGGCCCCGACGAGCACGACCAGCGCCGCGGCGACGAACGAGTTGGTGACGACCGCCGTGGCCGATGCCCCGATGGCGCCAGCGACTGCGCCGATCAGCAGGCCGACCAACGCACCGGTGTCGGCTCGTCGATCGACCAGCCGGCCGACGTGCCAGCCGGTGATGAAGCCGAGGATGGCGACGAGGGCGGCGTCGTGGAGCAATTGAGCGGCGTCGCCCGGGTCGCCGTGGTACAGCACGCTGCCGACACCTTCGACGATGACCGCGGCGGCGAGGGCGAGGAACACGCGCGGGACTCGGCACCTGGCCACGGCGACGATGACGACAAGGCCGGCAACGATGTAGCCGAGCGATGACCAGGCGTTGACATCCTGGGCCAGTGACCAGTCGTCGACGGCCTCGCAGTCGCCGATGTCGACCTGTTCGATCAGCCTCACAGGTGCTCGTTCCGTTCCAGCCAGCGAAGGGCGAAGAATCCCCAGATCGGCGGCAGGTAGAACGACGACATCCGGTACATCACGGCGATCGCCAAGGCGACCTCCTCGGGAACACCCGCCTGCACGAGCCCGAACGTCAGGCCCCCCTCGGTAACCCCGACGCCGCCGGGAACCGGCATCAAGCCGGCGAGCAGGGCGACGCTGACGTTGATCAGGATGGCGTCGCCGAATCCGATGTCGAACCCGAAGGCCCGGACGAACGTCGCCAGGGCCACGGCGAAGATCAGCTCGGTGGCCAGGTTGCCACCGAGCAGCAGGAACAGCCGCCGCGGCGAGTTCAGCCCACGCACCGCCCCCCACGCTTCGACGCCGAGACGCTTGACCCACCCGGCCACGAACCGGCGAATCCTCGCCACGGCGGCCACGACGAGGAGTGCCGCGGCAACGATGACCACGACGATCACGAGAATCTGCCTGGCGCTGTCGACCTCCCCGCCGACGTCGAGATCGAGTGACGCCGGGGAGAACAACACGAGGCACACGAGCAGCACGATCTGCACGACAAACCCGCCGAACCCGTCGATCGCTCCGGCGGCGACCGCCGAGCCGGGCGGCACCCCATGGCGCTGGAAGAAGCGAATGTTGACGGCGACGCGGGCGGCCGCCGTCGGGATCGCCAAGTTGACATAGGACACGGCGAGCTGCAGGGCGTAGACGGGACCGAGCGGCAGCGGCACCGGTGCGGCACCGAGTGTCGACACCGCCTGGGTGAGGCGCGGGACCTGGGTCACGAGGAACGCCAGAACGATCAACCACCACGTCGCGTTGCGCACTTGATCGACGAGCTCGCCGAGGTCCATGCCGGCGAACGTCGTGATCAGAACGAACACGGCCAGCGCCGGGAGGCCCACGCGCAGGATCGAGCCGAGGGTGACGCGCTGCAGTCGCACGAGGGCCGGCACGTCGCTCC
The DNA here is from genome assembly GCA_963772825.1 of Ilumatobacteraceae bacterium. GTDB lineage: Bacteria > Actinomycetota > Acidimicrobiia > Acidimicrobiales > Ilumatobacteraceae > Desertimonas. The sequence goes on along the minus strand of CAVYYX010000021.1, from coordinate 97,945 downwards.
CGACCGCCGCCGCCGCAGCAGCCCGCAGGTGGTCGAGGTCGAGATCGCCTTGCCGAACGCCCTCGTGCTGCCGGGAACTGAGCGTGGCCCGTTGGACGTACGGCAACATCGCTGTCAGTTCGTCCGCGCCGACCGCCGCGAGCGCCGCCTGCACCGCCCGCTCCTCACCGATCATCAACGTCGAGGTCACCAGTGCCTGGACCTCGTCCGTGCGTCGCTGGGTGACGGAAGGGGCGACCGTTGCGCCGCGGAAATCGATGATCCCGACGTCGCCAGCGACGACGACGAGGTGCCGGTCGTCCAACTGGCCGTGGGCGATTCCGGCCGCGTGGAGGGTGCCGAGCAGCTTCCACAGCTCGGCGACGATGGCGTCGTCGTCGAGCTCAACGTCCGACTCCGCAACGATCGTGCCGCGCCGCCGGAGGACGAGCAAGGCGTCGTCCTCGACCGTCGAGCCGGCGGTGATGACCCGGTCGGTGGGCACGCCCGCCTGTCCGGCAAACAGCGTCAGAAACGCCTCGTGCTCGACCTGCTGGAGCCGTCCGAACCGCAGCGGCGATCCTGCTTCGCGGTACCAGACGGTGCGCCACAGCGTCGACATCAGGGCGGCATCGTGGGCGTCGCGCCCGTACACCTTGACGACGAGGCTTTCGCCCTCGCTGTTCGTGGCATTGACCACGAAGAGGCCGGCCTGCTGACGATCGGCAGGCCCGAGCCAGGTCGTCGCAACCCCGAGCTGGGCGAGCGCCGACCGGACGAGGGCGAGACCGGGACGCCCCGCGCTCGAACCAAAGGCGAGGTGGGTGATCGCCGCGGCGATGACGGCGACCAGCCCACCGGCGAGGGCGCCGAGCGGCAGGCTGGCGCCGAGGGCGGCGACGGCGAGCGCAGCGAGGACCACGATCCACGTGGCAAGACGGCGCACCGGTCTGGTGAGGTGCGGCGACACCGTCAGCACGGCGGCGCCGAAGATGGCAACGCGTGGCGACGGATACCACGGCGGTGGCGCCGATGCCCGCAGGGCGTCCCAGATCGCCGGCCACGACCCTTCGACGATCCGACCGACGAGCAGCCACACCCCCGTTGCGACGAGGACCGCGACGACGATGTCGCGGGTGATCGACCAGCGTTTGCGGACGACCATCGCAACGACGAGCACGATGGTGACGAGGACGAGCAGGTCGATGGCGAACTGCCAGCCAGTACCGAGGAAGCCCGGCAGGGCGTCGAGAAAGGCGGCGATGGCGCTGACGAATCCGGGGCTCGGGACCGCCGCGAAGCTGATCAACGCCAACATCACGGCCGCCGCTACCAGGACGATGACGTCGCTGGCCCGCCGAGCGCGTGGCTCGTCCTTGGGAGTGGCGAACAGGCGCGGGCCTTCGCGCAGCACATCGGCGACCGGCACCTCGGCGACAGCAGTCACATCGGGAAGCTAGACCAGCGCGCTGGGAGGCCAGCGGGATCTCACGATGTCCCGTGCGACGCTGGTTGATCTGCCATCATCTCGTGGATGGCTGCAGCTCGGCGTCCCGGTCAAACGGTCGTCGCGTCGTGATCCGTCTGTTCTTTTCCGTCCTGCTGCAGGTGGTCGCCAGCGCCATCGGGCTCGTCGTCGCCGCCGCGATCCTCGACGACATGGCCCTCGATACCTCCGGATTCCTGATCGCCGTGGCGATCTTCGCGGCGGTGGACGTGATTGCTCAACCGTTGATCATCAAGATCGGATTGCACTACGCGCGGGCGCTGACCGGGAGCTCGGCGCTCATCTCCACCCTGGTCGGCCTCGTCGTCACGACGATCGTGTCGGACGGCCTGCGGATCAGCGGGTTCACGACCTGGGTGATGGCGACGGTGATCGTCTGGGCGGCGTCGATGCTCGCTGCCCTCATCCTCCCCGTCACGATCTTCAAGCGCTGGCTGTCCCAGCGCCCCGCTCCGGCAGGCTCGTCAGCCCGCGGCTGACCCCGAGCCGGGTAGCGCCGTCCAGCACTCGACCGGAATCGTCAGCCTGGTCGCGGCCAGCCGTGGGCAGTGGTGAGCCGATCATCCCGGTGCACCGGTGGCGCCACTGACGGTAGAGATGCTTCGTCGGGCGGCGGGCCGAGGCTCTGCTCGGCCCTCCGCCCTGCAACGAAGCTCGGCCGAACGGAGCGAGCGAGCGCAGCGAGCGACGCGAGTGAGGTCGAAACCCGTCAGCTCCGCGGGTCAGGGGCGAAGACGACGCGGCACAGGTTGAACGTCCCCGGCTCCTGGCGGCCGGCGCACGTGTCGCCGTACGCCCGGTACGCCGACCCGAACGGGGCGATGTCGAACAGGTCGTCGCAGGCCTGCATGTCGCCGTCGAAACACGATTGAGCCAGGCCGTCGAGCGTCGCATCGTCACCGAGACCGGTGGGTTCCTGGGTCGCGGCAGGCACGCCGACTGGCACCGTTCCACCCGGAACCGTCGTCGGCGGAACCGTCGTGGCAGGGATCGTCCCGGGCTCCTCGGTGCTCGGAGTCGTCGACTCGGAAGTGCCGGCGAAGGCATCCGCGCACCACACACCCGAGTTCGGCGGTTGGCGCCCGGCGCACGTATCGGCGAAGTTCTGGTACGGCGTGTTCGGCTCGGCGTCGCGCCAGAGCTCGTCGCAGGCAACGAGGTCGCCGTCGTAGCACGACTGGGCGAGGGCGTCGAGCACCGGATCGTCGCCGAGGCCGGTCGGCTCCAGCGTCGGAGGCGGCACCGGCCCGAGGCCGATCGTCGTCGTCGGGGCGACGGCCGTGTCGGTCGTCAACGGCGGAACCGTCGTCACGGTCGTCAGCGGCGGGACCGTCGTCACGGTCGTCGGCGGCAAGGTGACCGGAGGTACATGGCTCGGCGGCGGGGGTACCGGAAGCGTCGACGTAGTGACGAGCGACGGTGCGGTCGTCATCGTCGGCTCCTCGGACGTCGGCAGCGAGGTGTCGGTCGGTCCGAAGGCGTCGACGCACCACGTTCCCGAAGCCGGCTCCTGGCGACCGGCGCACGTGTCGCCGTAGTCGCGGTACGGCGTGCCGGGATCAGCGTCTCGATAGAGATCGTCACACGCCGTGAGATCGCCGTCGAAGCACGACTGGGCAAGCTCATCGAGCGTCGGATCGTCGCCGAGACCGGTCGGCTCGAGGGTCGGCGCCGGGATGTCGCCGAGGTCGATCGGCAAGCCCGTGTCGACGGGCTCTGTGTCGACCGGCTCCGTGTCGATCGGCAACGTGTCGACGACGACCTCCGAGGTCGGTATGTCGAAGACGGTCGTGGTGGTGTCGCCGGGACTCGTCGTCGGCTCGGCCCCGGTGCCGGGGATCGGGTCTTCCAGCGCCGTGCAGAAGCTGCCGGTGTTCGCCGGCTGGCGGCCAGCACAGGTGTCGCCATAGTTCTCGTAGGCCGACCCGGACTCGGCGTCGGCGTACAACGTGTCGCATGCCTCCATGTCGCCGACGTAACACGACTCGGCGAGCGCATCGAGAGCCGCGTCGCCGCCGAGACCTTCGGGAGGCACCGGTTCACCGCCACCGCCACCGCCACCGCCACCGGCAAGTGCGCACCACTGGCCCGTACCCGCGTCCTGGGCGCCCGCGCACGTGTCGCCGAACGCCTCGTAGTCGGATCCAATCGGCGACCGCAGGAACAACAAATCGCACGCCAACGCATCACCATCGGAGCACGACTGCGCCAAACCGTCGAGCTCCGGATCGTCACCGAGGTCATCGATCGGCACAGTGTCGGCGCCGACCTCGGTGCTCACCGGCGCCGCGGCCGCCGCTTTCGCGCCGGCTTCGTTGGCGGTGCCGTCAGGATCGGACGATGCCTGGGCGACGGCCCCACACACGCCGAGGGCCAACAGACCGGCAAGCACGGCGACCACCCGGACCGGGCGCGACGAAGTCGACGCGCTCGCACGGCGGAGGTCGTGGTCGGTCGCTGGTTGTCCACTCATGTGGTTCCCGGTCCTCTCGATCGTTCGGCCGCCCACAAGGCAACGGCGGCGATACTAGGCCACCTTCGTCGCAGGCAGCAGGCAGTCGGGGGTGGCGGCGACGGCGGCCAGCACGACGTCGGCGGCCCCACCGTCACGGAGGGCGCGAGCCGCGGCAGCGAGCGTGGCGCCCGTGGTGACGACGTCGTCGACGACGAGGATACGGTGCTTGGCAGCCCGCGGATGGATCCGAAAGCGCGGCCCGGCGAGGCGTTGGCGCCGGCTGCGCCCGGTCTGGGCCGGTCCCCCACCGTCGCGTTCGAGAAGCCGGCGGCACGGCAGGCCGAGGTGGGCGGCAACCGCTCTGGCGATCATCTCCGCCTGATCGAAGCCGCGTTGGCGACGGCGCGCCGTGCTCGTCGGCGCCCACGTCACGATGTCGATGTCGGCGCTCGACACCCGGAGTCGTCGAGCGAGAACGCCCCCGACGTGGCTGGCGACCTGGCGCCGGTTGTGGTACTTGAGGCCGAGCAGCACGTCGCGGACCCGACCGGTGTAGGCAGTGGCCACGACAATGCCCGCCGGTGTGCCCGGAGCCGGTCGGGCGACGAGGGCGAACCGGCAGGTCCGGCACACGACCGGACCGCGGGTGTGGCATCCAGCGCAACGACTCGTGAAGATCATGTCCCCCACGATGACGAAGGGGTGTCACAGCCTCCTGACAGCTGGACCCGCTCAGGCGGCGGCGAAGCGGGACCGCAAGGCGACGACCTGGTCGTCGGCGACCTGTGCCGCGGCGTCGTCGCCGACGGCGGCGGACAGGTGGCGGCGACGCTCCCAGCCGTACACGCTCAACTCGCGCTTGCCGAGACGCTCGGAGATCAGCTCGCCGGCGAACTCGTAACGACCCGAGCGCAACGACGATTCGAGCAAGGTTCGCTGCAGCACGTCGCGCTGGGCGTGCGAGCCGCCGAAGCGATGCAGCGAGCGGCGGATCGGAGCGAGGGTCTCGACGACATCGTCGTGGCGTTCCTCTGCGAACGCCAGCACGGCACGGGCGGCCGGGAGGCCGACCTCGGCGGTCATCATCGCGTTTGTCGACTCCGTCTCGGACCGACCCGTGGCCGCCAGCTTGTCGATCACCGCGGCGACGTCGGCCAACCGGCCGGCCCCGGCGAACGCCATCGCCGCGTGCACATCGTTGAACACGTACCAGGGCTGGTCGGCGGTGCGACCCGCCCACGCGTCGGACAGTTCGTCAAAGCGGTTTCCCGAATCGACGCCGTCGAGCATCAAGCGCCACAACAGGGCGCTGGCATCGAGCATCTCCAGCGGCACGCCAGCGGAATCGGCGTTGTGCAGATGCCGGTCGTAGATGTCGAGGACCTCGGCGTGGTGCCCTGCCTCCAGCTCGAACAGCGCCAGGTGCCACCAGTTATGCACGTCGAACAGGTTGCCGGCGCCCCAGTCGTCGACGCGGCTGCGCAGGAACGGGATGCCGCGTTCGACGAGTCCACGCATCTCCATCGTGTGGACGACGGCGTGGATCGCCCAGACGTCATCGGGATGGACCTCGATCGCCGACATCCCGACGTCCTCGGCCTTTTGATACTGGCCGGATTCCTCGAGGCCGAAGGCGTACATCCCGCGGACGGCGGCACCGCGCGGATCGGCGGCGTCGAACGCTTCGAGGGCGCGAGCCGGCCGGTCGCGCAGGTTTCGGGCATCGCCGAGGAAGAAGTCGAGCTGGTGCCCGACCTGCAGCGCCAGCACGTCGGTCGGCCGGGCGAACAGCAACTCGTCGAGGATCGTGGCGGCACGCTGCCAATCACCGGCGAGCCATGCGCCGATCGCCGCCGCGTGCATCGTCGTGTGCTCGTCCATCGACGACCCGTTCATCCGCTCGTGGGCAGCGCGCGCCGCTGCCAGCTCCGGCACGTCGGTGGCCGTCAGGCAGAGGTACGCCATCAGCGCGTTGCCCATCGCGAAGTCGGGGTGCTCGGTGGTGAGCGAAGTGGCGAGATCGATGACCTCTGGCTTGTAGCGCAGCAGCAGGTCGAGGGCGCGCTCGAACGATTCTGTCGTGGTCATGTCCGTGGTTCTCTGAGTGGTGTCCCACCATGATGGCAACCGCGCGCCGCCGGCGCATCGGCGAGATGGCGTACCCGGCGCTCATTTCGTCTGCGGCGGTACGTTGATGCGGTGCGCCCACTGATCGCGATGCCTTCGCGCCTCACCGACACCGCCGACACGTGGCGGGTCCCGGCAACGGCGCTCGGGCGGCCGTACCAGGAGGCGATCATCCGGGGCGGCGGCATACCGCTCGCCGTGCCACCGCTTGTCGCCGACGACGAGGTCGACGACGTGGCCATCGCGGTGATGGCCCGGGTCGACGGGCTGTGCCTCCCCGGCGGCCCCGATGTCTCGCCCGAGGAGTACGGGGCCGATCGGCACCATCCCCGGCTCATCAAGGTGTGCCACGATCACGACGCCATCGATCTCGCCCTGACGCGGGCGGCGATCGCCCAGGACAAGCCCGTGCTGGCAATCTGCCGTGGCCACCAAGTGCTCAACGTCGCCCTCGGCGGCACGCTCCACCAGCACCTGCCGGAAATCATCGGCAAGCGGGCGGCAGCCGGCCACTTCCACCACCACCACGACATCGACGTCGTCGCCGGATCGAAGGCGGCGGCAGCGATGGGCACGACGCGACCGTCAGGGCACTGCGTGCACCACCAGGCGATCGACAAACTCGGCGCCGGCCTCGTGGCCACGGCGTGGTCGGACGACGTGATCGAGGGTGTCGAGCTCCCCGATCGCTGGGTCGTCGGGGTGCAGTGGCATCCCGAGGACACGGCGGCCGGCGACCCGGTTCAGCAGGCGTTGTTCGACGCGTTCGTCGCAGCGGCTCGGCAGCCCGTCGCCAGCCCGTGACCGGCGCGCTGTCGGCCGCAGCGCGATCCCGTCCTCGCTGACGATCCGCGTCGTCCAGTGCGTGGTCGGCTTGACGATCTGTGGCACCGGGATCGCCTTGATCGTGGCCGCGGACATCGGGCTGGCGCCGTGGGACGTGCTGCACAAGGGGATCAGCCGCCACACGGGGATCTCCGTCGGCACGGTGATCGTGATCGTCGGCTTCGCCGTGCTCGCCCTGTGGATCCCGCTGCGCGTGCGGCCGGGCATCGGCACGATCCTCAACGCCGTGCTCATCGGGGTGACCGTCAACGTCGCCCTCCCCCTGGTTCCCGAGCCTGAGATGGTCGCCTGGCAACTGGTCGAGATGGTCGCCGGCGTGGTCGCCTTCGGCGTCGGCACGGCGATGTACATCGGGGCCGGTCTCGGTCCCGGGCCACGCGACGGGCTGATGACCGGCATCGCCGGGCGCGGCTACTCGTTGCGGCTGGTGCGCACGGCGATCGAGATCGCCGTGCTCGTCACCGGCTGGTTGCTCGGCGGCTCCGTCGGCGTCGGCACCGCCGTGTTCGCCCTGTCGATCGGCCCGCTCGTGCACTACTTCTTGAGCCTCTTCGGGATGCGCACCAGCCGCCTCGACTTCGTCACCGCCGACTGACCCGAGCGTTTCCGGCGATCCGAGTGGTTCCGGCGGCACCTTCCGCCCGGTAGCACTCCGGTGGGGGCGTCAGCGCGTTGGAGGCAGCGTGGTGCCGGTGGCCGGTGCCGTGGTCGGAGTCGGCGCGGGGCTCGGAGTGCCGCCCGGGTCGAGGGCGATGTCGATGACGATGCGGAACGGCTCGGTGAGCGTGCTGACCGTGAAGTCGCGCTGCATGTCGAGCCCGATCGCCCAGGCGTTCTGACCCTCGAAGTTCTCGATCTGTTGCAGTTCCTCGATGTTCACGACGTTGGTCGGCACGAACTCCAGCGGTCCCTGGTAGCCGTTGCCTTCGATGTCCGGCATCCAGGCACCGACCGACAGGACCAGCGTCGCTTCGCCGGCGACCTCGACAGGCTCTCCGCGCGGTGAGTCGAGGATCGGGTCGGGCTCGTACTGCACCTGGAAGCCGGGCAGTTCACCGGACCCACCGAGCTCGAGGACGACCCGTTCGAAGCACTCGTGCCCGCCGGTCCGGATGTCCGTGCCGACGAGCGACGACAGCCGATTGGGGAACCCGTCGTTGACGGGAGCGGTATCGCCGAGGTCGCCGCACTCGGTCGCCGCGGGCTGGCGATCGGTCGCGTGGATGGTTGATGCCGAGGCGAACACGACGAGGGCCGCCACGGCCACGAGACTGGTGGCCTTCATGTACACACAGTGCGCCTTCGCGGGCCGATCCACCAGCACGATTCGATGTCAGTTTCGATGCAACGGTGGATGTCGCCGCCCACCCGGGACGTCTCAGCTCGCCTCGTAGTCGCCGTGTACCGACACCGTGACGTCGATTCGATCACGGTTGTACGTCGGCTCGGAGATGTCGGTGAGGCCGAGCCAGCGGAGCAAGGCGTCCTGGTTCTCCGGACGTAGCCGGGCACAGCCCTTGCTGGCGGGCTCCGGGGGCACGTTGTTGGCGCCGTGGATCGCCTGGCCGCGGTGGAAGTACAACGGCTTGTACATGTTGCCGTTGAGCGGGTTGTCCTCCTCGACCGGGAACTTCGAGCTGTTGTGCCAGCCGTCGTTGTCCAAGGCCGGGTCGTAGCGGAACGCCCGCACGCTCTGCTGGTTGGTGGTCTCCCACCCCTCCTCACCGGTCGACGTCTTGAACACGAACGTGATCCGGTTGCTGCCTTCCCCGGCGAACATCACCTGGCACGTCTTGCTGATGAGGATCCAGCGTGAGGAGCCGACGGCAGCGTTGGCGGGGATGGCGATCGACTGCGCCGACAGCAGGTGGCGCTCCTCATCGCTGCCCGGGGCCATGTCGGCCCGGCTGATCGGCAGGTGCAGGGCCATGCGGGCGGCGCACAGCTGCTGGCGGGTGAACGGGCCCGAAACCCCGTCGACCGCCAGCTCCGGGAGCCCGTAACCGGCGAACAGCTGATTCAGCTTCTGCTGCTGGGCGGCGACGCCGCTCGAGCCGACCACGGCGACCGCCGGCGCGGCGCCACGCTCCTCGCCGGTGATGTCGTCGATCTTGTTGCCGGGGCACACGTCGAGCACGTCGCCGGCGTGGATCACATCGACATCGCTCACGCCGTTCTCCGTGCGCAGGCTCTCGGCGGTGACCGTCGGGTCGTCGATGCCGTCGGCGATCAGGCTCAGCGAGTCGCCATGTTGCACGACCCGGGCACACGCTGGGTCGTGCACACCTGGCGGCATCGGGATCGTGGTCGTCGTCGGCGGGATCGTGGTCGTCGGAGCCGCCGTGGTGGTCGGCGCGGCGGTCGTCGGCGGGACGGTCGTCGGCGGGATCGCCGCCGGCCGGCCGAGGGCAACGGCGGTCGAGGTCGGCGGTGGGGTCGACGTCGCCGCTGGCTGCACCACGGCGGTCGGCACGCGCGACGTATCGGCGCGCTCGAACGCGGCACACCCGCCAGCGAGCAAGAGAGCGCTCGCGGTGAACGCGACGGCCCACCTTCGCTTCATCCCGATCAAAATAGTTCCGGCCATGTCCGCAGCGGTCGTCGCCCCCCGACGTCGCCGCTCGGGCTCAGTACCGATAGTGCTCCGGCTTGTACGGACCACCCGGCTCGATGCCGATGTAGTCGGCCTGCTCGTCCGACAGCTTCGTCAGCTTGACCCCGAGGGCATCGAGGTGCAACCGGGCCACCTTCTCGTCGAGACGCTTGGGCAGCACGTAGACGTCGGTCGGGTACTGCGCCGTGTTCGTGAACAGCTCGATCTGGGCGATCACCTGGTTGCTGAACGAGCAGCTCATCACGAAGCTCGGGTGACCGGTCGCGCAACCGAGGTTCACGAGACGGCCCTCGGCGAGGACGATGATCTGCCTGCCGCTGTCGAATCGCCACACGTCGGTGCCCGGCTTGAGCTCGTCGCGGGTGGCGCCCGAGCGGGCGAGTCCCGCCATGTCGATCTCGTTGTCGAAGTGACCGATGTTGCACACGATGGCGTTGTGCTTCATCCGCTGCATGTGATCGATGGTGATGATGTCGGCGTTGCCCGTCGCCGACACGAAGAGGTCGGCGGTCTCGACGACGTCTTCGAGGGGCAGCACCTGCAGACCTTCCATCACCGCCTGGAGGGCGTTGATCGGATCGATCTCCGTGACGATCACCCGCGCCCCCTGCCCGCGCAGGCTCTGCACGCAGCCCTTGCCGACGTCGCCGTAGCCACACACGACAGCGGTCTTCCCACCGATCATCACGTCCGTCGCCCGGGAGATGGCGTCGACGAGGGAGTGCCGGCAGCCGTACAGGTTGTCGAACTTCGACTTGGTGACCGAGTCGTTGACGTTGATCGCCGGGAACAGCAGCTCGCCGTCGGCGGCCATCTTGTACAGCCGCTTGACGCCGGTGGTCGTCTCCTCGGTGACGCCACGGATGTTCTTGGCCATGCGCGTCCACTTCGTCGGCTCCGACCGCAGCGAGCGCTGCAGCAGACCGAGGACGATCGCCAGCTCCGGATTGGACGCCGACGTCGGGTCGGGCACCTCGCCGTCGCGCTCGTACTGCACGCCCTTGTGCAACAGCAACGTGGCGTCACCGCCGTCGTCGAGGATCATGTTCGGACCGTCGTCACCGGCGGCGCCGACCGGCCAGGTCATCATCTGGTCGGTGCACCACCAGTACTCCTCGAGCGTCTCGCCTTTCCAGGCGAACACCGGAACTCCCTGCGGGTTGTCGGGTGTGCCCTCAGGGCCGACGACGACCGCCGCTGCCGCGTGGTCCTGGGTCGAGAAGATGTTGCAGCTCGCCCAGCGCACCTCGGCGCCGAGCGTCGTGAGCGTCTCGATGAGCACGGCGGTCTGGACCGTCATGTGCAGCGAGCCGGAGATGCGCGCCCCGGCAAGCGGCTTGGACTCGCCGAACTCGCGACGCAAAGCCATCAGCCCAGGCATCTCGTGCTCGGCGAGGAGCATCTCCTTGCGCCCGAACGGCGCAAGCGACAGATCGGCAACGCGGTAGTCCTTGCGCGCCGCAAGTGTGTCAGTCATGAAAGCTCCCTAGCTACTTGCGAGCGACCGAGCGCCAGCGAGGGCGCGGCCAGTAGCGGCCTGCGTGGCCGGGGAACGCAGTGGACGGTCATGTCAGTTCTCCTCCTTGGGGACGACAAAGGTCGGCGGGATGCCTTCGGCCTCGACACGGGCGAGCAGGCGCTCCGTCTCGGTCGGTTCGAGACTCTGGGCCTCGTCGATGAGCATCACCGGGATGCCCTCACGCACGCGATAGGCGCGCTGCAGGCGGGGGTTGAACAGGACGTCGAGGTCCTCGATGTAGTACAGCGGACCCTTGTCCTCCGGGCAGGCAAGGATCGAAAGCAACTCTGGCGCAAGTGACATCTGATACTCCATCGGTCAGTTGCTGGTGATCAACGAGAGCAGCTCGGTGACGCGGCTCTCGCACTCGTCGCGAGTCTCGGCTTCGAGGTTCAGCCGCAGGAGCGGCTCGGTGTTCGACGGCCTGAGGTTGAACCACCAGCTGTCGAACTCGACCGTGAGCCCGTCGAGGTGGTCCTGGCGACCATCGACGTACTGCGCGCTGACGCCGGCGAGCACGGCACCGGCGTCGTTGACGTGGGTGTTGATCTCGCCGCTCTGCGTATAGCGCTCGTAGGGCACGCGCACCTTGGAGAGCACGTCGTCGGAGCGGGTCAGCTCGGACAACATCTGCACCGTGGCGATGAGCCCGGAGTCGGCGCCGTAGTTCGCCGCGAAGTAGTAGTGCGCCGAGTGCTCGCCGCCGAACACCGCGCCGGTCTCGGCCATCTGCTGCTTGATGAACGAATGCCCGACCCGTGTGCGGACCGGCACGCCGCCGTTCTCGGCGATCACCTCTGGCACCGCTCTCGAACAGATCAGGTTGTGGAGGATCGTCGCACCGGGATGGGAGCGCAGCGTCACCGCCGACAAGATCGCCGTCGTCGTCGAGCCCGACAGGCCGGCACCGGTCTCGTCGACCACGAACACACGGTCGGCGTCACCGTCGAACGCCAGGCCGATATCGAAGCCACCGGACACGACTCGCGCCCGAAGATCTCGCTGGTTGGCAGGCTGCAGCGGATCGGCGGGGTGGTTCGGAAACGTGCCGTCGAGCTCCGGGTACATGACCTCGAGCTCGAACACGCCGAGCCGCTCGAAGACTGCAGGGACCACCAATCCGCCCATCCCATTGGCGGTGTCGGCCACCACCCGCCTCGGATGTAGGGCCCCGATGTCGACGAACGAGACGACGTGGTCGACGAAGTCGGCGAGCAGGTTCTGCTCGGTCCGCCGCCCCGCTCGAGGCGCCGGCAGAGGACCTCCGCCATCGAGAACCTCGCTGGTCAGCGACTTGATCACCCCGAGGTCGACCGGCAGCGCGCCGGCGTGACACAACTTGATCCCGTTGTACTCGGCCGGGTTGTGCGACGCCGTGAACATCGCCGCCGGCAGCCGGCGGCTCCCCGACGCGTAGTAGAGCAGGTCGGACGAGGCCAACCCGATGTCGAGTACGTCGACGCCCTGGGCGAGCGCGCCGTCGGTGAAGGCGGCGACGAGCTCCGGTCCGGACGGGCGCATGTCGCGACCGACCACGATCGCGTTCTCCTGGGCACCGCCAAGACCCTTGCTGGCCCCGGTGTGGGTGGCGAACGCCACCCCGAAGGCGCGGGCGACCTCGGCGTCGAGCTGGTCGGGAACCGTTCCTCGGATGTCGTACGCCTTGACGATCTCGTCGAGAACGGACATGGCGGCAATCAGGCTATCGAGTTACCCGATCGATCGTCCGGCGACGGCCGCGGCGCGGGGAGCGCCGGCGCCAGCGGTGTCGATTGGGGAGGTGGCGGCGGCTCACCATCGGTCCCAGGCCCGAGCTGGCGGGGCGCCCACCCGGCGACCTGCTCGTCGATCGTCGGCGACGACCAGGTGGGCGGCGGCAGCTCGCTGCCGCCCGTCGGGGCGAGCTTGGGATAGTTCGCGTCGCCACGGAACCTGGCGAACAGCGCCAGGGCGATGCCGAGCACGGTCATCCCGTAGAAGAACAGGTCGGTGTTGGAACGCTCGAACGCCAGCCGGACATGGGTGTCGGTCGGCACGACAACCATTTGGTTGGGGCCGATGCGGTACGGACCCTCAGCCCCGTGGGCGGTCCAGTTGGGGAAGTAGCTGACGCGCACGAGCACGGGCACGCCGGGCTCCGAGACGTCGAACTCGACGGACTGCTCGCCCATCTCGACGTTCGTCACCTCGACCTCGGGGAGGTCGACGACGTCGATGTCCTGCACCGGCTGGACGATGTTCACCCGCCGCGACGTGGACGACTGCGGATCGCCGCACTCGTCGGTGCCCTGGCCTTGGGGCTCTTGGCGACTCTCGTCGATGGCGACGTCGATGCGCTGCCAGGTCTCGGGTCCGTCGACCGCCGGCATCGCCGCCCACTCGTCCTGGTGCTGGAACCACGAGGTGCCGATCTCCAAGAAGCACTCGCGCTGGTCGCCGTCGCGCCCGTTGACGACGACCGGCTGGACGTCGAGGGCCTCGACGATGGCCGCGTCGGTGTACTCGAAGATGCGCCAAGGCCCGCTCTCGGCGACCGGGGTCAGCTCCGGGCGAGTCTCCGCCTCGGCGATCGCCTCGTCGGTGGTGACCATCACGTAGCGGACGCCGAGGTCGTTGATGTGCTGGATCCCGACGGCGGCATCGTTGTCGGTGTAGCGCAGCTGACGCACGGGGTTGGACGCCCGGTCGGACATCGCCGCCGCCGTGAGGAAGTGGTAGGGCGTCGTGCCGGACGCCTCGAAGTAGAGGCCCTCCATCGACTGGATGCAGCCGTCGGTCCAGAACGGCAGCAGCATGAGGGCCATCGTCGTGCCGTACTTGCCGTTGCCGACGCCGTCGCGGTTGTCGATCTCCCACAGGGCACGACCGCAGCCGGCGCCGTCGTCGCGGGCGCCGAGATCGCCCATCGTCTGGACGAGGTCGTGGTACTCGGGGTACAGCGGCTTGGACTCGTAGCCCCGGAAGTTGTACGCCGGCCAACCGTCGCTGCGGGCGTCGGGCATACCGTGCACGGAGCGGATCGGGCCCCAGGCGTACTGGTCGCCGATCTTGCTGCCGCCCGGGAGCATCTGGAAGACGAAGCCGAAGACGACGAGCACGGCCAGGCCGATGGCGCCGCCGATCAACGACCTCGTGCCCACGCCGGGCACCTCACGGGCCGGACGGTTGCGCAGCCAGTTGACGAGCACGCCGGCCACCTCGACGGCACCGACCATCATCATCAGGTAGCGCATCAGGTAGACCCAGGGCAGGACCCGGGGGTTCCACAACAGCCCGATGACCGGAAGGCTGTCGCGGGTCAGGTAGACCATCGCCACCGCGATCAGGCCGGTGAGCCCGAGGGCGACCCCGTAGACGTGACGGCGGGCGATGGCGGCGATCAACCCGACGATGGCCAGCGTGTTGATGAGCACGTCGAGGAACGGCTCCTGGTCGAAGAGCATCGACCAGAACGACTCGCTGCCGCCATCGGGCTTGAACCCGTACTTCATGTCGGTCATGTAGTCGTGGTTGAACAGGAACGGCCCGACCCAGAAGGCGGCGAGGAGCAAGGTGAGCCCGCCGATCGAGGCGCCGTACAGCAGTCGCTTGACGAACAGCTGGTTGGGGAGCCAGCTCCAGCCGGAGCGGATGCACAGCACGACGGTCGCGACGATCCCCGGGACGAAGGCGACGGCGACCAGCTTGAGCGACACATCGAGGGCCTGCGTGAGCAGCACGACGAGGCCGACGAGGGCCGGCGTGATCAGCACCGTGTACACCAGACCCCGGTCGCCACCGCCGTCGTCCTGGCGCCGGCCGATGCGGCTGACGAGCAGGCGCCAGAGGTCGGCTCCGCAGCGGCAGATGACGATCACCAGAGCGCCGACCGCCGTGTAGATCAGCACGATGCCGTGGCTCAGGCAGGCCAACGCCAGGACGATCGACGCCCACATCATCAGCCGGCCCTTGCCGTCGTCGAGGCCGCGGGCGAGCAGCCCGAGGCCGAGCATCATCAGGCTGATGGCGATCGAGAACGAGAACTCGCCGGCCATCGTCGCCAGCACGTTGCCGCCGTAGATCGTCGTGCTTTCGTTGAGCGCGAAGCACAGCCCGGCGAAGGCGAACAGCTCCGGCAACGGGTAGCGGAAGCGCGCGAGGCGGCCGAAGGCCCAACACGTGAACGGCAGCGTCACGAGGCCGGAGATGGCGACGAGCTTGAAGGCCACGCCATACGGCAGGAACGTGTCGAGGATGGCCATCGCCAGCGCCGGGACGACCATGTAGAAGCGGTACACCGGCAGTCCGCCGTACCAGTCCATGCTCCACCCACTGAGCTGGAAGTTGGGCAGCAGGTGGTCGCGCAGGTAGGCCGGGGCCCAGACGTGGGAACCCATGTCGCCACCCGTCGGTGTGACGTCGTCGAAGATCAAATCGTCGCCGAGGATCGGCCGGAAGTGAACGACGCGCATCATGATGAACGTCGTGACGACGAGCGTCGACACGGTGACGGCGAGGCGCACCACGCGGTCGTCGGGCCACGGCCGGCGCAGCCACTGATAGGGCCGGCGGATGATCCGCATCCCGATCCGGGCCGGAAGCGACCGTCGAGACTCGATCGGCTCGACCATGACCTCGGGCGGCATGGTGTCGGAATCGACGTCGGGCGTCAGCGGTGGCGCGTCCGACGGGGCGGGTGGGGCGTCGTCGATCACGGCGGTGGTCGTCGGAGGTCCGAATTCTCGGTCGAACTGGGCGACGAAGTCGTCGCCCTCCGGATCGATCGCCCCGGCATCGCCGTCGCGGTGTCGCAAGTCACTCATGAGCGCGAACAATCATGCCAGGGAGACTCCTCGGGAAGGCGGCAGGGCACGGTCAGTCCAACGCAAGAAGCAGGCCGGTCACATTGAAGCCGACGTGACAGGCGATGGCCATGCCGAGGCGCCCGGTGACCAGCGCACAGGCGCCGCACACGAGCCCGATCACGAGGAGGCCCGGGTACTCGACGGGGCGGAAGTGGATGAGGGCGAACAGCGCCGAGGCGGCCAACCACGCCGGCAGCGGATTGACCCGGTCCGCCAGCGAGCCCTGCACGAGGCCGCGATAGACGAGTTCCTCCACCACTGGCGCCCCGACGCAGACCATCAACACGAGCAGGACCATCGAGCCGCCCGACGCCCGATCGACGAGGTCCTTGGCGTTCTCGGTCAATCGCTCCTCGGTGAACACGTCCCCCCACAGCCGCTCGAGCGGCAGGTACACGAGGGGCACGAGGACAAGCTGGCTGAGCACGCCGATCGGGGCGCCCAGCAGGTCGACACCCCTGGCATCGACTTGGTAGTCGTCGCGGAATCTGCCCGTGCCGCCGCGTCGGGACGCCAGCACCATCGCCCCGATGAAGATTCCCCAGACGAGCAACTGGCTGACGAACAGCACGGAGATCGGCACGTCGTCGACGTCCTCGTACCCTCCGGCGGAGTAGACGACGAGGGCGACGACCTGGCCGAGCAGCCACGCCGCCAGCCACGTGAGCAACGCCAGGGGAACGTCGATACGCCGTCCCGTGTCGCGCATCGCGACGGGGCGGAGCGGCGACGACACGACCCGCCACGCTAACGCCGGCCCGTTTGCGTCAGACGGACGACGCACACCCGGTCGTCGCGCTGACGCAAACCGTGCGGGGGCGTCAGCCGGCCAGGAGGTCGCGATCGACGCTGAGTGGCCGGCGACGGTCGGCGAGGTGCCAGCCGAGAGGCACGGAGAGATCGTCGGCATGGCGGCGGCACAGGTCGTAGGCGTGTGGATCGCGCTCGACCGAGAGGTGGTCGAGCCACACCTGAGATCGCCGGTACTCGTAGGTGAGCGTCACGAGGGCGACGTCTGAGCACGTCGGACGGGAACACTGGCGCCGCAAACCACTCCCGAATGGGCTCATGGAAGTACCTCCACCGATGCGAGCGACCGAGCGCCAGCGAGGGAGCGGTCAGAAGCGGCGCAGGCAGTAGGTGGCTTGGCCGGGGAACGCTGCATAAGTGGCGCACGTTACGTCACGAGCACCATCCTCGCCGCGGATCTGGCCGTAGCATGGATCCATGAGCAATCTGCCGCCGCCGCCTCCTCCGCCGCCGCCCGGCCGCGGACCGGCGCGAGGTGGTCCTCAGCGGCCCTCCGGCGATAAGCGTACGCCGAATCCCAACGGCGGCGATCAGCCTCAACGCAAGCCGGGCGGTTGGCCGCGCTGGGCGCTCTACGTGCTCGCCGGGGTCGTCGCCGCGGCGCTGCTGCTCCCCAGTCTGTGGCCGCGGGACGAGGGCTCCCAGGTCACCTACACGGAGTTCATGCAACAGGTCGAAGACGGCAAGGTCGAGTCGGTCGAGATCAACAACTCGTCGGGCGCGATCAGCGGCGAATACACGGACGGTACGCAGTTCAGCACCACAGGCGGTGGCGAGCGCGGGCTGTCCGAGGAGGACGAGACGGCGCTGCGCGATGCCGGCGTCGAGTACGAGTTCAAGACGCCGAGCAGCAATTGGTTCCTGAGCATCGCCGGGCTGTTGCTGCCCGTGCTGCTGATCATCGGCTTCTTCGTGTGGATGCAGCGCCGCGCCGCCGGGCAGATGGGCAACGTGATGTCGATCGGGCGCAGCCGCGCCAAGGCCTACAGCCAGGACCGCCCGTCGACGACGTTCGCCGACATCGCCGGCTACGAAGGGGTCAAGCAGGAGATCACCGAGGTCGTCGACTTCCTGCGGATGCCCGATCGGTTCCGGGAGATCGGTGCCCGTGTCCCCAAGGGCATGCTCCTCGTCGGCCCGCCGGGGACCGGCAAGACGCTGTTCGCCCGGGCCGTCGCCGGCGAGGCAGGCGTCGGGTTCCTGTCCGTCACCGGCTCGGACTTCATGGAGATGTTCGTCGGCGTCGGGGCCAGCCGCGTCCGCGACCTGTTTCAACAGGCCCGCCGGATGGGCCGGGCGATCATCTTCATCGACGAGATCGACTCGATCGGTCGTAAGCGCGGCGCGGGGCTCGGCGGTGGGCACGACGAGCGCGAGCAGACGCTGAACCAGATGCTCTCCGAGATGGACGGGTTCGAGACCGCCGAGGGCATCGTCATCCTCGCGGCCACGAACCGGCCCGACATCCTCGACCCGGCCCTCCTGCGCCCCGGACGCTTCGACCGTCAGATCGTCGTGCCGCTCCCCGAGTTCGAGGAGCGCAAGGCGATCCTCGAGGTGCACGCCCGCGACAAGCGCATCGGCCCCGACGTCGACCTCGCAACGATGGCCAAGGCGACGCCGGGGATGTCCGGCGCCGACCTCGCCAACCTCGTCAACGAGGCAGCCCTCGTGGCCGTCCGCCGCGGCTCGAAGCTGATCGAGCGGATCGACTTCGAGAACGCCCGCGACCGGGTCGTGCTCGGTGCCCTCCGCGAGAGCTTGGTGATGACCGCCGACGAGAAGCGGGCCACCGCCTATCACGAGGGCGGCCACGCCCTGCTGGCCACCGTGCTCCCGCACGGCGACCCGCTGCACAAGGTCACGATCCTGCCTCGTGGCATGGCGCTCGGCGTCACGTGGAGCCTCCCCCAGGAGCGCCACACGTACGCCAAGGAGTACTTCGAGGACATCATCTGCAAAGCGATGGGCGGGCGCGTCGCCGAGAAGATCGTCTTCAACCACCTCAACTCGGGCGCTGCCAACGACCTCGAGCAGGCCACCAGCATCGCCCGCCGGATGGTGCGCGAGTGGGGCATGAGCGAGCGCGTCGGGCCGATGGCCTGGAGCTCGCAACAGCACGTCTTCCTCGGCGAGGACCTGATGTCCGCCGGGCGGGAGTACTCCGACGACACCGCCAAGCTGCTCGACGAGGAGATCGCTCGCGTGCTCACCGAGCAGGAGGATCGAGCCACCAAGCTGCTCACCAAGCATCGCCGTGGCCTCGAACTGATCGCCGAGTCGCTGCTCGAGAAGGAGACGATCGACGGTCGCGAGGTCGCCCACCTGATCCAACAGGGCCTCGCTGAGTCGGGTGACGGAGACGGCCCGCTCGAGCTGAACATCTCCCACCACGACGACGAGTACAGCGCTCCCGCCACGCAGGTCGCTCCCGTCACGCGGACGATCCCGCCTCCGCGCTCGACGCCTCCTAGGGGGCCTCGCGGGCGGTGGCCACGGCGGCCCACAGGTCGGTCGCTGTAACCGGGCCGGCGAAGTGCTGGCGAACCACACCGGCCTCGTCGGCGATCAGGAGTAGGGGCACGGCGTCGATGCCGTAGCGCCGGTGCACGTCGCGCTGCGCCTGGAACTCCACGACGTCGACCGCGACATCGTCGCTCGACAGCACCTCGGCCTTCGACTGGACGTCGGCGCAGCTTGCGCAGGTGGCCGACGTGAACACGGCGACGAGCCAGGGCGCGTCGGGACGAGCGAAGTCGGCGCGATCGAGCTGCGTAGGGACAGACCCCGTCGCCCTGGTCGGCGCGTCGGGCCGCCGCCGCTGCCGCAACACGAGCGCCACGGCGGCCGCCAGCACGGCGATGCCCAGCGCGATCAGCAGGCGATCCATGCGTCCGACGGTAACCAGGCCTCGGCGGCGAAAGGCCGGACTAGTCGTATCGCGGCAGACCGCCGTCGGGGGTTTCGGGGGCGGAAGCCCCCGATGCGGCCCAGGCCGGCTCTGCCGGCCGCCACTGGGCGCGGCGAGCGCTCATCGAGCTCGACTGCGGAGCAAGCGGAGTGAAGTCGAAAGTTCTAGGCGTTGGCGGGGACGGCCCAGACGGCGACGCGGCCTTGGGCGTCCGGTTCCCGGGGCAGGACCCGTTCGACGAACACCTGCGTCGTCGAGCGGATGATCAGCTGGTTGCCGAGCGCCGTGCCGGTGATGTCGAGGTAGCGGATCGCCCCCGGGGCGACGGCGATGTCCTCGAACCCGGCCACGTTCTGCACGCCTTGCGGGGTGATCGCCTGCAGGGTGACGATGGATTCCGCACTGGTGTTGTTGTAGAGCGCCAGGGCCCCTTGGGTGGCGACGCTCGGGCCGAGGCCGACGTACCAGGTAGTGGCGACGTAGCCGTCAGGACGCGTCGTCGCCCCGAGGGTGATCGACGTCGTGGGCACCGTGTCGATCGTGCGGGTCAGCACTCGCTCGACGACGATCGGGGTCGACGGCTCGGTGCTGAAGACGACGCTGTGCGGCTCGGCAGGTAGGTCAGCGACGTCGGCCATCCGGAACTCGACCACCTCGCCGTCGGGGACGACGATCGTCGCTGGTGCCTCCATCCCGGCGGACTGTTGGAAGCCGAGCAGCACGGGAGTGACCTCGGCGTCCTCGTCACCGGGGTTGTAGAGGTAGTAGTTCTCGACGACGTTGTCCGCCCGTTCGCCGTAGGCGAACCACCACTGGTCGCGCGTCGCCGGAGCGGCCAGCGTCATCACGAAGCCAGCGCGGTCGGGCGTCTCGAGGAGCTGGGCGCGGCCGACGATCACCCGCCCCCGCGAGGCGACGACGCTGACGCCGATCCTCGTCTGGTCGCCGATGATCGCGTTGACGTCGATGACCCGCACCGACTGGGCCGGGACGGCGAAGCCCTGGTACTGCTCCGGAACCCGAACCCCCCGCTCCGTGGCGAGCGTGACGTCGACGACCGCCGGATAGTCGTGGGGATTGGAGAGGACGAGTCGTTCGACGCTGCCGTCGAGCGTGTCGCCGGCCGCGAGGTACCACTCGCGGGCGCTGGCGTTGGCACAGGCGGCGACCGACTGCCCGGCTGGATCGACGGCGCGCTGCTCGACGAGGCCTCCCCCGCCGTCGATCTCGACGTACGCCGCGGCATAGGGCGACTCGACGATCGTGTCGAGGGCGAACTCCTTGGAGTCGAACGGCGGCACTTCGATGTCCTGGGTGACCGGCTCGCCGTCGACGCGCAGCACCGTGAGCCGCCCGCGCAGCGCCGCCTCGCCGGAGTTGAACACCGCGACGATCCCGGTGCGACCCTCCTCGCCGGCAGCCGGTACTCCTGGGCAGAACCAGGCGCTCGTGAGGCCACCTGGGAGCGGGGCTGCCGGCATCCACGGAGCGCTGACGGTGGAGAACACGGCGCTCGTCGGCACGACAGCACTCCCGGCGCCGAGCACGACAGCGACGAGCGCGGCGATCGTCACGACGAGCATCGGCAGGCGGCGCAGATTCATCGCCGTGACCCCCGGGCACCGCCCGGACCCGGCGACCCCCGGGCACCGCCCGACCCGGCGACCCCTGGGCACCGCCCAGACCCGGGTCGTCCTCGTCGGCGAACATGTCGTCGACCCAGGCAGCCCGCTCCGCCGGATCTGCCGGACGGAAGAGCGGCCGCTCCGCCTTGTGGCGCGAACCAGCGGTCGCCCCGACCGGCTCGAGCGGGACCAGAACCGGGACGTCACCGGCGTCAGTGGGCAGTTCGACGTCGTCGGCAAGATCGATGACCGTGGCCCGGTCGCCGCGAGCCGCCGCCCGGCGGGTCCACCCGGGACGTCGCAGCCGACTCGCCGCGACGAGGGCGGCGACCCACAGCAAGGCCTGGCCGACCAGCTCGGCGTGGCGGGAGGTGGATGTCTCGTAGTCCAACCCGGCCGGGCCTCCGGTCGCCACTTCGAACGACGTCAGTGCGCCGAATCCAACGCTGGCAGGAACTTCCTCGCCGGCGACGTTCATCGTCCATCGCTCGTCGAACGGCACGGCGAGGGCCACGACGCCCGCGGGCACCTCGCCCGATGCCGAGGTGTCCTCGAGCGTTCCGCTGAGCACCGGTGGTGCACCGCTCAGATCTCGGCGGACCAGCTCGGCCGAACCGGACGCTGCCGTGGCATCGGCAAGCGACCCGGTGAACGCCGCCGTACCAGGGAAGGCCGCCGTGTTCTCGAACACGTCGAAGGTCGGTGACGTGAACAGGTGGCGGAGGTCGAGCTGGGCACCGAAGGCATCGCTCAGCCCGATCGGCTGCTCGATCGGGTCACTCGCCGTCGACTGTCCACCATCGATGTGTGGAACGACGATGTAGCGGATCGCGTAGGGCGCGAGAAGCCGTCCACCGCGCTGCGTCGCCCCACTGGAGACGTCGGCGAGTGCCTGGCCCAACTCGTCGTCCGCGTCGCTGCCCGCTGTCGTCCAGCGATCGGCGATGTGCGGCACTCCAGGCGCCGTGAGCGTGTAGGAGATGCCGGCGCCGAGGTCGTGGGGGGTGGCCGGGAGGACCCGTGGATCGCCGATGTAGAGCACCCGGAAGTCGCCGAAGTCGTCGGCCGCTACGCGGGGAGCGAGCAGTGTCATCATCGTCGTGCGCGTCGTGAACCACGAGCCATCGGTGAGCGTGAGCAGTGCAGGAAACGTCCCGCACAGCACGGCGACGATCGACAGGACCCCGAGCGGTTGTCGCCAGCCGAACGTCCCGCCGGCGACGTCAGACGCGAACGACGCCACGGCACACGCTGCCGCGAGGGCGAGGCCGAGGGCGACGGGGACGAGCAGGATGCCGACCTCGGGAACACGGAACGGCAACGCATCGCGGTCCTGCAGCACCGCCAGCACGCCGAACGTGACCACCAGCCCGGCGGCCCGCCCGGCCCACGTCAGGCGCCATGCCCGCGACAGCAGAAGCCCGGTGACCACCGGCACGTAGAGCGCCAGGGCGAGCAGCCCGAGTCGGGCCTGCCCGATGTTCATCGAGGCGACGTCGGTCAGGCCGCGGCCGGGCGCCCCGGCGAGGGGCACGGCGGTGAGGTCGGACCACGACCAGTTCGCCGCCGGCAGGTTGAGCAACCAGCCGATCGCCGTCGCCGCGGCGCCGGCGACGAGCAACCAGCCCGACGTGCGCCATCCGGCCCCGACGAGGATCGACGACAGCACGAGCACGATCGTGACCGCGGCGACGAGGAGCAGGACCGGAGGGGCCATGGCGACGGCGATCGCCACGGCGATGCCGGCGACGGCGATGCGGCGGATCCGCTCGCGGGCGCCCAGGGCGATCACCCCGTCGGCGAGGTCGGCGGCAGCCGCGTTGGGGTCTGCCGTCCCGATGCCGGCGGCGGTGCGCACGAGGTGGACGAACCACGGGAGGGCGGCAAAGGCGATCAGCGCGCTCAGTCGGCCCGTGGAGATGACGCCGGGCAACAGTGGCATCGCCGTGTAGGTGACGAGGGCGACGACGCGCTCGCGGTTCGACGGGAACAGGTCGGTAAGCCGCCAGACGCCGAGCCCGCCGAGGAGGATCGCTCCGACGACGGTGACGGTGAGACCGAGGCCCATGTGGAAGAGCCACAGCACGCTTCCGATCGAGAGCACCGCGAGACCTGTCGGGTTCGGCGTCGTCGAGCCGAGCTCACGGCGGTTCCAACCGCTGAGAAAGTCCCCGAACAGGTCGCGAGCGCTGTCCGGGAACGGGAGGAACTCGCCGATCGTCGGGACCGAGCGGCTGATCAACGTGCGGCTGGCGAGAAGGACTGCGAGGATCACCGCGATCCAGGTGACGAGCGGCGCCATCGAGCGCTCGCGCCAGCGTCTGACGACGGCACCGTCGCCGTCGGCGTTCCCGTGGTCGTCCACGCCGATGACGAGCTGCGTCTCCCGGGCCCGCCGGAACGACGCCAAGCGATTGCTGCCGTGGGACTGCAGGTCGTGCACCTCGGCGTCGCTGACCCGCCGAAGCTTGGCGATCGCGCCGCGCCGCGCGAGCAGCGTCGGAAATCGCGGGATCGCCCCGACGAGGGCACGCACGGACGCCCACGCCTCGCGGGCATGACCGCTGAGCACGCCGACGACGGCCTCCACGGCGGTGAGCACGACGATCTCGAGCAACCGCACGGGAAGTCGCGAGCCGGAAGTGAGCGTCAACGTCGAGCGCAGCGCGTGGCGGGCACGCAACGCGACGTGGTTGAGGTCGGGGCGCCGCGACTCGAGCTGCTCGCGGTGACGGACCCGCGCCGCCGGAGCGACGATCACTCGTGCGCCGCTGATGTGGGCGCGCCAACAGAGGTCGACGTCCTCGCCGTGGAAGCTCATCGCCGCGTCGAAGCCACCGAGGGCGCGGAACAGGTCGGCGCGCATCAAGAAGCACGCCGAGGGGACGGCGAACACGTCCGTCACTGCGTCGTGCTGTTCCTGATCGACCTCGCCGACGTCGACGCGGCTGGCCGGTTGCCCGAAGCGGTCGACGTCGAGGCCGACATCGTCGAGGATCCTGGGGTGCTCCCACGTGACGAGTTTCGGCCCGATGATCCCGGCGTTGGAGCGATACAGCTCCTCGACCATCAGCCGGATCGCGTCGGGATCGAGGGCCACGTCGTCGTGGCAGAAGCAGAAGAATCCCTGGTCGCCCTCGACGATTTGGGCGACGGTGTTGGCCGCCGGTCCGAATCCGGGATTGGCCCCCAGCGCCTCGACGAAGGCCTCGGGCAGGACCGCCCGGATTCGCGCCGCCGTGTCGTCGTCGGCTCCGTCGGCGAGCAGGAAGACGGTGCTCAGCGCTGGGTAGTCCTGTGACGCCAGGCTCTGGACGGTCTCATCGAACCACGGCCCGGGGGCGTGGACGACCACCACGGCCACGACTGGCGGCGCGCCGATCGTGCCCGGTCGCTGAGCACGTTCGCCGTCCACGGTGGTCTGAGGCTAGCGGTCCAACGGTGCTGGTCCCGTCATCGAGTTGACAACGTTTCGCAACATTGTCGTCATCATCAAGTGCCACGCCACCTACTGCCCGCGCAGTTACGGCCGCTCCTCGGTTAGCGCCTCGTCGCTCGCAGTCGCCCAGCCGCTTGCAAAAGTTAGCACTCCGAGATATGTTGCACACATGCCGACGATTGACTTCCCCACCATCGACCTCTCGAAGGTCAAGCTGCCCTTCGACCTGCCGTTCCAGCTCCCGACGATCGACCTACCGTCGATCAACGTCCCGAGCGTCGATCTCCCAAAGGTCGAGCTCGACATCGACGTGCCCGATGCCGACCAGATCATCGGGTGGTTCCGCGACGCCGTGTTCGCCGGCACGGGACTCGTCGCCCTCACCGCCGAGCGTGTTGCCGACCTGCAGAAGCAGTTCGTCGACCTGGTCAAGACCCAGCTCAAGAACTAGGAGCTGCCTGCGTGGGCGACGAACCACGCACCGTCGCGAGCGAGCGCTAGCGAGTGAGCGGCTAGCAACGGCCTGCGTGGCCGGGGAACGCAATGACGTCGCAGCCTCTTCTGTGTCTGCGCGTCGGTAGCCTCTGCAAGCCGTGTCCGAAGCCAAGCCCGTCTCGAAAGTCGCCACGCTGCGGGCTTCCTTCCCTGAGGGCACGATCCCTGTCGCTGCCGCCCTGCTCGTCGCCGGGGTGGCGACGTACCTGTTCTTCCAGATCGGCACGAACGCCGTCGGCGGTAAGGAGAACTTCACTCCCCTGTCGTCGCTGTGGTTCGCCACGTTCGTCCTCGCCCCCGGGTTCTTCCTGCCACTCGAGCAGGAGCTCGGCCGGGGCCTCGGCCATCGCCGGGCGGTCGGCGAGGGTGGCCGTCCGGTCGTCGACAAGGTTGCCCGCCTCGGCTTCCTGCTCGGTGGAATGGTCGCCCTGGCGATCATCTGCGTGAGCCCGTGGATCACGAGCGCCTACTTCGACGGCGACTGGGTGATGCTCGTCGCCCTCGTCGTAGGGTTCTGCGCCTACGCGCCGGCGCACATCGCCCGGGGCATCTGCTCCGGAAGCGGCCGCTTCCAGTCCTACGCCGTTGTCATCGGCTCCGACGGTGTCGTTCGCGTGACGGTGTGCGCGCTGTTCGCCCTCGTCGGCATCTCGGCGGTCGGCCCGTACGCCTTCCTCATCGCCCTTTCGCCACTCGTCGGGATCGGTTACGTCGCGTCGAAAGGCCAGCTCGTGACGAGCGACGGACCCGAGGCGACGTGGAAGGAAGTCACCCCCAACCTCGGCTGGCTGCTGCTCGGGTCCGTCTTCGCTGCGGCACTGCTCAACGCCGGCCCGGTCCTCGTCAACATCCTCTCGGACGACACCCCTGCGGCCGAAGAGATGGTCACCGAGTTCGGCTACGGCGTGCTCCTCGCCCGCATCCCGCTGTTCATGTTCCAGGCCGTCCAGGCCGCGCTGCTCCCTCGCCTCAGCCGGCTCGCCGCATCCGGCAACTTCGCAGAGTTCCGCAACGGGCTGCGCCGACTCCTGATTCTCGTCATCGGCGTCGGCATCGTCGGCAGCCTCAGTGCCCTGGCGATCGGTCCGTTCGTGCTCGAGAAGGTGTACGACGCCGACCTCG
Source organism: Ilumatobacteraceae bacterium (assembly GCA_963772825.1). Classification (GTDB taxonomy): domain Bacteria; phylum Actinomycetota; class Acidimicrobiia; order Acidimicrobiales; family Ilumatobacteraceae; genus Desertimonas. The sequence goes on along the minus strand of CAVYYX010000021.1, from coordinate 71,652 downwards.
ACGGTGTGACGCTGGCGATTCTCGCTGCCGGCAGCGGGTGCTACATGGTCGCCCTCGCCCTGGCCCAGGCGGTGATCGCCCTCAAGGGCCACAAGCTGGTGGCTCTCGGCTGGGTCACCGGGGCAGTCGCCTTGGCGATCGGCGTGTGGTTCGGCAGCGACGACGTATTCAGACGCGTCGAGATCGGTGTGCTCGCCTCGTCGATCGCAGCGATGACGTTCTTCGCCTTCGCCCTGCGCTACAAGCTCGGTTCCGGCGCCCGCCCCGACAACGAGTCGGTCCTCGAAGCGTTGACCGACAGGCCCCTGGAGAGCTAGGCGTTTCGACCTCATTCGTTCGCTCGCTGGCGCTCGCTCTCTCCATTCGGTCGAGCTCGATGAGCGGCTGCGCCGCACCCAACTTCTGGCGGCGGCCGGCAAAGCCGGCCCGAGCCGCCGCATCAGGGGGCTTCCGCCCCCTGAAACCCCCGGCGGAGGCGTACCTCGACACGGGCGCCGACCGGATCCAGCGTCGCCACCACCACGCGGGCGTCAGTCGAGGGCGATGTTGGCCTTCTTCGCCTCGGCCTGGAGGTCGCTGGCGACCATCATCTTGATCAGCGTGGGGAACTCGACCTCGGGACTCCAGCCGAGCCGCTGGCGAGCTTTGGCGGCGTTGCCGATGAGCAGGTCGACCTCGGCCGGTCGGAAGAACTTGGCATCCTGGCGCACGTAGCGCTGCCAGTCGTCGATGCCCACCTCGGCGAAGGCCCGCTCGACGAGCTCACGGACGGTGTGCGACTCGCCGGTCGCGACGACGTAGTCGTCGGGCTCGTCCTGTTGCAACATCAGCCACATCGCCCGCACGTAGTCACCGGCATAACCCCAGTCGCGCTTGGTGTCCAGGGTTCCCATCACCAACTCGTGCTGCAAGCCGAGCTTGATCCGGGCGACCGCGTTGGTGACCTTGCGGGTCACGAACTCGATGCCCCGTCGCGGCCCCTCGTGGTTGAACAGGATCCCCGAGCAGGCGAACAGCCCGTAGCTCTCCCGATAGTTGACGGTGATGTCGTGGCCGAACACCTTGGCGCAGCCGTACGGCGAGCGCGGGTGGAAGGGTGTCATCTCGTCCTGCGGTGTCTCGCGCACCTTGCCGAACATCTCCGACGACGACGCCTGGTAGAAGCGGATCGGGTTGTTCTGCGTGCCGCCGACCATGCGGATCGCCTCGAGCATCCGCAACACCCCCAACCCCGACGTGTTCGCGGTGAGCTCGGCCTGCGAGAAGCTCAGCGCCACGAACGAGATGGCGCCCAGGTTGTAGACCTCGTCGGGCTGGGACAGCTCCAGCGCCGCGACCAACGACGGCAGATCGGCGAGGTCACCCGGGACCAGCTCGACGAACGGCATGTCGTCGATCACCTGGGCGGCCTTCGGGTTGTTCTGGCCCTTGACCATCCCGTACACGTCGTAGCCGCGGTCGTGGAGGAATTCGGCCAGGTGGCGACCATCCTGGCCGGTGATTCCCGTGATGAACGCTCGTGGCACGGTCGGCGAGTCTACGGAGCGGCATCACCGCCGGCGCGGGAGCAAGCGGGCCAGGCGGTCGCGCGTTCCGCGCAGCACACGCATGCCTGGCGGCAGGCCGGGCCACAGCAGGTCGCCAACGTCGGACTCATCGATCCGCCGAGAACGCTGGATCGCCCGTCGTTGCGGGAGGCTGCGGATCGCCAGGCCGACCGCCGCGCCGACGCCGCGCACCGCCGCCACTCCCTCGCCCCGCCGGAACTGGTGGAGCACCATCAAGGTGTAGACGAGCACGAACCGGGGCACCACCGTCGGCAACAGCCGGCCCGGGACGTTGCGCACGAGCAGCGCCGGGAGGTTGCGGAAGAACTGCTTCGTCGCGAACCCGGACATCGTGCGGCTCGTCGCCCCTTGGTCGTGGTAGGCGACGGCGTCGGCGCAGTAGCGCACGCGATGACCAGCAAGGCGGGCGCGGAAGCCGAGGTCGACGTCCTCGAAGTAGGCGAAGAACTCCTCGGCGAACAGTCCGATGTCGGCGAACAGTGCGGTGCGGTAGAGACTCGCTCCCCCGCTGGCGGCGAACACCTCACCGGACGGGCGAACGGGCTCGGCCGGCTGACCTCGGTCACGGGGGAAGGCGAGGCCCCACTCGGTGTAGAAGTCGCCGGTGCTGTCGACCGTCAGCCCGTCGCGCATCAACAGCCGCCCGGTTGCGATTGCGACGTCGGGGTCCGAATCGAGCTCAGCGGCGAGCGCCGCCAACCATCCGGCGTCGGCAACGGCGTCGTTGTTGAACAGGGCGACGGCCATGGCGCCGGCGTCGATGGCGTGGCGGATTCCCTGGTTGACGCCGCCTGCGAATCCGCGGTTGACGGCATTGCGCAGCACGGTCAACGGCACGGGGGCGATCTCTGTGGCCAGCGCGTCGAGCACGGCCACCGAGTCGTCGGCCGAGCCGTTGTCGACGACCACGATGGCGAAGTCGTCATGGTCCTGGGCGGCGAGCGAGCGGACGCACGGACCGAGGTGGGCGGCGCCGTTCCAGTTCGGGACGACGACGCAAATCCCGGGCACCGCCCGGACCCTGGGGATCAACGCGACCACCCTGCACGCCAGCCGCGCCACGCCCCGCGCCACAGTGCAGGCCGACGGTGGCGGACGGCAGACGCGGCGTAGTAGCCGAGCATCGGCAGCGTCGTCAGCCACGGCGCCCGGGAGTGGGTGCGCTGGAACACGACGAGTCCTGCGGCGTGGTGCTCGAAGCGCGCTGGGGCCAGCGGTTCGAGCGTGCCACCCCAGCGGTGCCAGACGCGGGAGCGCTCGGCGACCACCAACCGCCAACCAGCGTGGGTCAAGCGGACGCCCAGGTCGACGTCCTCCCACGTGAAGAAGTACCGCGTGTCGAAGCACCCGACCTGCCGGATGGCGGCTGCCCGCAGGAGCACCGACGCGGCCGTCAGGTAGTCGAGCCGGTCGGACGCCGTGCGCGCATCGCGCGTGCGACCGGTCCACCGCTGCACGGCGCCACCGCCCCACGTCAGCAAGCGGTGCGGGTCGGCAAGGTCGTAGAGCACCGAGCCGACCGCACCGACGCCAGGATCGGCGTCGGCGACCGCGAGCAGTTCGCTGAGCGCGGACGGTTCGACCACCGTGTCGTTGTTCAACACCCACACGAACTCGATGCCGTCGTCGAGCAGGCGATCGATGGCGACGTTGTTCCCGGCAGCGAACCCGACGTTGCTGACGTTGGCGATCAGCTCGATCCCGGCGACCGCGCCGAGCTGCTCGACAGAACCGTCCCCCGAGCCGTTGTCGACGACGACGAGGCGAGCCGGCTCGTCGAGCTTCTGGAGCGACTCGATGCAGGCGATCGTGTCGGCGGCGCCCCGATAGTTGAGCACGACGACGCCGACGCGCGTGTGCCCTGGCGACATGCACGGCGAACCTATCGCCCGGTTGACTGACGAGATGGACGTGAGCGACCCGACTCCCGGCGCCGTTGTCGTGCTGTGCGGTGGAGTCGGCGCCGCTCGCTTCCTCTCGGGAGCCGTGCACGTGCAGCCACCATCGTCGATCACCGCGGTGGTCAACACCGCCGACGACACGGTGATCAATGGGCTGTCGATCTCACCAGACCTCGACACGGTCGTCTACACGCTCGCCGGGGCGATCGACCCCCAGCGCGGCTGGGGACTCCAGGCCGAGAGCTGGGCGGCGATGGATGCCCTGCGGCGCTACATCGACGTTCGCCCCGCGGCGTCGGCGGCGGCGAACACCTGGTTCCAGCTCGGCGACCGAGATCTCGCCACCCACCTCTATCGCACGGCGCGCCGGGCGGAAGGGGCGACGCTCACCGAGGTCACGGCCGAGATCGCCACTGCGTGGAACGTCGGCGTGCGGATCCTGCCGATGTCGGACGACGCGGTGTCGACCCACCTCACGCTCGCCGACGGAACGGAGCTGGCGTTCCAGGACTACTTCGTGCGCCTGCACCACGAGGTCGAGGTCAGCGCCGTCCGCATCGACACGGCGGGAGCCCGCCCGAGCACCGACGCCATGCGGGCGATCGAGGATGCAACCGCCATCGTGATCGCCCCGTCCAACCCGCTCGTCTCGATCCAACCGATCCGTGCCCTGCCCGGGGTCGACGACGCCCTCCGCAGGCGGCGCGACACGGTCGTCGCCGTCTCGCCGATCATCGGCGGTCGGGCGCTGAAGGGTCCCGCCGATCGCCTGCTCCGCGAGCTCGGGCACGAGCCAAGTGTCGTCGGCGTCGCCAGGATCTACGCCCCGATCGCCTCCACCCTGGTGATCGATCCGGTGGACGCCGCACTGGCGGGAGCGGTCGAGGCGGCGGGCATGCGCGCCGTCGTCGCCCCGTCCGTGATGTCCACGCCCGACGCCGCCGCCCAGCTCGCCGCAGTGACCCTGGCAGCCTGCCGCCCCTGACGTCCCCTCCATTGGAGGAGCTAGGGGGTGTCGCGGAGGGCGGCCAGGCCCTCGGGCAGGGTCGTCCACGGGGCCCATCCGAGATGGATGCGGGCGCGCACCGTCGAGACGCAGAAGCGGCCGAGCTCCCCCTGCCGGGCGGTGACGAACGAGGGCGGTGGGCCGACCCCGATCATCGCCACGACGTCGCGCAGTGATGTCTGCACGCCCGTGCCGACGTTGACGACGAGGCCACTGCCCCGGTGCAGGGATCGCTCCAGGGCGTCGACGACATCGTCGACGTGCACGAAGTCGCGGGTCTGGCGGCCATCTCCGGAGAGCCGTGCCGGTTCGCCGTTCGCCGCGGCGTCGAGCAGCCGGGCAACGGCACCCTGCCGGGCCTGCTGGCGGGGACCGTAGACGGTGGTCGCCGCGAGCGCCGTGAACTCGATGCCGTGCTCCTCGCGGTACGTCGTCAACAACTCGACGATCGCCTTGGCGACGACCCCCCGCACGCCTCGTGGCGTGATCTCGCCCTCTTTGACCGGGAGCTGGCGTGCCGACGGGGTGCCGTAGAGCACCGTCGCCGGCAACAGCGCGACGACCTTTTCGACAGATGCGGCGCGAGCGGCGTCGAGCACGCCGAGCATCGACGTGAACGACCGTCCGAGCTCGATGGCGGAGTTCGCCGCCGGCACGAGCAGGGCGAGATGGACGATGTGCCGGGGCCGCCGCAGCGTGATCATCGTGGCGAGATCCGGCGTCGCCGCGTCGAGCGTGTGGATGTGCAACTCGGCGCCGCTCCGTGGCGCCGACGCCCGGGCGTCCGAGAGGTTGGCGAGCGATCCCGACGAAAGGTCGTCGACAACCTCGACCGCGGCGTGGTCGGCGACGAGCCGATCGACGAGGTGCGACCCGATGAACCCGGCACCGCCGATGACGAGCACGTCGGTCGCCCGACGTTCGCCGGCGGTGTTGGGGCCGGTGGGTCCGGACGAGTCCTCAGCCGGGAGCAGGGAGTCGCTCCTCCGTGACCAGCTGCCCAGGGCCCACCTGGGCGCCGGAACCGATGACCGCGGCGCGCAGCTGCGCTCCGTCGGCGACCGTACCCATGACCACCGAGTCGTGCACGACGACATCATCGCCGATCCGCGAACCGGCGAGGAGCACGGAGCCGGTCACGATCGACCGCGCCCCGACCTCGACGTCGCCAGCGACCACGCTGCCCGAGACCTGGGCGTCGATGGCGACGATGGCGGCGGGGTCGACGCCGTCTCCGCCGCTGACCGGATGGTCCAGCGTCGTGTCGAAGCGTCCGGCGAGGCGGTCGAGGTTCGCCTGCAGTAGCAGGTCCGGGCGACCGACGTCGATCCAGTAATCGTGGGTGGTCACGCCGAACAACGAGCCACGGGCGGCGAGCAACGGGAACGTGACGCGCTCGACGTTGACGGCGATGCCGGGGGCGATCAAATCCAGCACGGCGGGCTCCATGACGTAGGTGCCGGCGTTGATCACGTTGCTGTCGGTCACGCCGGGCGGCGGCTTCTCCAGAAATCGCTGTACCCGCCCATCGGCGTCGGTCTCGACCACCCCGAACGCCGACGGATCGGCGACCGGAGTGAGGTGCAGCGTCGCCTCGGCACCCAACCGCACATGCTCGGCGACGAGGGCGGCGACGTCGAGGTCGGTGATGATGTCGCCGTTGAGCGCCAAGAACGTGTCGTCGACGCCCGACGTGTCGGCAGCGAAGCGGATCGCCCCGGCCGTGTCGAGCGGCTCGGGATCGACGGCGTAGCGCAGCTCGACACCTCCGCAGCGGCCGTCCGGAAAGGCGTCGCGGAACGGGTCCGGTAGATACCCGAGCGACAGCGTCATCGTGGTCACCCCGACGCGCTCGAGGCACCGCGCCAGACGGGTGATGATCGGCTCGTTGCCGACCGTCAGCATCGACTTTGGCACCGTGTCGGTGAGTGGTCGCAGGCGGGTGCCGAAGCCGCCGACGAGGACGATGGCGTGCATCGCCGCCTACCCCTCGGTGGTGTCGGTGCTCGCTGTCGTGGTCTCGGTGGTCGAGGCCGGCTCGCTACTCCCGGTCGGCTCACTCGTGGCCGACGGGACGCTGCTCGCCGTCTCGGATGCGGGCACCGTCTCGCCAGGTGCCGGCGGAGGCGTGTCGAGGGCCCCGAGCTCCTGGAGGTTGGAAGCAGACGGCGGCAGCTCGACATCGACGTCGTTGGGCACGAAAGCGATGGTGATCGCCAGGCCGTCCTTATCGAACGGAATGTCGTCGAAACTACTCGTGTAGACCTGGCTCGAACCGGGGTCGAGGTGGTTCTCCCACACGACGACGGTGAGCCGGCCGTCCTCTCCGTCGCACTCCGTCTCGCCTTCCTCGTAGACGAGCGGGAAGCCCTCCGGGGGCGGAGCGCCGTCGACCGTGAAACCACCCTCCGGAAGCACGAGCTTGGTATCGGAGATCTCGATGCCGTAGTTGTCGAAGAACACGCCGAGCTGGGCATTGTTACCGGTCGCCCGCGAGCCGGTGGGGTGCCAGTGGATCACGCCGTCGTCGTGGCTGTGCACGCCGCTCGTGACATAGGCCTCCGTGCCGACCAGGTTGCCGTCGGCGTCGACCTCTTCGATGTTGCCGACGAGCTGGACGTTGGGTTGGTCGGTGCACAGCTGGAATCCGTAGGCGCCGTGCCAGTGGTCCGAAGCGAAGGGAGCCACGTCCTCGGGACGAGACGCTCTGGCGTAGACGACGAGACCCAATCCGAGGACCAGAACGAGCGCCACGACCAGGGGGAACAACGTGCCGCCCTGAAAGCGAACGCGCCGCCCCTTGCCCTTCTGGGCGAGGCGGGCGGCCTTCTTGGTCGACGAGGATGATGGAGCCACGGGGGCGGAATGCTACCGGCGACACTTCGGCCTCGTTCGTGTCGCCCGCTTCGCCCGCTCACTCCACTCGGCCGAGGTGGTCTCACGAGCGGCCTTCGGCCGCACCCAGCTACTGCGCCCGACGCCCTCCTTGCAATTCGTGGATCAAGGCCTCGTACGTGGTGGCGACCGCAGACGGTGAGGCCGCTGACTCCACCCAGCGACGTCCCGCCGAACCCATCTCGGTGAGCCGCTGACGATCGGTGACGAGCTCGGCGACGGCGGCGGTGAACCGCTGAGGGTCGTCGGGCGGGACGCTCACGCCAGCCCCCGATTCGGCGAGCAGGCGCGGGATCGCCGTCCCCGGATCGATGGCCGCGAGCACGGGCCGTCCGGCGGCAAGGATCGAGTAGGTCTTCGACGGCACACTGACGCCGGCGAGACCGCGCCGCAGCGGCACGACGTGGAGGTCGCCGGTGGCGAGGAGCTCGCTGAGCCGGTCGGCCGGCTGGAAGTCTCCGAACCGGACGTTCCTCACGCCGGCTGCGGCGGCCTCGAGCTCGCGGCGCGTCGACCCGTCACCGTTGACCAGGAACGTGACGTCGGGAAGCTGGCGGGCAGCGGCGACGATCAGTTCGAGCGACTGCGAGAAGCCGATGTTGCCGGCGTAGAGCACGACGGGCTCCGCGCCGATCCCCAGCTCTTGGCGATAACGCGTCATCCGCCCGCCCGGGCGGATCTCGGCGGTATCGACGAAGTTCGGGATCATCCGCACCTTGGACCGCTGACCGGTGGGGAGTTTGCCGGCGACGTTGTCGGCGAGGTCGTCGGACAGCACCGTGACGGCGTCGGCGATCCGATAGCTGATCCGCTCCAGCCACGACGCCGCGGCGATGAGGGCCGGGTTGGTGACCGCCCCGGTGGCCGACGGCGGCGTCCGGGAACACGTCTTGGATGTTGAACACGAGCGGGCAACGGTGGGCCCAGGCGACGAGCCGGCCGGTGACACCCATCGTCAGCGGTGGCGACATGGCGATGACGGCGTCGGCACGGCGCAGCCATCCTGCGGCGGCGAGGCCCCCTCCGAGGGCCAGCGCCGAGAACCCGGCAAAGCCGATCGCCCGGCGGGCCAGGTTGCCCTTGTCGTCGCCCGGGAACGGATTGACCCTCGTGATCGACCCCCACGCCGTGGACTTCCGGCGAGCCACGGTGGTGTGCCACCCAGGCTCGACACGGTGGTGGCGGTACCACGGAAGCGCCGTGACGACGTCGACCCGATGACCGCGAGCGGCCAGCTCCTCGACGATCCGGGTCATCACGCCGCCCGGTCGGCGCGGTGTCGGGCGCGAAGTGCGGGCACAGCACCACGAGTCGCATCACACCACCGTGCCCGAGGCGAGTCGGTAGGCCGCAGCCAGCGCTGTACCTGACGCGTCGACGGTGAACCGCTTCGCCCGCTCGAGGCCGCGGGCCACCAGCTCGTCACGGGTGGCGCCGACCGTGGTGAGCGCTCCAGACCAGGCGTCGGTGGTGAGCGGGAGGACGACCGCGGCGTCGCCGGCAACCTCTGGCAGGGCGCCACGGTCGCTGCACACCACAGGTGTGCCGAGGGCCATCGCTTCGAGCACGGGCGCGCCGAAGCCCTCGTACTCAGAAGGGAACACGAGCGCCTCGGCGAGGGCGATCAGACCGTCGCGATCGGCGGCCGGAACCCGCCCAGGACGCACGACCCGATCTTCGACGCCGAACTCGGCGATGGCCGCCGACACGGTGTCGTCGGCAGCGCCGGCGACGCCCAGCAGGACGAGCACGATGTCGGGGTCGGTCCATCGTCCGGCGAGCAACCCGACGAGTAGCCGGTGACCCTTGTGCGGATGGGTGATCGCCGGGTACACGAGCACGCGGCGATCACCGAGGTTGTAGCGCCGCCGCAGCTCGTGGGCAGGCGGCAGCGATGACCGCGCCGGCGGGTCGTAGCCGTGGGGAACGATGACGATCCGCGCCGGGTCGACCTCGAACGCATCGATCAGCGTGGACGCGACGAACCCGCTGGGCACGGCGATCGCCGTCGCGCCGGCGACCGATGGTGGCAGGCGGCGACCGAGGTAGGTGCGACGGGCGAACGAGAAGTGCTGTGGGTAGGCGAGGTACTGCACGTCGTGGACCGTGAGCAGCGTCGGGAGGGTTCCGCGGCGCAGCGGGAGGGTGCCGCCGGCATGGTGGACGACGTCGAGGTCGGCGAGTGCCCGGCCACCCATCAGCGACTCGGCGAGCAGGCGGACGCCCCGGTAGCTCGTCATCGCGCCGCCGTCGACCAGCTCGAACCGATCGTCGAGCTCCGGGTGGGCAGCGGCGAATCCGGGGGGAACGACGAGGCGGGCGCAGACCTCGGGAGCGACCGCCGCTAGCCCGACGAGCTGGCGGGCGAGGTATTCCTCCGACCCACCGACCCGGCCCGGCCGGCACCACAACAGGTTCACGCCCACACGCATCGCCGCCATGGTTCCAGATGAGGGGGCGCGGGGCGGGCTCGTACACTGCTGCGAATGCCCGCGGCGAGCGACTTCTGGACAGGTCGGCGCGTCGTCGTCACCGGTGGCGCTGGATTCCTCGGGCGGCGGGTCGTTGCCGAGTTGACCGCTGCGGGGGCCGATGCCGTCGTCATCCGCAGCGCCGACTACGACCTCACCGCGCCAGATGCCGCCGCCGACATGATCGCCGACCTGCGCCCGTCGCAGATCGTCCACCTTGCCGCCCGGGTCGGGGGGATCGGCTACAACCAGGCCGAGCCGGCGCCGCTGTACCTCGACAACCTGTTGATGGGCACCCACGTGATCGAAGCGGCGCGGGCTGCCGCCGTCGACAAGACGGTGCTGCTCGGCACGGTGTGCTCGTACCCCAAGTTCAGCCCCGTCCCCTTCGCCGAGGACGACCTGTGGAACGGCTACCCGGAGGAGACCAACGCACCGTACGGGATCGCCAAGAAGGCACTGCTCGTCCACGCCCAGGTCAACGCTGCGCAGTACGGCCAGCGCTTCGCCTTCCTCATCCCCACAAACCTCTACGGCCCGGGCGACAAGTTCCATCCGAGCGTTTCCCACGTGATCCCGGCGCTGATCAAGAAGTGCGTTGACGCACGCGACAGCGGCGCCCAACTCGTCGACGTGTGGGGCAGCGGGACCGCCAGTCGTGAGTACCTGTACGTCGACGACGCCTCCCGGGGCGTCGTCCTGGCCGCCGAACGCCACGTGGGTGTCGAGCCGATCAACCTCGGCACGAACCACGAAGTGACGATCCGCGAGACCGTCGTGACGATCGCCCGGCTCGTCGGCTTCGAGGGCGAGCTGCGCTGGGACCCGAGCAAGCCGGACGGCCAGCCGCGCCGTCGAGTCGATGCGACACGAGCCCACCAACTGCTCGGCTGGCGGGCCGAGATGCCGTTCGAAGACGGCCTGCGCGCCACGATCGACTGGTACCTCGCCCACCGCGAAGAAGCCGAACGGCTCGCTGCCTGAGGGGGTGCACGCCGTCAGCGCGACAGCGTGATGCCTGCCGCCTCGCCGACGGCCCGGTAGTCGGCGGCGAGCGTGGCGACCGTGGCGTGAGCGTTGAGTCCGCTGGGGTTCGGGACGACCCAGAGTTCTGCGCCGGCGAGTCGCTCGTGCTGATGGCCGAGCGACGCCTTGGGGCGGCCGAATGCTGACCGGTAGGCGGTGATCCCGGCGACGGCGACGACGCGCGGCTGACGCTCGGCAACCGTCGTGGCGAGGTGCTCGGCACCGGCACGAAGCTCGTCAGCGTCGAGCTCAGCGGCGCGAGCGGTCGCCCGGGCGACGAGGTTGGTGATACCGATGCCGCGGGCGACGAGATGCCGACGTTCGTCGTCGGTCATCGCCCGACCGCGATCGACCACGATGTCGATCAGCCCGGCGTCGTAGAGCGCCGGGTAGAAGCGATTGCCCGGATGGTTGAAATGGGTCTGCGTCGCCGCCGTCCACAGCCCCGGGTTGATGCCCACGAACAGCAACCGGAGCTGCGGGCCGAGGAGGTCGGGAACGATCGCTCCGCGGAACGACTCCAACTCGGTTCGGGTGAACGGCATCGCCGCTCGAGTCAACCAGCAGCGGCGACGACCGACGTGCTCGTCATGGCCGGTTCGACCGTCTCGTCCGTCCGCCCGGGTTCCGACGGTTCCGGCGGCAAGGCGTCGCCGACGATCGCCGTGAGCCTCGCCCCGGCGGCGCGACCGAGGGCGACGAGGCTCTTGAACTGGTCGTCGCGCAGGAACAGTCGGGCCGTCGAGTAGTTGGGGAAGGTCGGATCGACCTTGGCGTAGCGGCGCAGCGCGACGTCGAGGTCGGCAGCAAGCTGCGCCTTGGCGTAGAAGATCGTCCCGGTCGTGCCCGGCTCCGCAGCTCCCGTCGTGGAGTCGCGACGCGGCGCCGTGTACTGCACCTGCACCGCCGTGACCGAACACGACGGCAACGCCCCGTCGACGCCGACGAGTCCGTGCAGGCCGTCGAGGTCGAAGCTGGCGACGATCTCCGGCAGCTCCAACCCGGCAAGTTCGATGGCCTGATGGAGCGACGAGAAGCGACCGATGTCGTCGCCGCTGGCGTCGATGCAGATGATCGTGGCGCACCGCCGCCGAAGCAGCTCGACCAACCCGAGGTTGTCCCAGTGCCCGCCGTCGGCGACGAACACGAAGCGGTCGCTGTCGTTGTACCAGCCGAGGATCTCCTTGAAGAGGTACCCGTAACGAGGCTTGGGGAACTCCGCGATGGTCGACGTGAGACGGGGATTGGGCAGCCAGATGCCGAGGTCGATGTTCAGCGCCGCCATCAAGGCGTTCGTCGTGCCGCGCGAGAAACGACCCATCGCCGAGGCGAAGGCGGCGCCGGACGTCGCCATCCAGGACGCGACGGCGCGTTCGGACGCCAGGTCGGCGGGCATCCGCGAGAGGTACTGGTCCGTCGACGTGACGTAGCCGCCGATGCAGACCTCGCGACGAGAGATCGTGAACGTGTCGGCGGGCAGTCCGCCAGGGGCGATGCCGTCACGCTGGTGGGCGCAGCACACCACGAGCTCAGGATTGCTCTCGGGCAGTTGCTCCCACGTGATCTGGTCGTCTTGGTGCGGCGCGTGGAGCCGGCCGTCGGCGTCGCGGCGAACGCCGAACGAGCGGCGCAGCCGCTTTCGGTAGATGCGATGGATCGACAGGTGGGTGATCCCGACGAACAGGTACACGACGACGAAGGCGACGACGACGATCGCCCAGCGCGTCGGGGTCGACAGCAATCCGACGCCGGTTGCCGCGTCGGTGGCCACCTTGCCCGCCCACACGAGGGCGGCCACGGCGAGCAGCAGCCCGCCGAGGTAGGGCAGCTTGTGGGAGAAACGGGAGATGACCGGCTTGCGGGCCAGACGCCACACGATGCCGAGCGCGCCGAACAACGCCGCCAGACCGGTGGATGCGGCGCGGAGGTCGTGGTCGCCGCGCCGCAGCCAGTTGCCGACGAAGGCCATCGCCCATGGGATCACGACGGTGAGCAACCCGACGGCGACGCCGATCGCGGCGAGCCAGGCGGCCGGTCGCCACAGCCACGATGTCTCCCACGAGGGCAACGCCGAAACGAGCAGGAGGATCCCGGCGAGGGCGAGGATCGTGACGGCAGGGAGCCAGAGCTCGCGGGGGATCTCCAGGCCGGGTGGCAGGGCGCCGAACACACGGAAACTTCGGCTGAATCGCCTTGCTCCCGATCAGCCGGCCGATCGGCCAGGCGACGGCGGCGACGAGCGCGCCGAGCACGGCCACGTTGAACGCGACGTACAGCAGCGCAGCGATCATCGAGCGCCCGATTCCGCCCGGGCCGTTGCGTAGGAAGCGATGCTTCGGGGACTGCGTGTAGGGGATCGGCGAGTCGAGCCAGTCGATCACGTCGGCCGCGGCGTGACCCGATCGGTCGTCGACCCGGGCCAGCGTCCACGCCGTCGAGGCGTAGTTGCCGCCCGAGACGGCGGCGAGCCAGCGCGCCCGCGCCATGATCCCGGCCCGTTCGAGTTGATCGAGCGCTCCGAGGGCGAAGGCCGCGGCGCGGATGCCTCCCCCCGAACAGCACACCCCGAGATCGGTCGGTGGCGGCAGCTCACGCATGGCGATCGGTTGGTCCTGCCGCGGGATCGGCGTCGCCGACTCGTTGCGCCGGGCGATGGCCAGGAGGCAGGCCGACGCGACGCACAGCAAGCTGAGTCCGTAGGCGAGCATCTTCAGCCAGGCCATCGTCGACACGAGGGTCGGCTCGAAGAGGTTGTCGGGATAGGTGAAGCGGGTCTCGTTCGCTCCGAGGGCGCTCCACGTCGCCACGTTCTCGACGACATCGATCGCCGCCGTGACGAAGGGCAGGGCGACGACGAGACGCTCCCCTCGCTTCAGTCCGGGGGCTTGGTAGAGCGGCCACCAGCGACGCAGGATCCCTCCAGCGGCGATCGCGTAGCCGGCGATCAGCACGCCGTCGGCCAGCAGCGTCGCTCTGGCCTCGCCGAGGTCGTGACCGCAGCCGCCGATCCACTTGGCGAGGCGCTCGTCGGAGCCAGAGAATTGCGTTCCGACGTGGAAGTCAGCACACGGTGCGGTTCGCGACGTGAGGAACCAGCCGACCGCCGCGAGGATCAACCCGACGGCGATGACCGGCCACGAGCCGAGCCCGCTCCGGGGGCGGGCGTCGAGCGGCGGTCTCGGCGCCCGCGTCGCAGGCAGGTCCGCGTCGATCGGAGCCGACGCGCTGTCCTCCGTCTCCATACGCATCCGCCAATGGTCGCACCGAACTCCGCGCCGCTCCCCCGATTATCGATCTGGGCGGCCTCCGGTCCGATTCCCGATCCGGGCGGCCTGCGGTCCGCTTTCGGGGCAGATCGCCGCCCAGTTTCGGTAGTGGTGACCAACCTGCCGACCTATCGGCCGTTTGCGCTCACAGTTCCGCCGTCAGCGGGCCAGGGCGGCGACGAGCTCGGCGAGCGGTTCGTGGAAGTCGCGGAGCAGGGGGACGCCGGCGGTGCGCAGGACGGCGTTGTCGAGCACGCTGTTGGCCGGGCGCGGCGCCGGGCGCGGCGGATCGAGGTCGGCGGTGGAGATCGGGCGGACGACGGCCGGGTCATGCCCGGCGGCGACGGCGACGGCCTGGGCGAACTCGAACCACGAGACCGCCCCCTGATTGGTGACGTGGTGCACGCCGCTGCGCCCATCGCCCGCCAGCTGGCGGAGCATCGCTGCGAGGTCGGCGGTGAAGGTCGGGCAGCCGCGCTGGTCGTCGACGAACGCCAGTCGGCCCGGCGTGTCGTCGCCCTCGGCCAGCAGGCGCAGGATCGTGCGCACCATGTTGGCGCCGTGCTCGCCACACACCCACGATGTGCGGGCCACCAATGCCGACCCTCCGAGGACGAGCGCCTCGCGCTCCCCCGCCAGCTTCGACGACCCGTACACCCCCAGCGGGTTCGTTCGATCGAACTCGTGATAAGGGCGGGCGAGCCGGCCGTCGAAGACGTAGTCGGTAGAGACGTGCACGAGACGGGCGCCGACCTCGTCGCACGCCTCGGCGATCCAGCGCACGGCCAGGCCGTTGATCGCCGCGGCGCGATCGGGGTCGGACTCGCACGCGTCGACGGCCGTCCATGCCGCGCAATTGATGACGACGTCGGGGCGCCAGGCGTTCACCGCCGCGATGACGGCTGGGCGGTCGGTGACGTCGAGGTCGTGATGGCTGAGGCCGAGTACGTCGTCACCCGCCGCCGTGCCGGTCGCCACGACGTCGTGACCGAGCTGCCCACCGGCACCCGTGACGAGCAGGCGCATCTAGAACGAGGCCCGCGCCTTCAGCGGCTCCCACCAGTCACGATGGGCGCGGTACCACTCGACGGTGAGCTGGAGGGCGTCGTCGAGGTCGTGTTCGGTGCCCCATCCGAGGGCGGCGACCTTGTCGGTGGCGATCGAGTAGCGCCGATCGTGACCGAGGCGGTCGGCGACCGGCTCGATGAAGCTCTCGTCGCGGCCGCACAGGGCGAGCAGCTTGTGCGTCAGGTCGACATTGGGCAACTCGTTGTGCGCCCCGATGTTGTAGATCTCCCCGATCGCCCCGCGGCGCAGGACGAGGTCGACCGCTCGCACGTTGTCCTCGACGAACAGCCAGTCGCGCACGTTCATGCCGTCGCCGTAGAGCGGCACCCTGTTGCCGTCGAGCAGGTTGGTGACGAACAGCGGGATGACCTTCTCGGGGAACTGGTAGGGCCCGAACTGGTTGCTCGACCGGGTGACGAGCACGGGCAGCTCGTAGGTCGTGTAATACGACAGGGCGATCAGGTCGCTGCCGGCCTTTGCCGCGGAGTACGGCGAGCGTGGCCCGAGCCGATCGGTCTCGCTGAACGAGCCGACCTCGATCGACCCGTAGACCTCGTCCGTCGAGACGTGGACGAAACGGTCGACGCCGGCCTGGCGGGCGACGTCGCACAGCACGTTGGTGCCGTCGCAGTTCGTCCGCACGAAGGCGTAGGGGTCCTTGATCGACCGGTCGACGTGCGACTCGGCGGCGAAGTGGACGACCGCGTCGTGCCCCGGCAACTGGGCGACGACTGCGTCCTGGTCGGTGATGTCGGCGTGGACGAACCGGCAGCGGCGGTCGTCGACAAGGTCGGCGATGTTCTCCCGGTTGCCGGCGTAGGTCAGGGCGTCGAAGATCGTGACGGTGTCGTCGGTGGTCGTGAGGACGTGGCGCACGTAGTTCGAACCGATGAACCCGGCCGCCCCCGTCACGAACAATTTCATAGAGGTCGCCCCGCAAGCTCGGCGAGTCGCGGCGCGGCGGCGTCCTTGGCGGACACCTTCGAGCGGTCGTCGGGATCGATCGGAATCGGCCAGTCGATTCGCAGCGCCGGGTCGAGGGGGTTGCACGCCAATCCCGCCATGTCGGGCTGCCACTCGCGGTCGAAGCAGTAGAGGTACTGGGTGCCGTCGACGACGGCCTGGAAGCCGTTGGCGACCCCCGCCGGGACGAGGACCTCGACCCCCGGCACGAGCGTCACCGTCTCGACGACGCCGTAGGTCGGCGAGCCCACGCGCAGGTCGACATAGGCGGCGAACGCCTCGCCGGCGACGACGGCGACGAGTTTCGTCATCGTCTCGGCGTGCAGCCCGCGTATCGCCCCGCGACGTGACTCGGTCACGTTGACCTGGAGGAACGGTTCCATCGCCGGGAGCCCGGCGGCGTCGAACGCCGAACGCCGAAAGAACTCGCGCACCGTGCCGCGATCGTCGGTGACCTGCTTCATCGTGATCACGACGAGGCCGTCGATCGCCGCCTGGCGGGTTGCCTGCTCAACGATGTCGACCATCACTCGACATCGATCTGACAATGGTCGCCGATCATCAGGCGCAGCGCACGAGGGCGGCGCGACGTCCGCTCGACGACCGCTTCCCGTCCGATCAAGCTGTCCTCCAGCCGGGGGATCTGGAGGATCTTCGATCCATCCATCACCACAGAGTGCTCGATCTCGCTGTGCACCACCTCGCACCCATTGCCGATCGCGCTGAACGGGCCGATGAAGCTGTCGACGATGCGCGTGTCGCGCCCGATGGCCACCGGCCCACGGATCGTCGAGTTGACGATCTCGGCGCCCTCGGCGACGATCACCCGTCCATCCAGCGAGGACTCCCCGTCCACGGTGCCGTCGATGCGCGTGGCGATCTTCTCGAGCAGCAGCCGGTTGGCCTCGAGCAGCGGGGTCAACTTCCCGGTGTCGATCCACCACCCCGTGAGCAACTCGGTGCGCACCCGCTTGCCGCTGGTGATCAGCCACTGGATGGCGTCGGTGATCTCCAGCTCGCCGCGGGCCGACGGCGAGATGGCGCGTACGGCGTCATGGATCGTCTCGTCGAAGAGGTACACGCCGACGAGGGCGAGATCCGAAGGCGGGTCGTCGGGCTTCTCGACGAGCTCGACGACGTGGCCCTCGGCGTCGAGCGTGGCGATGCCGAAGCGGTGCGGGTCGGGAACCTGCTTGAGGAGGATCTGGGCGGACGGCGGGTCGTCGGAACGCCGGGCCGCTTCGAAGGCGGCGATGAACGCCGAGAGGTCTTGCTCCAGCAAGTTGTCGCCGAGATACATCACGAAGTCGTCGGCGCCGAGGAAGTCGCCGGCGATCAGCACGCAGTGGGCCAGACCGAGCGGCGCCTCCTGGGGCAGGTAGGTGATCTTGGCGCCGAACGCGCTGCCGTCGCCGAGCGCGGCGCGGACCTCGGGACCGGTGGCACCCGTGATCACGCCGATCTCCTCGATCCCGGCGGCGACCATCGCCTCGATGCCGTAGAAGAGGATCGGCTTGTTGGCGACGGGGACGAGCTGTTTGGCCCGCGTGTGGGTGATCGGGCGCAGGCGCGTGCCTTCGCCCCCTGCCAGGATCAGGGCCTTCATCGTCCGGCGATGCTAACGGCCGCGACTAGTCGGACGGCTCGGTGGACGCTGGGGCAGCGGGGAGCGGGCCAGTGCCGCGGAAGTAGTCGAGGATCTCGTCCGCCCCATCGGCGAGCTCGAGCGCCGACTGGTCGCCGATCATCACCCCGTTGACGGGGACCGTGAAGGTCTGCATGCCGTCCTGGGCGGCGGCGAACATCGCCTCTCCGGCCTCGACGAAGTTGACCTGGTCGTCGAGGCGGACGGCACCCCCGGCTGCGTCGATGAGATCACCGAGGCGGAATGGGTTGCTGTTGATCTCGTCGAGCACCTCCGTCGCCGCCGTTCGCAGGAAGACCTGTTGGCGGGCGATGCGGTTGAGGTCGGGCGCCCCCTGCTCCTCGTGCCACTCACCGTCACGCCACGTCCGATACTCCCGCGACCGTGCGAAGGCCAGCGCCATCGAGCCGTTGAGCACCTGGCAGCCGGGCTGCAGCACGAGGCCGGAGTTGGTGTCCTCGGCGGCGTCCTCGACGCAGATCTCGACGCCGCCGATCTCATCGACGAGGCGCTGGAATCCGGCGAAGTCGACCTCGACGTAGTGATGGATGGGGATTCCGAGGGCCTGGGTGATCGTCTCGGCGAGGCGTCGTGGCCCACCGATGTAGGCCCAGTTGATCTTGCCGTCTTCGCCGGTGCCGGCGATCGGCACCCAGAGGTCGCGAGGGATGCTGAGCAGCGACGCGCCGTTGTCGGGATCGCGGCGCAGGATCATGATCGTGTCGCTCCGCCCGCCCTCACCGGTGGCGCCGTCGAGGAACAGCCCGGCATCCTCGGCGTCCTCGTCGACGACGTCACGCGTGTCGGAACCGACGATGAGGTAGTTCTCGGCAGGCCCGACGTTGTCGGCCAGGACGTCAGTGAGCTCGGCGACCCGCTCGATGCCCTGCTCCTCGCGCTCGCCGGCGAAGTACACCCCGGCTCCCCCACCGACGCCGACGACCACGGTGAAGAAGGCGGCCAGCGCCAACGGGGCGCGGTGAATACGGCCTCGGCTGCTCATGTGGAGGGCCAGGCTACCGCGACCGTTGCAGGCACAAGCTGTCATCCGCTCGCAACATGCTCACTGCACGCGCAGGTGGACGACGTCACCGACGGCCAGGCGGTGCGCCGTGCCGGCGTCATCGATGACGACGAGCCGGCCGTCGATGGCCAGATCGGTGGCGACCCCGACGAGCTCGCCATCGGGCAGCTCGACGCGCACCCGCCGGCCGATCGTCGCCAGCTCGTGGCCGTAGCGATCACGCAGGTCACCGGCCGATGCCGGCAGGCGGTCGTAGGCGTCGAGCAGCGCAGCAAGCAACCCGAGTGGCGTGGCCGCCGAACCCAACCGGCTCGCTCCGTCCGGTGCCCATCCGACGTTGACCCCGACGCCCACGACCACGCTGCCCTCGCTCGATCGCTGGGCAAGGACGCCAGCGAGCTTGCGGTCGTCGAGCAACACGTCGTTGGGCCACTTGAGGGCGAGCGCTGCGCTGGTGAAGCGGCGACAGGCGTCGACCGTCGCCAGGGACACGCGACGAGGCAGCTCGATCGCCTCCGGGGGCACGACGTGAAAGAGGATCGAGACGAGCAGATTGGCCCCCGGCAGCGCCGTCCACGTTCGATCGCGCCGGCCGCGACCGGCGTGCTGATAGTCGGCGACAAGGACCGATCGGTCGGGGCGCTCGCCGGCTGTCGCCAGCAGATCATCGTTCGTGCTCCCGGTCGCCGCGACGTGTTCGACGGTCCACCCGGGGGGCCATTCGGCACCTGACCCATGCATGCCGGGCACCGCGATAACCGTACATTGGCCTCCGTGCTGGAGAAGATCCTCATCGCCAACCGGGGCGAGATCGCCGTGCGCGTGGCGCGCGCCGCCCGCGAGCTCGGCATCGGCACCGTCGCCGTGTACTCCGAGCTCGATCGCGACGCGTTGCACGTGCGGCTCGCAGACGAGGCGTATGCCCTCGGTGGCAAGACGGCGGCAGAGAGCTACCTGAATACGGCAGCGATCCTCGACGCGATCACCCGCAGCGGCGCGGACGGTGTGCATCCTGGCTACGGCTTCTTCTCCGAGAACGCCGCCTTCGCCCGAGCGATCACCGACCTCGGCGTGGCGTTCATCGGACCGTCGGCTGATGCGATCGAGGCGATGGGCGACAAGGTCTCCAGCCGCAAGGCCGCCCTGCGCGGCGGCGCCCCGATCGTCCCGGGCACCACGGAGTTCGCCTCCGGGCCCGACGAGATTCGTTCGTTCGGCAACGAGCACGGCTGGCCGGTGGCGATCAAGGCGGCATTCGGCGGCGGCGGCCGAGGCATGAAGGTCGTCCACTCCCCCGACGACGTCGACGAGGCGATGGCCGGCGCGCAGCGCGAAGCGGAGGCCTTCTTCGGTCGCAACGAGGTCTACGTCGAGCGCTACCTCACGTGGCCGCGCCACGTCGAGGTGCAGATCATCGGCGACCAGCACGGGGATCTCGTGTGGGTCTCGACGCGCGATTGCTCGGCGCAGCGCCGCCACCAGAAGCTCATCGAGGAGGCACCGGCACCGGCGCTGCCGGACGGCGTGGAAGCGGCGATGGGTGCCGCGGCGGTCAAGGCCGGCAGCGCCGTCGGCTACTCCAACGCCGGCACGGTCGAATTCATCTATCAGGACGGCGAGTTCTTCTTTCTCGAGATGAACACCCGCCTGCAGGTCGAGCATCCGGTCACCGAGGCGATCACCGGGATCAACCTCGTCGAGTGGCAGATCCGCGTGGCTTCGGGTGAGGCCCTGCCGATGACCCAGGACGAAGTCCTCGCCCAGCGCCGGGGCCACGCCATCGAGGTCCGCCTCAACGCCGAAGACCCCGCAGGCGGCGCCTTCTTGCCGTCTCCGGGGCGGATCACCCGACTCGACGAGCCGCAGGGCTTCGGCGTCCGCTTCGACGCCGGCTACCAGGCCGGAGACGAGGTGTCGCAGTACTACGACAACCTCATCGCCAAGCTCGTCGTGTGGGGCAAGGACCGGCCGACGGCGATCGCCCGCACGATCGCCGCCCTCGAGGAGACGAAGATCGAAGGTGTCGCCACGACGATTCCCGCCGACCTGGCGATCCTTCGACACCCCGACTTCGTCAGCGTCGAGCACTCCACGAAGTGGGTCGAGGAACGCCTCGACCTCTCGGCGCTCGCTGCTCCCCCGGCGGCGCCCGAGCAAGGTGCGCCAGAAGATGCGCCGCCGCTCGTCCAGCGCCGCACGACGGTGGAGGTCAACGGCAAACGCTTCGACGTGTCGCTGTGGGTTCCCGAGATGGCCGCCCCGAGCAGCGAGACCCCGGGTGGACGGCGTGGCGTCGTGCGCAACATCCGTCGTGCGGCGGGGCAGGGGCAAACCGGGGCGGCGGGAAGCGGCAACGTCACCGTGCCGATGCAGGGCACGATCGTCAAGGTGCTCGTCGAGGTCGGCCAGCACATCGAGGTCGGCCAGGCGGTCGTCGTCCTCGAAGCGATGAAGATGGAGAACCAGATCTCCGCAGAGCGCGACGGCACGATCGCCGAGATCAAGGTCGCCGCTGGCGACACCGTCGGCGGCGGTGACGTCGTCGCCGTCATCGAGTAGACCCACGAAGCGTCGACCGTGATCGTCGCCACGGTCCTGGCCCTCACGGCCGCCGGCCTGCACGCGGCCTGGAATCTCCTCGCCAAGCGCAGCGACGATCGCTTCCTCGCGTTGTGGGGGCAGTTCGCCGTCGCCGGCGTGCTGTCATTCGTCGTCGTTCTCGCAGCCCGCGACCTGCCGGCGGCAGCGTGGCTCCCTGCGGCGCTCACCGGTCTGATCCACATCCCGTACACGATCTGCCTCGCCCACGCCTACGACCGCGGCGACTTCTCGGTGGCCTATCCAGTGGCGCGCGGCTCGGGAGCCGTGCTCTCGGCGATCGGCGGGATCGTGCTGCTCGATGACGTACTCGGTGTGCAAGCGGTCGTCGCGATCGCCATCGTCGCCGCCGGGATGGGCCTCCTCGCGGTCGGCGCGGCACCGTCCCAGATCGCCACGGCGCTGATCGTCGGGCTGTGCATCGGCGCCTACACCGTCAACGACAGCCACGCCGTCCGGGAGTACGGGGTCACCTATCCGTTCGCCGTGTTCGCCCTCATCGGCGTGACCACGACCGGTCTCGGACTTGCGACGGGCCGGGGCCGGGCGATGGTCGCCACGATGAGGGACGGATGGACCCGCTACAGCCTGACGGGTTCGATGGTCGCCGCCAGCTACGCCCTGATCCTCGTCGCCGTCCGCCGCGCCCCCGTCGGCTACGTCGCCACGCTTCGCGAATCCAGCGTGCTGATCGCCGCCTTCCTCGGCCAGCGCTACCTCGACGAGCACCGGGTCCGTCAACGAACGATCGCCGCCGCCGTCATCCTCGCCGGCCTCGTGCTCCTCATCGCCGCCCTCTGACGTCGGAGTCAGCCGGCGGCGGGCGTCAACGGGCGGCGGCACCGTTCACCGGGACGATGCCGCGGACCGTCACGCCGGCATCGCGTTGGGCGAGCACCTCGAGCGTCCCGCCGATCGCCCCGAGCCGGTCACGAAGGTTGACGATGCCGCGGCCGCCGGCACCGGTTGCGGCGTCGAACCCGACGCCATCGTCGGCGATCGAGATCCACAGCATCGACCCGTCCAACCCGCACGCCAGCCTGATCGAACGGGCTTGCGAATGCTTGACAGCATTCTGCAGTGCTTCGACGCAGCAGAAGTACAGCGCCGCCTCGACGTCCGGATGGTGGCGGCCGACGTTGTCCAGGGCGAGGGTCACGGGAACCGGACACCGATCGGCTGCGGATTGCAAGGCGGCCTCGAGGCCGTGCTCGGTGAGCACAGGTGGGTACACCCCTTGGGCAAGGTTGCGCAACTCGTCGTGAGCGACGCGCAGCTCGTGTCGCAAACCATCGAGGAGGTGGACCGCGCCGGGTCCGTCGACGCCGCAGATCTCGCGCACCCGCGATAGCCCGATACCGATGCCGATCAGCCGCTGCTGCGCCCCGTCATGAAGATCGCGCTCGATGCGCCGCCGCTCGCGGTCGGTCGCCGCCACGACGCGAGCACGCGAGCGACGCAACTCGTCGGCTTGCTCGGCCAGCTCGGCTCTCGACGCGCTCATCGCCGCGAGCACCCCCTGCATCCGGACGCTGTTCTGCAGCACCATCAGGGCGACGAGGGCGACGAGTGACGGTGCGAAGAAGATGAGCACGGCGTCGCGAACCCACTCCGGCACGTCGTCGCTGAGCCCGGAGAAGTCCTGTAGCAGACCGACGAGCACGACGGCGAGCGACACGACGACCGACGTGGCCACGTAGAAGGCGAGCTCCCTGCCGGTCAGCAGCGAGGCCGCCAGCACCGACGGGAGCAGCGCGGCGAGCATCATCAGCGGCCAGCAGAACGTGGCGATCGTCGCCGCCGCGATGGCGACTCCCCAGTTGGCTGCCGCCAACCACAACAGGGCGTGGCCTACGTTGCCCGACCGCAATGGGATCAGCCCACCCGCCATCACCGCGCCGGACGCGGCGACGATGACGGCGGCCAACGTGAGGTACGACGACGACACGACGGTGAGCCGGACGACGACCATGAACGCCGTGGCGGCGAGCGCGGTCCCGATATCGACGAGGATGATCGTCCGCAGCCGAGCGACGCTGCCGGCCTCGCTCGGCGGCCGTACGTTCATCCGGCGTCGGCGACGTGCGGCCCGACGGGTTGGTGACCGGCGAGGAACATCAGCACGGCCATCACTCGGCGGTTGACGTCGGTCGCTTCGTCCAACCCGAGCTTGACGAAGATCGCTGTGCTGTGCTTCTCGACCGAGTGCATGCTGACGCCGAGCGATTCGGCGATCGCCGTGTTCGTCGCTCCGGTGGCCATCTCGGCGAGCACCTCGAGCTCTCGCGTCGTCAGCGTGGTGAGCGGCGAGTCGACCATCCGCGTGCGAGCCCGGACGAGTGCATCGACGACGTCGTCGTCGATGAACGACCCTCCGCCGGCGACGATCCTGATCGCCTGGGCGAGGCGCCCGACCTCGTCGACGCGGTCCTTCAACACGTAACCCCGACCCCGCGTGCCGTCGTCGAGCAACGCCAGGGCGTATGCCGGATCGACGAACTGCGAGAGCACGACGACGCCCAGTCGCGGGTGCGTCGTGCGGAACCGGCGGGCCGCCTGGATGCCCTCGTCGCGATGATTCGGCGGCATGCGGATGTCGGTGATGACGACGTCGGGGTCGTCGCGCTCGACCGCTTCGTAGAGCTCGTCGAGCGAGCTGCACGCGGTGATCACGGCGAAGTCGCCGGCCGTCGCGAGCAGGCTCACCAAGCCCTCGCGCACGAGGAGGTTGTCCTCGGCGATCACGAGCCGAACGGCACCAGTCATCTGCGGGCGACGGTACCAGTGCCGTCCCCTCACGGTAAGTGGGCTGGCAGGTAGTCGGCGGTGCGGGAATCCCTACCATCGGCGTCGTAGCGCTCTCGCGACCGATGGGTGTTCTCAGGACGGAACGGTCATGAGAACACCCTTCGGTCGTCGTCACTCGGAAGCTTCGGCGAGCGCCTCCGACAGTGCCGGGTGGACGAGCAGGCTCTCGACGATGTCGGTGACCTTGAGGTTGGCCGTGACGGCGAGGGCGATCACCGAGATCAACTCGGCGGCATGACGCCCGACGATCGAGCCGCCGAGCACGACACCCGTCGCCGGGTCGGACACGATCTTGACGAACCCTTGCGGGTTGTTGTTGATCAGCGCCTTGGCGGTCGCCGAGAACGGCACCTTGGTCACACGGATCTTGCGACCGGCGGCGAACGCCTCGGCCTCGGCGAGACCGACGTCGGCGATCTCCGGCTCGGTGAAGATCGCCGACGCCGCCTTGTCGTAGTCGAGGTGGCGGTGCGGTCCGCTGTGCAGCCCCATCACCCGCTCGGCGACCTTGCGGCCCTGCATCGCGGCGACCGACGACAGCGGCAGCTTGCCACTGACATCCCCGGCGGCGTAGATGTGCGTCGCACTGGTGACGCAGTTGTGGTCGATCGGGATGTAGCCGCCGGCGTCGACCTCGACGCCAGCGAGGTGAAGGTCAAGGCCGTCCGAATTCGGGACTGAACCGATCGCCAGCACGGCGTGCGACGAGCGGACGACCCGTCCGTCGTCGCAACGCACGACGACGGTGTCGGCTTCGTGGTCGCGTTCGATCGCCGTCGCCCGGGCCCCCTTGAGCAGCCGCACGCCGCGGGCTAGGAAATCGGCCTCCAGAACGGCGGCGACCTCCGGATCCTTGTTCGGCAGCACCTGCTGACGCGAAACCACGAGCGTGACCTCGGCGCCGAACGAGACGAACATGTGCACGAACTCGACGCCGGTGACCCCCGACCCGACGATCGTGACGCTGCGTGGGAACTCCTTGGGCGGGTAGCAATCGCGTGTGGTGAGGATCCGGTCGCCATCGGGCTGGCACCACTCCGGGATACGCGGGCGGGACCCCGTAGCCACGAGGGCGACGTCGAAGTCGACCAGTTCGACGCCGTCGATCGTCTCGACCTCGACGGCACGCGGGGTGACGAAGCGGGCCGAGCCACGGACCATCCGGACCCCCTGGCTGCGGAGCAACTCCGTCACTCCGCTTCCGAGGTGCGACTTGATCCCCTCGATGCGCGTCGTCAGCGCTTCTGTGTCGACCGTCGCCGACGCCTGCTCGAGCCCCATTCCTGTTGACCGGCGCACAAAACCCATCGCCCCGCCGGTGGCGATCATCGTCTTCGACGGGATGCAGTCGAGGAGGTGGGCGGCGCCACCGATCACCTCGCGCTCGACGACGGTCACGTCGGCGCCGAGTCGGGCGGCGAACGAGGCCGCAGTGTTCCCCGCCGGCCCGCCGCCGATGATGAGGAACCGGGTAGCCATCGACGGTCAGGCTATGGCACAGCCCGAACTGGGCGGCCAAACGCCAGGAATCCGGACCGCGGGCCGCCCAGATCGGACGATGGATCGCAGGCCGCCCAGATCGGAAACCGGATACCGTCGCGCACCGTGCCCGACGGTGACCATCCCGACACGACCGCGACGTCTGGAAGTGGCCTCTCCGCCGAGCGCACCCGGCGGCAGCGTCAAGTCGACGAGCTGCGCTCCGTCGGTCGCCAGCCGTATCCGTACCGCTTCGACCGCACGCACAGCGCGGCCGACGTACGCCTTCTCGGCGCCGACCTCGGTGCAGGTGCGGAGACCGACATCGCCGTCTCGATCGCCGGTCGCGTGATGCTCAAGCGCGACACCGGCAAGCTCGTTTTCCTCACCGTCGCCGATCGCGGCGTCGACGTCCAGCTGTTCGTCTCCAAGGCGGTCGTCGGTGACGACGAGTTCGCCGACGTCAAAGCGCTGGACCGCGGCGACTGGGTCGGCGCATCCGGCACGGTGATGACAACACGCGCCGGCGAGATCTCCGTCAAGGTCGCCCACCTCGAGTTGCTGGCCAAGGCGATTCGCCCGTTGCCCGACAAGTGGCACGGACTCGCCGATCCCGACATTCGCTATCGCCAGCGCTATGCCGACCTCGCCGTCAACGCCCACGCCCGTCGCGTGTTCGAGATCCGCCATGCCGTCATGGCCAGCTTCCGCACGACACTGCTCGACCGCGGGTTCGTCGAGGTCGAGACACCGATCTTCCACGTCGAGCCCGGCGGCGCCCACGCCAGGCCGTTCGTCACCCACCACAACACGCTCGACCTGCCGCTGTACCTCCGCGTCGCCACCGAGCTGCACCTCAAGCGGCTCATCGTCGGCGGCTTCGACCGGGTCTTCGAGATCGGCAGGACGTTCCGCAACGAGGGGATGGACGCCACCCACAACCCCGAGTTCACGATGATGGAGTCGTACCAAGCGTTCGGCGACGTGTCCGACGTGATGGAGCTGACCGAGGCGTTGGTCGTCAACGCGGCGCGCGACGCCGTCGGCACGACGGTCATCGACATCGCCGGCCAACAGGTCGACCTCGCCGAACGGTGGCCGCGGCTCGGCATGTCCGCGGCCGTTTCCTCAGCCGTCGGCACGACCGTGCACCCGTCGACGCCGCCGGAGGCGATGCGCGAGCTCGCCACGGAGCACGGCGTGCGCTGGGAGCCGTCGTGGGGTTCCGGCAAGCTCATCGAGGAGCTCTTCGAGAAGCTGTGCGAGGACACCATCGGGCGACCGACGTTCGTCACCGGTCACCCGGTCGAGGTGTCCCCGCTAGCTCGCGTCGATCCGGCAGACCCTGAGGTGTCCGACCGCTTCGAGCTGTTCATCGATGGCCGCGAGTACGCCAACGGCTATAGCGAGCTCAACGACCCCGTCGAGCAGCGGCAGCGCTTCGAGGACGAGCAGAAGGCGAGAGACGCCGGCGATCTCGACCGGGGCAGCCTCGACGAGGACTACCTGCGCGCCTTGGAATACGGGATGCCGCCGACCGCCGGATTGGGCGTGGGCATCGACCGCTTGGTGATGCTCCTGGCCGGCGTCCACAACATCAAAGACGTCATCCTCTTCCCGACGTTGCGGCCAGAGCCGCGTGAGGACTTGCAGTGAGCGACGTACCGCCGCCCGTCGAGTCCACCGAAGTAGGCGTGCGGAGCGCCAGCGGAGCACGCCGGCGCGCCTGCGCAGGCAGTATGTGGCGTGGCCGGGGAACGCAATGACGTCGCGTTCCGCCTGGGGCGCTGGGTTCGAGACCAAGGACCGTCGTGGCGAGACGCTCGACGCCTGGTTCCGCTGGCTCGGCTGGGGTGAGTTCGGCGAGGATGCGCCCCGACGACGTCGACGTGCACCTCGCCGGCGGCGACCGTCGCGACGAGGTTCGCGATGTCACGATCCGCCCGATCCGCCTGACCATCGACGTGCACGCCGCCCCGACGTCTGCGGCAGATGTCTACCTCAGGCTGCACCTCTTGTCGCACCGCCTGGCCCAGCCCAACACGATCAACCTCGACGGCGTGTTCGGACTGCTCAACAACGTCGCCTGGACCGACCTCGGCCCGGTCGCCGTGGCCGATCTCGCCGACGTCGTGCTCGCCCGGCGGGCCGCCGGCAGCGCGGTCAGCGTCAAGGCGCTCGACAAGTTCCCGCCGATGATCGACTACGTCGTCCCCAGCGGCGTGCGCATCGCCGACGGCAGCAGGGTCCGCCTCGGTGCCCACCTCGCCGAGGGGACGACGGTGATGCACGAGGGATTCTGCAACTTCAACGCCGGCACGCTTGGCACGTCGATGGTCGAAGGGCGGATCTCCCAAGGGGTCGTCGTCGGCGATGGCTCGGACGTCGGCGGCGGCGCGTCGATCATGGGCACGCTGTCCGGTGGCGGAACCGACCGCATCACGATCGGCGAGCGTTGCCTGCTCGGTGCCAACTCCGGCATCGGCATCAGCCTCGGCGACGACTGCGTCGTCGAAGCCGGCCTCTACGTCACGGCGGGGACGCTCGTCAAGTCTGCCCGACGGCGAAGTCGTCAAGGGTCGCGAGCTCTCGGGGATCTCGGCGATGACGTTCATCCGCCACAGCCAGACCGGCGCCGTCGAGCTACGGCCGCGCGAGGCCGGCTCGTGGCAAGGCCTCAACGCCGCACTCCACCACAACTGACACCCTCCACCCGAGTGCCGGAGCGCGCCACAGGGGGTCCTGCCGCACTCGGGCGCGCTTCAGAACTCGGGTGGTGACCGTCCCGAGAGCGGACAGGTGTCCGCACAGCGGTTGACAACGAGGCCGTCATCCTGGGATTGTGTGGCCGGGGACGCGGCGTCGGCGGGCCGGCACGGCCACATGGCGACGTCGTTTCGGAGCTTCAAACAACGGGGGTAAACGACATGATCAGCGGCCACTTCAGCGCCCGGGTGTCACACAAGCGGCGAGCTTCACGGGGGTTGGTGTTGCTGGCGGCCGTCGGCGTGCTCGCCGCGCCCGTCACCTCGGCATCGGCGACCACGGAGCCTCCGGCGGGTTCGGCGACCACCGAGCCATCGGCCGCACCCGATGCCGAGGGCAAGGTCACCGACTTCCTCGGCTACGTGGGTGGACCGGGTGGTGCCGCCTCGGGCGATCCGATCCGGATCGGCTACATCAACCAGGACGGCGGGTCGATCGTCGTCAGCGGCGTTCACGACGACGGTGTCGACTTCGCCGTCCAGTTCATCAACGAGCAGGCCGGCGGCATCGGCGGCCGCCCGATCGAGATCGTCCAGTGCTTCATCGCCAACGCCGAGGAAGAGGGCCAGCAGTGCGGCCAGGAGTTCGCCAACGACGACTCGATCGTCGCTGTCATCAGCGGTCCGACGGTCACCGGCACGCAGTCGTTCTACGCCGCCCTCGCCGAGTCCAAGCCGGTGGTCCACGGCGTGTCGGTGAACCCGGTCGACACCACCCAGCCGAACGCCGCCGTGCTCAACGGCGGTGCGGTGTACATCCTCGCCCCGTTCGCCTCGTTCGCCGCCGACGTGCTCGGCGTCGAGTCGGCGGCCCTGATCTACTCGGAGGAGACGCAGTCCGATGCCGCCGCCGGGCAGGCGTCGGCGTTCGAGACCCTCGGCATCCCGATCGAGGTCGTGCCGTACCCGCAGAACACGCCCGACCTCACCGTCCCGCTGCTCGCCGCGGGGGCGCAGGACGCCGACATCGTGATGCCGGTGATCGCCCAGCCCGAATGCGTCAAGTTCGCCGAGGCCCAGCGGGCGCTCGGGATCCCCGACGAGAAGGTGCTCGCCAGCCCGGTGTGCCTCAACCCGGCGACGATCGAAGGGCTCGGCGACTTCCCGGAGTGGTACTACGCGATCACGACGTCGCTCGGTTCCGACGCCACCGACCCGGCGGTCGTGCCGTACCAGGCGTTCCTCACCGAGATCGGCCAGGAGCAGTTCATCCCCGACCCGTGGGTGCTGGTCGGCTTCGGCCAGGCGATGACGCTCGCCAAGTGGCTCAACGCGATCGGTCCAGACAACATCAGCACCGAGACGATCCTCGAGCAGATGGCGGCCTTCGAGGGCCCGCTGATCCTCGGCTCGCCGGTCGTCGAGTGCGGCAAGTACCCAGAGGCGCCCGGAAACTGCGGTGATCACACGCAGTTCTACCGGTACACCGGGGGCGCGTTCGAGCAGGCCAGCGACTTCCTGCCACCGCCAGAAGGATGGGAGTCGCCCCTCTGACGCACGTCGATGCAGGAAGTCCCGACAACTCGCGCTCATTTCGGCCCGCGTGGTCGGGACTTCCATGACCCGAAGGTCGAGTAGCTGATGCAGGACGCTGCCCTCTTCGCGCTACTCGGCCTCGGGGGCGGGGCCGTGATCGCCGGCATCGCCATGGCGGTCGTCGTCACGTACCGCGGCTCGGGGATCATCAACCTGTCCACCGGTGCGGTGTCGATGGTCGCCGCCTTCGGGTTCTGGGCGCTGCGGACCGGTCACTTCGGTCCCGAGTTCGCCACCGTCCCGGCGGTCGCCATCACGATGGTGGCTGCCGTGCTCGTGGGCGTGCTCAGCGAACTTCTCGTTTTCCGGCCGCTGCGGACGTCGTCGCCGCTCGCCAAGCTGGTCGCCTCGCTCGGCATCCTGCTGGTGCTTCAGGCCACGATGCTCCTGTGGTTCGGCGAGGCGCCACGGCAGATCCCGAGCGTGTTCCCCGTGCGGATCGTCGAGGTGTTCGACAACTCGATCCCGGTCAACAGGTTCTGGATGGCCGGGGTCGTGGTGCTGATCGCCCTGGCACTCGGCGCCCTGTTCCGCTGGACCCGGTTCGGGCTGGCCACCCGGGCCGCGTCGGAAAACGAGGTCACCGCGATGCTGAGGGGGCTGTCGCCCAACCAGCTCTCGATGGCCAACACGCTGCTCGCCTCGGCGATCGCCGGAGCGATGGGCATCGTCGCCGCCCCACTCGCCCAGGCGGACTCGGTGACCCTCGTCCTGTTCATCGTGCCGGCGCTCGCCGCCGCCCTGTTCGCCGGGTTCAACTCGCTGTGGATCGCCGCCGTCGCCGGGTTCGCGGTCGGCATCGGCCAGTCGTTGATGACGTGGGTGGCCACGCTGCGGTGGTTCCCGACCGACAAGGGCAATCCGATGCCCGGCGTGCAGGCCCTGCTCACGTTCGTGCTGCTCGTGATCGCCCTGTCGCTGCGCGGCGGGCGCCTGCCGTCGCGCGGTGAGCTGGTCGAGAAGCGCCTGCCGTTCGCGCCGCGGCCTCGGCGCATGGCGGTCCCGGCCCTGACGCTCGCGGCGGTCGGTGTCGTACTGCTGATCGTGCTCCCGTTCAGCTACCGCCAGGCGCTGATGGTGTCGATGGTCGGGATGGTCGTGTGCCTCTCGCTCGTGGTGATCACCGGGTTCGTCGGCCAGGTGTCGCTGGCCCAGGTCACGCTCGCTGGGGTGGCCGGGTTCGCCGTCTCGCACATGACCGCCAAGGCCGGGATCGGGTTTCCGTGGGGACCGCTGGTCGGCTCGGCCGCGGCGGTGATGATCGGCCTTGTGTTCGGCATCTCGGCGTTGCGCGTGCGCGGGGTGAGCCTCGCTGTCGTCACGCTCGCTGGTGTCGTCGCCATCGAGCAGTTCGGGTACGCCAACCGCCGGTGGGGCGGCGGCAGCACCGGCTCGCCGGTCGAGCAGCCCGAGCTGTTCGGCATCCGGCTCGGCTCCAACGCCGGGTTCCGCGGGCTCGACGGCAAGGTGCCCAGCCCGGTGCTCGGCTTCCTGTTCCTGGCCGTCGTCGTGGCCCTCTGCCTGCTCGTAGCGAGTCTGCGGCGAAGCGTGCTCGGCCAGCAGATGCTCTCGGTGCGGGCCAACGAGCGGGCCGCCGCGGCTGCGGGCATCAACGTCACCAGGGTCAAGGTCACGGCGTACGCGATCTCGTCGTTCATCGCCGGCACGGCGGGGTGGATGTACGCCTACAACTTCGGCTCGGTCAGCGCAGCCCGGTTCGGCATCCTGATCGCTCTCGGGTTCGTCGCCTTCGCCTACATCGGCGGGATCACGATGGTGTCGGGCGCCGTGGTCGGCGGGCTCGTCGTCACCGAGGGGCTGATCCCGTACACGATCGAAGAGGCGCTGAACATCTCCGGCAACTGGACCCTGTTGGTCGGCGGCGTGATCCTGATCGTCACGCTGATCCAGAACCCCGAGGGCATCGCCGGCACCACCTACCGCAAGCGGACGGCCGCCAGACGCGCCAAGGCGGCGGCCGCGGCGAGCGGCGAGGCCGGCGAGATGGCGAGCACGACGGTCCGCTGGATCGCCGCACACGGTCGATGGTGCATCAATGACGCTCCTCGCCGCCCGCGGGATCTCGGTGTCGTTCGGGGGCGTGCACGCCGTCGTCGACGTCGACCTCGAAGTCGAGCCCGGCGAGCTGGTCGGGCTGATCGGCCCGAACGGGGCCGGCAAGACGACGTTCATCGACGCGATCACCGGCTTCGTGCCGCACCTCGGCACGGTCGCCGTCGACGGCACCGACGTCACCGGCTTGCGCGCCTACGCCCGCGCCCGGCAGGGCATGGCGCGCACCTGGCAGGCGATCGAGCTGTTCGACGACCTCACCGTGCGCGAGAACCTCACCGTGTCGGCCGTCCACCCGTCGGCGTGGACGACGGTCAAGGAGGTGTTCACCCGGGCGGTCCCCCACTCCGATTCGATCGACGAGGCGCTCGATGTGTTCGACCTCGGCGGTTTCGCCAACGCCACGCCGAGCGAGCTGACCCAGGGCCAGCGCAAGCTCGTCGCCGTCGCCAGAGCGCTGGCCGCCCGCCCCAAGCTGCTGTGCCTCGACGAGCCGGCCGCCGGCCTCGACGCCCACGAGTCGGTGGTGTTCGGTCGTCAGCTGCGCCAGATCGTCGACCGTGGCACGCCGGCCCTGCTCGTCGACCACGACATGGGCCTCGTGCTCGGCATCTGCGACCGGATCGTCGTGATCGAGTTCGGCAAGGTGATCGCCACCGGCACGCCCGCCGAGGTGCGCCTCGATCCGAACGTGGTCGCCGCCTATCTCGGGTCGGCGGCCGGCGAGCTGGAGGGCGCCGGTATGAGCGCCACCGCCACCCCGGTGCTCCAACTCGAAGGGCTCTCCGCCGGCTACGACGCAGCGGTCGCCGTGCGCGACCTCGACCTGCACGTCGGGGCCGGCGAGGTGGTCGCCCTGCTCGGCCCGAACGGCGCCGGCAAGACCACCACGCTGCGGGCCATCTCCGGCCTGCATCCACCCGATGGCCGGCGTGATCCGCGTCGACGGCGACGACCTCGCCAAGCAATCGCCGGCCGCCCGCGCCCAGCTCGGCATCGCCCACGTTCCCGAGGGACGCGGCGTGTTCTTCGGCCTCACCGTCGCCGAGCACTTCCGCTTGGGGTACCGGGGCGAGCGGCTCGACGCCGACCTCGCCTACACGTACTTTCCTGCCTTGGCGGCCCTGCGCGATCGACGGGCCGGCTTGTTGTCGGGTGGCGAGCAGCAGATGCTCACGCTCGGAACGGCGCTGGCGCGCAAGCCGCGGCTGATGCTGGTCGA
The DNA here is from genome assembly GCA_963772825.1 of Ilumatobacteraceae bacterium. Lineage (GTDB taxonomy): Bacteria > Actinomycetota > Acidimicrobiia > Acidimicrobiales > Ilumatobacteraceae > Desertimonas. The sequence continues at coordinate 38,338 of CAVYYX010000021.1, read as the reverse complement.
CGAGCTGTCGCTCGGGCTCGCTCCCGTGATCGTCGAACGCCTGATGCCGGTCGTGTCCAGCTACGCCGAACAGAGCGGCTGCGCCGTGCTGCTCGTCGAGCAGCACATCCACATCGCCTTGGCCGTCGCCGACCGGGGGTACGTGCTCTCCCACGGCGAACTGGTGATCCACGCCCCCGCCGACCAGCTGCGCGCCGACCACCAGCTGATCCTGTCCGGCTACCTCGGCGAACGCATCGCATCGACCACCTCAGGAGCACCACCGTGACGAACACCGAAACCCCTGGGCACCGCCCAGACGAGACTCCTGGGCACCGCCCAGACGAGACTCCTGGGCACCGCCCAGACCCAACGACCGCTGGACCATCACCGAGCGAGGCGCGCAGTCGGTTCGGGGCGACCAGTCTGTTCCGCCAGGGCGCTGGAGCCCCGGTGCTCGTGCTCCACGCCGCCGGGGGCGCCGGGATGTGGAACCCGTACCTCGAGCGGCTGTCCGAGCACTTCGACGTGATCGCCCCCGACCACCCCGGTTTCGGCTCGAGCCCGGCACTCGACGGCGTCGACTCGATCGCCACGCTCGTCGAGCACTACCTGTCGCTCCTCGACTCGCTGGGCCTCGACCGGGTACACCTCGTCGGCGCTTCGCTCGGTGGGTGGCTCGCCGCCGAGATCGCCAGCACGGCGCCGGAGCGGATCGACCGCCTCGTGCTGATGGCCCCGCCAGGCATCCTCATCCCGGAAGCTCCTCCGGCCGACCTGTTCACGATGCGGCCCGACGAGATCGTGCGGGCCCTGTTCCTCGATCCGGCGAAGGCCGACGCGATGCTGGCCGCCCCGCTGCCGCCAGAAGCAGCCGCCCAGGCCGAGCGCGACGCCGCTTCGTTCGCCCGCTACGCGTCCGACCCGTTCCTGCACAACCCGGAACTGCCGGGCCGGCTGTCGCGGATCACCGCCCCGACCCTCGTGATCACCCCGGAGGTCGACGTGATCATCCCGCCAGCGCACAGCGAGGCGTACGCCGCGGCGATCGACGGCGCCGAGCTGCGCGTGCTCCCCCAGTGCGGGCACGCCCTGTACTTCGAAGAACCCGACCTCGTCGCCGACGAGGTGATCGCCTTCCTTTCCGACACCAAAGCCGCGCCACGATGAAGGTCGCCGTGACGACACGACCTCGCTGCGTCGAGGTCGCCGATCGGCCGGCGCCAGGCTCACCGGGCCCCGGCCACACGGTCGTGCGGGTCGAGACGGTGGGCATCTGCGGATCGGACCTCCACCTCTACCGCGACGAGCTCGGCGACTCACACGTCGGGCTGCTGCCGCGGATCATGGGTCATGAGTTCTCGGCGATCGTCGAAGAGGTCGACCCTGCCGGCTCCGGCTTGCAACCTGGCGATCGCGTCGCGATGTGGCCGATGCTCCCCTGCGGCGTCTGCCACACCTGCCGGGACGGACGACCGAACGTCTGCGCCAAGCTGCGGATCATCGGCGTCCACGACGACGGTGCGCTGCAGGAGCGCTTCCTCGTGCCGACGGTCAACCTCGTGGCGACTCCCGAGCTGTCGGCGCGCCAAGCCTCGCTCATCGAACCGGTGGCGGTCTCCGTCCACGCCATCAACCGCGGCCGTGTCGCCGCCGGCGAACACGTCGTGGTGCTCGGCGCAGGCCCGATCGGGGCCGCCGCCGCCCTCGCCGCGGCCGATCGCGGTGCCGACGTGCTCGTGCTCGATCCCGTGGCGACCCGCCGTGAGCTGTTGGCCTCGTGGGGGTTCGCCGCCGACTGGGCCGGCGACGATGCCCTGCCGGCCCGCATCGCCGAACACGGCGGTTCGGACGGACCACCCGTCATCGTCGACACGACCGGTCGGGCTGCCGTCCTCGACACGGCGATCGCCGCGGTTCGCCACGGCGGGCGCGTCGTCGTCGTTGGCCTGACGGGCGAATCGGCGCCGATCCACCCAGGGGTCCTACCGCTCAAGGAGATCGACGTGCTCGGCACGAGTTGTTGCCGGTTGGACGAGTTCGTCGCTGCTGCCGACCTCGTGCGGCGCCACGCGGCCACCGTCGAGACGTTGATCAGCCACCATCTCCCGTTGCAGCATGCCGCCGAGGCGTTTCGCCAGCTCGACGAGCATCCTCACGAGACCGTCAAGGTGTTGATCGAGGTCGGCGGCGAGTGACGACGCGGCGGCGACTCAGCTCCCGCCGGCTGACGGGACGAGGTTCATGTACAGCCACTCGTGCCCGGGCGCCAGCCCGGCGAGGTCCCGTCCGCAGTTCTCGATCGCCCCAGGCGCCGACGTGACGTGCTGGGTCCCGGCGTGCATGTCGCGGAAGTACTGCTGGAGGACGCCCGACCGCAGCGCCGTCGTCCCCGCTGCCCGGTAGACCGCGACACTGATCTCCTCCGCCGCCCAGGTGGCGTGGTACAGGGCGAGGCGGGTCATCGTGCGCTGCTCGTGGCTCAGCGCGTCGCCACCTGCGATCGTGTCGCTGACGCCCCTCCACGTGTCGTAGATGAACGCCCGGGCGGCGTGCCACTTCGCCTCGGCCTCGCCGAACAAGGTGTGGAAGGCACTGCTGTCGGCGAGCGTTCCGGGTCGACCCGCTTTCGACTGGACGAGGGCGGCGAGCTCGTCGAGCATCCGCCGCGTCACCCCGAGCGCCCATCCCGAGTGACAGATCATGGCGAAGTGCATGATCCCGAGGTTGAACAGATTGCCACCCCGCTCGGCCTTCTCGGCGGGGCCGAAGTGGGTGAACCCTTCCGGCACGTAGACGTCCTCGATGACATAGTCGATGCTGCCGGTGGCCCGCAGCCCGAGGACGTCCCAGTTGTCGATGAGCTGGGCCTTCTCGACAGGGAGCACGAAGATCTTCGGTTGGCCGGTGTCCTCGATGATGCCGAGGGTGTGGATCCACTGGGCGTGCTTGATGCCGGAGGCGAAGCTCCACGACCCAGACAGCCGGTAGCCGTCGCCGTCGATCACCGCTGAGCCGGGCCGCGTCCCCTGCCCGGCGACCACCGGGAAGCGTGGTCCGCCGAACATCTCGGCGACGGCCTCGTCGGACAGGTAGGCACCGCCGGTCCCTGTGGCGAGTGCTGCGGCCATGACGACCCACGACGTCGATGGGTCGGCCTCGGCGAGCGTCTGGATCACGAGCAGCGACGACAGCGGATCGAGCTCGGTGCCGCCCAGCGGCGCCGGCACCCACATGCCGAACAGGCCGTGCTCGTGCAGCGCGTCGACGACCGGGGCGCTGAGCTCGCCGGCGTCGTCACCCGCCGCCGCGTGCTCGCGCAGCAACGGCTGGAGCGCTTTGGCGCCGGCGACGAGGTCGCCGCCGCTCGCCGTGGCCGAGGTGGTCGGTGCTGAAGTGGTCGTGGTCATCGTGCTCCTGTCGGTCCCCCCTGTCCGCAGAGCGGACATGTGCCCGGACAGCAGTCTCGCCGGGCATCCCGTGAACTGTCAAGGATGGCACGCCGATCGATCCACGTACTCGGTGTTCGCATGGCCAAGCGACGAGGACTTCGGCGAACCGGTCGAGCTGCTTGCCGCCGGCCACCCCGTGGAGATCAGCAGCCCGCACAAGCCGATGTTCCCCGAGCCGGGCATCACCAAGCTCGATCTCGCCCGCTACTACCTCGCCGTCGAGGATCCGATCATGCGGACGGTGGGCGATCGGCCCACGCTGTTGCAACGCTTCCCGAACGGCGTGGCCGGCTCGAACTTCTTCCAGAAGCGGATTCCCGACAGCGCCCCGGAGTGGCTGCAGACGACGATCGTGTCGACGCCCAACGGCACCACCTCGCGAGCGATCGTGATGGCCGACATCGCCCACGTGTTGTGGGCCGCCAATCTCGGCTGCCTCGGATTCCATCCGTGGCCGTACCGCGCCAGCGCCCCGGACAGCACCGACGAGCTGCGCATCGACCTCGACCCGTCCCCCGGCGTGACGTTCGCGATGGTTCAGGAATCGGCGGCCGAGGTCCGCCGATTCCTCGACGACAACGGGATCACGTCGTTCATCAAGACGACGGGCAACCGCGGGCTGCACGTCTACGCCCGGGTTGAGCCGGGATGGGATTCCTTCGGCACCCGTCAGGCGGCCGTGTCGGTCGCCAGGGCGCTCGCGACGGCGCGGCCCGACCTGATCACCGACAAGTGGTGGAAAGAAGAGCGCGGGGCGCGGGTGTTCATCGACTTCAACCAGAACGCCCCGCACAAGACGGTGTTCGGGGCGTGGTGCGTGAGGGCCCGACCCGGAGCGCAGGTGTCGACGCCGTTCCCGTGGGACGAGCTGCCGGCGATCCATCCCGATGACCTCACGGTGCAGTCGGTGCCCGGGCGGATCGCTGCCGCCGGCGACCCGTGGGCCGCCATCGACGAGCACGCCAACTCGATCGCCCCGCTCGTCGAGCGTTACGAGAACGACCTCGCCGCCGGCATCCCTGACGCGCCGTGGCCACCCGTCTACCCGAAGATGCCTGACGAGGCCCGGCGGGTCAACCCGAGCCGCGCCCGCCACGTAATTTGCGTTCCCCGGCCACGCAGGCCGTTGCTGGCCGCTCCTCGGCTGGCGCCTCGTCGCTCGCATCGGAGGTGAACCTCCAGACTTCTGCGCAACCCGCCTAGCATCGCCGCCATGTCGTCCAACGACCCTTCGCCGTGGCAGCCACCACCGCCGCCTGGCACTCCACCTCCCCCGCCGCCCGCTCGACCGTCGGCGCCGCCCCCACCGCCCGGCGCGCCATCGAGCCGGCCGCCGGTGGGCTACGGAACACCGGCCAGCTTCTACCCAACTCCAGGTTCTGGCGCGCCGCCGGTTCTCGTCGCCGATACCAAGCCGCCGCGGCCGGCGTCGCCGATCGGTGGCGGGTTGATGATCGCCGGTGCGGTGATCGCCGCCATCGGCTGCTTCCTGCCCTGGCTGACGATCGCCGACACGACGATCAACGGCTTCGACGAGGGACCCGACGACGCGGCGCTCGGCGGCGGGGTGATGTTCTTCGCCCTCATCCTCCTCGGCATGGGGATCACCACGCTGGCGGCGAAGCGGATCCTGCCGATCGCCATCATCGGCATCGTCGCCGCGGCGTTGTGCCTGCTCGTCGCCATCGCCCAGCTCGCCGACTACAGCGACTTCGCCGACATCCCGTTCTTCGACGCCGAGATCGGCCCCGGGTTGGTGGTCGTCGTGCTCGGTTCGCTCGTCGCCCTCGCTGGAGCGATCATCGCGTGTGCCAAGCGCCGCAAGTGGTGACCCGCTGGAACCGATCGTGAGGCCGGCGACGTCAAACGTCGCGTGAACCCGACACCTCGACTCGTTGTCACGGCGCTGGCGATCGTCGCCGGCATCGCCACCGCTCAGTCCGCGACGGCTGCCGGCGACCCGCCGAAGGGCGAACCGGTGCCGTTCGAGACGCTCGCCATCGTGTCCGGCACGTCGGGAATCAACCTCTACGACACGCAGATCCTGCGCCTCGCGAGCGGCGAGGACCTCGCCCGAGCGGATGAACTGTTGGCCGAGGGACGTGACCCGACGATGGCCGACGAGGTCGTCGACTCGATCGCCGAGATCCCCGACGGCAAGGTGGTTCTCGTCGGGATCATCGACGTCTCCTGCACCCCGGCGAAGGCCGCCGGACTGGTTCGTCTCGACGACGGCCATCTGGCGATGCTCGCCCCCGGCCACGTGCCCGAGCCGATCGAGTGCGTCGTCGCCAACACGACGGTCGCCGTGCTGGCAGTCGACGCCGCCGACGCCCCGCTGGGGTCAACTGACGGTGCCGAGCTGGTCCATTTCGGGTTGGCCGGGTTCGACAATCCGGGCAACGTGAGCGCCGTCGAGCTGACCGACGACGCCGATGCGCTGACGGCGATCCTTCCGGCCGATGCCGAGGTGCCCGTCCTGCCGCCATTGCCCGCCGCCACACGTCGATTGGCGTTCGTCGGCGTCGGCTGCGCGTTCGGCGGCGCTGAGCTGTGGGTGACGCCCGCCGAGATCCTCCCGCGCTTCGAGCAGGAGGACCCCGACGTGCACGTCCTGTGCGACACCGCCGAGTACTACCTCGCAGTCTTCGACCTCCCCACTGACGAGGCCCCGCCGGACGCCGAACTGGCCGGCAGTAACGTGGGGTGATGGCCATCACCGAGTCACCAACCGTCGCCGACGACACCGCCGCGAAGATCGCCGGGGCCACCCTCGGCGCCGCCGTGCTCGGTCCGCCGACGTTCGACGACGTCGCCGACGAGCGGGCCCACCGCAAGGCCAAGCTCGCCGGCGCGCTGCGCATCTTCGGCAGGTTCGGCTTCGCCGAGGGCGTCGCCGGGCACATCACGGTGCGCGATCCGGAGCGCCCCGACCACTTCTGGGTCAACCCGTTCGGCAAGAGCTTCCGCCAGATGCGGGCGAGTGACCTGCTCCTCGTCAACCACCAGGGCGAGGTCGTCGAGGGCAACGCCCCGGTCAACCGGGCGGCGTTCGTGATCCACTCGGCGATCCACCAGGCCCGACCCGAGGTCGTCGCCGCGGCGCACTCGCACTCGGTGCACGGCAAGGCGTTCAGCTCGCTGGGCATCCCGCTCGACCCGCTGACCCAGGACTCGTGCATCTTCTACGAGGACCACACCGTGATCGCCGCCCAGGGCGGCGCCGTGGTGTTCGACGTCGACGCCGGCAAGGAGCTGGCCGCCGCCTTCCCCACCGGCAAGGCGGCGATCCACCAGAACCACGGCCTGTTCACGGTCGGCGAGACGGTCGACGAGGCGGCGTTCTGGTTCATCTCGATGGAGCGCTCGTGCCACGCCCAGCTGCTGGCGATGGCGGCGGGCGAGCCGAAGAAGATCAGCCACGAGTTCGCCACCTACACGCGCGAGCAGACGGCCTTCCCGCTCGCCGGCTGGTTCAGCTTCCAGCCGCTGTGGCAGGACATCTGCGCGTCCGACCCTGAGCTGTTCGAATAGCCCGCTCACCGCCCGTTCGTGCCGCGCCTCCGGCTCCGCGCTACCTCGACACGGCGGCTCCCGAGCCGCTGTTCGTGCTGTCGGCGATTGCCCAGTACACGGGCGCCACGATCGCCGTCCTACTGTTCGACGAGGTCGCCCCCGAGACCGTCGCCTGGTTGCGGGTCGCCGGCGCCGCCGTCGTGCTGATCGTCATCTCGCCCGGCGCCTTGCGCCACTGGACACGACCCCAGGTCGTCGCCGCTGCAGTGTTCGGGATCGCCACAGCGCTGATGAACACGTTCTTCTTCCTCGGGCTGGCCCGCACCGATCTCGGCAAGAGCGTGGCGATCGAGTTCATCGGCCCGATCGCCGTCGCCGCGGCGATGACCAGGACCACCCGCAACGCCGTGGCGCTGGCGCTCGCCGCCGCAGGCGTCATCGTGCTCGGTGGGCTCGAGGTCGGCGACAACGTGGTGGGCCTGTTGTGGATCCTCGCCGCCTCGGCGATGTGGGCGTTGTACATCGTGGTTGGCTCGCACGTCGCCCAGATCGGCCGGGGCGTCGCCGGGCTCGGCCTCGGCCTGGCGATCGGAGCGGTCGTCATCACGCCGATCGGCGCCCCGGGCAGCGCCGACGTGTTCACGACGCCGCGCCTGCTCGTCGGCTGCCTGCTCGTCGGCGTGTTCTCCAACGCCATCGGCTACGGCATCGACCAGCACGTGCTGCGGCGCATCCCGGTACGCCGCTTCTCCGTGCTCCTCGCCCTGCTGCCGGTGACGGCGGTCGGGTTCGGGTGGATCGGCCTCGACCAGGTGCCGTCAGGCGTCGAGTTCGCCGGCATCGCCCTCGTCCTCGCCGGAGTCATCCTCCAACAGCGCGATGAACTCCCGACCCCCGCCGAAGCGGACGCCCCCTGACCGCCCGCCATCTGGGGAAGATCCGTGTCAACCGAGCTTCTGGGGAAGATCCGTGTCAGACGCTGACTCGGATCTTCCCCGGAAGGGGCGGTGACACCGATCTTCCCCAGATGGAGGGTCAGGGGCGACCGCTGCGGTCGGGGAGGTCTTCGAGGGAGTCCCAGCGCAGGCCGCTGGAGCGCTCGCCGTGACCGAGTCGCTTGGTGCGCTGCAGCCACACGTGCAACGACCCGTCGGTCCAGCGGGCCGTCTGCCACCGTCGTTCGAGGGTCGCCCCGCCCCGCGGCACCTCCTCCTCCTCGATCACCATTGGCTGTCGTGGTTGCAGCAATTCGCCCTTGGCGCCGGTGACCGACCGGTCGAGGAGCTCCCACTCCTGCATGCGGGCGCGGCGCAGGCGGAACTGGGCGCCGTTGCCGATCCGCCTGGGCACGAACGGGACCCAGAACGGCGGGGCCGTCGACTCCAACCGGTAGCGCCACGCTTCCGACGTCGGCGTGTACTCCGTCGTCGTCGGTCGGCTTCGGACGATCCGGCGGCAGCTCGATCGGCGGTAGCGGGAGCCCCTGCCCGTCCTTCGGCGGCGGCTGGAGGTCGTCATCGCCCAGCGGGTCGACGACACGCTGCTTGTCGTCGCCGGTCGCCGGAGCGGGCGGCGTCGCCATGCGCCAGTGCTGGAGCCGGTCGACGGCACGGCCGGTCGGCCCCTCGACGAATCGCTCGATCCCCCAGGCCAGGTTGGCGGCTTCGTCGCGGACCAGTTCGACGCGTTCGAGCATCGGACCGACCTGAGCGCCCGACAGCGACGGTGGCAGGAGGAGCAGCGGGGCCTTGTCCGCCTTCACCGACGGGTCGCCGCTCAGCTCGTACAACCGGAACGCTCGTTGGCCGGGCCGGCGCTCGTCGGCCGAGCGCGGCGTGGACGATCGAAGTAGACCCGCCGCCCATCGTGTCGTACACCTTCAGGTCGAGGACCTGCGACACGGTGCCCAGCGGGAGGCGCAGCGGGATCGAGTACCAGTCGTTGCCGTAGACCGTGACGTAGTCGGCGAGGAGCAGCCGACCGAGGTCGCCCGGCGCCGCGGCGATGTCGCCGAAGTGAACGTCGCCCTCCTCGAACGCCCACCATCGCGACGCCGGCATCCCGGCGTAGCGGACCGGTGTCGGGATCGCCGTCACCTTCTCGGCGGGCCGCGGGACGACGATCGGCGGGATGTCGACGACCGGCGGCACATCGATGTACCGGCGGCTTGGTGCCCGTGCCTCCTCGCGGCCTTTCGACGTCGAAGCTGTACCAGTCGAGGTGCCCACCGGCGTACTCGGTGGCCGTGATGACGACCTCGGAGTCGCCGGTGCCGGCGGTGATCGAGAAGCGGTGCTCGAGGCGGGTGTCGTCCCAGGTGTCGCGTGGCGGCGTGGCGAAACGCGCCTTCGTCGCCGCCTGCCACTTGCGCGATGACGCCGAGCACCTCGTCTCGCGACGTCGCCGGCAGCCCGGCAAGCGCCGCGCCGATCGTGGCGTCGTCAGCGGCGAGCACGGCGGCGCCGTCGAAGCTGCGCCGGCGGAGCAGCTCGGTGGCGGTCGATCCGGCGCCTGGGAGGGCGACGGCGTCGTCGGCGGGAAGCTCGAAGGCACCGGCCTCGGCCAGCGCGGCGACGGCGTCGCCGTGCCCGTCGCGCACCAGGCGGCGGCTGAGCTGGGCGGCGAGCCGGGACGACCAGTGCAGTCGAGCCGCACCGCTCGGTCGGTGGCGGAGCCGCTTCGACGACGCGCTCGAGCGGTTGCGTCGTCGGCATCGGCACGAACGTGCCGTCGTCGCCCGGACGATACGAGCGCAACGCCGTGGCCTGCCACTCCATGCGGGCGGCGATCGGGTTGCCGGCGTCGTCACCGCGGAACTCGCCGACCTGCCACTGGCGAGCCAGCATCCAGAGCGGATCGGCGACCCGGGCCTCGACGCCGGCGTCGAGCTCGTCGTCGCGCGACGAGCCCTCGATGCGATCCCACGGGCCGATCACGGCGCCACCTCCACAACTTCGGTGCTTTCCAACCGGCCGGGCGCGAAGCACGTCGGGAGGGCGTGTCCGTAGTCGCCGAGGTCATCGATCGCCACGGCGCGCAGCTGCATCCACTCGATCGTCTCGAGCACCGTGTCGAGCACGAGGTCGGCGCTCCACGGTCGACCCTCCGGCGTGACGGCGAGGAGCATCGTCTGGGGCGCCTCCGTGCTCGGCGCGTCGAAGTGGAAGGCCACGCCGGTGACCTGGTCGGGACCGGGGATCCGCTCCGACCACCGATCGATGACGAGACCGACGACCGGGGCTGCCGGTCCGACGCTGCCGTGTGTGACGGCGGCGACGGCGACACGTCCGCCGGTGCCCGGCGTCGGCCGGTGCAGCGCGGCCCACGAGTCGTCCGGCAGCAGCGGGGCCTGCCCGGCGGCCAGCGTCGGGGCCGCCTCGGTGAGCAGGCCGCCGAGCTGGAGGGCTCGCCACAGCGTGCCGACGTTGGGATGCACGCTGGCGACGACGTCGAACCAGTCGTCGATCTCGTCGACGCCGGCGAGCGTGGCGGAGAACTCGACACCGCTGCCGGGCTCAGGGAGCTGGAACGGGACGAGCAGCGGAACGGCCACCCCGGTGAGCTGGGCGACCCGGTGCCCGCATCCCGGCAATCGTGTCGACTGCCTCGACGCGGTCGGCGCCCTTGCTGCGGCGGGCAAGCCGCGACCGCACCGATGCGAAGTCGGCGGCCGGGTCGGCGACCGGCGACGGCACGATCCCGAGCCGGGCGAGGTCGGCCTGCTGCTCGACGGTCAGTGCTCGCCCAGTCCTTGGCCGCCGGCGACGGCGTCGAACGTCCCGAGCACGTCGTCGAGCACGTCTGAGGCACGGCCGATCGTTTCGCGCGCGTCCGGGGCAGCGGTCACGTCGCCACCCGGCACGGCGACGGACGAGCCGTCGGCGGGCGTCGACTCCTGGATCACGCGTTTCAGCTCGACAGCGAGCAGCTGGAACTCGGCGAGGGTGACCGGCGCGGCGCCGCCCTCGCTCGGGCGATGGGCGACGAGTGAGTGCTGCGGGTTGGCCAGCTCGGCAAGGCGGCGAAGCGCCGGCGTGATCGAGGCCGGGTCGTCGCTGGCGAGCACGCATGCGTCGAGCGCCGAGACCGCCAGCGCGTTCGAGCCGCAGTTCGACGGTGTCGCCCTTGGCCGTCGTGGCCAGCCAACCGACGTCGGCGGGCGGTGGCAGCACGGCGGCGGCCCACGCGTCGAGCTCGGGGTCGAAGCGGTCACGCGTGCCGCCGGCCCAGCCGCGGCCACGGCTCGAAGACGAGGCGTCGATCAGCACCAGGGCACGGGTGTCGATGGTGAGGGCATCCCGAGGTGTGCGCACACCGGTCAGCTCGGGCGGCCGCCCGCCGTTCGGACCCATCCCGTCGACGACTGCGGCGGCACGGTCGAGGTTGCCGACGACGAGGTGGTGGACCATCTCGAACGTCGTGACGTCGTCGACTGCGTCGAACGTCGATTCCAGGGCGCCGAGGAGGTCGACGAGGTCGACCCTTCTCGTCGGTCTGCGAGGGCGAGGCCGTCGATGGTGGCATCGAGCTCGCCGGCCCGGTGCAGATCGAGCAATCGAACACCGTCGACGGGAACGTCGAGCGCCGCGTCGCCGAGACCGTCGGCTGCGGCGACCGCGGCGCGCAGCGGGCGGATCGCGACATCGAGGAATGCATCGTGCACCGACCGTTCGAACTCGGCCCCGAGGAGGTCGCCGAGGTCCTGGCCGTGGCGCACACCCGACAGGATCCAGTCGGCCTGGCGGACTCGGCCGCTCGCCAGGTCGATGGCCGCCGGCGACTCGTTGTCGTTGTTGCCTCTGGACAGCCAGCCGGACCGCAGGACGGCCGCCGACGCAGCATGCGGGAGCGAAGGAGCATGGATGAACCCCTTGGACGGACGTGGCCCGGACTTGTCGAGGTCGAGCACGAACCCGTACGAACCCGACGTACAACCCCGGCCGGCGATGTCGCCCTCAGCGCATCGCCGACAGTCGCTCGGTGGCCAAGCTCGTGTGCCAGGCGTCGAGCCGGTGACTCCCGAGCCCGAGCGTCTCGCGGAGCATCCAGTCGAGCTCCACCGGATCCACGGCAGCGAGCCGGGCGAGCGCCTCGCTCAGCTCCTGCCGGTCAGTGGACTGCGCCAACGTCGACTCGATGAGCTGATACAACAGCGGCGCGGCGGCGAGAAACTCCGGCGGCAGCAGCTCCCTCGGGAACGGCCCGCGAGGGATCTCGATCTCGTCGGGCAAGTCGGACGGCCCGCCGACGATACGGTCGGTCATCGCCGAGTCCGCCCACGCCCGCTCGCTCAGATTGGCGAGGTAGACGGCGCTGGTGATCCCGGCGGGCGGCTCGTCGTCCTGCACCGTCGCCCGCTGCCAGAGGCGCTCGCCGGACGAGAAGCTGGTGAGCAGCAGCTGGAGGTCGTCCCGGCCGAGCACGCCGTCGAGTCCAGGGACGTCGAGCCAGCGCAATGGCCGCTGGCGCAGCTCGTGGGCCTCCAACCGCTCGATCATGTCGTCGGCGAACGTGTCCATCTCCTCGGGAGTCTCTGCGGACGTCCATTGTTCGCCCGGGAATGGGTCGCCGAGCGACGCTGAGATCTGCGTCCAGACCTCGATCTGCTGCTTCGATCCCGCGGATGTCGGCTTCGGTCGACGTCTCGGCAGCTGTTCGAGGTCGAGCTCGTGGCGCGCCGGGCCGTCGATCCGCCGATCAGGGCCGGTCGGAATGTGCTCGTCGATGTCCACCCCCGCCGGGACGATCTCTTGCAGCATCGCGTCGTAGCAGCGTCTTGAGATTCGGCGCGAAGTACGTGTTGAGGGTGTCGATGGCGTTGTCGTACTCCCACCGGAACCCACCGAGGATCGGCATCAGCTCGGGAAGATCGGGGCCCGGGTCGCCGCCATCGGAGCCGCCGAGGTCGTCGGCCGCCAGCGCCTCGGTTGTCGCCGTCCTCGCGGCAATGCCGCCCGGGAACTCGTGCATCGGCCGCGGCTGGTCGCTCCAGTCGTTGGCCGAGCGCACCGCGAGGCGGCGGGGGTGGGGGTTGTTGGCGAGCACCGTGGTGACGAGCTCGCGCGCCTCGGCGTCGTCGACCGCGGGGTTGTCTTGCAGGGCGTCGGTGGCGTTGTGGTCGAGCACGGCGACGGAGCTCCGGGCATGCCGCCACTCCTCGATGAGTACGTCGATGAAGCTGGCGATGCGCTGCTTCGTCAGGGTCGAATGGTCGACGTCGGCGCGGGTCATCACGGGCAGGACTCCGTAGGGCTGATCGCCGATCCGCACGCTCGGGACGGGAGCGCCTCCGGTGAGCCAGGTGACGAACCAGGAACGCAACGCGTCGATGGTCAGGTCACCGAGTCCCGGCCCGAGCACCGAGCTGTCGGTGTCATGGGTCGCCAGCACTTGACGGGCGAACGTGCCGAACACCGTCTCGAACAGGGCGATGCGCATGTCCCGCGCCGTCTGGTGCTCCCGGTCGGACCCGTGGGCGAGTCGCCCGAACAGCTCCGCGTCGGCCAAACCGAGGGCGCTGGCCAGCCGCGTCGCGTTGTCGTCGGCATCGGGCACGTAGACATCCAGCTCGCGCGCTTCGAGGTCGGCCAACTCGGCCTCCACGCGCCGGTAGCCCGACGCCACCGTCTCGGTGTTGTTCGTCGGGGTGCCCTGGGGAACGAAGGCCAGCCCCGCCGATTGGCTGTGCTGCTCGAACAGCGCCTGCAACTCCGCGGCCGCGTCGAGCGGGCGCTGGGCCTCGTCGACGCCGATGACGACCAACGTCGTGACTCCGTCGGCAGCGATCGCGGCCGTCTCGGTGAGCGGCACGGTGATCGCCATGCCGCGTTCCAGCGCCTCTTGGTAGTCGAACAGCCAGGCCGTCGCCGGATCGATCTGCAGGCCGGAGCCGCCGAGCGTCGTCGTCGGCGCCGTCGGGTCGGGGCTGACGGCCAGCGGTCCGGTCACCGGGTCGCTGAACCGCTGGAAGGCGACCTTGTCGCCGACCCATCCCGTAGCCATCCACCGGTCCGGGAGCAGTGTGGCGAACGCCGGGCCGTCCGTCTCCGGCACGATCTCGGGGAAGCTGAGCTGACCCTTGGCGTCGACCGTCGGGCGAGTCAGCCGGGCGACGAAGCCCGCCCGCGTCGATCCCAGCCGCCGGGCGTACTGCCGCCAGGTCGCCGTGCGCTGCTCCGGGCTCTTGGCCGCGTGATAGCGAACCCAGAAGTCGCGTGCCTCTTCGAGCTCGCCCGCCGACGCCGGGGCGGCCCCCTGGACCGACATCCGATCGGGCAGGATGCGGATGCGCAGCTCGTCGTCTACGAACTTCGTCTCCAGGCGGATCGGCACGAGCAGCGCCGGGATGCTCGGCTGCCAGCCCGAGAGATCGAAGCGGTCGCCGCCGGCCGGCTCGATCTCGCCGCCCGGGTTCTTCGGAACCCACTCCGGCCCGCGCGGGAAGTTGAAGTCGATCGGGGACTTCGTCGTCACGTCTGGGCGCGACGATCGGTCGTCAGTCACTGCTACCTCCAAGGGGGAGCATGGCCGAGGCGTGCATGAACACCTGGATCGGCCGGCGGAAGGTGATCGCCGCCATCACGGCAGCGTCGTCGCCCCATTCGAGGCCCGTGCCGAGGTCCTCCTCTTGGGCGAACTGCTGGTTCGGCGGACTCATCGAGCAGAACCACGGGACGACGCCGTCCTCCGTGGCCAGGTGCGCCCAGGCCAGGTTGTCCCACGATGCCGGGGAGCTCGCCCTTCTGTCCATCCTTGCCGCGGTCGAGGCCGAAGCGCATGGCCCGCGGCTCCTCCTCGAGCACGAAGAACCATCCGTCGTTGTCCGCCCCGTCGCCGCGGGCCTTCCCCTCGGTGAGCGTGTCGAAGCCGTAGAAGTTGACGCCGCGCTGCAGGGTCCCGACGAAGCTGGGGAACTCGGGCGTGGCGCCCTCGATGGGAACACGCTCGCCCTCTCCGTCGATCGTGGCCGGCACGGCGTACACGCGGACGTCGGGGTACTTGCGGATCAGGTCGGCCTTGATCAGAACGACGAGGCCGGCCGCCCCTTCTTCGCCGTCCGGTTCGACTCCGCGCGTCCGGGTGTACTCATGGCCGAGCGGAGCGATCTCCACCCAGGAGTCGATCGGGCGGACATCGACCGCCCCTGCCGGGTCGACGTTGTCGAAGAAGTGCTGGAACCAGGTCTGACCGAGCGCCGCTGGATACTCCCGCCAGCGCAGCTCCCGGCTCATCTCGTGGTTGAGGCCGACGAGAAAGGCCTCGATGTAGGCCGGGTTGATCTCCAGCAGGCTGAGCGTGTTGTTCGGCACGGACCCGACGCCCGGGACGAGGTAGTCGACCGACAGCGCCCGCACCCGTTCGTACATCGGGTCCGTGAACCGTGGTTGCAAGCCGACACGGGTCGGGATCGACACCGCTTCCCACACCGTGGACGGCACGACCAGCAGGCTGCGCACCGAGTCACGGATCGCGGCAACCGGCTGGACCGCGGCACGCATCGTGGCCGCGAGGTCGAAGCCGATGTCGCCCGAGTCCGGCACCGTGGTGATGATCCGCCCGTCCGTCACCGGCCGTTCCACCTCGAACTCGAACGGCTCGAGCTCGAGAGTGGTGGTCGCGGCCTTTCGTGCGACCGCGCCATTGTCCTCGATCGGCACGTCGCGCCGCCGGCCGGTCGGCGGTCGATCAGACCTGCCCCGCCCTGGTCGGCGGCGGGGGCGGTCGCCACCGGCCACGATCACCGGCGACGACGACTCCACCGCGTCGGCGCTGCAATCCATACCGGCCGGCAGGAATCTCTGGCGGTAGGCGGTCGACAACGGATCGACAACCGAGTCGGCTTCAGGCGCCGAGGCCTGGAGCACGGCGCGAGTGATGGCGATCGCCGGTGACTGGGCTGCGAGCACCGTCACGCGTGTCGACAGCGGGCCGTTCGTGCGGCCGAGTCGCCGGAACGCCGCACCGAAGTACGCCGCCGGCGCCTCGCCGTCGACGACGAGACGCTTCGCGGTCGAGCCGCCGACGCGCATCGACACGAACGCCGGGGCTGCGATCGAAACGGCCGTCGCGTCGTCGAGCGTCGCCCACTTTCGCTCCGTGTAAGCCGCCACCTCCGTGCTCAGCCGGCCCCGATTGAGCTGTCGGTTGACGTCGAGGGCGGCCCGTGACTGCTCCCATGCCGCCGCCATCAACGACTCTTGATCGGCACGGACGACCTCGGCCCCGAGCCCGGCGACGGCACGGTGGTGAGGTGCGATGTTGAGCTCCTCGAACCAGCCGCGCTTGGCTTTCACCGCTTCGGGGACGGCGCTCGTGCCGACCTGCGGTGCGCCGTACACCGTCGGCGTGACGACAGGGTCGTCGACGAGCGGGTCGTACGCCGCGCCTTCGCGGCCGCTCTGGGAAGCGCTGCTCACGAGTCGCTTGCGAACATCACTCTCGAACTGGTCGCGGTCGTCCTTGTCGTGCCAGTAGTCGATGCTGTCGGTCGGGGCGTGCATCGCCCCGACGAACGTCGCCGGCGTCGAGATCGGCTGGATCCCAGTACCGGGGTCGGTGAGATCGAGGTCGCGGAACCCGACGTCCTCGGGCAGCTCGGCCGGCTTGATCCGCTTGGCGAGCGTCTTGAAGTCGAAGCGGTCGCCGGCGGTGAGCTCCCACGAGTCGTACACCGGGAGCTCGACCTTCGCCGTGGTCCACGCCAGCTCGGCGCTCGGCGTGACGGACAGGCCGAGTCCAGCCCGCCGGCCGGACGCGAACGCCGGCACGAGGCATGCCGTGTAACTGGTGTCGGCCCGCAGTCGCCTGGGGCACAGCAGGCGAGACGTGAACGCCGTCGGGTCGGCCTCGTAGGCCTTGGCGAACGAGCCGTCGATCGGCACGGCGGACTGCACGTGGGCCCAGGCCCACGAGTCGGCGAGGTCGGGCAGATGATCGGCCGGCGAGTCGACGCTGAGCACGGGGAGCCGGCCGCCGGAGGACAGCGTGACACCGTCGCCCAGCTCGACGACGACGAGGACGAGCCAGGGCAGCAGGTGCCCGTCCGTGACCGCCGTTGGCGTGTATCGCCACGGCAGGTCGGGAGCGAAGAACTCGACCGCGCAGAAGTAGTTGGTCTCCGCACCGACCGCCCCGGCTTCGGGCACGCGTCGCTTGATCTCGGCGGGGTTCAAGGCGAGCACGTCGCCTGGTCCGCGCAGTTGGATCTGCGGGCCGGACACGGGGTGGACGCCGTCGTCGACGACCACATCGACGGCGGGCTGGATGAGGGCCGACCCGTTGCCGTCGCCCTCGATGCTCGCCGCCAGCCCGACCCGCATCCACGGGAGGAAGTGCTTGTCGCTCACGCGCTCATCGCCAGTTCTCGTTCGATGTGCAGGTCGCTGCGCCCGGTGCTCGCCGTGTAGGCCGCCGACCACGTCGTCGTGCTGGTGACGGTCGCCCCGCCATCGTCGACGACGATGTACTTCGGCGAGGTCGTCCCCACCAGCTCCGTCGTGCACGGCGGTGAATCCACTCTGCGTGTGGGCCGTCTTCGGAGACCCCGGTGAGGTCGTAGACAACCGAGGTCTATCCCGAGGAAGGTCTCCTCCTCGGGGAATTCCGGGTCGATGATGTAGGGCTTGTAGCCGGTGTCGACGCCGACGTCCGCGCCGGCGATCGGCGCTCCCCCGCCGAACTGGATGCCAGAGCGCATCAGCTCGAACTCCGGCCCTTCGAGCTTGTCGTCGTTGCCCAGCTCGAAGAACTGGCCGGGGGCGAACCAATCATCGAGCGTTCCCGACTGCTCCAGTCCGACGGCCGTCAGCTCGAACGTCGAGTGCTCGCCGACCGGCGCGTTGCCGAACTGTTCGATGTCGATGCCGAGCGGCACGAGGGTCTGGCGAACCTCGATCACCGAGTCGGGTGTCGCCATCAGCGGTGCGTCGGGTCGTCGATCTCCTGCAACGTCACCGCCGAGTCGTTGGCCTCGATCACCCGCCAGGCGTCGTCGGTCGCCAGCGCCGCGATCAGCTCCTCGAGCACCTCGGCTGCCTCGACCGCCGGCTCGCTCTCCTTCGACCCGATCAGCTCGTCGACGCGGATGTCCTTGCCGAACCCGAGCACCTCGAATCGTGCCGTGCCGATGACGTGCCAGCGGTTCGGCCCCTCGACCGAGGCGTACAGCTTCACGCCCATCAAGTCGACGCCGGCGGCCGTGATGCTGACCTCGAAGTCGACGGACGTGATCACCATGAACGGGGAGAACTGGATGAGGGCGTCGAAGCCGCACGAGCCGTACACGCCGAAGCCCATCACGTCGGCGTCGAGCGTGAAGTCGGCCCCGCACTGCACCGAGTTGGACGTCAGCGCGAAGTACGACATGAAGTCGATGCGCAGCACCGATCCGGCCGTGATCCCGAACGTCACCGGCCGCAGGTCGGGGAAGTCGCCCGGCGGGTCGAAGCGCGGATGGAACCCGCCGACGGACATCAGGAACGCCTGGGCGTTGCCGAACTCGGCGCGCAGCGCCATGTCGCCCGACAGGGCGAAGCCGACGACGTGCGAGTCGTGCAGGCTGGCGTCGATCGCCAGCGTCCCGGCCTCGAAGTCGATCGCCCCGGCGACGTCGAGGTTGAGGGCGACGAGCTCGAGGTCCTTGTTCGGCAGGACCGCGCTGAGCGAACCCGAGCACGACGATCACGAGCGGGTCGGGCAGCTGGATGATGATGCCCAGCTCGGCCTCGATCAGCGCTGGGCGTGCCCCAGCCGATCTTGACGATCGGGCCGAACACGTAGCTGCCGTCGGCCGGCGGGAAGATCGACCGGAACTCCTCGATGATGATCGGGGCGTCGGCGATCGGGTCCTCGGGGAACAGGATCGTGTCGAGCGAACCGGAGCGCACCGCCGATCCGAGGGCGTCGACGTCGATCGCCCGGTTGATCCCGGCGACGCCGCCGACTCCGGTGAGCGTGAACCCGAAACCGAGCTGGATCGATGGCAGGTCGAGGAACAGGGCGAAGAACATCGACCAGCCGTCGACGTCGGGCAGCTTGGTGTCGATGATCGCCACCGCGCAGACCCCGACGCCGAGCACCTCGAGGTCGAGCGGGCGAACGAGCCGAACACCGTTTCGAACAATGCGATGCGCATGTCTCGCGCTGTCTGGTGCTGCCGGTCGGACCCGTGGGCGAGCCGCCCGAACAGCTCGGCGCCGGACAAGCCGAGAGCGCTGGCCAGCCTCGTCGTGTTGTCGTCGGCATCGGGCACGTAGGCATCCAGCTCGCGTGCTTCGAGGTCGGCCAGCTCGGCCTCCACACGCCGGTATCCCGACGCCACCGTCTCGGTGTTGTTCGTCGGGGTGCCCTGGGGAACGAAGGCGAGCCCTGCCGACTGGCTGTGCTGCTCGAACAGCGCCTGCAACTCTGCCGCCGCCTTGATCGGACGCTGGGCCTCCTCGACGCCGATGACGACCAACGTCGTGACTCCGTCGGCAGCGATCGCCGCCGTCCCGGTGAGCGGCACGGTGATCGCCATGCCGCGTTCCAGCGCCTCCTCGTAGTCGAACAGCCAGGCGGTCGCCGGGTCGATCCGCAGTCCGGAGCGGCCGAGCGTCGTCGTCGGCGCCGCGGGTCGGGGCTGACCGCCAGCGGCCCGGTCACCGGGTCGCTGAACTCCTGGAAGGCGACCTTGTCGCCGACCCATCCGGTGGCCAGCCACCGGTCCGGGAGCAGCGATGCGAACGCCGTCCCGTCGGTCTCCGGCACGAGCTTCGGGAAGCTGAGCTGGCCGTTGGCGCCGAGCGTCGGTCGGGTGAGCCGAGCGACGAAGCCGGCCCTCGTCGATCCGAGCCGCCGGGCGTACTGCCGCCAGGTCGCCGTGCGCTGTTCCGGGCTCTTGGCGGCGTGGTAGCGAACCCAGAAGTCGCGGGCCTCCTCGAGCTCGCCCGCCGACGCCGGTGCGGCGCCCTGCACCGAGATCCGGTCCGGCAGGATGCGGATGCGCAGTTCGTCGTCGGCGTACTTCGTCTCCAGGCGGATCGGCACGAGCAGCGCCGGGATGCTCGGCTGCCAGGCGGAGAGATCGAAGCGGTCGCCGCCGGCCGGCTCGATCTCGGCGCCCGGGTTCTTCGGCACCCACTCGGGCCCACGTGGGAAGTTGAAGTCGATCGGGCCTTCGTCGTCACGACTCGGCGCGGCGATCGGTCGTCAGTCACTGCTGCCTCCAAGGGGGAGCATGGCCGAGGCGTGCATGAACACCTGGATCGGCCGGCGGAACGTGATCGCCGCCATCACGGCAGCGTCGTCGCCCCATTCGAGGCCCGTGCCGAGGTCCTCCTCTTGGGCGAACTCCTGGTTCGGCGGGCTCGATCGAGCAGAACCACGGGACGACGCCGCCCTCCGTGGCCAGGTGCGCCCAGGCCAGGTTGTCCCACGAGCCGGGGAGCTCGCCCTTCTGGCCGTCCTTGCCGCGGTCGAGGCCG
Organism: Ilumatobacteraceae bacterium; assembly: GCA_963772825.1. GTDB lineage: Bacteria > Actinomycetota > Acidimicrobiia > Acidimicrobiales > Ilumatobacteraceae > Desertimonas. Next base: position 17,928 of record CAVYYX010000021.1, on the reverse strand, counting down.
AAGCGCATGGCCCGCGGCTCCTCCTCGAGCACGAAGAACCATCCGTCGTTGTCCGCGCCGTCGCCGCGGGCCTTCCCCTCGGTGAGCGTGTCGAAGCCGTAGAAGTTGACGCCGCGTTGCAGCGTCCCGACGAAGCTCGGGAACTCGGGCGTGGCGCCCTCGACGGGAACCCGCTCGCCCTCCCCGTCGATCGTGGCCGGCACGGCGTACACGCGGACGTCGGGGTACTTGCGGATCAGGTCGGCCTTGATCAGAACGACGAGGCCGGCCGCCCCTTCATCGCCGTCCGGTTCGACTCCGCGCGTCCGGGTGTACTCATGGCCGAGCGGAGCGTCTCCACCCAGGAGTCGATCGGGCGGACATCGACCGCCCCTGCCGGGTCGACGTTGTCGAAGAAGTGCTGGAACCAGGTCTGACCGAGCGCCGCTGGATACTCCCGCCAGCGCAGCTCCCGGCTCATCTCGTGGTTCAGGCCGACGAGGAAGGCCTCGATGTAGGCCGGGTTGATCTCCAGCAGGCTGAGCGTGTTGTTCGGCACGGACCCGACGCCCGGGACGAGGTAGTCGACCGACAGCGCCCGCACCCGTTCGTACATCGGGTCCGTGAACCGTGGTTGCAAGCCGACACGGGTCGGGATCGACAGCCGCTTCCCAGACCGTGGACGGCACGACCAGCAGGCTGCGCACGGAGTCACGGATCGCGGCCACCGGCTGGACCGCGGCACGCATCGTGGCGGCGAGGTCGAAGCCGATGTCGCCCGAGTCCGGCACCGTGGTGATGATCCGCCCGTCCGTCACCGGCCGTTCGACCTCGAACTCGAACGGCTCGAGCTCGAGAGTGGTGGTCGCCGCCTTTCGTGCGACCGCGCCATTGCCCTCGATCGGCACGTCGCGCCGCCGGCCGGTCGGCGGTCGATCAGACCTGCCCCGCCCTGGTCGGCGGCGGGGGCGGTCGCCACCGGCCACGATCACCGGCGACGACGACTCCACCGCGTCGGCGCCGCAATCCATGCCGGCCGGCAGGAATCTCTGGCGGTAGGCGGTCGACAACGGATCGACGACCGAGTCGGCTTCGGGCGCCGAGGTCTGGAGCACGGCGCGAGTGATGGCGATCGCCGGTGACTGGGCTGCGAGCACCGTCACCCGTGTCGACAGCGGGCCGTTCGTGCGGCCGAGTCGCCGGAACGCCGCACCGAAGTACGCCGCCGGCGCCTCGCCGTCGACGACGAGACGCTTCGCGGTCGAGCCGCCGACGCGCATCGACACGAACGCCGGGGCTGCGATCGAAACGGCCGTCGCGTCGTCGAGCGTCGCCCACTTTCGCTCCGTGTAAGCCGCCACCTCCGTGCTCAGCCGGCCCCGATTGAGCTGTCGGTTGACGTCGAGGGCGGCCCGTGACTGCTCCCATGCCGCCGCCATCAACGACTCTTGATCGGCACGGACGACCTCGGCCCCGAGCCCGGCGACGGCACGGTGGTGAGGTGCGATGTTGAGCTCCTCGAACCAGCCGCGCGTGGTTTCCACCGCTTCGGGGACGGCGCTCGTGCCGACCTGCGGTGCGCCGTACACCGTCGGCGTGACGACAGGGTCGTCGACGAGCGGGTCGTACGCCGCGCCTTCGCGGCCGCTCTGGGGAGCGCTGCTCACGAGTCGCTTGCGAACATCACTCTCGAACTGGTCGCGGTCGTCCTCGTCGTGCCAGTAGTCGATGCTGTCGGTCGGGGCGTGCATCGCCCCGACGAACGTCGCCGGCGTCGAGATCGGCTGGATCCCAGTACCGGGGTCGGTGAGATCGAGGTCGCGGAACCCGACGTCCTCGGGCAGCTCGGCCGGCTTGATCCGCTTGGCGAGCGTCTTGAAGTCGAAGCGGTCGCCGGCGGTGAGCTCCCACGAGTCGTACACCGGAAGCTCGACCTTCGCCGAGGTCCACGCCAGCTCGGCGCTCGCCGTGACGGACAGGCCGAGTCCAGCCCGCCGGCCGGACGCGAACGCCGGCACGAGGCATGCCGTGTACCTGGTGTCGGCCCGCAGTCGCCTGGGGCACAGCAGGCGAGACGTGAACGCCGTCGGGTCGGCCTCGTAGGCCTTGGCAAACGAGCCGTCGATCGGCACGGCGGACTGCACGTGGGCCCAGGCCCACGAGTCGGCGAGGTCGGGCAGATGATCGGCCGGCGAGTCGACGCTGAGCACGGGGAGCCGGCCGCCGGAGGACAGCGTGACACCGTCGCCCAGCTCGACGACGACGAGGACGAGCCAGGGCGGCAGCTGCCCGTCCGTGACCGCCGTCGGCGTGTATCGCCACGGCAGGTCGGGAGCGAAGAACTCGACCGCGCAGAAGTAGTTGGTCTCCGCACCGACCGCCCCGGCTTCGGGCACGCGTCGCTTGATCTCTGCTGGGTTCAAGGCGAGCACGTCGCCTGGTCCGCGCAGTTGGATCTGCGGGCCGGACACGGGGTGGACGCCGTCGTCGACGACCACATCGACGGCGGGCTGGATGAGGGCCGACCCGTTGCCGTCGCCCTCGATGCTCGCCGCCAGCCCGACCCGCATCCACGGAAGGAAGTGCTTGTCGCTCACGCGCTAATCGCCAGTTCTCGTTCGATGTGGAGGTCGCTGCGCCCGGTGCTGGCCGTGTAGGCCGCCGACCACGTCGTCGTGCTGGTGACGGTCGCCCCGCCATCGTCGACGACGATGTACTTCGGTGAGGTTGTCCCCACCAGCTCCGTCTGCACGGCAGTGAATCCACTCTGCGTATGAGCCGTCTTGGAGACCCCGGTGAGGTCGTAGACAACCGAGGTGTATCCCGAGGAAGGTCTCCTCCTCGGGAAATTCCGGGTCGATGATGAAGGGCTTGTAGCCAGTGTCGACGCCGACGTCCTCGCCGGCGATCGGCGCGCCGCCGCCGAACTGGATGCCAGAGCGCATCAGCTCGAACTCCGGCCCCTCGAGCTTGTCGTCGTTGCCCAGCTCGAAGAACTGGCCGGGGGCGAACCAATCATCAAGCGTTCCCGACTGGTCCAGTCCGACGGCCGTCAGCTCGAATGTCGAGTGATCGCCGACCGGCGCGTTGCCGAACTGTTCGATGTCGATGCCGAGCGGCACGAGGGTCTGGCGAACTTCGATCACCGAGTCGGGTGTCGCCATCAGCGGTGCGTTCGGGTCCTCGATCTCCTGCAACGTCACGGCCGAGTCGTTGGCCTCGATCACCCGCCAGGCGTCGTCGGTCGCCAGCGCCGCGATCAGCTCCTCGAGCACCTCGGCTGCCTCGACCGCCGGCTCGCTCTCCTTCGACCCGATCAGCTCGTCGACGCGGATGTCCTTGCCGAACCCGAGGACCTCGAATCGTGCCGTGCCAATGACGTGCCAACGGTTCGGCCCCTCGACCGAGGCGTACAGCTTCACGCCCATCAAGTCGACGCCAGCGGCCGTGATGCTGACCTCGAATTCGACGGACGTGATCAACATGAACGGGGAGAACTGGATGAGGGCGTCGAAGCCGCACGAGCCGTACACGCCGAAGCCCATCACGTCGGCGTCGAGCGTGAAGTCGGCTCCGCATTGCACCGAGTTGGACGTCAGCGCGAAGTACGACATGAAATCGATGCGCAGCACCGATCCGGCCGTGATCCCGAACGTCACCGGGCGAAGGTCGGGGAAGTCGCCAGGCGGGTCGAAGCGCGGATGGAACCCGCCGACTGACATCAGGAACGCCTGGGCGTTGCCGAACTCGGCGCGCAGCGCCATGTCGCCCGAGAGGGCGAAGCCGACGATTTGCGAGTCGTGCAGGCTGGCGTCGATCGCCAGCGTCCCAGCCTCGAAGTCGATCGCCCCGGCGACGTCGAGGTTGAGGGCGACGAGCGCGAGATCCTTGTTCGGCAACACCGCGCTGAGCGAACCCGAGCACGACGATGACGAGCGGGTCGGGCAGCTGGATGATGATGCCGAGCTCGGCCTCGATCAGCGCTGGGCGTGCCCCAGCCGATCTTGACGATCGGTCCGAAGACGTAGCTGCCGTCGGCCGGCGGGAAGATCGACCGGAACTCCTCGATGATGATCGGGGCGTCGGCGATCGGGTCCTCGGGGAACAGGATCGTGTCGAGCGAACCGGAGCGCACCGCCGATCCGAGGGCGTCGACGTCGATCGCCCGGTTGATCCCGGCGACGCCACCGACGCCGGTGAGCGTGAACCCGAACCCGAGCTGGATCGATGGCAGGTCGAGGAACAAGGCGAAGAACATCGACCAGCCGTCGACGTCGGGCAGCTTGGTGTCGATGATCGCCACCGCGCAGACCCCGACGCCGAGCACCTCGAGGTCGAGCACACCGGCGTACGAGCCGGCGTCGGCGTCGATGTAGAGGTAGCCGCCGCCCGACACCACCCCGAGGTCGACGCCCAGGCCCACACCGTCGGGTGGCTTGAACGCCAGCTGTAGGTCGAATGCGCCGAGCGAGCCGGACCGGTCGGCCGCCGGTGCCAGCTCGACCGCCACACCGATGTCGCTGGCGGTGGCGACGATCGGGCCGATCTGCGCCGTCGCGTCGACGCCGGCCTCCAGTCGGGCCCCGTCGGTGCCTCCGGTCAACCGCAGGTGCAGCCGTTCGACGAGGAGCGGGCCGAGTCGCAGGGTCAGCGGGATCACGACGTCCAACCCCACCGTGCCCTCGATCGCCAACCCGCTCCGCGACGACCACTCCAGACGAGGTGACAGCTCGATCCGCAGCTGATCGGCGCCCACCAGGTCCTGCAGGAACGAGTCCCCGTCGCTCGGGCTCAGCGTGATCGCCGTGTCGCGGCAGCCGGCCGCCAACACCAGCTCGGCGTCGCCGGCAGGCCCGGCGATGCTCAGCTCCACATCCACGCCGCCCGTCTCGATCAGCCCGCCGAGCAGTCGCCACGGTTCCGCCGGGTCGCCGCTGAGGGCCCACGTCACGCGGTCGCCCGGCAGCTCGCCCTGCAGCGCCGCACCCTGTGGCTTCAGCTCCAGCCCGACCGCCCCGGAGGAGCTGAGGCTCACCGGCACCTCGACCGACCAGCCGTCGATGATCTCCAGCGAGACGTCGGCACTGCCGACCATCGTGTTGGTGATCGCCACGCCGTCGACCTGTCCACCCGTGCCGGGAGCCAGCGGTGCAAGCGCGAGACCGGCGTCGATGAACCCGCCGGCGCCGAACCCCGACACGAAGGGCAGCACGACCTCGCCCGCCGGCCCGGTGCGGACCTCGCACCCCAGCGTGGTGAGGATCAGGGCGAGGTCGTCGAGGAACTGCGCGTGCTCGAACCCGCTCGTCCCACCCCAGCCGTACCGGTCGGCGATGGCTGCGATGGGATCGCTCACCACGGTTCCGAGCTGCTCGGCGACGACGACCTCCCGTGTGCCGCCCGAGGCTGTCGGGTGTTCGGCGATGACCCCGCACACCCGCAGCGCGGCGTAGACGAGCGGCAGCTCCGCCTCGAGGTGCTGCACCAGCAGGTGCCCGGGCAGCGCCTCGGCCAGGTCGCGCCACAGGTCGGGGTCGTCGAGGGTGGGGTGCAGCGCGCCGCCGTCGACGTCGCGCAGGGCGTCGATCGCAGCCAGCAGATCCTGCCCGAGGAGGACGACCTCGGCGACGATCGGCGCCAGCCCCGGGTCGTCGTCGAGTTGCTCGACGAGCTGCTCGCCACGCTCGACGAGGTCGGCGATCGTCGCCAGGGCGTCGACCCCGGCCAGCCCTGCGGCATCGGCGTCTCCCTCGTGGCCGAGGTCGCGCAGCAGCTGCACGAACGCACCCGGGCTGCGGCACGCGTCGCGGAGTGGGTACAGCGCGTCGACCAGCGTCCGCGCCACCGATGCCAGCGCCGATGTCGTTGCCGCGCTCGATGGCCGGGGTCCAGGTCGAGGTCCGGTCAGGACGGTGAGGCCGACGGTGGCCGCCAGCTGCTGCATCCAGTTCAGGAACAGCATGTTGAGGTGGCCCGACTCCGTCACCATCTCCGCAAACTCACCCGGTGGCGGTGTTGGCACCACGAAGTTCCCCCACTCGGACACGGTCATCCCCTTGACTTCCTTCACGAGCCACCACGTGGGTGCGAAGATCCTCAGCTGGCGTTCCATCAGGTCGACCGATTGCGCCTGCCCCTGGAGCGCAGCGGGGTTGGTGAAGCCATAGTGGGTGAGCAGCTCCCACACCCCTCTGCTGCGGTGCTCCTGCCGCGACTCGTCGTTGTGCGGCGTCCACGGGCCAGGGGGGCCGTACACCTTGGTGACCAGTTCGTAGATGCTGCTCACCGGTGGGAACGCTGCGTCGTGAGCCGAGCCGTCGCGATGGGGCATCCACCTGTAGGCGCCCCATGCGTCGATGTCGGCGAGCAGGTCGAAGTCCGGACACCGGGTGCGGAAGTAGAAGGCACGCAGGTCGCCGGGCGTGAGCTTCTTGTCGGGTGCGCGTCGTGCAGCCGCCTCCTCCCAGTCGGGGCTCTCGTGACGCACCATGTCGCTGACGGCGGCTCCGACGTCGCCCGACCAGGTGAGCGCCGAGTAGCTCTCGCCGAGCCGCAAGGGGGCCTTCTTCGTCCCCAGCAGCTTGTCGAGCCAGAAGTAGACCGTGCGATCGTCCCCCTTGCGTCCGTCGTCGATCAGGCCGTCGACGCCGAGCAGGAAGTGGTGGATGTCGAGGATTTCGCCGTCCGCCAGCACGACCTGCTTGGATTCCAGCAACAAGGACCATTTTTCGGGCTTGGGTTCCCGGTCCGTGATGTTTATCGGGTTTTTTACGAGGGCACAGCCCACTGAATCGTCTCCCGGCACGTCGGCGTTCTCACCGATCTGCCGTAGGCGAGATAGCCGCATCGGCAGGGTGTCGAGGACGTTGGTCAGCTCGAACGCGTGGAGCAGCTCCAGGAAGTGGTCCCAGGGCATCGCCACCACGGACATCGCATCCTTCCCGACCCAGGCCTCCGTGCCCTGGTGGTCTGCCAGCGCTGCGGCATGGGCGGTGATCTTCGCCATGTCCCCTTCCACCTGCAGCACCGTGTCGTACGCGTCGACGACGCGCAGGAAGGCGTCGGGGGCGAAGCGGACGCGGTACCAGAGGTCGTCGATCTCGCCTCTCGGGATGAGCAGGTCCTTCGGCCCCCAGTCCGTTTCTATGACCCTGGCCTCCAGCACCGTGACGTCGTAGGAGGTGTAGTGCAGCTTGCCGAGGATCTGCTCTGTGCTGCCGGGGAGCTGGCGCACGAAGAACCCGCTCGACTCGACGATGACACCGGTGAGCGGCGGCAGTTCCGCTGACGCAGGGATGGCGCGCAGCACGAGGTCGACGTCGATCGAGTCACCCGCCTCGAGGTCGAACGCGACGATGCCGTCCTGGTGCCCGGGATAGCCGGTGACCACGGCGACGATGCGGCTGGGGTCGACGTCGGCGAGCAACACCTCGCCGTCGGCGCCGCTCTTGGCCGTCTGCAAGGACGCCCCGTTGACGGTGACGGTGACGATGACGAACGGCAACGCCCCGCCCCCGTCGTCGACGACTCGGATGGTCGCCGAGGCGACGGTCGATTGCGGCTCGTCGGGTTCGGGCTCGGGGTCGGGATCGGGGTCCGGCTCGGGCTCGCCTGCCGTGCCCGACGGTGCCCGTCCGCCGTCGACCAGCGACGCCAGGGCGTCGGCGACCTGCAACGCCTCGCCGTGCGAGGTGGTGGACGTCGCATCGTCGGGTTCGAGGTACACCTTCACCTCGGCCTGTCGGTTGACGAACAGATCGAGGCGATCCGTCGCCTCCTGCCGGCGCCGATTACGTATTGCTCACCGTGACGAGCGCGCCGTTGAACCTGGATCCACCGCCTTGCCAGGACCGCACTTTCCTGTGCGTCGATGGTGCTTCGCGGGCGGACCGGAAGTGACCCATGGAGGTCTACCTCCGCGAGTACGACATCAATCCCGGTCTCATGCCAGAGTTCCTTGAGAGCTCGTGGGCCCGCGTCCTGCCATTGCGCGAGAGGTGCGGTTTCACGTTGCTGGGAGCCTGGGCCGACGAGGCGAGTGACCGGTTCGTGTGTGTTCTCGGCTACGCCGGACCTGGCGACATCGACGCAGCCGACGCCCACTACCAGGCACTGCCCGAGCACCAGCCGATCGCCCAGGAGTCGTACCGGCTCGTCAAGGAGGCTCGCATCACCCGGCTCGCCGCTCTCGAGCGGGCTTAGAGGTGGCCGCTGGCGTCCCGCATCCGACACCCCCGCGGGACGCCGGCGGCCAACACAGTCAAGCTCGATCGGAACGCCGCTCGGGGTTCGCCTTGCGGGACGGTGCGACGCGGGTGACTCGAAGACCTGCATCCTTCCGCCCACTTTGACGCGGGCACGACGCTCAAGGGACTGGGCAACCGTGGTCCAGATTCGCCTGGCGCATGGAATCGACTTCGCGCTGGCTCGGCTGGCGCGGTGTGCTCAGGCGCTGCCGAGGGGCTGCCAAGCGGGCACGGCTTGCAACAGCCGAGGCGTTGGGGCGACGACGCGGCGCCCGATGCCGTCGGCGTGGATGGTTTGGACGTATCGTTCCCCCGCGGTGACCGGGCCGCCGGATCCGGTGAAGGCGATCTGGGTCCCGTCGGGTGAGAAGGCGGCACCGAACTCCACGGCCGGGCTGTGTGTGAGATTGGTCTGCGCGCTGCCGTCGGAGTCCATCAGCCAGATGTCGTCATCGGCTGCGTACGCGATGCCTGTGCCGTCCGGACTCCAGTCTGGGGTCTGGTCCTTGAAGGTCGGGTCGAAGGTGAGTTGGGTCTCCTCACCGGTGGCTATGTCCTTGGTCCACAACTGGCCGCTGGAGAAGTCGCCGGCGATGCGGACGAACAGCACCGTCCTGCCGTCCGGTGACCAGACGGGGTACTCCTCCATCGTGTCGGCTGTGTCAGTGAGCTGGGTCGGCTCCCCGCCGTCGGTGGGCACCTGCCACAGGTCGGTGGTGCCGCCGCCGTCCGGCTCTGCGGAGAACACCAGCTGGCTCCCGTCCGGTGAGAAGTCAGGAAACACCGCATAGGTCTCGAGCTCGGTGACCTGGCGCTCGTGGTTGCCGTTGGCGTCCATCACCCAGATCTCGAACGCACCTGTTCGGTCGCTGCAGAAGGCGATGCGCCTTCCGTCTGCGGAGTATGACGGACGATGTCACGTCCCGAAGCGTCCGTCAACCGATGCGCGTATTGGCCGTTCGCGTTGACCGACCAGATGTCTGCTTGCGTGCGGTCAGTGGCGGTGAAGGCGCCGAATGCGATCCGTCCCGACTGGCCGTCGTACGTCGCATCGGCCGGCCCCGCAAACATCGTCAAGGCGATCGCACTCAAGGCTGCGCCTGCTGCGATGCTGACTCGGAGGGTTCTCGACTGCATCATGGTTGCTCCTGTTCTTGAGGTTGTGGTGTTGGTTGTCCTCGGTTCGTGGCCGAGGGTCGGCAGTTCACGCCAGAGACGCCGCGGGCCAGGAGGGGCCGAACCGGTCGGTTGTCAGCTCGTCTGCCGGGGTTGCCATGCGGTGTAGGCCACGCAGGAATCGTCGACGATCGTGTGCCGTTGGGTGCCGTCGGCGGCCATCACCTCGGCGTCGGCAGGCCCGTGAGGTCCTCCGGCCCAGACGATCCACCCGCCGTTGGGTGACCAGTCCAGGACGAAACCCTCCGAGCAACCTTGGGTGAGGCGCACCAGGTGTCGCGCGCGGGCATCGCTTCGATAGATGCAGCCACCGTCGAGGTCGGCTTGGAAGACGAGGCTGGTGCCGTCGGGCGAGTAGACCGCGCCTCCGCCGAAGTCCCCGGGTCCGTCGCGGAGAGGGGCTTGTCCCGGCCCTCCGGTGTCATGGTCCACAAGCCGCTCCCGGCGCCTGCGTCGCGGCGTAGAGGATGGTCTTCCCGTCGGGCGACCAGTCCGCCAAGCTCGACGAACGCGACGTCAGGAGGACGCGTCTCGGCGATCGTCTCGTCGTGTGACCCGTCGAGGTCGACGAGATGGATGGAGAAGGGTCCGGAGTCCACGGACGCCGAAGCGGAGTAGGCGATCTGGAGCCCGTCGGGTGACCAGTCCAGGCTCTCCTTGGTGATCGACGAGGAGTCGGTGACCTGTCTGAGCCCGGTGCCGTCTGCGCGGATGATGAAGACCTGGTCCACACTGCCTGCGCCCCCGACGAACGCGAGCAAGCGTCCGTCCGGAGACCAGGCTGGCCAACTGTCCGGACCTTCGGTGTCGACCAGGCAGCGCCGGTCGGTGCCGTCAGGCTTCATCAGATACAGAGCGGTCGAGTCGTCCTCGCCGGGTCTGCGTGTAGGCGATCCGCCCACGCGGCAGGTCCGGCAACGGCTCGCATGGCTCCCCGGCAGCGATCCCGTCCCCGTGCCGTGGTCGCCACTCGCGGCACCGGATGGCGTCGGCCCGGCTCCGGACGACTCGCCGTCGGCGGAGCAACCGGTGATCAGTACGAGCGCGGCCACAGCGGCCGGGACCCGGATGTGGTGGTGCCTCATCACGCCTCCCAACGTTCGGTGGTCCTGTTCCTTACACGCGCGAGACCTCGTCCGGGACCCCCGGCGAGCCGTGTGGGGTCAGGACGCGTCCAACCGAAGCCCGCCAGCAGGTCTTCAACGGCCTGGTCGAGGGCAGGGAACTCGCGCTCGGGCGCGCGGTAGAGACAGCACGAGCTGGTCTCCGGGCTCGCCCAGGATGACCAGTCGTGCCAGCTGGCCACTCTCGATGTCGACGGCCTCGTCGCTGCCCGCGACGGTGGCCAGGACGACGCACGCCCGGCTCGTGCACTCTCCGGGTGGGTCCTGCAGGGGCCGATGACGCGTACGTCGACGGCGACCCCGTCGAGACCACCGACCATCACGGGCGTGGGGTTCTGAACGGACGAGACGCGGGTTCGCCTGGAGCCAGGCGACCAGGTCCTCGGGCGCCGGCTCGCGGGCGGTGCCGTCGTCGGACGAGGGCGGAACCACCGTGGACCACTGCTGGAGGTGCAGCACGTACTGCTGGTGGGTGAGCGCCAACCACTCGGGCCGCGTGACCAGCACCGACCAGTCGTCGTTGCCGAGCTCGAGCACGAACGAGCGGCCGCCGACCTCACCGCTGTACCGACCCGGCTCGAGCTGACCCTCACGGATCACCCGGGCCCGTTCCTGGCCGGGCAGCGGGCCCGGTTGGACGACGCCGGGTGGGTCGGGCTCGGACAAGGTGGCCACGCCGGTGACGACACCGGCAGACGCCGCTACGGCCAGGATCGCTGCGCCGGCGACGCGGCGTACCCGACGAGGACGGGCCCGCCGCACGATCTCCGCGACGTCCGGGAGGTCGCGGGGATGCCCGGCAGCGTTGTCGAGGAGGTCTCTGAGGTCAGGCATCGCGGTCCACCTCGACGTCCTCGCTCACCCAGGCCCGCAGCCCCACCAGCCCACGGGCGGTCAACTTCTTGACCGTGCCCGCGCTGCACGACATCAGGTCCGCCGTCTGCTCGACCGAGAGGTCCTCGAGATAGCGCAGCAGGATGGCCGTGCGCTGCCGTTCGGTGAGCCGCATGAGCGCCGCTCGCACCGCGACCCGGTCACCGCCGTCCCCGGCCTGCTCGAGCAGCACGCCCGTGGAATCCGACCATCGACGATCCGTTCGGTACGTCGCCGCCGGAACTGAGACGTGGCCAAGTTGAGGGCGACCCGCTTGGTCCACAGGTCCGGCCGATCCATCCTGCGAACCTTGCGCCAGTGCACCCACGCGCGCACCAGGGTCTCCTGTGTCAGGTCGCGCGCGAGTTCGACGTCACCACAGAAGAGGGTCAGCATCCGGATCAGCCGCGGGTTCTGGCCGACGCAGAACGCCTCGAAGTCCAGATCCACGGCCACAGCAGCCTCCTCCACCATTGAAACGCACCGCGGAGCCAGGAGGGACCCCTTGAGCAAAGCCCAACTGCCGCCAGGTTCGGGTCACGCAGCAACAAGGCGAGAGTTCAGCGTCGTCGCGTGTGCGTCATAGCGCCGCGAATGATGTGTCAAGTGCGGCTGCCACGATCGCGCATCGCCTCGTATGGCGATCCCGTCCCGGCCTCGGTTTCCGGGGGAGGGACGGACGAAAGCCTCGGACGCGGGCGGCTTGCGCTTGACAGTCATTCGCGGCGGAATGGGTCACCTCATAGGCGCGCGGATCGCGGCTCAGTTCAGTTCGCCTTTGCTTGTAGACGGGAAGTACAACGCCGTCGGGAGTGGCCCGCAGTCAGAATGCACTCATCGCACCAGGCTGGGGAGGGGTTCGAAGTCGTCTGTTTGGTCGAGGGAACGAAAAACCTCTCGCAAGTTCTCGTCCGGCGCGATCAACTTCCGTTGCGTGAAGTCGACCCAGGCGCCGAGCGTGAGCACTTCGGCCGCCAGGTCGTCGCCACGGAAGAACGCGTTGCGCAGCCGCCAGCGACTGCCGTCATCGGCGAGCCCGGCTACCTCCAGAGTCGCCCTGACCGTGTCCTGCAGAGCGAACTCGCGGCGGTACTCCAACTCGTCTCTCATGGCGAAGGGGCCTACCTGCAGCCGTCGCAGCTCGGCCATCGTGACACCGCGGGAGGACATGTAGGCGATCCGCACGTCAACCGACTTGTCCAGGTAGGCCGTGTTCGCCATGTGGCCGTTGGCGTCAAGATCGCGCCAGCCGACTATCAAAATCTGCTCGAACGCCATCCGCATGTCCTCTCGCAAGCCCTCCGCCTGCACACGGTAATGGCCGAGCGCGCACCCCGGCAGTTGAGTGCACTCAGAGACGCCAGCCCGCCGAGACGCATTGGTCCAATCGGTGCGCGGACGCGGAGAAATGGCGCGGATGGTCGATCGGTGATCTCCCGCTCGGCAGGCACATCCGAGAGTTCACGATCCAACCGTCGAACCCCTCGGCCAGCTCAGCTGGGGCCACCGCCAGCCAGGCGTCGACCAGCAGGTCACGGAGGTCTCGCTCGTCGATCACCGAACTCGACGAGCCGCCGTAATCCTCGACTCCGGCTCCGGACCACCCCACGACGACGCGACCGGCCAGTACGCCTGACCAACGTCCGACACCCTCCCCCTCTCCCACAACCCGCACACCAACGCCGCGACCTGATAATGCGACCGCGAGCGATAGATGCTGTCCGGCTCCTCCACAACCCGACGGTTCCCGCAAAGGGACGGGCCTCAACCGGACTAGAGGCAGGAACGACCTCGCGCCCGCCCTCCGCAGGCACTCGCGTGTCATGACCCCTCGCAAAACGCCCGTCCGTCGTATCTGTGACCTCCCCAGGAAGTCCTGATGGGTGGGCGCCGAGAACCGTTCGGGCAGAGAAGGTCACCGTTCGGCCACACCGCTCGCAATCCCTCGGGATTGTCGGTGCCGGGGCCTTCAATGGATGGAGAAGGTTGACACAGGTCCACACCGCAGGATGTGGGCTGACGCCAGTAGAGGACCGGGCGACGATGGAGCAACAACCGATGACCAGGGTCACCGAAGTGGCCGCATGCACGATGGCTGCCGCGCATCGTCGCGATCACGAGCACCGTCTCGGCGCGGACCACTGTCACCCCCACGTGGTGGAGGTCGTGCTCCTAGGACTCAGGGCCGTCACGGTGTGCCATGACTGCCGGCTCGACTCGGGGTTCCTGCCGCATCGCGAGGCCGAGTCACTGGCCGCCGGCCACCGGGAGCAGACGCGCGATGTGAGCGTCAAGCTGCGCTGCGCCTGATCAAGGCTGGCGCCCGCACTAGGACGTCGCGAACGACCACGTCACGCGTGGACGCCGCGTCTCAATCTGGGACGACCGGGTCCAGTTACCATTCGCGTCCAAGGACACGCTCAGACAATCTTGCGCTTTCACCGCCGCGAGCGGGCCGTTGTCCCATACCGGCCTTCGTTTCCGTGCGGCGGCAAGACGCACAATCGGCTTGCTACTCGGATGAACTCATGCACGTGACCGGCCGGCCGGCGCCGCCACCTCCGCCAGCGAAGGGCGATCGCTTGATCACTAGTGGGGCGACGTCAAAGGGGAAGACACTTCAGAGCTCGATGTAGACGTCGTCGCCCTCGACCATCACGTCGTACGTCGTCAGCGGCGAGGGCTTCCTACCGAGTGCGATCATCTTGCGCGACCAGCGGGGCATGTCCCTACCGGCGAAGCCGGGCGCCCAGTCGAGGTTCTCGCCCGACGCGAGGTCGAAGCGGGAGTTGTGCCACGGGCAGACGACCTGGCCGTCGGAGTACCTCGGACCACCTGGCCCCTTGGTGAGGGAGAGGCCCAGGTGGGGACAGCGATTGCGCGCCGCGCACAACGAGTCCCCGGCCAACCGACCACGACGGACGTGCCCGCAGCATCCACGGCGTGCAGCTTCCCGTCGGCGAAGTCCGCCACGCTACCGACCCTGACTCGACCTGGCATGTCACGTCTCCTCGTCTCGGTGCATGGCTCCGTTCTACCAGCGCTCCGCCGCTGTCCTCGCTGTCGCTCGCTACTCCAAGCCCTGCAACAAGAGCGCGATCGCGGATAGACCCATCTCCGTGGGTGCGCGGATCGCGGCATGGAGCGGATGTTCCTCTTGCTCACCATCCGAGCTCGCGTAGCCGTGCGTCGCCGATTCCGAAGTGATGACCGACCTCGTGAATGACTGTGCGTCGTACCTGCTCGACGACCTGGGCCTCGCTGCCGCACACCGCACAGATGGCACGACGGAAGATCGTGATTCGATCGGGCAAGGCGCCGGCGTAAAAAGTCGAACGCTGGGTCAACGGAACCCCTTGGTACAGCCCTAACAGGCCCGCTGGACCTCCGTCGTGTTGCACGGTTACGGCCACGTTGCTCATGAGCTCCCCGAGCTCGTCGGGCAAACCATCGAGCGCCTCGGTGACCATCGCCTCGAATCGCTCGGGATCAACCTCGACCATGCGGCAAGTGTCCAACCCGACACTCACGAGGAAACGCCTGAACGCGCGTATCTCGCCATCGCCGCCAGTGTGGCGTGTGGGGAGTCCTACTAGTCGTGCTGGTAGTCGCCGGGTTGGGGTGGTGCGAGCGGGACGAAGAGGGTTCGATCGGGTTTGAGGTCGAGCAGCGGGGTGCCGTCGAGGTAGTCGAGTCCACGAACCATCCCACCGCCGCCGTCGATGTGCTCGAGGCCCGACGATCGAGGTGGCGATCGGGTTGGGTCGCACGGGCGATCGGAGTGAGAACGGGCATCGCTCACGCCCTCAAACTCGACGAGGCCGAACGTGCGCATCTGCTTGACCTGCTCCGCACCGCCGGCCCACCATCCCGATCCCGACGGCGTCGTCCGCCAGCGGCCAACCGAGTCCGATCGACCATCCAGCAGCTGGTCGACGCCATGCCCACCGTGCCCGCCGTCGTCATGAACGGACGCCTCGACGTCCTCGCCACCAATCCACTCGGTCCCCCCTGCTCACCCCCTGGTACGCCGACGGGGACCCCGTGAACGACGCACGCATCGTCTTCCTCGACCCACGCGCCACCTCGTTCTTCCGCGAATGGGAGACCGTCGCCATTGACACCGTGGCCCTGCTCCGCGCCGAAGCAGGCCGAAACCCCTACGACCGCAAACTCACCGACCTCGTCGGGCGAGCTCAGCACCCGCAGCGAGAACTTCCGCGTCCTCTGGGCAGCCCACGACGTCCGCATCTACAGCACCGGCATCAAGAAGCTGCACCACCCGCTCGTGGGCGACCTCGACCTCCCCTACGAATCACTCCCCATCGAACTAGGCTCCACCACCAGCCTCGTCACCTACCGGGCCGAACCCGGTTCACCGAGCCAGGACGCACTCGCCCTCCTAGCGAGGTGGGAGGCCAGCGCGTCGACCTCGCGCGACTCGGTCGGCTCGACTGAGCCCTAGATTCGGAGGCTCTCGAGGATCCGGCCGCCCGCTCATCGGCTGCTCGGAAACCGGATGTCAACAGGTTCAGTCCCTAGCAACGGAGTGCCAAAATCCGGTGCATGGACCTACAGGACTTCCTGGACCACGTGAACCGCGGCCTGTTGATCGAAGTCGGCTCGGAGGCACACTCGTTCATGTCCGACGCCGCCGACCAGGCGTTGCGGACGGTCGCCGAGATGAACACGGGATACCGCAACCCCGAGGAGGTGCGGGCCCTGCTGACTCGACTAACCGGGAAGACTGTGGACAAATCGGTTGCGGTCTTCCCACCCTTCTACAGCGAGTTCGGCAAGAACCTAACCCTCGGGGAAGGGGTCTTCATCAACTTCGGATGCCGCTTCCAGGACACCGGAGGCATCACGATCGGTGACGGCACGCTGATCGGCCACGGCAGCACCCTGACGACGCTCAATCACGAGGTTGACCCCAGCAGACGGGCGAACATGATCCCGGCGCCAGTCGTGATCGGCCGCAATGTGTGGCTCGGCGCCAGCGTGACGGTCGTCCCAGGCGTCACAATCGGCGACGGCGCAATAGTGGGCGCGGGCGCGGTGGTGACCAAGGACGTACCCACTGACGCGATCGTCGCGGGCGTGCCAGCCAAGCTCATCCGCGTGACGGGGTTCGATGCCGCCTCGCTGAGTTGATGTTTGGTTTGTCTTGGGCCGGCCGAGTGATCAGGTGTCGCGCTTGGACCGTGCCCGCCCATCGGCCGTCATGATCGTGCGTTCACCGTGACCAACGGGCGGTGATATGACGCGGCTTCGTGGACCCTGGCGAACTGCCCGCGAATCGCGGTGTGGCGGGGCGACTTGTCTGGTTCTCTCACTAGCCCGTCGCCGTGGGAGTCGGCGGCAGGGATTCGACTCAGGTCTCGCCCCCGATGTCGAAGTCGTAGGCGTCGAAGACGAGGTCGGAGCCTCGCTGTCGATGTCGGACGAGTCTCCCGAGGAGCGCCGTACCCAGGTCGCGGACTCTATCCACTTCCTCGTTTACGTCAGGTGCCGTCACTCGGGCCAGCAGGTGATCGATCTGGCCGCTGATCAGTACGTGTTCGCGAGTGAGGCTGGCTGCGGCATCGGACAATCGTGGCGAGGTCTTGAGGAGGTCGCGATATAGCCCGTCCGGACCCTCGGTGATGTCGATGTGTTCACGAAAGTCACCGGAGAGCTCCACCAGAGCAACGTGAACACGTTGGGCCCAGCGCTCCTGATCGGCGGTGGCCGGCGCCGCCAGGGCATCTTCAAGTGCGCTGATCGACTCGCGCAGCTCCGCACGGTGCCGCCGCAGCTCCTCCAGGAAGGTCTGGTCTGGCGAGGGCGTAGTCGCTTCCATCGAGCCTCCGGATCGAGTTCACTCACTAGTGTCGCGCGCTGCCCGTTGCCTGGCGATCCTGCCGGCACGGAGCAGGCACGTTGGCGGCGCAGGCGAGACCGTCGTGGGCACGCGGGCACCGTTGCATTAAGCGATGACCTTGCACGCGCCCTGCAAATTCTTCGGTTGATCGAGCAAGAACACCCTGGGAGTGCCTGCACGGATCGGGAAAGGGGTGGACCTGGGCCGCGCGGCCTCCAGACGTGGCAGTCCACAGGAAATCTTCCGGCGTCGTCGTTCTGTGACTGCTCAATGCAACAGTGCCCGTGAGAACACCCCCAGCATCCGCCGGGGACGCGCGAGGAGCGGAGGCCCCGCTCCTACATCGCATCAGAGCCGGGTTCGTGGGTCACCACGGGCTCGGCTCCGCCGTTCGATGTCAGCACGAAGTCTGCTGACATTGCATCGAGTAGCCCCCGAAGGGGGTTCATAGCGAAGATCGGCGAAGGCTGGCGAAGGTCTGCGGAAGTCGAACCGCGCGACCTCTTGGCAGTTGACCCAGAGGTCAAGAGCTCGATCAGGCCGCTCCGCCATCGCGGGGCGAAGAGCGAATGCGCCCGACGGGTGCGGATGCGGCCGAGCCGGTCTTCGCGGGCGAGGTCAGGGACGAGGAGTGACTCGACCTGCTGCTCGCCCCGAACGCCGGCCT
>CAVYYX010000020.1:0-328326 GCA_963772825.1 Ilumatobacteraceae bacterium | reverse complement strand
TGTAACCACGGTTTCACAGCTATGTTGGGGATGTGGCCGAGCGATTGCAGTGGGTGTTGTTGGCGTACCGGCTGCCCCGCGAGCCGTCGGGGCCGCGGGTGGCGCTGTGGCGCAAGCTGCGCCGGCTGGGCGCGGTGCAGCTGCTCGATGGGTTGGTGGCGTTGCCGGCTGATGCGCGGACGCGTGAGCAGTTGGAGTGGTTGGCGGACGAGGTGGTGGAAGCCGGCGGGGAGGCGTGGTTGTGGTTGGGTCGTCTGGGTTCGGCGGGCCAGGAGCGGGCCTTGGCCTCGAGGATGGCCGACGTGGTGGCGGCCGAGTACGAGGCGGTGATCGCCGATGCGGCGTCGAGCGAGGGTGAGCCCGAGGTGGTGCGTCGGCGGGTGGTGGCCCGGTTGCGGCGGGAGTTGCAGCGGATCGGCCGGCGGGACTTCTTTCCGCCCTCGCAGCGGGATGTGGCCCGTGCCGCGGTGGAGCGGTTGGCGGCGTCGGTGGTGGTGTCGTGAGGTGGGCGACCCGGGCCGGGGTGCACGTCGACCGGGCGGCGTGCGCATGGCTGCTCCGACGGTTCGTGGATCCGCAGGCGGAGTTCGTGTTCGTCGACGACGCCGACGAGGTCGAGCTGGACGCGACGCCGTTCGATATGCGGGGCGTGGACCTGTCGCACCACGGCGGCGATTGCACCTTTGAGACGATGCTGCGCCGCTTCTCGTTGGATGACCCGGTGTTGTGGGACGTGGCCCGGATCGTGCACGAGGCGGATCTGGCCGATGACCGTTTCGACGCCCCGGAGGCGGCCGGGCTGGACGTGGTCTGTCGTGGTTTGTCGATGGTGCTCGACGACCACGAGGTGGTGGCGGTGACTGGGGCGATGTTCGATGGGTTGTACGAGCACCGCCGACGGGCGTTGCTGCTGGGACGGGATCCGGCGTGAGCAGCTATCGGCCCGACACCCGCCGGCTGTTCGCAGCGCAGGGTTTGCGGGCGTTCGCCTACGGGTTCGCCGCCGTGCTGTTGGGCACGAGCCTGGAACAGCAGGACGTGCCGGCCTGGCAGGTCGGGGTGGTGCTGGGGGCGACGGTGGCGGGCACGGCGCTGATGTCGATGCTGGTCGCCCGGCACGCCGATCGGGTGGGCCGGCGCCGCTGGTATGCGGGCCTGTACGTGCTGCTCGGCGTGGTCGGGGTGGTGTTCGCGTTCGCCGGGTCGGTGTGGCTGCTGGCGCTGGCGGCGTTGACCGGGGTGCTGTCGACGGAGGTGATCGAGTCAGGGCCGTTCACGTCGCTGGAGCAGCCGATGCTGGCCAGCGATCTGCGGGACCGGGCGCAGGTGCACGGGTTCGGGGCGTACAACGCGATCGCCGCCGCGGCCGGGTCGCTGGGCGCGTTGGCGGCGGCGGTCCCGGACCTGGTCGGCACCGCTACATTGGCTCGCTGGTTCCTGGTCCTGGTCCCGGTGGCGGTGATCGGTTGGGCGCTGGCCTGCCGGTTGAGCGACGACGTCGAGCCGATCGCTCCGACGTCGTCACCGGGTCGCCTGTCGCGGTCTCGGTCGACGGTGTCTCGGCTGGCGTCGTTGTTCGCTCTCGATTCCTTCGCCGGGGGGTTCACGGTGTCGGCGTTCGTCGCCTACTGGCTGCGGGCTCGGTTCGACGCCTCAGCGGCGGTGATCGCGGTGACGTTCTTCGCCATCGGGCTGTTGCAGACGGCGTCGTTCCTGGCCGCTCCCCGGCTGGCCGACCGGTTCGGCCTGTTGCGCACGATGGTGTTCACCCACCTGCCGTCCAACTTGTTGCTCGCCGCGGTGGCGTTCGCCCCCAACCTGGCCACGGCGATCGGACTGTTGTTGGCCCGCACGGCGTTGTCGCAGATGGACGTCCCGACGCGGCAGGCCTACGTGATGGCCCTGGTCGACCCCGACGAGCGCACCCCCGCCGCCGCGTACACCAACACCGCCCGTTACGTCAGCCGCCCCGCCGGCCCGCCACTGGCTGCACTGGCCCAAACGGTCGCGTTGGGGTTGCCGTTCGTGATCAGCGG
Source organism: Ilumatobacteraceae bacterium (assembly GCA_963772825.1). Lineage (GTDB taxonomy): Bacteria > Actinomycetota > Acidimicrobiia > Acidimicrobiales > Ilumatobacteraceae > Desertimonas. Next base: position 326,290 of record CAVYYX010000020.1, on the reverse strand, counting down.
CGGCTTGAAGTCGGTGTATGACGTCACCTTGTGGCGCTGGTTCCGCCACGTCCCGCTCCCCGAGCCGATGGAGGAGCCGGTGTGATCGTCTGCTTGCGCACCGTCGACGTACCTCCCGAAGTGCGGGAGCGGTACCTGGCCTGGATCGCCGACGGGCGCGACGTCCGCCAAGCCCACGGCATCTTGGCCGAGCTGGTCTGCGGACCGTCCTCGGGCCAGGGCGAGACGGTGGTGATCACCGTGTGGCCCACTCACGAGACGTTCGACGCCTGGATCGCCACCCCCGACCGCGACGCCCTCACCGCGTCGACGGTGCACCAGTCCGTCGACTACCGGCCGATCACCCGCTACGACGTGGTCGGCGGCTACCTCAACCTGCCCGGCCTACACGAGGCCGACCCGACCCCTGAGGAGGACCCATGAAGTGGGTGACCCGCGCCCGCCCCAAGACCGACCGCATCGCCTGCCCGTGGCTGATCCGACGGTTCATCGATCCCGACGCCGAGATCCTCTACGTCCCCAACCAGGACGTGCTCGCCGTCGCCCGCGACCAGCAGGCGCACAGCTTTGACACCCCCGGCGCCGAGTTCGACCATCGCAACGGCCGCTGCACCTTCGAGGTCCTCATCGACCACTTCGGCCTGGACCGCGACCGGGCCCTCGTGCGGTTGGCCGCGATCGTGCACGCCGCCGACATCGACACCGAACTGCACACCGACCCGCTCGGTCCCGGCCTGCTGGCCATCGGTCTCGGTGGCCTCGACGTCGAAGCCGACGACCACCGACTGCTGGAACGAGCCACGTTCGTCTACGACGCCCTCTACGCCTGGTCCGCCCAACAAGCCATCACCTCGTCGGTGTGACCGTAACCCTCGACCACGACGGCATCCGGGCCGACACCGCCCGCCACGTCGCCAAGCTCATGGCCGCAGCAGCGATCACCGCCCCCAAATCCGGCGGACAGCTGTTCCTGCAAGGCAAGCACCTGTTCGTCGAGACCTCATCGTCGACGACCACGACACCCTGCAGCAGTTGGCCAGCTGGCTGCGGGCCCGGGGCAACGAACGCCGCGAGCCGATCTGGTTCCGCGACGCCGACCCATAAGGTGGTCGGCTTCGACCGACGCATCGACCCGGTCGACTTCGACGCTTGTCATCCTGACCTACCCGACGATACGCTGCCTGCGTGACTGCGCAGGTTCGCAAACACGGCGTGGAGCCGGACGACGTCGAGTTCGACGTCGCCGCCGGCGTACTGAAGCTGCTCGCAGACCCCACACGACTGAAGATCGTGTGGGCCCTGCTCCACGGTGAGCACTCGGTCAACGAGCTCGCCGACCACGTCGGCGCGCGGCCCCCCGCCGTCTCCCAGCACCTCGCCAAGCTGCGCGCTGCCGGCCTCGTCCGCACCCGCCGCGACGGCACCCGGGTCTTCTATGCCGCTCGCAACGAGCACATCGAACACCTCGCCGCCGAAGCCCTCCTCCAGGCCGACCACCTCGTCACCGGCGGCCGCCACCACCGCAACCACACCAAGAGCGCATGACCAGCCACCACGATCACGACCACGAAGACCGTCGCCACGGCCACGGGCCGCACGCTCACGGCGACGACCACCAACACGGCCACGAACATGACCATCCACGCGGGTCGCACGGTCACGACCGCGGTGATGGTGGCCATTCCCATCCGGGCGGGCTGCGCGGGGCCGTGCTGGAGATCTTCCGGCCCCACAGCCACGACGCCGCCGACTCGATCGACGCCGCCCTGGAAAGCGACCAGCGCGGCATCCGCGCCGTCAAGATCTCCTTCGCCGCCCTCATCGTCACCGCCCTCGTACAGCTCGTCATCGTCGCAGTCACCAGCTCGGTCGCCCTGCTCGCCGACACCATCCACAACTTCTCCGACGCCCTCACCGCCATCCCCCTGTTCATCGCCTTCCGGCTCGGACGGCGCGCCGCCAACCAGCGCTACACCTACGGCTACCGCCGCGCCGAAGACCTCGCCGGCCTGTTCGTGTTAGCGATGATCGCCATTTCTGCGGTCGTCGCCGGGTGGCAGGCGATCGACCGGTTGATCAACCCCCGCCAGCTCGAACACCTCGGCGTACTGTTCGCTGCCGGGCTCGTCGGGTTCATCGGCAACGAACTCGTCGCCCTCTACCGCATCCGCGAAGGAAACGCCATCGGCTCCGCCGCCCTGGTCGCTGACGGCTACCACGCCCGCACCGACGGCTTCACCTCCCTCGCCGTCGCCCTTGGCGCCGTCGGCGTGTGGGCAGGGTTCGAACGGGCCGACCCGATCGTCGGGCTGATCATCTCGATCGCCATCTTCGCCGTTCTCCGTGGCGCCGCCAAACAGGTGTACTACCGATTGATGGACGCGGTGGACCCGGCCATCGTCGAAAGCATCAGCCACGAAGCCGCCCACACCCCCGGCGTCCAGGCCGTCGAATCAACCAAGGTCCGCTGGCTCGGCCACCGCCTCGTCGCCGACATCACCATCGACGTCGACCCCACCGCCACCGTCGACCAAGGCCACCAAGTCGCCACCGCCACCCACCAACGTCTCACCAGCCGCGTCGCCCACGTCGACGACGTCAACGTCCACGTCCACCCCTACCAAACCGCGTAGGGCCGTCGACATGCTCGCACTCTCGTCGATGACAACCATCCAGCAGCGCGCATCGGTCGTCCGCTCCCCCGCCGGCGTGGCGAAGGACACGAGTGTCGACGTCGGACCCGTGGCCGTGATGTCGGTCGTCGTCACAGCGGCGGTCGCTGGCGGCTCGTCGAGCGGCTTGCTCGCCCACGTGTACTGACGAAGAAGGCACCGACGAGTGCTGACGCCGAGAACGCCGGAATGGCGAGCCAGAACCACCGGGGCACGTGACTTGCGGAAACGGGTCAGCGGAAGGTTTACGGAGACGTTACGTTCGTCGCCCGCCGACGAACGGGGTGGCGACCACCGAGGCGTCGATCGCGGTGCCCCGCACGTCGATCGCGACGGTGGCGCCGACGGTGACGTGCGGCGGTACGAAGCCGAGGGCGATGCCGTGGCCGAGTGTCGGCGAGAAGTTGCCAGACGTCACGGCCCCGACGATCTCGCCGCTGACGAGGATCGGGCAGTCGGCGCGGGGTGGGCGTCGGCCCTCGACGGAGAGCCCGACGAGGTGGCGATCGATGCCTCGAGCTTGCTCGGCGGCGAGGGCCGCCCGGCCGCGGAACTCGGGTTTGGCCCAGGCGACCACCCAGCCGAGGCCGGCCTGCAAGGGGGTGATCCCAGGGCCCAACTCGTGCCCGTGCAAGGGCAGGGCGGCCTCCAACCGAAGCGTGTCACGAGCGCCAAGGCCCGCCGGTCGCACACCGGCGGCGACGAGCGCCTCCCACACTTCGGTGGCCTTCTCTGCGGGCACGGCCAGCTCGACGCCCGCCTCGCCGGTGTACCCCGTGCCGGCCACGGTGCACGGAGCGCCGTTCCAGGTTGCCGGGGCGACCCGGAACCGACCGACGAGCGCCGCTTCCGGCCAGATCGACGCCAGGCGTTCCTTCGCGTTCGGACCCTGAACGGCGAGCACGGCGCGCTGCTGCGTCGTCTCCACTCCCCCGATCGCGTCGAGGACGCGACTGGTGTTCGAGGCGTTGGGCATCACGTCGAACCGCGGCGTGCCATCGGCGCTGTCAGGATGCCACCAGACGATGATGTCGTCGAGCACCGAGGCGTCCTGCGGATCGAGGAGGTGGGTGTACTGAGCGCGGCCCGGCCCGACCTTGGTGAGGTCGTTGGTCAGTTCTCGCTGCAGCGTGTCGAAGGCCATCGGGCCCTCGACACGAACCGATCCGAGATGCGAGACATCGAACACGACGGCATCGGTGCGGCAGGCGACGTGTTCGGCGATCGTTCCGGTCGGATACTCGAGCGGCATCTCCCAGCCGCCGAAGGGCACCATCCGCGCGCCGAGAGCGCGGTGGACGGTATCGAGCGGCGAGCGCCCGAGCGTCATACGGCGCGTTGGTGGATGGTGCCCTCGTCGCCGTCGCTGGGTAGCGACTCGATGCCGGCGTCGACGCCGGCCTTGACGCCGGCGAGGGCGAGGATGTTGAGGACGCCCTGGCCCTTGCTCATCAGCTCGATCAGCTCGTCGTTGGTCCGCAGGACGACAGAGGTGGTGCCGCTGATCACGATGTTTGCCGAGCTGATGTCGGCGCCGACGCTGGCGCGCAGGTTCTTGAACACGTCGCGTACGGATTCGAGTTTGATCCCGGCGTCGAGCAGCGTCTTGATGATGCGCAGCTCGAGCAGGTCGCGATAGCTGTACTGGCGACGGCTCCCGCTCCCGGTGGCTTCGGCGAGCGACGGCTTGAGCAGGTCGGTCCGCGCCCAGTAGTCGAGCTGGCGGTAGGTGATGCCAACGATCTTCGCCGTCTGCGTGCCGCTGTAACCGGCACCCTCGACCACTCTCATCGCCCGTCTCCTCCCGTCCCGACACCGACGTAGTTACGGCAGTGTGAGCCAGCCAAGCTAGCACTCCCCACCCGTCCGTCAAGGGTCCTGGACCGCGACGGGGTTCTGGCCCCTTGCCGCGATTCTCATGCCGAATTTCGGTCACTGATGACCGGAAAGTGGCATGAGAAGCGGAGGCAGCCCGGCGAACAGGCGAACTAGCCGAAGTCGTCGGGGTTGACGTGCTCGATGAAGTCGCGGAACTCGTCGATGATCTCCTCGGCGGCTTCTTCGGGTTCCGGGGCTGGGTCCTGACCAACGAGGTCGAGGAGCTCCTCGGTGGCCAACATCGGGGCATCGCACCGCACGGCGAGGGCGATGGCGTCGGAGGTTCGGCTGGAGACGATCGTCACCTCGGCGCCCGGGCGACGGAGATGCAGCTCGGCGTAGTAGGTGTGGTCACGCATCTCGGTGACGACGATGCGCTCGAGCTCGACGCCGAGCTCCTTCAGCGTCTGCACGAACAAATCGTGGGTGAGCGGCCGCGGCGCCACCACGCCCTCCAAGGCGTAGTGGATCGACGTCGCCTCTGGCGTCCCGATATAGATCGGCATCAGCCGATGACGACCCGTGGTCTCGCGCAGCAGCACCATCGGGGTGTTCGCCGGGATCTCCACCCGCACTCCCACGACCTCGAGAGGTACCACGAGTCCGAGCGTACCCCTTGTGCCCCGGTCGGGCCCGTGCAGCGTTACAAGTCGAGCTGATCGTGGACCGCTGCTCGCAGCAAGGCGCTCCGCAATTTGGCGCCGAGTTCGTTGAGCTCGTCGAGCTGGGCGGCCACGTTGTGCCGGGCCTGCGGGTTGCGCTGGCGCAGCAGAGGCATCACGAGCTGCTCGTAGAGCCCCACCTCACGCTCCACCGAGGTGCGATAGGCGCGCAGGTGGCGAGCGTCGATCCCGGCGCGGAGCAGGCCGGCGGCTGCCGCGGCGATCTCCACACTCTCCTCGGTGAACAGCTCACCGTGGCCCTTACGACGGCCGATCACGCCGTACTCCTCGAGCGAGGCGAGCTGGGCGGCTGTGATCGACGCCATCGTGCACAGCTCCTCACGGTTGACCACGACTCCGGGGAGCAGGCGCGGCGAGTCATCGTTTGTCGCCGTAGCGATCGCCGCAGGCGTCGCCTCGGGATCGTTGGGCACCGACCGCTCGGTTGGTGACGGCGTAGCTGTGGACGGCACGGCCGGCGCGGCACTGCCGTTGCGGCCGGCCGCCGGGTGATTGGCGATGGCTGCGGCGGTGGGCGTGGCGTCCGCCCGCCCTGGCGCCGGGCTGCCGTGTGGCGGTGTGCTCGGCTCGATGACGCCGGCGTCGAGCCGGTCCTTGATCACGCGCAAGGGGAGGAAGTGCTCGCGTTGCTCGCGAAGGATCACGCGGAGCAGCTCGACATCGTGCTCGTAGAACTTCCGGTAGCCCGAGGGCGTCCGTTCCGGCTCGATGAGGCCCTGGCTCTCGAGGAATCGGATCTTGGAGATCGTGATGTCGGGGAACTCCTCGAGCAGCAAGCCGAGGACCTCGCCGATCGAGAGGTGTGACGTGTTCGGCTCAGCCATCGGCACGCTCGAACAGGACGAGGCGAAACTTGCCGATCTGCAGCTCGTCGCCGTGGCGCAGGAGGGCGCGATCGACTCGCTCCTGGTTGATGTACGTGCCGTTGAGCGATCCTTCGTCGCGCACGACGTATCCGTCGTCGGTTCGCTCGATGGCGACGTGGCGCCGCGACACCGTGATGTCGTCGAGCATGATGTCGGAATCGGGGTGGCGCCCCAGCAACGTGGTCCCGGCGCCCAGCTCGAAGCGCTCCCCCGCCTGCGGGCCGGCGCGGACGATGAGGACGGCTCCGTCGCGAGGCACCGAGTTCATCGGCACGGCGATGTCGTCCTGCGTCCCGGCGGCGTCGAGCAGCGGATCGACGGCGCTGAGCTTGATCGTGCGGTCCTCCAACGAGTCGAGCGCCGCTCCACAGCTCGAGCAGAACCCGCTCGTCGGTGGGTTGCGGTGCCCACAGTTGTTGCAGAACACGTAGGTCACGCCGTCAGCCTTCGATCAGTCCGCCGTAGGCCGCGGCGTCGAGCAGCCCGTCGACCTGCGATGCGTCGGTGAGCTCGAGCTCGATCATCCAACCCTCGCCGTAGGGATCCTCGTTGAGCAACTGCGGCGAGTCAGCGAGGGCGTCGTTGACGGCGATCACCGAACCGGCGACCGGGGCGTAGATGTCGGAGACCGACTTCGTGCTCTCCACCTCACCGATCGTGTCGCCGGCGGCGAACGAGTCTCCGACCGCCGGGAGCTGCACGAAAACGACGTCGCCGAGCGAGTCCTGGGCGTAGTCGGTGATCCCGATGCGGACCCGCGAGCCGTCGCGGCTCAGCCACTCGTGGTCCGAGGAATACCGCAACTGGTCGGGGACGTTCATGGTGCTCCAACGTATCGAACGACGACGTGTTCACTTGTCGTTGCGGCCGTCGGTGATGGCGGCGCGGACCCGTGGCACGTAGGCGATGGCGGTGACCCATGACAGTACAAGACCGGGGATCCCGACGATCCATGCGGCGATCTGAAATCCGGTGTTTCCCGGGAAGTCGCTGGATCCGAGCATGAAGCCGGGTATCGCGAACATCAGCAGGAAGGTGGCCAACTTGCCCGCCCAGGTGACGTCGATGCGCGGCATCTTGAACACCAGGGTGGCCACGGCCATCATCGCCCCGACGAGCACCTCACGGATCACGACGGCCCAGCAGAACCACAGCGGCGCGGCACCGGCGACGATGATGCCGAACAGGGCGACGATGAACAGCAGGCGATCGACGGTCGGGTCGAAGACCTTGCCGAACTCGCTGACCTGCCCGAGGCGCCGGGCGAGGTAGCCATCGACCCAGTCGGTCGCCCCGAGACCGCCGAGCAGCCAGGCGGCGGCGGCCGGGTCGTCCCGTCCGAGCAGCAGGTAGAGGAACAGCGGCAGACAGGCCAGCCGAAGCAGGGTGAACAGGTTGGGGATCGTGAGAATCCGTCGACTCTAGGGTGGTCGGATGCCGACGATCTTCACCCGCATCATCGAGGGCGAACTGCCCGGCTCGTTCGTGTGGCGCGACGAACGAGCCGTGGCGTTCATGTCGATCAACCCCTTGGCCACCGGCCATGTGCTGGTCGTGCCCGCCGTCGAGGTTGATCACTGGATCGACCTCGACGCCGAACTAGCGGCGCACTTGTTCGAGGTCGCTCGGGTCATCGGCCGAGCCCAGTCGAAGGCCTTCACGTGTGCCCGGGTCGGTTTGATCGTCGCCGGCTACGAGGTGCCGCACACCCATCTGCACGTGATCCCGACGACTTCGATGAGCCAGTTGAACTTTGCCAACGCGGCCACCGGGGTCGATCCAGCCGAGCTCGAGGTCGCCGCCGAGGCGCTCCGCGCCGAGCTTCGCGCCGCCGGGCGCCCCGAGGTCACCCCGCCCTGAACCGCGAGTCAGTCGTCGATCGGGGCGATCAGTTCGGGGCCGTTGTTGCGGACGTTGTTGACGTCTGGCTTCACCGGGTGGACGGTCAAGACGTCGTCGCCGGCGGGCATCAGCAACTCGCCGAGCCGGTCGGTGTCGTGGTTGTCGGGGTCGAGCCATTCAGCCCACAGCGACTTCGGCAGGATCACCGGCATGCGATCGTGGACCGGGTTCATCGTCGCGTTTGCCGACGTCGTGATGACGGTCGTCGAGTGCAACCACTCCCCCTTGTCCCCGGCCGCCGGATCACGCCAGGCCGTCCACAATCCGGCGACGGCCAGCGGTTCGCCGTCGGCGCTCTCGAAGTACATCGGCTGCTTGGCCGGCTTGCCCTTGGCCGTGAGCGGGCCGTCGGCGGTACCTGCCTTCCACTCGTAGAACCCATCCATCGGGATGAGGCAGCGATGCTTGCGGAAAATTCCCTTGTAGGCCGGCTTCTCGGCCAGCGTCTCTGCCCGGGCGTTGATCATCTTGGCGCCGACCTTGCGGTCCTTCGCCCAGATCGGGATGAGGCCCCAGTGGAAGACCTCGAGACGCAACTTGCCGTCCGAGTCGGCGACGACGCCGTACACGTCGTTGGTCGGGGCAACGTTGAAATTCTCGCCGAGCGTCTCGCCGGCGAACGTCGCGCCGAAGTACTCGGCGATCGCCTCTGGGGAGCTGGAGGAGACAAATCGTCCACACATCGCCGTCCATCATCGCCGATCGCCGACGATCCACGGCTACGGTTCGGCCGGTATGAGTCGATCGATCCGTTCTGTCCGAGTCCTCGTCGCCGCCCTGACCTGCGGCGCGGTGGCCGGAATCGGCGTGGTCACGACGATCGGCCCGGCGGGCGGGGCGGCGCCGACGACGGAGCCGCCGACGAGCGCCGAGGGCCCGACGACGTCGGGCATGCCGGCGTTTGCCGACGGCGAGGACGCCCGACTCGCCGCGGAGGAGCTGATCGGTGCCTACATCCAGTCGGAGTTCGATGTGGAGGTCACCGATGCCGCCTGCTCGGTGCCGGCGAGCGGTGAGGTCGGCGCCGAGTTCGCCTGCTACGGCCTCAAGCCGGGCAACCTCGTCATCGCCCTGCGGGCCACGATCGGTCCGCAGCGCCTCGTCGAGCTGAGCCTGCTCGTCGACCAACCGGCGCCGACGACGACCGCGACACCCGACACGACCACCGCCGGCTGAGTCCCCGCAGGTGCGCGACCGCCGCGAGGCGGTGGGCTACGTTGCCAAGCAGGGATGGACACGCCGCACCAGTCCCCGTCGCGGGCGGTTCGCCGATCCCTCGGCGGTCACATCGAGGGCGGATTCCGGCCCGATATCGAGGGGTTGCGGGCGGTCGCCGTGATCGCTGTCATCGCCTTCCACCTGCGCGTGCCCTTCATCAGCGGCGGGTTCGTGGGCGTCGATGTCTTCTTCGTCCTGTCGGGCTTCCTCATCACCCGACTGATCCTCGGCGAGCTGGCCCGCAGCGGGACGTTGTCGTTGCGCAACTTCTGGGGTCGGCGGGCCCGGCGGCTGCTGCCCGCTTCGACGCTCACCGTCGTCGTCACCGTGCTCTTCGCCCAGCGGATGCTCCCGCCGTTGTCGATGCAGACGCTGGGGACCGACGCCATCGCGGCAGGGACGTTCACGACCAACTTCGTGTTCGCCCACCGGCTCGGCGACTACTTCGGCGCCCAGCTCGGGTCGACCAGCCCTTCGCCGCTGCTCCACTACTGGTCGCTGGCCGTCGAGGAGCAGTTCTACCTGTGCTGGCCGCCGCTGCTCGTGCTGCTCACGAGGCGTCCGCAGCAGTACCGCCGCCTCGTCCTGGCGACGATCGGCGTGCTCGCCGCCGCGAGCTTCATCGTTGCCCTGTGGTGGACCGCCCGACGGCCTTCGTGGGCCTTCTTCCTGCTGCCGGCGCGGATGGGAGAACTGCTCGCCGGCGCCGCCCTCGCCGTCGTCGGCACGGCCGCCGCCTCGATTCCGGCGCACTGGAGGGCCGGCCTTGGTTGGTGCGGCGTGGTCGGCGTCGTCGGCGCCTGCGTGGGGTTCGACGAATCGGTCCCATGGCCAGGTGCCGCGGTGCTGTTGCCGGTGATTGCCACGATGGCGCTGATCGTCGGGGGTACGGCGAACGCGTTGAGCTGGGCGCCGGCAACGGGCCTCGCCGTGGCACCGCTGCAGTGGGTCGGCCGCCACTCCTATGCGCTGTACCTGTGGCACTGGCCGGCGCTCGTGCTCGCCGAGGCGGAGTGGGGCCCGCTCAATTGGCCGCAGCGCTTCGCGGCGGTCGGTGTCGCCGTCGGCGCCTCGGCACTGTCGGTGCGCCTCGTCGAGGATCCGGTGCGCTACTCGCGCTACTTCTCGGCCGTGTCGCTGCGCAGCTTGGCCCTCGGCGCGGCGATGTGCGTCCTCGTCGTCGGCGTCGGATGGGATCTGCGCTCGTCGACCGTCCAGCTCGACGGTGGAGTCGAGGCTGCCGCGCCCGAACTTGGCGCCGTCACGACCGTGACGCCGAGCGGTCTGGCGTCCCAGCTGACCACCACGCTCGCCCCGACGACGACCTCGTCCGTGGCGACGCCGTCCGAGGCGACCGAGGCCGACGTGGCGACGACGCTGGCGGTCGCTGACCCGCCGAGCGGCCAGCTCGCCCAGCTCGTCGCCTCGACACAGCAGGCGCTGCGCCAGTCGTCCGGGTCGTTTCCCGTGCCCTCCAACCTCCGTCCACCGCTAGCGGCGGCCCGCGACCGTTCCGCGCCGTATCGGGACGGTTGTGTGAACATCGGCGCCAACGACCAGTTGCAGCCGTGTGAGTACGGGACACCCAACGGCGGAGGGACGATCCTGCTGTACGGCGACTCGCACGCCGTGCAGTGGTTCGAGCCGCTCGAGCAGATCGCCCTCCAGCGCGGCTACCGGCTGGTCGTGCTCGCCAAGGGTGGGTGCCCGGTGGCCGAGGTCGACGTTCCAACACCGGTGCTGCACTTCACGTGCCCGCCTTACCGCGACCGGGCGATCGCCTGGATCGAGAACAACGATCCCAACGTCGTCGTCGTCGGCAACTCGTACACCCAGTATCCGGCGGACTCCGCCGAGTGGGCGGAGGGCACGGCAGCGACGATCGAGCGACTTGCCGACGTCTCCTCGAACGTCGTGTTGATCGGCGACAACCCGGCGAGCACGCAGGATCCGCCGGCGTGCCTGTCCGAGAACCTCGACGATGCGTCGGAGTGCGCGACGGCGCGCGCCGACGCAATTCTCCCGGAGCGGATCTCCGCAGAAGTCGCCGCCGCCCGGGCCAACGGCGTGAGGTTCGTCGACACCACCGACTGGTTCTGCACCGACGACACCTGCCCGGCCGTGCTCGGCAACCTCCTCGTGATGCGCGACGAGACGCACATCACCGCCCCGATGGCCGAGTTCCTGCGCCCGCTCCTGGAAGCCGCCCTCGCCGGCTCGCTGTGAGCGACCAGCGATCGCCGATTGCCTACCGACCGATGGGTGTTCAGGGGACGATTCGGTCCCCTGGACACCCATCGGTTCGGGGTGGTCGGAACAAGCGACCAAATCGGCGGTTGCGATGAGGGAACCGCTGCTACCTTTTGCTCACCCCGAGGCGGATCGGGGTCACGGCGGACAAGGCGGACCTGGCAATGGAGCCAACAGCGGACGGTGTGCCCGCGTTTGACATCGGCACAGACGCGGATGTCTGGCTGCGGCGATTTCGTGCGAGAGCGACGCTTCGCCGGGCCCGACAACTGGCGATGAGTGACGGCCATCTCGTGCCGACCTTCGACGACCGACGTCACTCCACGAATCACCAGCGTGTCGGAGATCCGCCGGATGGTTCGTGATGTCACGTACTGCCCCGTGTCGCACCGTTCGTGACCAAAGTGTGACCACGTCGAGGCAGACTCCCCCGAACCCGCAACGGCCCCGCCGCGCTCGACACCGGCCGGGGCGCCCCCTACGAACCGCGGTAGCGCGGACGCCTAACGTTTGCACATCACCATTCACGCGCGTTTACGGCGCGGGCACGTCGTCTCCGGCGATCGACATGTCGACCAGTTCGGCGAGGACATGCTCGCTGTTCCCGAACACTGCGTACCTGCACGGCCTCGTCGGCGATCGCTGAATGGTGGTTGACCGTGACAGTCGGCGACCAACAGGCCTTGTTCGCCGGGCGAGAACAGCAGTGTGGCTTGCGCTGGCCTTGCACTGCCGTGTGTCAATTCGGCTTGGCCGCATCACGCTGGAAGGTATGTTCGCCTCTATCGAGCGCACTCGGCCTCGTGGCGGACTGGAGGAGTCGTTGATGCGACCCAAGCTCTCAGCGTGGCTCCCCGGCGTACTTGCGACCGCCGCGATCGTCGGCGTCAGCGGCGCTGGCGCCTCCGCTCCGCCGGAGCCTTCAGCCACCGAGACCGGCCGCCTCGTCGCTCGTTACGCGGGTGAGACCGACTCGCCGCTCGCGTACTACGAGTACCTCCCGCCGAGCGACGGTAGCGGCGAGCCGAGTCCGCTGTTGGTGTTCCTCCATGGGGTCGGTGAGAACGGAGACGGATCCGAGGCGGAGCTCGGCCTGCTGCTCGCAGAAGGGATTCCCGACCTCATCAACACGGGCCAGTGGCCATCCGAGCGGCCGTTCGTCGTGCTTGCGCCGCAGCACGCATGGCCCGCGAATGAGGGGCTGTACGCACCGTGCTTCGAGGGGCCATACCCCGGCGATTGCGCCCTCCCGATCCAGGCCGAGCAGGGACACCCCGAGGACAACTCGCTATGCCACACGCCCGCCGCTGTCCATGCATTCATCGAGTACGCGCTCGACACGTACGACGTCGATCCCGATCGCGTCTACCTGACCGGCCTCAGCTGCGGAGGTTTCGCCACGTTCGAGTACGTCGCCGCCTACGGGGCAACCCAGATCGCCGCCGCGGTCCCCATCGCGGGTGAGGGCCGGCTCGCCTGGGAACGCGTCCAGTGCGACCTGGGTAAGGTCCCAATCTGGGCGTTCCACGGCGACGACGACGTGGAAGTCAACCCCGCTGGCTCGATCACGACGATGACAAATCTGGCCAGCTGCCCCTCTGCAGCCGAGAACCAACTCACGATCTACCCCGGTGTCGACCACAACTCGTGGACGCGCACGTACGACCTCAGCGCCGGCAATGACATCTACGCGTGGCTCCTCGAGCACGAACGGCCTCATCCGTGATCGCTTTGTCACAGACCGCGCCGCTGTAGCCATGTCGACTGCTCAGTCCTAACGAGTTCGAGGTCGACAGCGAGCGACAGCTTCGCCGTCACGGCGGTCCGCTGACGGATTCACGAGCTGCCCGAACTTGTCGTGACACGAGCGAGCAGCGACGTCGACGTTCGACCGTATGGTGTGCCGATCGAATGCCTCCCGCGGCGGTCGAGTGTTGAGCGTCGCGCCCGAGCGACTGCGCTGACGCCGATCGGCAGTTCTGCATGGGGGTGGTTCGCTCAACCTGTCAACGTTTCCTGACGACTACCTCATGCATCTCGAGCGCGCAGGCTGCCTTCGTAGTGGACAGGGTCAAAGCTGGGACGTAGGAGTGCGCGCATGGCGCTGGTCTCAACAGGCGGACCCGAACGGCTTGTAGCGTGCGCGATCATGAACGGCGAGTTCACCGGCGACGAGGATGCGGCTAATCCGGCCGTAGCGGGCGCGGTCGTGCCTTCCTCGCTGCCCGCGGACTTGCCACTGCCTGCCCGCAACTCGGATATTGCTCAACTCCTGGCGCTGCGCGCTGCTGCCTGTGTCGGTGCCGACTACTCAAACCTCGCTCTGATCGGTGCTGACAATCCCACGCAGCTGCGTCTGTTTCACCGGCCGTTCCTCGACGCGGCGATGTCGGCCCGTTACCTCGACCTCGCTGCGCCCTACCCGATCGCGGCCGCGATCCGGGATCAGCGCGTCATCGTGCTCAGCGGACCAGCGGACTACCTCGCCCAGTTTCCCGAGGTTTGGGAGGACACGCAAGCGGTCGGCATCGAGGCCACCTGCTCGCTTCCCTTGTGCCGATCGGATGGATCCTCAATCGGGGCGCTGGGATTTGCCTGGTCGACGCCACCCCCGTTCGATCTCAAGCTGGACCAAGCGCTCCGAGCAGTCAGCGATCTCGTTGCCGAGATCATCGAACGAGCAGAGGTGTACGACGCAGAACATCAACTCATTGCGAGCCTCCATGCGCGTCTCTTGAGCGCCCTGCCGGAGGTCGACGGCATCGCTACGGCCGCCCGCTACCAAGCCGCGGGACAGAACGATGCAATCGGCGGCGACTGGTTCGAGGGCCTGGTGCTTGACGACGGCACAATCGCCGTGGTGCTCGGCGACGTGACGGGACACGGGCTGACAGCAGCCGCGGACATGGCTCTGATTCGAGGGCTGATTACGGCCCTGCTGCACGATGGCGTGCACGTCAAGGATGTCTTCGCGCTGGTGTCGCGAGTCCTCACCCGTCGTCCCGACGATCTGCTCGCGACCGCCGTAGTCGCCCTCGTCGACACCGCCGCCTCGACGCTGACGTATGCGACCGCAGGTCACCCGCCGCCGTTGCTGATCCACCCGGACCGCACCGTCGAGCGACTCGATCAAGCCAACGCACCGATGCTCGGGATCCCGACCTCCGATCACCGGGCGGAAACTGCGCCCTTCCCGCCTGGCGCCACGCTGATCATGTACACCGACGGGCTCGTCGAACGACGCGACCGTCCGTTCACCGAAGGCGTCGACCGAGCGGTGGACCTCTTGACTCGGCAGCCAACCGATCTCTCAGCGAATCAGTACATCGACGCCCTGTTCGAAGCCCTCGTTGGCGATCGCACGGACAATGACGACGTCGCAGTAGTAGCCGTCAAGAACGTGTCCTGATCCCACTCGCACCCAAACGGCGCGTGTGGCACGCGGTACTGGGCAGCGCAGCATGCCGAGATTGGGCAACTCGCAACACGTACCGATCGGCAGTTCGGTGTCGCCGAGGTCACCGATCGCACGTCAGCGCGGTTAAGGAGCGGAAGTCGTCGGTGCCATCTCCATATCGACCGGCATCAGGATCGGCTCACCGGCGGTGAACACCCCCGTGGCCAGACGGACCGTTTGATCGTCGCCCGCGCCACGGGCCGTATGCACGACGTCCTCCTCGTAGTAGATCGCATCACCCACCTCCAGAGCACTTCGATCCCTGGTTCGGTCATGTCCTCCACCTCAGTGTTTCCGGCTGCCGCCCCGCGCACGACGTGAGCGGTTCCCTCCAGCAACGTCCAACCCCAGGTTCCTGACTCGACGCCGATCACCGCGGTGCCGGGGTGGTTGTGGGGAACGATCTCACTTCCAGGCTCGAACACAAAACGGGCGAGATAGACGGTCTGGTCTGGTGCCCGGTCGGACGGAACGGCCGCGAAGACTTCCGCCGTGACCCCCGGTGCCAACTCGATCACGGAGATCGGCCCCGCCGGTGCGGCTGAGGACTCGCTTGCCGCGGGATCCGGCTCGGGCTCAGTCGTGGCTGCTGTTGTGTCGGCGATTGCCAGGCTGCTCAACAGCAGCGAGGACGATCCGGCTGCGAGCAGGATGCGAGAACGAATTCGGGACATGACTTCCCTCCTCAATCAATGTCAAGGGTTCCCTCGGGAACCCACCACGACCGTAGCGACGTGCCACCGCGCCGTCACTCGATTACTCGTCGGCACCCCTCGACGATGCGCGCCAACACGTTGGGCACAGCCCGCCAAGTAGTCCGAGTGCAGAATGCCTGATTGAGAGTGTGAGGTAGCGACGAGGCGGTGTTCCGTAGCGTCAGGGGTCTGGTCGGATGTGTCTCGTGAATGCCCTGCCGCCGTGAGGTTGGCTTCTGAGCGAAGCGACCATCCGGCCAGATCCTGTCGCGGTGTGGCTCGTAAGAGGAACGGCATTGACACGTATCAGGTGTGCCCGCTTCCGCCACGTGGGGCGAACCGCTGTCGATCACAGACCACCCTTGTCATTTGAAGCTGCCAAGAGTCGTTGAGTACGTCTCACTCTCGTGCCCAAACCGTGCCCACAAGAGCGCTGTCGTGATCGTGAGAGCACATAAGTGCTGCTCACAGAGTCGGGCTGGGGAGATTTGAACTCCCGACCCCCTGTCCCCCAGACAGGTGCGCTAACCAAGCTGCGCTACAGCCCGTACGCCGGCGAGCCTACCGGCCGCCGGCGACGCTCGTCCGGAGCGATTGGTGTCAGCCGAAGAACATCGTGCCGAAGCGGTACACGAGGTAGACGACGAGGGCGACGACCATCACCTTGAAGTGCCAGGGCGCCTTCTCGTCGTCGGCGCTCGATGTCGCCAACTCCGGCGGATCGAGGTCGGTGCCGCAGCGAGGGCACGTGCCGTCGTCGTTCATCGACGACGGCGCCCAGTACTTCTGGCAAGGATCACACCACGGCATGGCAGGGTGATGGCGGCTCAACGATCGCGCGTGCGGACGCGCAGCTTGATCGGCGTCGACCCGAAGTCGAACGCCTCGCGGATCGCTCGTTCCAGATAGCGGAGGTACGACTGGGGCAGGGCGCGGTTGACGAACAGGGTGAACGTCGGCGGGTCGCTGGCCCCCTGCACAGCGAACAGCACCCTGGCGCCGCCCGGGGCCGCCTGGCGTTGCTGGGCGTCGGAGAGCACACGGTTGACGTCCTTCGTCGGCACCCGGCGGTGGTACTGAGTGATCGCCTCCTGGAGCACGGGGCGCAGGCGATGGACGCCCTTGCCCGTCAGCGCCGAGATCTTCAGCACCGGCGCGTCGCCGATGAACGCCAGCCGCCGGGAGAGCTCGGCAAGGCGCACGATACGGTCATCGGGATCGGTGACCAGCTCCCATTTGTTGAGCATCACGACCACCGGGCATCCGCTGGCATCGACCCGCTCAGCGAGCCGCTGGTCCTGTCCCGTGACGCCCTCGGTGGCGTCGATCACGAGCAGGGCGATGTCGGCATCGTCGATCGCTCGCAAGGCGCGCACCAGCGAGTAGTACTCGGCCGAGTCGTCGATCCGCGAGCGCCGGCGCATCCCGGCGGTGTCGACGAACACGATGGGGCCATCCTCGGTGTCGACCAGCGTGTCGATTGCGTCGCGTGTGGTGCCGGGTAGGTCGTGGACGACCGAACGATCGTGACCGACGAGGCGGTTGAACAACGTCGACTTGCCGACATTGGGCCGCCCGACGATCGCGACCCGCGGAGCATCGAGGTGCTCCGGTGCTGGCTCGACCGCGTCGTCGGGCTCCGCGCCGCCGTCGCCATCGCCGACGAGGTCGCCGTCGGGCGCGAACCGGTCGACCACCACGTCGAGGAGGTCCCCGGCGCGCCGGCCGTGGAGGGCGCTGACGGGATAGGGCTCGCCGAGGCCGAGCGCCAGGAACTCCCAGCTGTCGTTCTCGCGCCGGTCGTTGTCGGACTTGTTGGCAACGAGGATGACGTCGTGGCTCCCGCGCCGCAGCCAGTCGGCGACCGCCTCGTCGTCGTCGGTGACGCCGACCGCGGCGTCGACGACGAACAGCACGATGTCGGCGTCGCCGACCGCGGCCTCGACTTGTCGGGACACCTTGGCGTCGAGCGACGAGCCGGCGCTGCCAGGCATCCAGCCCCCGGTGTCGACGATGCGGAACGGCACGCCGAGCCATTCAGCCTCGAGGATCTTGCGATCCCGCGTGACGCCTGGGCGATCCTCGACGATCGCCGCCTGCTCGCCGATGATGCGGTTGAACAGCGTCGACTTGCCGACGTTCGGCCGGCCGACGACGGCCACGAGCGGCAACCGGTCAGCGCTCACGCCGGCCCCGTCCGTCGAGGGCGGCGCGCAGCGCGCGTCCGTCCGTCGCGATGACCTCGACCGGTCGTGGCAATCCAGCCGCAGTCCCGCCGTCGAGGAACCGCCCATCGTCGGACAGGCAGACATCGGGCAGGAGATAGCGGTGCCCGGAAGGCTCGGCCGCCAGCACCCGGGCGAGATCGGCACCGACCATCAACCCGCTCACTCCGGTGTTGCCGCCGAAGAACTCGTTGACCACCGGAATGACGCGCACGTCGTCGCGTCCGAGCGTGGCGATGAGCGGCTGCAACACCTTGGCGCCGAGCTCGCCGGACAGGATGCCGATCGGCGCGGTTCGCCGCGCCAGCAGGGCGACGGACGTGTCTGCCGGACGGTCCGTCGAGCACGGCGTGCGGTAGTCGGTGGGGTTGCGCGGAGCGTCGACTGCGGCGAAGAAGCCGCGCCGCGTTCCGGTGACCTCGTCGGCGCGGCCGCCGAACTCCTCCTCGAACGTGCGCGCCATGCCGACGCCGTCCTCGTGCATCGGGAAACCCTCGTAGCGCGCCGCGGTTGGAAACTCCCGACCGGCCATCAGGTAGTACTCGTCCGCCGCGTGCACGAGTCGCCGGCCGAGGGCCGCCAGGTAGATGTCCTGCCAATCCTCGACGGCCTCGATCACGGCGCGCGCCTCGTCTGCGGTGTGCTCGCGCAGGTTGGCCTCGGGATTGAACCGAGAGAGACCGAGCGGCACGACCGCCACGTTGGAAAGTTCCGGATACTCGTCGAGGATCCCGGCCAACGTGTCGTCGAGCTCGGCCCCGTCGTTGATCCCCGGACACACGACGATCTGGCCACGCACCTCGATCCCGTGGTCGAGCAGCGCCCGCAGCCACCGCAGGCTCGTCGCCCCGCGGCGGTTGCGCAGCATCGTCGCGCGCAACTCCGGGTCCGTGGAGTGGATCGACACGTGGAGCGGCGACAGGCGCTCGGTGACCACCCGTTCGAGATCGGCCTCGGTGAACCGGGTCAACGTCGTGAAGTTGCCGTACAGGAAGCTCAGCCGGTAATCGTCGTCCTTGAGGTACAGACTCCGCCGCATGCCCTTGGGCAGCTGGTAGATAAAGCAGAACTCGCAGTGGTTATCGCACGTGCGGACCCTGTCGAAGACGGCGCTGGACACCTCGGCCCCGAGCGGCTGGCCGGCCGGCTTGGCAACGGCGACGTCGAACTCGATGCCGTTGCGCGACACGAGCAGGTCGACGTCGGGTTCGTCCGACCACAGCTGCCACTCGATCACGTCGCGCGGGACGCGCCCGTTGAGTCGGAGCACGGCGTCGCCCGGCTGCATCCCCGCCTCCTCGGCGGGGGAACCAGGCGCGACAGCGACGACGACGGGAGCATTCACGGCTGTACCAGGCTACGGGGCGGCTCGCTCATAGCCTGGGGGCGTGCCCGTCGAGAAGGTGTTGCTCGCAGAGCCGCGCGGTTTCTGTGCCGGCGTGGAGATGGCGATCAAGGCGCTCGCCTGGATGGTCCGGGCCTTCGAGCCGCCGGTGTACTGCTATCACGAGATCGTCCATAACCAGCTGATCGTCGAGCGCTTCGAGCGCCAAGGCGTCGTGTTCGTCGACGACATCGCCGACGTCCCCCCCGGCAAGCCGATCATGTTGTCCGCCCACGGGTCGGCGCCCGACGTCGTCGCCGCGGCGCGCGAGCGGGGCAGCTACGTCGTCGACTCGGTGTGCCCGCTTGTCACGAAGGTCCACCACGAGGTCCGGGTGCGCTCGGGCAAGGGCTATCGCATCGTCTACGTCGGCCACCAGGGTCACGAAGAAGCCGTCGGCACGATGGCCGTGGCCCCCGACTCGATCAGCCGCGTCGAGTCGGTCGCCGATGTCGACGCCCTCGAGCAGTTCACCGAGCCGGTGGCCCTGCTCGCCCAGACGACGCTGTCGCACCGCGACTGGAACGACGTGGCGGTGGCCGTCAAGCGGCGCTACCCCGAGGCGTGGACGCCCGGGCGAAGCGATCTGTGCTTCGCCACGACGAATCGGCAATCCGCGCTGATGGAGCTGGCAGCGCGTTGCGGGGCGATCGTCGTCATCGGCTCTGCCAACTCATCGAACACGAGGGCCCTCGAAAAGCTGGCTGGCGAGGCAGGCTGCCCACGTGTCGCCAGGGTCAACACGGCCGCCGAGATCCCAGACGAGTTCTTCGACCCCACGCTCGTCGTCGGCGTCACCGCCGGCGCCTCGGCCCCCAACGAAGTCGTCGAGGACGTCATCAGGACCCTGGCGCCGCGCAACGGCGTCGACGTCGTACGGGTGACGGAAGAGGACGAGTACTTTCCTCCCCCGCGCAAGCTGCGTGACCTGCAAGCGGCCATCGAGGTCGCCGCCACGGCGATGCTCGGCGGTATGCCGCCCGGGGCGACCCGCATGGACGACCGCAGCCTCGACGCGAGCACGGTGCTGGCGGCGCTGGCCGACGGCAGCATCCGGTAATCCACACGCCGTCACGAGCGCGGCCTGACAGTCTTCGGGACGTGACCACCGTCAACGTTGGCTGCATCCTTCTCGGTATGAGCACGCTCGAGGGATCGCGACGGCGTTCGCTCATCGGCCTCGCCGAGCGCTGCGGGCTGGACCACGTCGCGGTGGGCGACCACGTCAGTTTTGTCGTCGGCGCTGGGTTCGACGGCCTCCTGGGAGCGACGAGCATCCTGTCGGTCGCCGAGCGAATGTCCTCGAACACGGCGGTGTACCTCCTCCCGCTCCGGCATCCGGTCGCCGTGGCTCGCCAGCTCGGTGACATCGCCGGACTCGCTCCCGGCCGCTTCGTGTTCGGCGTGGGCATCGGTGGGGAAGATCCTCACGAGGTGGAGATCTGCGGTGTCGATCCGCGGACCCGGGGTCGCCGGATGGACGAGGCTCTCCAGATCGTCCGGCAGCTGCTGACCGGAGAACCTGTCGACTTCCAGGGAACCCACTTCACGCTGCGCGCCGCGCAGATCGTCCCGGCTCCGACGGTACCGATTCCGATTGTCGTCGGTGGCCGCTCGGACGCCGCCCTGCGCCGCGCCGGACGATTCGGCGACGGCTGGTTCGGCATTTGGGTCTCCGCCGCCCGCTACGGCCAATCCGTCCAAGCGATGGAAGCTGCCGCCGTGGACGTTGGACGTGTCGTACCGTCCTGGCTCAACGCGCTGAACGTGTGGGTCGGCATCGACGAGAACCCTGCTGTCGCCCGCCAGTACGTTGCGCCGGTCATGACGTCGTTCTACGGCATTCCCTACGAGCGCTTCGAGCGTTGGAGCCCCGCCGGCCCGGCCGAACACATCGCCGAGTTCCTGGTGCCGTACGTCGAAGCCGGCTGCCACGTGTTCAACCTGATCGTCAACGGACCGACGCGTGAACAGGAGATCGAGGCAGCCGCAGAGGTTCGCCGCCTCCTGCGAGCAGCGGTCGGGTCGTGAGCCACGACGAGGTCGTCATCGAGCGGCGTTTCCGGGGCCCGCCGAACTCGGTCAACGGTGGCTACGCCTGCGGAGTCGCGGCGGCCGCATTGGGAGATGGCACCGTCGAGGTCACGCTCCACGCTCCCCCGCCCCTGGAACGTCCACTGTCGATCGTCGTCGACGGCGACGAGGCCCGCCTCCTCGACGATGATGCGACGATTGCAGTCGCTCGTCGCAGCTCCTCGGCGATCGAACTCCCACCGCCGGTGGCCTACGCCACGGCCCGTGAAGCCGCCGAAACCTTCGACGTCGCTGCCTATCGCGCCGTCCACGAGTTCCCCGAGTGCTTCGTCTGCGGACCTGATCGGGCCGAGGGCGACGGCCTGCGGATCCTGTCGGCCGCGTCCGGCGAGGCGCGGATGCGGATCTGGCCGTGGACCCCGCACGAGAACCTGTTCGAGCACGGTGCGCTCGACGCACGCCTTCTGTGGGCGGCGCTCGACTGCCCCGGTGGACTGGCCGGACTGCTCGCCGGCGACGACCTGCCGCCGGCGGTCCTCGGTCGGTTGGCGGCGACGGTCAACCGTCGTCCGCAACTCGGCGAGCCGTTGGTGGTCGCCGGTTGGACGGGCGATCGCCAGGGTAGGAAGACCCAGGCGGGGACGGCGATCTGGTCAGCGTCCGGAGAGGTCCTCGCTGCCGGACAGGCGACATGGATCGACCTGACCACGGAACAGCGTCAGGCATTTGGCGGCGCGCTCTCCGCCGATTGATCGGCAAGCGCCGTCAGTTGCGCGGGACCTGGCTCCAGGGAATGTCGCGGTCGACGCGTACATCGCCCGGTAGTCCGAGGACACGCTCGCCGAGGATGTTGTACATCACCTCCGACGTGCCCCCCTCGATCGAGTTCGCCCGACTGCGCAGGAACGCCTTGTGCACGCTGTCGGTGTCCGACGAGAACCGGGGGCGCTTCATCGTGTAGTCGCCGTAGAGCATCCCCTCCGGGCCGAGCAGCGTCACGGCGGCGTCGAGGACGTCCTTGTTGAGGGCGGCGGCCGCCACCTTGCCGATCGACCCCTCCGGCCCTGGATCGCCGAGCTTGCGGTTGACCGAGGCGCGGATGTTGGTCAGCCGGAGGACCTCGGCGCGGATCCACAACCGAACCACCTCGTCCCGCCGCGCCGCGTCGCGCTGCTCCTTGGGCAGCTTCGACCACACGTCGAGCAACTCGCTGATCACCCCGGACCCGCGCTTGGGGATCATCCCCCCGATCGACACCCGCTCGTTCATCAGCGTGGTCAGCGACACTCGCCAGCCATCGCCTGGCTTGCCGAGCATCGCGCTGAGGGGAACGCGCGTGTCGGTGAAGTAGACCTCGTTGAACTCGGCGTCACCGGTGATCTGGCGCAGCGGCCTGACCTCGACGCCCGGTGCCTCCATGTCGACGATCAGGGCGGTCAGCCCGGCGTGCTTGACCGCTTCCGGGTCGGTGCGCACGACGAGCAGTCCCCAGCGAGCCACGTGGGCGAGCGACGTCCAAACCTTCTGGCCGTTGACGATCCACTCGTCGCCGTCGCGGACACCGCGAGCCGCCAGCCCGGCGAAGTCCGAGCCGGCGCCCGGTTCGGAGAACAGCTGGCACCAGACCTCTTCACCCGTGAACATTGGGCGGAGGTATCGCCGCTTCTGCTCCGCCGTCCCCCAGGCGATCAGCGTCGGGGCGACCATCCCGTGGCCGAGCGGGTTGCGCCACATCGCGTTCGGTGCGCCGGCGGCGTCGAGCGACTCGTTGATCTCCCGCTGATGCTTCGGGCTCACCCCGAGTCCGCCCTCCCCGACCGGGAAGTGGACCCACGCCAGTCCACGATCGAACTGCGCACCGAGGAACGCCGCGGCGTCGGTTTCGCTCGGGGGAAAGTCGCTGAGCAGGCCGTCCACGAGGTCGAGACTCATCGGGCGACGGTATCCGCGACGTCACGGAGATTTCCGAATCGGGCGGCTACCTTGCCCCACGATGTACCCCGGGTCCCACCTCGCCACCCGCCCCGACGACCCAGCATTGATCTGGGCGCCTACCGGCGCGATCACGACCTTCGCCGAGCTCGACGCGGCGGCCAACCGCCTGTCCCGGTTGCTGCGCTCGCTCGGAGTCGAGCCCGGCGACCACGTCGCCCTGTGCCTGGAGAACCACCCGCGGTACGCGGAGGTCCTGTGGGGCTGTCACTACGCCGGGGCCATCTATACGGCGGCGTCGTCCCGGCTGACCCCTGGGGAGCTCGACTACATCGTCGACGACTGTGGCGCCAAGGTTTTCATCGCCTCACATCAGCTCGCCGAGCCGGCCGGGGCGATCGTCAGCACCACCCCGGCGGTCACCGCCCGATTGATGCTCGACGGCACGATCCCTGGCTACACGTCGTACGAGGACAGCGTCGCCGCCCAGCAGCCCACGCCGCTTCCAGATCGAGTGGCGGGGACCGACATGCTGTACTCGTCGGGGACGACCGGGCGGCCCAAGGGTGTCTCGGTCGACCTCGGCGGCGGGCCCCTGGAGACCACTGCGAGCAGCGTGACGCTGCTCCTCGGCGCCCTCTTCGAGGTCACCCCGGACGACGTGTACCTCTCGCCTGCGCCGATGTATCACGCCGCCCCGCTGCGCTTCGTGATGGCCGCCAACGCCATCGGCAGCACCACCGTGCTGATCGATCACTTCGACGCTGAGCAGTTCCTCGCCATCATCGAGCGTTACCGCGTCACGACGGTGCAGGTCGTGCCGACGATGTTCGTCCGCCTGCTCAAGCTGCCCCCCGACGTTCGGGCCCGATACGACGTGTCGTCACTGCGCTGTGTCATCCACGCTGCTGCGCCGTGCCCGGTGCCCGTCAAGGAGCAGATGATCGACTGGTTCGGCCCGATCATCCACGAGTACTACGCAGGCACGGAGGCCAACGGGTTCGTCTACTGCAACTCGGTGGACTGGCTGGCCCATCCGGGGACGGTCGGCCGGCCGATCGTCGGTACGGTCCATGTGTGCGACGACTCGTTCGTCGAGCTGCCCGTCGGTGAGACGGGCACGATCTGGTTCGAGGGCACTCGCTCGTTCGACTACCACAACGACCCGGAAGAGACGGCAGCCTCGCGCAGCCCGCAGGGTTGGTCGACGCTCGGCGACGTCGGCTACCTCGATGCCGACGGGTTCCTTTACCTCACCGATCGCAAGTCGTTCATGATCATCGCCGGCGGCGTGAACATCTACCCCCAGGAAGCCGAGAACGTCCTGATCACTCACGACCAAGTGGTCGACGTGGCGGTCTTCGGCGTGCCCAACGAGGACTTCGGCGAGGAGGTCAAGGCGGTCGTCCAACCGGTCACGATGCCCGCCGACGACATCGAGGCGTCCGCCCTCGCCGCCGAACTGATCCGCTACTGCCGCAGCCAACTCGCCGACGTGAAGTGCCCTCGATCGGTCGAGTTCCGCAGCGAGCTGCCCCGCCATCCCACCGGCAAGCTGTACAAGCGGTTGCTCAAGGACGAGTACGCGAACCGGTAGCCCCATGCCAGCCGAATAGGTGGGCGTGGAACGAGCGCGGATCACACGTCTCCGAGCACTCGTCGCCGCCAGCGCGGCGCTCACGCTCGGCGGCGCGGGGTGCGCCGATGACAGCAACGCCGGGAGCGCCGTGAATGACATCGTCAACGGCGACGCCGGCGCGACGGTCACCACCGATGACGAGCCGGCACCCGAGCAGTTCGAGATCGAGATCGCCAACTTCCAGTTCAGTCCGGCCGACGCCGTGATCGCGGCGGGCACGGAGGTCGTGTGGCTCAATGCAGACACCGACCTCCACAGCATCGTCTCGACCGGCGAGCTGTTCGCCAGCTCGGACACCTTCGAGCCCGGCCAGTCCTACTCCGTCACGTTCTCCGAGCCGGGGACGTACGCGTACACCTGTGGCGTCCACCCGTTCATGACGGGCACGATCACCGTGGAGTGACTCCGGACGGGAGGGGACGATCAGCCGGCTGGTGGTGGGGCTCGGCTGGGGTCGGTGCCGTCGTTG
Source organism: Ilumatobacteraceae bacterium (assembly GCA_963772825.1). GTDB lineage: Bacteria > Actinomycetota > Acidimicrobiia > Acidimicrobiales > Ilumatobacteraceae > Desertimonas. Next base: position 300,986 of record CAVYYX010000020.1, on the reverse strand, counting down.
TCGTCGGTGCCGGTGGCTGGCAGATCGTCAGCGGTGTGATGATGGAGGTACGGGCAGGGGTGTTTGCCGTCGGTGGCAGCACGGTGGCCGCGGGCGGCCTTGTCGGCGGCGGCTTTGTGGATGCGGTTGTGGTAGAGGCATTCGAGCTCGCCTTGGCAGAGACAGGTGATGCCGCCGTGACTGTGCGGCACGATGTGATCGGCGTCGCAGCGGGCGGCGGGCTCGTCACAGCCCGAATGGTGTTGGCAGTGACCGTCACGGATCTCGATGATCCGTCGCAGTGCCCCCGTGAAGCTGCGCTTGCGTGACGCTTCGAAGCGACGCGCCGGCGGGTCGTAGACGATCCGTTCGATGTCGGCATCGGACAGGTAGGGAATCAACAACCCTGGGGCGACGACCGTGCCCGCCGCGGTTTGACAGAGATGATTGAACGGGTCGATACCGATCGTCACGCTCAGCAACGGACGCGGACGGAGCCCGTCGGCGGGGGCGGTCGCCGAACGCATCGCCATCTCCACCAAGGCGTCGGCGCGACGCTGGGTCACGGTGCGCACCACACCGTCACGCAGATCGTGCAGCCGCAACTGTTCACAGAGGCGGACGAGCTCGCTCTTGAACACCTCGCCACCGAGCGGATCGAGAACACCGTCCACCGCGACGGTGCCCTCCCAGGTGACCGATGCCGACAAGTGCCGGCCGGCACAGACGGAGTCGGCGTCACGGTCAGCGGCGGCACGATCAGCTCGCTGTTTCCAATAGTCGATCCCACGGGCGGCGACGGTGAAGAACGGGGTCCGGCACAGGTCGACGAGGAACCCCTCGGACTCGGTGAACTCGGCGTTGCGCCACTCCCGGTCACATGAGGCGATCAAGTCGACGTGGCGCGCCGCAGATCTCCCCCGCCGCGTAGGCGGCCTCGGCGTGCGGCATCGTCACCAGATCGCGTGCCCGGTGCACGAGACGGTCGCAGTCACCACGCCGCCAATGCGTCTCCCGGGCCAGACGGGCACCGGCAGCCTTCGAGCCGTTGTCGGCCCAGACCTGACGGCGGTCCCACCGTCCGATCAACCGGCACCACTGCGCCTCCAACCGTGACGACACCGCACCGAGACCGACGACCGCATCGTGCAACTCGTCGTCGCCGAGAGTGTCGACGTCGATGGCGGCGAATTCGTCGATCACCGCCGACAACCTGTCGAGCACACCCCAAGCCATATCGAAATGTATCGAACATATGTTCCTGTCGCAACGCTCCACCCAGGGAATTCTTTGACCTGATTGTTGCCAGATCTGCGTTCAAAGCGCCGAGGACGACGACTGAGGCAGCAGTCGCGGGCGGCCCAAGACGCGCTCGCTACGGCGACAGGACCACCATCTTGATCTCGGTCATCTCGCGCACGGCATAGGCCGGGCCCTCGCGGGTGTTGCCGCTGTCGCGGAGCCCGCCGTAGGGCTGCTGGTCGGCCCGCCAAGTGGGCACCTCGTTGACGAGCACCCCGCCGAAATCGAGGGAGCCGAACGCCTTCATCGCGTCGGCCAGGCGGTTCGTGAAGATCGCCGCCTGCAGGCCGTATCGAGTGTCGTTGGCGAGGTCGATCGCTTCGTCGAGCGAGTCGTAGGCGGCGACGGCCACGACCGGCCCGAAGACCTCGCTGCGACACACCTCCATGTCCGGTGTGACGTCGGTGAGCACGGTCGGCACGAGCACGCCAGCATCGTCGACCGTGCCACCGCACGCCACGCTGGCGCCCTGGGCGGCCGCATCGTCGATCCAGCCCTTGACCCGATCGCGTTCGGACGTCGAGATCAGCGCAGACACCTCGGTCGCTTCGTCGAGCGGGTCGCCGACCACGAGCGTCGACACCTCGCCCACCAGCGTCGCCGTGAACGCCTCGGCGATGTCGTGGTGGACGAGGACGCGCTGGGTCGAGATGCAGCTCTGCCCGGCATGGGCGAACCCGGCGACGCGGATCTTGCTCGCCGCCGATTTCCAGTCGCTGTCGGCCTCGATGATCACCGGGGCGTTGTTGCCGAGCTCCAGGCCGATTCGCTTGCGCGGGGCGCTGGCGCGGATGCCCCAGCCGACGTCGGGCGACCCGGTGAACGTGATCATCGCGATGTCGGGGTGCTCGACGATGGCGTTGCCCACCGTGCTCCCGCCGCCCGTGACGACGTGCAGGTACTCGGCAGGCAGGCCGCACTCGTCGACGAGCAGCGAACCGAGGGCGACGGCACTGAGAGGCGTCTGTGACGCCGGTTTGAGGACCACGGGGCAACCGGCGGCGATCGCCGGGGCGAGTTTGTGGGCCACGAGGTTGAGCGGGAAGTTGAACGGCGAGATCGCCCCCACGACGCCGATCGGAACCCGCATCGCGAAGCCGACCTTGCCCTCGCCGGCGGGAATCGCATCGAGCGGCACGATCTCCCCGGCAAACGTGCGGGCCTCGGCTGCCGCGAACTGAAACGTGCCGACGGCTCGCTGGGCTTCGGCCCGGGCGGTGCGGATCGGCTTGGCCGCCTCGGCGGCGATCGTCCTGGCGAACTCCTCCTCCCGCTCGCCGAGCAGGCGGGCCGCAGTATCGAGGATCTCGGCGCGCTTCCACCGCGGCAGGGCACCGGCGCGCAACGCCTCCTTGGAGGTCGCCACGGCGCGATCGACGTCGTCGTCGTCGCACAGCGGCACCCGTCCGATCTCCGTCCCATCGAACGGAGACGCGACGATGATCTGTTCGCTGCTCACTGGTGCAGACCATACTTCCGGGGTGGCCGCCCGCCATCCGTACCTCGACTGGCCGGTGCCGATCGCCCTCGCCCACCGCGGTGGCGGCGCAGAGGCTCCGGAGAACACGATGCGGGCGTTCAGCAACGCCGTCGACCTCGGCTACCGCTACCTCGAGACCGACGTGCGGGTGAGCGCCGACGGGGTCGTCGTCGTCTTCCACGACGAGGACCTCTCCCGGCTCTGCGGGCGCCCCGAACGGGTCGCCGACCTCTCGGCGACTGAACTTGCCGCCGCCCGGGTCCACGGCACCGAGCCGATCCCGACGCTTGACGAGCTGCTCGAGACGCTCCCCGACGCCCGGCTGAACATCGACTGCAAGAGCGACACGGGCGTTCGACCACTCAGTGACACGGTCCGCCGCCACGGCGCCCTCGATCGGGTCTGCCTGACGTCGTTCAGCGACCGGCGGGTCCGCGCCTTGCGCCGCGCCTTGGGCGACGGGCTCTGCACGGCGGCCGGAACGTGGGAGCTCACTCTGCTCAAGCTGACCGGATGGCCGCTCGGCGCGTTGGCTGCCCAGGTCCCCGTGCGGCGCGGACCGATCACCGTGGTCACCCCTCGATTCCTGCGCCGCTGCCGGCGGCGGAACATCGCCGTCCACGTTTGGACGATCGACGAAGCGGCCGAGATCCATCGCCTCCTCGACCTCGGCGTCGGCGGGATCATGACCGATCGCCCGGCCGTGCTGCGCGACGTGCTGGTCAGCCGCGACGCCTGGCACGAGTAGCGCCCCGGCGGGGTTACTGTCGACGACGATGGCTGCCCGTCCCGTTCCGTTCCAGACGGTGCGCGGGAGCCGCTGCGCGGTCGCCGCCGCCGACCAGCTGGCGACGCAGGCGGGGATGTGGGCGTTCGCCCGTGGGGGCAACGCCGTCGACGCGGCGATCGCCGCCAACGCCGCAATCGCGGTGACCGGGCCTCATCTGTGCGGCATGGGCGGCGACCTCTTCGCCATCGTGTCGACGCCCGGTGGCGACCTCGTCGGTCTCAACGCCAGCGGACGAGCTGGAAGTGGCGCCGACGCCGCGGCGTTGCGGGCCGAGGGCCGCACGGCGATGCCCTTCCGCGGCGACATTCGCAGCGTGACGATCCCGGGCTGCGTGGACGGCTGGACTGCGCTGCACGAGCGCTTCGGCGTGCTCGATCTCGACGTCGTGTTGACCCCGGCGATCCGCCTCGCCGCCGACGGGTTTCCCTGCGGGCCGCTCCTCGCCCTCGTCGTGACGTTCCTCGACGACGCCGCCAAGCGCGAGCTGCACGAGCTCGTCGACCAGGCCGTCCGCCCGGGCGCCGTCGTGCGCCGACCGGGCGTGGCGCTCACCCTCCAGGCTCTCGCCCGCGGGGGCCGGGACGCGTTCTACGACGGGGCGTTCGGCGAGGGGCTCGTGCACCGCGGCGACGGGCTGTTCGACCTCACCGACCTCGAACGGAGCCAGGCGGACTGGGTCGACGTCATCTCCGTCGACGTGTTCGGCGTGGAACTGTGCTCGCTGCCGCCGAACTCGCAGGGCTACGTGACGCTCGGCACCACCCGGCTGGCTGCCGACGCCGGGCTGCCGGCCAGCCCCGACGAGGCGTTGTGGGCGCACCTGCTGATCGAGGCGTCGACGGCGGCGGCCTACGACCGGCCGGCACGGCTGCACGAGGGCGCCGACGGCGATGCCCTGGTGGCCGACGTGATGGGGCGTGGCGAGATGCTCGACGCCTCGAGGGCGTCACCGCGGGCCGTCGGCACGTCCGACGGCGATACCACCTACCTGTGCACCGTCGACGCCGACGGGTGGGCCGTCAGCCTGATCCAGTCCAATGCTTCCGGGTTCGGTTCGTGCCTCGTCGAGCCGACGACGTCGATCAACCTGCAGAACCGCGGGCTCGGGTTCTCGCTCGCCGAAGGCCACCCGGCCGAGTTCTGTCCAGGGAGGCGGCCGCCGCACACGCTGTGTCCGGCCGTTGTCCGACGCGACGGCAGGACCGCCGCCGTGCTCGGGACGATGGGCGGCGATGCCCAGCCGCAGATCCTCACCCAGCTCGTCGCCCGGTTGTTTCACGCCGAGCAGCCGCTGGCGACGGCCGTCGCGGCGGCGCGATGGGCGTTGCGGGGACCCGAGACGGGCTTCGACACGTGGACGTCGTCAGCGCCTCCGACGGTCGTGGTCGAGGACGGGGCACCGCCTGACTGGCTGGACGGGCTGGCGTCGCGCGGCCACACGATCACGTCCGCCCGCCCGTTCGACAGCGCCACCGGCCACGCCAACGCCATCGTCGTCGAACCGAACGGGACGTTCTGTGCGGCGGCCGATCCGCGTGCGTTGATCGGCGGCGCGGCGGCGCTCTAGCTCAGGCCCTGGCGAGCGTCCGGCGCTGCCAGAGCAGGGCGCCGATGGCGATCGCCAGGAGGACCGCCCCTGCCGGGGTGATCGCCGCGGATGACCATCGCGGCACGCGAACACGAGCAGGGCGATGGCGATACCGAGCAGCTGGCGGTCGCGTTGCGGTTCGTCGCGGCGTCCGACCGCGCACAACAACACCAGGCCGAGCGCAGCAACGAGCAGGACGCGGATCGTGAGGGCCCGCCCCGGCAACTCGAACGTGCCGTCGGCGCTGGCCACGAGCGGCAGCGCCAGGGCGAGGACGGTGGCGACGGCGGCGACCCACAGCGCGAACCGCGGCCGGTCGGCGCTCACGATGACCGCTGCTCGTCCCGGTGCGGGTTGTCCGGGCTCGTCCACACCGCGGCGACACCCGCCGCGACGCCGATCGTGACGAGGAACGCCACGTTCAGGCTGATCTCGGGGAGGATGAACAGCACCCACCAGAACACGAGGTAGCCGGCGCCGATGGCGGCGATCGTCCACGACAGCTTGGCGGGCAGGTTGACGACGCTCCGCAGCGCCGGCAACAGCGTCGCCACGGCGGCCACGATGGCCACGATCGACCACAACGGGGCGCTCGTGCGGTCCCAGAGGTTGGCACTCGGTGCGCCGGCCGCATCGGACTCCTTGACCAGCAAGCCGACCACGATGGCGGCGATGGCGACGACGCCGAGCACGAGACCAGGGGTCAGGGTGACCGTGGCGCCCTGGCGCGGCGCGCGGGCCACCTCACCGGTCGGGTCTGGGCTGCGGGTGAAACCGCCCGTGGTGTCCGCCAGCGGCTGGCCCGGAATGGGCGGCGGCGACGACGTCGAGGGAGGTGGCGGCGGGCTGGACGTTCCGGGCAGGCGGTTGTCGTCGGACATGGCGATCCAAGCTAGTCAGCTCGTCCCCGAGGGGTGGGTGACCCCTCGCTGATCTCGGCCAGCTCGACCAGCGTGTGGAGCAGCACGTTGGCGCCCGCGGCGACGTCCTCGGGCGCTGTGTACTCGGCGATGTTGTGCGACAAACCACCTGCGCTGGGCGTGAAGATCATCGCCGACGGGCAGATCCTGGCGAGCATCTGGGCGTCGTGGCCCGCTCCGCTCGGAAGGCGCCTCGTCGAGTAGCCGAGGCGCTGGGCGGTCGCCTCGACGAGTTCGACCGTGGCGGTGTCGAAGTCGACCGGCGCGAAGCGGGCGAGCGAGCGTGTGACGACGGTGACCTGCTCCTCGTCGGCAAGGCGGGCGACCTCGGCGGCGAAGGCCTGCTCGGCGGCGGCGAGGACCTGCTCGTCGGTGTTGCGCAGGTCGACGGTGATCGTGGCAGTCGCCGGGACGACGTTGACGAGGTTCGGGCGCAGATCGACGCGCCCGACGGTGGCCACCTGGGCACCGCCGAAGCGAACGGTGAGCTCACGCACGAACGTCGTGATCGCCGCGGCGACGAAGCCCGGGTCACGACGCAGCCGCATCGGGGTCGTGCCGGCGTGGGCCGAGCGCCCGGTGATCGTCAGCTCGGTCCACGAGATGCCCTGCACGCCTTCGACGACACCGATCGTGATCCCCTCGTCCTCGAGGATCGGGCCCTGCTCGATGTGCAACTCGACGTAGGCGTGCGGCGCCGACGCCGCCGGGCACGGCCATGGCCCGGCATAGCCGATGCGGACCAGCTCGTCGCCGAGCCGCGCCCCGTCGTCGACGGCGATGATGTCGAGGGCCTCCTCGAGGGCCAGCCCGCCGACGTACACCAGGCTGCCGAGCATGTCGGGGGCGAAGCGCGAGCCCTCCTCGTCCGTGAAGAAGGCGACGCTGATCGGGCGGCGCGTCGTGATACCGAGGGTCTCCAGCGTCTCGATCACCTCGAGGCCGGCGAGCACCCCGAGGTTGCCGTCGAAGCGCCCACCGGTGGCGACGGTGTCGATGTGCGACCCGGTCATCACCGGCGCGGCGCCCGGATCGCTGCCTGGGCGGGTGGCCACGACATTTCCGATGGCGTCGATCGTGACGGCCAGCCCGAGGTCCTCCATCCAACCGGTGACGAGATCGCGACCCTGCCGATCGGCGTCGGTGAGGGCGAGACGGGCACAACCCTGCTCGCCGTCGGGGCCGCTGATCGCCCCGATCTCGCCGAGCGCGACGATCCGGCTCCACAGTCGTTCGCTGTCGATGTGCAGGTCGGTCAATCGGTCGGTCATCGGCGCCAAGTCTGGCCGCCCGCGTACACTGCGCAGGAGATCGTCATGCTCAGATTCTCGCTTCCCGTCGGACGGGCCGCCGGCGCGTCCGTGAGGATCCACTGGACCGCGCTGGTGATCGCCGGCCTGCTCGGCTTCGCTCTCGTCGTCGATCTCGGCGCCGTCGTCGGCACGATCGGTGTGGTGAGCTTCTTCGTGGCGATCTTTCTCCACGAGCTCGCCCATGCCCTCGTCGCCAGGAGGTTCGGCATCCGCACCGAGTCGATCGAGCTGTGGGGCCTCGGCGGGATGGCCCGGCTCGATCGCGATCCGACGACGCCGAGGGCCGAGGGGTTCATCGCCGCCGCCGGCCCGCTGAGCAACGCCGTCGTCGGGGGGATCACGGTCGCCGCGGCCTTGGGCCTCGATCAGCTCGGCACGCCCCGCGCCGTCGTCGTGTCGGCCGGCTGGTTCGCCGCCGTCAACCTCGTGCTCGCTGCCTTCAACGTGCTCCCCGGCGCGCCCCTCGACGGCGGGCGGATCGTGCGGGCGGTGCGCTGGAAGCAGCACGGCAGTCGCTATCGGGCGATGCGCGAAGCGGCGTACGTCGGCAGCATTCTCGGGTGGGGGCTCGTGGCCCTCGGCGTGTCGTTCGCCTTCACGGGCCGGTCCGGGGTGTGGATGATCGTCAGCGGGTTGTTCGTGGCGATGAGCGCTCGGGTCGAAGTGCTCACGGCGACGATCGGTGAGCGCCTCGGTCCGGCGAAGGTCAACGAGTTCACGTGGTTCGGCGTCGCCGAAGTCGGTCCGGACATGGACGTCGACTCGATGATCTGGCAGCGCAGCCGCCTTGGTGGGGCAGGGGCGGTGGCGATCCGCGGCGAGCGGGGCACGCTCGATGGGCTGGTGCTCGAGGATCAGTTGTGGGCGGTTCCGTCGGAACGCCGGGCGTGGACGCTGCTGACGTCGTTGATGGCACCGCTCGACCGGCTGCCGCGGGCCGATCTCGACGACGACCTAGCCGGCGTGCTGCCTCGGGTCCACCCATTGCGCCCGGTGATCACCGTGTGGCGCGACGGGCGGTTGCTCGGGGTCGTGCCGCCGAAGGTGGTGCGTGAGCGTATCGAGAACCTCGTCACCGCGAGGTGACGATCGTGACCGCTACTTGACGTAGTCGCGCACGCTGTCGCTGCGCTTGGCGACCGGATCCTTGTCGCTCCACGGGAAGTTGATCCACAGGTCGGTGCGCTTCCACACGTAGTCGCACTGCACCACGGAGTGCGACTTCTCGTAGAGCACCGCAGTGCGCACCTCGGCGACCTTGCCTTCGCAGAACTGCTGGACGCTGCGCAGCGTGTGGCCGGTGTCGGCGACGTCGTCGGCGATCAGGATGCGGGCGTGGGAGACGTCGACGAAGTCGGGTGCCGGGGGCAGGATGCGGGGGACGTCGAGGCGTTCGTCGACGCCGGTGTAGTACTCGACGTTCATCGTGTAGACGTTCTTGACGGCGAGCGCGTAGCCGAGCGCCCCACCGATGAGCAGCCCACCACGGGCGATGGCCAGGATCATGTCCGGCTCGTAGCCGTCGTCGACCACCGCCGTGGCCACGTCGCGGCTGGCACGCCCGAAGTCGTCCCAGCTCATGATCTCCTTGGCCACCACTCCATCGTCGCTCGCCATCCCGCCGACGCTACCGCCCGAAAATTGGTGAGCGCAGCGTGCAGGTTTCTGCACTGACAGCTCACCGTTCGCGATGCGTCGCTCGGCGATCACGTCCTTGAACTGTTTGGTTCCTGTGACGCCGCTAGCGGCGCCAAATCGACCAAGAAGACGGAAGGATCGGGCGGAAGTCCGCACGCTGGGCTCACCAATCAGGGGAGGGCGATGTCTTGGGGGCGGACGGGGACGCGGGTGATGCGGTCGGCGCGGTCGGAGTTGCCGTCGGCTTGGCGCAGGGCGTCGCGGATGGCGGCGACGATCGCCGGGGTCACCGAGATGCACGGCGGCTCGCCGACGCCCTTCGCTCCGAGCGGCGCCTGGGGTTCGGGCTCCTCGACGAGCGTGGCGACGACGGGGGGCATGTCGAGCATCGTCGGCAGCAGGTAGTCGGTGAAGCTGGCGTTGCGGATCTTGCCGTCGACCTGGACGATCTCCTCCATCACGGCGAGGCCGAGGCCCTGGGAGATCCCGCCCTCGATCTGGCCGAGCACGGACACTGGGTTGAGCGCCCGCCCGACGTCCTGCGCCGTCGCCACCTGCACGACGCGCACGAGCCCGAGGTCCGGGTCGACGTCGACGACCGCCCGGTGGGCCGTGAAGGCGAACGCCGTGTGGCAGTTTCCCTGACCGTTCTCGTCGAGCTCCTCGGTCGGCGGGTGGTGGAACTCGACCGTCCGCTCGAGGACCGCGCCGCCGAGCGCCTCGGCGACGGCGATGCGCAACGTGCCGCCCGAGTCGACCACGTCGTGTCCGTCGATCGCCAGCCGCAACGGGTCGACGCCGTGCGCCGCACCGACCCGCCCGAACAACTCCTCACGGACGGCTCGGCAGGCCGCATCGACCGCTCCCCCACTCATCCACGTCTGCCGCGATGCCGATGTCGAGCCGGACGAGCCGATCTGCGTGTCGACGCGGTCGATGACCACGTCGTCGACGCCGAGGATCGTGCGGGCGATCTGCGCGGCGATCGTGACGAAGCCCTGGCCGACCTCGACCGTCGCGAACTTCAGCGAGACCTGCGCAGGCCCGCCGTCGACGAGCGCTAGCCGGCAACGCGCCGTCGAGTAGTCGTCGAAGCCTTCCGAGTACATCAGGTTCTTCATCGACACGCCCCAGCCGACGCCGCGCCACACGTCGCCGACGTCGGCCGTCAGCCCGGCGCCGCCCGGCAGGAGCATCGCGTCGAACCCGTCGCTCGCCACACCGCCCCCGGGTAGCGGCAGTGCCGCCGTCTCCCGGATGCACCTGGCGACAGGAGCGACGCTCTCCATGACCTGCCCGGTGATCAGCCGGTCACCTGTCGCCATCGCGTTGCGCAGGCGAATCTCCACCGGGTCGAGGCCGCACGCTGCCGCGAGGCGATCCAGCTGCCCCTCGTGGGCGAAGCACGCCTGGACGACGCCGAAGCCGCGCATCGCGCCGCACGGCAGGTGGTTGGTGCGCGCCGCGTACCCGTCGACCACGGCATTGGGGCACCGGTAGGGACCCTGCGTGTGGGTGATCGCGTTGAGCAGCACCGCCGACGACGTCGACGCGTAGGCGCCGCCGTCGAGCACGAAACGGGCCTCGATCTTGACGATCTCGCCGTCGCTCGTGGCGTGGTGGCGCATCCAGATCGTCGCCGGGTGGCGATGCACGTGCCCGAGGAAGCTCTCGGCGCGGTTGTAGTGCATGCGCACCGGCCGGCCCAGGCGCAGCGCCAACAGGCACGTGTGCACCTGCAGGCTGATGTCCTCGCGCGCGCCGAACGCCCCGCCGACTCCGCCGAGCACGAGGCGCACCTGCTCCTCCGGCAGGGCGAGACAGGCGGCGATCTGGCGTCGGTCCTCGTGCATCCACTGCGTGGCGACGTGCAGCTCGATGCCCCTGCCGTCGGCGTCGGGGATCGCCAGGGCGGCTTCTAGGCCGAGGAACGCCTGGTCCTGCATGCCGATGTGGTAGCTGCCCTCGACGGCCACGTCCCCGGTGGCGTCCGGATCGCCGTGCACGATGCGTTGGTGACGCAGCACGTTGCCGTCCGGGTGGATCGGGCCGTGGTGCCCGGCGATCGCCTCCTCCGGGTCGAGCAGCGGTTCGAGCACGTCGTAGTCGACGGCAATCGCCGCCACGGCCCGCCGGCACGTCTCGGGGTGGTCGGCAGCCACGGCGGCGATCGGCTCGCCGACGTAGCGGACGACCTCGCCGGCGAACACCGGCTGGTCGGCGGCGATCAGCCCGTAGGTCTCCGCCCCCGGCACGTCGCCGGCGGTGAGCACGGCGTGGACGCCCGGGATCGCCAGCGCCGCCGAGGTGTCGATGGCCAGGATCCGGGCGTGGGGGTGCGGCGAGCGCAGCGTCGCTCCCCACACGGCGCCGTCGATCGGCAGGTCGGACGCGAACGCGAACGTGCCGGCGACCTTGGCGAGCCCGTCCGGGCGCACCGGTGAATCGCCGATCCGGTCGGTCGTCGCCGCCGGCGCCTCGACGACGCTCACGTGTCGACCGCGACCGCGGCCCGCCGAGCAACCGCGACCTGTTGCACGGCGGCGATGATCCGCCCGTAGCCGGTGCAGCGGCAGATGTTGCCCGACAGCTCCTCGGCGATCTCCGTCGGGGTCGGTTCGGCGACGCGGTCGAGCAGGTCGTGCACTGCCATCACCAGCCCCGGCGTGCAGAACCCACACTGCACCGCCCCGGCGTCGACGAACGCCCGCTGGACGTCCGTCGGGTGCTCGCCGTCGCCGGCGATGCCCTCGATCGTGACGATCGGCAGGCCGACGGCGCTGGCCGCCAAGACGAGGCACGAGCAGACCAGCGCGCCGTCGACGAGCACGCTGCACGAGCCGCACTCGCCCTGCTCGCACGCCCCCTTCGCGCCGTACAGCCCGAGCCGCTCGCGCAACACGTAGAGCAAGCTCTCCCCGAGCCACTCCCCGGCGACCTCATGGTCGAGGCCGTTGACGTGCAGCGAATAGTGCTCGCCGTGACGCTGGTCTGCTCGCTCGAAGACTCGCTCGCTCATGCCGGTACCTGCTCGGCGCCGGCCACGGTGAATGCCCGGCGCAGCAGGCGGCGGGCCAGCACGTCGATCGAGTGCCGCCGGTAGGCGGCGGTCGAGCGGTGGTCGTCGATCGGCGTGCTCGCCGTCGCCGCCAGTCTCCCGAACTCGGCGACCGCCCGGGCCGGGATCTCTCCGGCTGACCAGTCGACTGCCTCGACCACGAACGCCTCCGCCGCCGTTGCCCGCACGATCGTCGGGGCGACCGACGCCAATGCGAGACGCACCGACCTGGACGGCACATCGACCGCCAGGCACGCCCCGGAGATGGCGATCACCATCGCGTTGCGCACGCCGACTTTGGCGTACCCCTGCCAACCTTCGAGCAACGGCACGGTGATGGCCGTGATCAGCTCGCCGGGGCGCAGCCCCGTCCGCTTGACGCCGAGCATCAATTCGCCGATCGGCAGATCGCGTACCCCGTCACCGCTGACCAACTCGACCGTCGCCTCCACGGCGGCGAGCACCGGCAGGCCGTCGCCGGCCGGTGAACACGTGGCGATGTTGCCGCCGATCGTCGCCGCGTTGCGGATCTGCGGGGACCCGACGGTGCGTGCCGCTTGGCCGAGAGCCGGCACGAGGCCGGCGAGTGGCGGCGCGGCCAACTCGGCGTAGGTGACGGCGGCACCTACACGCAACCTGCGGGCGGCACGGTCGAGGGTCCACGAACTCAGCTCGGGAATCCGGCTCACGCACACGACGAGCTCGTCGGGATGGATCCGCCGATGCCCCTCGTTGACGTCGACCATCAGGTCCGTGCCGCCGGCGAGGATGACGGCGTCGGGCCGTTCCGCGAGCACGGCGACCGCCTCCGCCAACGTCGTCGGGATCACCACGGACACTTGACGAACTGTACAAACCCGCCGCGCCCTCGGCTCAGGTGACGATGAGCCCCTCGATGCCGGGTTCCGGCTTGGGATACTGCGGGTCGAGCCGCTCGATGGTGTGCCGGAGGATTCGGGCCACCGTCAGGTTGCGCACCCACTTGTGGTCGCCGGGGATGACGTACCACGGAGCGTGGGGCACCGAAGTGCGGACCAAGGCATCGCGGTACGCCTTGAGATACGCCGGTCGCAACTTGCGGTCATCCAGATCGCCGAGGCGGAACTTCCAGCGCTCGTCGGGGCTGTCGATGCGATCCTGGAAGCGCTTCCGTTGCTCCTCGGCGGAGACGTTCAAGAACAGCTTGACGATCGTCGTGCCCTCGTCGACGAGCAGCTGCTCGAACTGCCGGATGTGCGCGTAGCGCCTGCGCCACACGGCGGTCGGCGCCAACTTCTTGACGCGCACGACGAGGACGTCCTCGTAGTGGCTGCGGTTGAACACGCCGATCTGCCCGGCCGCGGGGGTGTGCCGGTGCACCCGCCAGAGGAAGTCGTGGCTCAGCTCCTCGTCCGACGGCACGCCGAACGACGTGACCCGGACACCCGCTGGGTTGAGCCCGGTGAGCACCTCGCGCAGCACGCCGTCCTTGCCGCCCGCGTCCATTGCCTGGAGGACGACGAGCACCGACCGCGTGCGCTCGGCGAACAACAGCGTCTGCAACTCGGCAAGGCGGGCGACCTCCGCCGCGAGGGCCGCCTTCGCCGGGCCCTTCTGCCACCCGAACGTCTCGCCTGGATCATGGTCGTCGAGGTGCAGACGACGCCCGACGCGCACGAGATCGAGCACCTCGTCCGTCGACCCGATGGGCTGAGTCCGATGCGGCATCGGAGCACACCGTAATCTCGCTCGGTCGTATCGTGTCCGAGGGGACCACATGGGCAACAACGGATCTGGACGAAGGCCCGCCGGGGCGATCGCCGGCGTGGCGATCCTCGTCGCCCTGGCGTCGGCCGCGCCGGGCGCGAGCGCCGACGTGCGTCCACAGGCACCCGTACCGGGAGGACACCTCGTCGTCTCCGGCGACGCCGAGGTGGGCAACCCGTGGACGCCGGCGGCGATGCGCTGCGATTCGTACTGCTACACGAGGGCGCGCACGTTCTTCGACTCCGTGGCCGTGTTCGGCGACGACGGCCAGGTACACGGCATGCTCGCCTCTTCGATCGAACCGAACGACGACTACACGGAATGGACGATCAAGATCCGTGACGGCATCGAGTTCACCGACGGCACCCCGGTCGACGCCGCAACGGTGATCTACAACCTGCAGGCGACGGGTACCGGGGCGCTCGTCAGCGCCACCCTCAAGGACCTCGCCAAGGTCCCCCATCCGGACGACCCGGACCGCATGATCCTGAAGATCGAGCAGCTCGACGAGTTGACGTTCGTGATCTACACCGGCGAGGACGGGGACCCGCAGCGCCCGCTGCCGTGGCGCAACTTCCCGCACACCTTGACGGGGCAGTGGGGTCTCATCGCCTCGCCCTTCTGGCTCGCCGACGTTGCCGAGAACCCCGAGCTCGCCACCCAACCGGTTGGCTCCGGGCCGTTCATCGTCGACAGCTACGAGCCGCGCGGTTCGTTGGAGGTCGTGCGCAACCCCGACTATTGGATGACCGACGCCTCCGGGAACCAGCTGCCGTACCTCGACTCGATGAGTTTCCGGGTGATCGAGGACTCGGAGATCGCCGTCGAGGCGCTCGAGCGCGGCAACCTCGACGTGGTCACGACGTCGAACGGACGGGCGATCGTGCGCGGCCAGGAGCTCGGCGACGAGTTCACGGTCACGGTCCAGGACGAGTACGTCGACACCGGCTACCTGCTCATCGACTTCGACAAGCCGGGGCCGTTGCAGGACCGCCGTGTGCGCTGTGCGTTGTCACTGGCGATCGACCGGGAGGAGTTCAATGACGTCACCAACGGGGGGTTCAACGCCGCGGCCAACGGACTGTTCTCGCCCGGCCAGCAGGGACATCTGGAGGACAACGGGCTCGAGCTCGAACAAGACCTCGACGCTGCGGCGCAGATGATCGCCGAGTACGAGGGAGAGACGGGTCAGGACGTCGAGTTCACCCTCGGCCACATCGTCGCCAACGTCGTCGTCCAGGGCGCCGAGGTGCTGCTCGCCTGGTGGTCGGACATCGGTGTCGACGTCGACGACGTGACCATCCCGCAGAACGACTTCATCAACCAGGCAGTGCTCGGCGTGCCCGAGTTCGAGGTGTTCTGGTGGCGCCAGCACAACGGGGTGTGGGTCGACCAGCAGTACCTGTGGTGGCACTCCGAGAACGCCTTCCCCGACGGCCAACTCTCGCTCAACTTCGGCCGGCTGCGCGACCCCGACATCGACGCCGCCCTCGACGCGGCGAGACGGTCGACGTCCGACGAGGAAGCCATCGCCGCCGCCGAGGACATCAACCGCGTCTTCGCCGAGCAGTGCTACTACATCCCGCTCAACTGGATCCCCTGGGGTGTGCTGACGACGTCGAGCGTCGCCGGCCTCGGAACGTTGACGCTGCCCGATGGCACGGTGGCAGCCGATGGTGCGCCAGCTGGTGTCTTCTGGACGCAGACGCTGCACGTGGCCGACGGCTGACCGCTGCCCGGTGATGGCTGGGTGACCGAGGAACGATGCGCTACGTCTTCCAGCGGCTGACGCGATTCCTCATCGTCTTCTTCGTCGTGACGTTCGGCGTGATGGTGCTGCTGCGGCTCGGACTCGATCAGCCCGGCGACCCGGCGCGCACGATGCTCGGGGGTATCGCCACCCAGGAGGAGATCGACGCAACCACGGCGAAGTTCCACCTCGACGAGAACTACCTCGCCCAATATTGGCACTGGCTGCGGCTGATGGTGGTCGATCAGGACTTCGGCTTCTCGGTGTCGAACAACATCGCCGTCAGCTCGCTGATCGCCCGGCGAATCATGATCACGGTACTGCTCGGGGTCTACGCCCTGACCCTCGCCCTGGCGATCGCCGTGCCGCTGGCCGTGCACCAGGCATCCCGGCGAGACCGCCCGTTCGACCGCGTCGCCAACGTTGGGTCGTTCCTGCTCGTCTCCGTGCCGGTCATCGTCATCGCGGTCGTGATCAAGCTGCTCTTCGTCGAGCACTGGCAGCTGTTCCCCCGCATCGCCGAGAAGGTCTATCCGTGGGACGACCTCGCCGAGCACGCCTACAACTTCACCCTCCCAGCGGTGACGTTGGCGCTCCCCGCGGCGGCCATCCTCACCCGCCTGCTGCGCGCAGATCTGGTCCTCACCCTGCAGAGCGACTTCGTGCTCGCCGCCAAGGCCAAGGGGATCTCGCGACGCCGAATCCTGTGGCGCCACGCCCTACCCAACTCGATGTTCACCCTGCTCAGCTCCGCCGGCGTGCAGGTCGGCGTGATCGTCGGCGGGGCGGTCGTCGTCGAGACGTTCTTCGACCTCGATGGCATGGGACTGTTGCTCATCGTCGCCGTGCAGGGCAGCGACCTGTTCACCGTGCAGGCGATCGTCGCCCTGCTCGTCGTCGCCGTCGTCGTCACCAACCTCCTCGTCGACCTGTTGTACGGCGCCATCGACCCGCGCGTCCGCTTGGCGAGCGACCTGCGATGAGCAAGACGGCACGCCCTTCGGCTGGGGCGCTCTTCGGGATCTGCTTCCTCGCCGTGCTCGCGCTGCTCGCCGCGTTGGGCGACCGGCTGTGGTTCGTGCGCAGCTTCGACGAGCGGGTGCGCGTCGATGACGAGATCGCCAGCCAGTACGCCCTCGGCCCGGGACGGATCGCCTGGTTCGGTACCGATGCACTCGGCTCCGACGTGTTCGCCAAGTGCGTGTACGGCGCCCGCACGACGCTCGTCGTCGGCATCGTCGCCACGGTGATCGGGGTGCTGCTCGGTGGGCTGCTCGGTCTCGTCGCCGGGTACCGCCGGGGTACTGCCGACCGCCTCGTCGGGATCCTGACCGACGCCCTGCTGTCGGTCCCCGCCGTCGTACTGGCCATCGTGGTGATCGTCAAGCTCGGCGCCGTCACGGACGACCAATCGTGGCTCGGCTGGCTGGACCGGCGCTGGCAGATCACGTTGACCCTCGGCCTGTTCGCCATCGCCCCGCTGGCGCGCATCGTCCGGGCGCGCACGATGGCGCTCCGCGAGGCGGACTACGTGCTCGCGGCGCGCAGCCTCGGGGCGACGAGTCGGTGGGTTGTGGGCCGCGAGGTGCTGCCCAACCTCGTCCCGACGATGCTGACGGTCGCCTTCACGGGCCTCGGCATCCTCGTCGCCGCCGAGGGGGCGCTGGCCTTTCTCGGCCTCAGCGTCGAGACGCCCACGCCGACGTGGGGAAAGCTGATCGACCAGAACCGCAACTCGATCTCCGAAGGCTGGTGGGCGACCGTCTTTCCCTGTGCCCTGTTGTTCCTCACCGTGCTCTCCTTCAACCTGATCGGCGACTGGCTCGCCCGCCGGGCCGACATCCGCGGGGCGGCGATCTGATGGATCAGGCGCCTGCGCCACTGCTCGAAGTCGACGACCTCGTCACCCACTTCCGGACCGCCCGCGGAGTGGTCCGGGCGGTCGATCACGTGTCCTTGACGGTTTGCAAGGGCGAGGCGCTCGGTGTCGTCGGGGAATCGGGGTCTGGCAAGACGGTGCTCAGCCGTTCGATCTTCGGCCTCCTGTCCGGTCCGGACGTCGTGCGCTCGGGGTCGGTGCGCCTCGCCGGCGCCGAGCTCGTCGGGCGCAGCGACGAGGAACTGCGCCCGACGTGGGGCACCGACATGGCGATGGTGTTCCAAGACCCCGGCGGTTCGTTGAATCCGCTGATGCGCGTCGGCGAGCAGGTCGCCGAACCGTTGCGGGCGCACCTCGGGATGACCCGCCGGGACGCCGGGCGCGCCGCCGTGAACCTGCTTGCCGAGGTGCGCATCCCCGATCCGCAACGGCGGGCCAGGCAGTACCCGCACGAGCTGTCCGGCGGCCTGCGCCAGCGGGTGACGATCGCCATCGCCCTGGCCTGCGGGCCACAACTGCTGTTCGCCGATGAACCGACGACGGCCCTCGACGTCACCGTCCAAGCGCAGATCCTCGCCCTCCTCGCCGAGCAACGTCGCCAGCGCGACATGGCCATGGTCTTGATCACCCACGATCTCGGCGTCGTCGCCGGGCACACCGATCGCGTCGCGGTGATGTACGCCGGACGGATCGTCGAGGAGGCGCCGACCGCGGTGCTGTTCGCCGACGTCAAGATGCCCTACACGGAGGCGCTGATCGCCAGCATCCCGCCGATCGCTGCGCCGCCGCACACCCGATTGCGGGCGATTCCGGGCCGACCTCCCGACCCGGTCGATCCACCGCCCGGCTGCGCCTTTGCCCCACGGTGCCCCTACGCCCGCGACCGGTGCCGGGTCGAGACTCCTCCGCTCGTCGCCGCCGACTCCGCCGACCACCGCTTCGCCTGTTGGTACCCGGTCGGAGGTGCATGATGGCCGGAACGGGGGATGCTCATCTCCGGCCCGTTTCAGAAGACACGTTGCTGCGCGCCGAGAACGTCGTCGTCGAGTTCCCGGTCGGGCGGACGGGACTCGTTGTCAGCGCCGTTGCGGGAGTCAGCCTCGACGTGCTCCGCGGTGAGACCGTCGGGATCGTCGGCGAGTCCGGCTGCGGCAAGACGTCGCTGGCCCGGGCCGTGATGCAGCTGCCTCCCCCGACAGCGGGCTCGGTGTCGTTCCAGGGGAAACAGCTCACCACCCTCGATCGTCCGGCGATGCGCGCCGCGTGGACTGGGATGCAGATGGTGTTCCAGGATCCGATCGCCGCCCTCAACCCGCGTCGAGCCGTGCGCGACAGCGTTCGCCAACCACTGGCGATCTGGAGTCGGGGCGACGTCGCCGCGCAATGGGCGACCGTCGACCGTCTGCTCGACGAGGTCGGCATCGACCCGCAGCGCGCCGCCGAGAGCCGGCCGCACGAGTTCTCGGGCGGTCAGTGCCAGCGGGTGGCCATCGCCAGAGCGCTGGTCCTCGAGCCGACGCTCGTGATCTGCGACGAGCCCGTCTCGGCACTCGACGTGAGCGTGCAGGCCCAGGTCCTCAACCTGCTCGAGGATCTCAAAGCCAGTCATCAGCTCTCCCTGCTGTTCATCGCCCACGACCTCGCCGTCGTCAAGAACGTCAGTGACCGGGTCGCCGTGATGTACCTCGGCAAGCTCTGCGAGGTGGCCGCCAGCGAGCTGCTTTACGCAGCCCCGGCGCACCCGTACACGCGGATGCTGCTCGACGCGATCCCCGTGCCGGACCCAGCCGTCGCCGCTCGGACGCCGCTGGTGTCCGGGGAACCACCGACGGCGATGTTCGCCAAGAACGCCCAGCCGGCTGGCTGCCGCTTCGCACCCCGCTGTCCGCGAGCGACGAGTGTGTGCGCAGATGTCGAGCCGATCCTCACGCCCGTCGCCGCGCCATCCGGGACGCCTGCCGACCACCACTACGTCGCCTGCCACCATCCGCTGCCTAACTCTGGCTCGCTCGCTTCGCTCACTCGCTGATGGCCGCGAGGCGCTGACACCCCACTGATACCGTCCGCAGCGATGACCCTTACGGACTCCGCGCTCCTCGATCCGGTCCAGCAGCGAATCGTCCGTCTCAACCTGAGCTGGTACCGAGTCGGTCGCCACGACCCCACGACGTGGCTCGGCGCCGGGGCGATGGTTCGGGGCGTGCTGACCCCCGACGGGCCGGCGTCGCTACGCATCGGGTGGAGCACAGCCGCCGGCCTGACGGTCGACGCCTGGGGGCCGGGCGCCGATTGGGCAGCGGCCGCCGCACCGGCGATGACGGCGCTGGGCAAGTCCGTCGATGCCGTCGCCGATCATCACCCGCTGGTCACCAAGGCCGCTCATCTGCGACCTGGGTTCGCCGCCGGAGCGAGCGGTGACCTGTACCACGCCCTGTTGCCGACGATCATCGGCCAGCGGATCACCGCCCGTGAAGCCGTCCGCCAGTGGCAGTTCCTCACCTACCGCCTGGGTGAGCCGGCGCCCGGCCCGTTCACCGGATTGTTGCTGCCACCCAGTCCTGAGCGCCTGGCGTCGACCCCGACGTGGTGGTTCCACCCCCTCGGCATCGAGGTCAAGCGGGCCCGCACGCTCGTGGCGGTGGCGCGGATCGCTCATCGGTTGTGGGACTGGGCGACGCTCGGAGCCGATGGTGCCGCGGACAAGCTCGCCCTCGTGCCAGGCGTCGGGCCGTGGACCATCGGCATGGTGCGCGGGCCGGTGTTCGGCGACGATGATGCGGTACCCGTCGGCGACTATCACTTCCCGCACACGGTGAGCTGGAACCTGGCGGGTGAGCCGCGCGGTGACGACGCCAGGATGCTCGAACTGCTCGAGCCGTTCCGTCCCCAGCGCGGCCGCGTGCTGCGGCTCGTCGGGCTGGCGGGCAAGCGCGCCCCGGCGTTTGGCCCGCGGCGTCGGATCCTGCCGATGTACAAGTGGTGACCACACCGTGGCGCCGTGCGGTGGCCATCGGGATCGGTGCGTTCGTCGTGTCGCGGGTGATCGTGCTGCTCGGTGCGTACACGCGGGCGGCGCAGGTCGTCACGGACCGCCAGGGTCGGGGCAATCCGTTCCCGCGCAGCACGCGGCCGATGATCGAGGCGATCTTCACGCAGTGGGACGGCAAGTGGTACCGGATGATCGCCGAGCACGGTTACCCGAGCGAGCTGCCAGCGCGGATCACGTACATCACGGGCGACGGGGCGACGGTTGCGTTCTTCCCGGTGTACCCGTACCTGGCGCGGTGGGTCGACGTCGTCGCTCCCGGCGGCGTCGTCCACGCTTTGCTCGGGGTCAACGTCGTGCTGTCCATCGCTGCGGTCGTGCTCGTCGGACTGTTGGCCCGCGACCTGTACGGCGTTCCCACGGCGCAGCGGGCGATGGTGCTGTTCGCCCTCTTCCCGGGCTCCGTCGTGCTGTCGTGGTCGTACGCCGAGCCGGCGCTGATCGTGTGCGCCGCGGCGTGCCTGCTGTTCCTACAGCGCGAGCAGTGGCTGTTCGCTGGCATCGCGGCGGCGATCGGCACGGCGACGCGTCCCAACGGCGTCGCCATCGTCGCCGCGTGTGTGGTCGCCGCGGCGATCGCCATCTACAAGCGGCGGCAATGGCGTTCGCTGATCGCCGTCGCGTTGGCGCCGGTCGGTGTTCTCGGTTATCACGCCTACCTGCGGGTGCACACCGGCGAGTGGGGAGCGTGGAACCGGGCCCAGCGCGATGCCTGGAACGAAGGGTGGAGCTGGGGCGCGACCGCGGTCCGCTTCACGTGGCGGTTCCTGGAGAACCCGTTGGGCACGGCGTCCGGGGCGACGTACCTGCACACGGCGTTGGCCCTGGCGATGCTCGGGTTCGGGCTGTTCTGCTCGATCCGCGTGCGCCTGCCCTGGCCGATGCTCGCCTACGTGGCGGTCGTCGTTGCGTTGATGGTCGGCCCCGAGACGGTGTCGGCCCGGCCGCGTTTCGTGTTCACGGCGTTCCCCCTGCTCCTCGGCGTCGCAGCGTGGTGGCCGCAGCGTCCCCGCGAGGCGTGGGACGGTCTGCTGGTCCTGTCGGCCGGCGGTCTCGCTGCGGCGGCGATGTTCTACGGCTCGTTCGCGGCGATCCCATGAGCGAGCGAGCCGTCGAGCCGCGCCCGTGCCTGTCCGTCGCCGTGCCCTGTTACGACGAGGCCGACACCATCGCCACGGTCGTCACCCGGGTGCTGGCGTCACCGTGGACCGCCGAGGTCGTGGTCGTCGACGACGGATCGACGGATGGCACGGCCAAGGTGCTCGCCGACCTCGTCGCCGCCGTCGACGACGAGCGTCTCACGGTCATCACCCATGAGGTCAACCGCGGCAAGGGGGCGGCGTTGCGCAGCGCCTTCGCCATCGCCGGCGGTGAGTACGTCGTCGTCCAGGATGCCGACCTGGAGTACGACCCGCGGGAGTACGACGTGCTGCTCGAGCCGCTGGAACGAGGCGTGGCCGACGTCGTGTTCGGTTCCCGCTTCCTGAGCGGGCGGCCTCATCGGGTGCTGTACTTCTGGCACTCAGTGGGCAACCGCACGCTGACCTTGCTGTCGAACATGTTCACCGACCTCAATCTGTCCGACATGGAGTCGTGCTACAAGTGCTTCCGTCGCGAGGTCCTCGACGGGCTGACGCTGCGTGAGGATCGCTTCGGGATCGAGCCGGAGTTGACGGCCAAGGTCGCCGGCGGCGGCTGGCGGATCTACGAGGTCGGGATCTCCTACAGCGGGCGCACGTACGCCGAGGGTAAGAAGATCGGCTGGCGCGACGGAGTCTGGGCGGCGGTGTGCATCGTGCGCTACTCCCCCGTCCTCCGCCGTCTCACCCAGATGGGCTGGGGACGTCGTGGTGCTCGAGTTGGTGGTCGTAGACCTGGCTCATCGGAACGCTGACGACGGGGAGCTCGCCGGTCCGGCGCTGATCGGCGACGCTGCGGCGCGGCGACGTCGCCGGGTGGACGCGGGCCCAACGCCGGGCGGCGCGCTGGGAGACGACGTATCGCCGGCGGCCGGCCACGGCGGCGGCGAGGGCGACGACCACCGCCGCGGCGACGATCGGCCAGACGGGTCGTCCACCGTCACGATCGGTCGCTTCGTCGGACGCGCCGGACCCGGCCGCGATCTGCGCCGGACCCGGCAGCGTCGTCGGGGCGACCGTCGTTGCCGGCAGCGTCGTCGTTGCTGCGCCGGCAGCCTCGGGATCCTCGTACACGCCGAGCGAGCGGGCCGTCGCCAGGTCGACGGCGCCGGTCTCCTGCAGATCGTCGTTGCGCCGCTGGTAGGCGGCGACGGCCGCCATCGTGTCGTTCCCGTACACCCCGTCGGCCCCGCCGGCGAGCTCGATGTCGGCAGCGATCAGCGCCTCCTGAACCGCCGTCACGATCTCGCCCTCGGCGCCCGGCACGAGCACCGTCCACGGCGCCGCCGACGGGCTGACGTCCTCTCCGGCGAGGACCCGCTCCACCGTGCCGGCGATGAACGTCGTGACGGCGTCGACACCACGAGCGGTGAGGTGCACGCCGTCGGCTTCGAACCACGCCGAGGCACCGTTCGAGTAGGTCGCCCAGTCGGCCACCTGCAGGTAGCCATCGGACTCCTCGGCGGCGGCGACGAGCTGTTCGTTGTACTCCCGGAATGTGTTGATGCTCGACTGCTCCTGGGGATCTGAGTAGTCGACATCGTCGCTCGTCCGCAGGCTGAGCCACACGACGTGGTCGACGCCCTGATCGCGGGCCTCCTCGACGACTCCGGCGATCGCCTCGTCGATCGTCCACACCGGGTCGTTGTAGCCCGACATCACGACGAGCACCTCGCCGAGGTCACCGTCGAGCGTGCGCATCGCCCCGACCACGTTGGCCGACCGGTAGCCCTCGCGGCTGATGCACGACTGCTCGATCGTGCGGCGGCACGACTCCGCGCTGAACACGAAGTTGAATCGCTCGAGAGGGCCGTAGTCGGCGTACCAGCGCACGCCCGTGAGCGTCGAGTCGCCGATCACGCTGATGTTCGGGGCGTCGCCCGCCTCCTCGAAGACCACCGTTTGATCGGCGCGAACAGCGGATCCGCCGACCGCCAGCGAACCGACGGCCACGACGGCCGCGATGGCGGCGGCCGAGCCGCGCATCGCCGGCTCGCAACGGGAACGGAAGCTGTGGGTCGTCACCAGATCGTCACAAACCTAGCTGCATCTGGCCGAGTTCTGCGTCAGGCGTCTGCCGACGGATCTTCCCCAGTAGGGTGATCCGACATCGGCTGTTCCCCAGAATCGGGGAACTGCTCAGCGGCGCACGGCGTCGCGCAGCGCCCACGTCGTCACCAGCCACATCGACTCGGCGACGATGCGGCCGGACATCTTCGACACACCGTGGCAGCGATCGCGGAACACGATCGGTGTCTCCATCACCCGCAGGTCGGCGCGCACCAGCCGGCGGACCAGTTCGGTGAGGAAGGCGTAGCCCTCGGCGCCGGTCGATCCCGGGTCGATCTCCTTGAGCGCCGACGCCCGGTAGGCGCGGTACCCGGACGTGCAGTCGCGCACCTGCAGGCGCAGGACGAACGACGTGTAGCGGTTCCCCCAGCGCGACAGCGCGCGGCGGTGCAGCGGCCAGTCGACCGTCGCCCCGCCGGGCACGTAGCGCGAGCCGATCACCGCGTCGGCGCCGGCGTCGATGAGCCGCAGCAGCTCGGGGAGCACGCCCGGGTCGTGGGACAGGTCGACGTCCATCGACACGACGACGTCGTAGCCGTGGTCGAGGGCGTACTCGAATCCAGCCCGGTAGGCGCTTCCGAGCCCCTCCTTGGTCGGCCGGCGCAGCACCTCGATCGATCCGAGCTCGGCGGCCAATCGGGCGGCGACCTCGGCGGTCCCGTCCGGACTGCTGTCGTCGACGACGAGCACGTCGGCGTCGGGAACGGCTGCGCGCACGGCCGGCAGCACGAGCCGAGCGTTGTCGCGCTCGTTGTACGTCGGCATGACGACCAACACGCGCATGGCCAAGCGAGGCTAGTTGCCGCCACGATGCCGCAGCACTTCGGCGTGCAGCACCGCCAGCACCCCGGTGGCCGTGCGCTCCCACGTCAGCGTGCGCGCCCGGGCCTCCGCCGCAGACCCGAGTCGCCCCCGAAGCGCGTCGTCGGTGAGCACGGTGCGCAGCGCGTCGCCGAGGCCCTCCGGCGGGGCGAGCAGCCCGGTCTCCCCGTCGACCACCGAGCAGCGATGACCGCGGATGTCCGTGGCGACTGCCGGCGTCGCGCACGCCGCCGCTTCCGTCAGTGACAGGCCCCAGCCCTCGGCCAGTGAGGCGCTGAGCACGACCCACGCCTGCCGGTACTCGTCGACCAGGCGATCGCGCTCGACGTAGCCGGCGAACTCGACCCAGCCCGTCGCCTCGTGGTCGGCGACCCAGCGGTGCAGCTCACTGGCCAGTGGGCCCATCACCGACGAGCCGCAGACGCAGTTCCGGCACGCTCTGGCGAGCCGCCGCCGCGGCTTGGAGGGCGAGATGGAAGCGCTTCACCGGGGCAAGACGGCCGACGGCGATGACGAGCGGCGTCGGCGATCGCCGCCCGCCCGGCGTGAACCGCTCCTCGACGCCGTTGGGCACGGCCGTGACGCGACCCGCATCGAACCCCAACTCGACCAGCTCCTCGCGGGTCGACTCCGACGGCGTCACCGTGGCACCCCGCCGATACACGTACGGTGCGATGCGCGCCTCCAGCGCACGTCCCATCGAGGCCAGCGGCGCAGGCAACATCTGGTCCCACATCGGGCCGTGAACATGGTGGACGATCGTCACCCGTGGCCGTCGATACCAGACCGGCGAGAACCACGGGACTCCGTTCCAGATCTCGACGAGGGCGTCAGACCGTCCCATCCGGCCGAACACCTCGGCACACCCGGTTCTCGGGAACACGGTGAAGCGACTCCCGCGCCGGATCACCTCGTAGCCATGGCGTCGGGATCGTGCCGGTCGGCCGGCAGCCGCCGACGTCCGCAGCACGATGTCGAGCCCGGCCGCCGCCCAGCGCCGCAGCACCTCGTCGGCATGGACCTCCGAGCCCCCGGCGTCGGGATCGTCGAGATCTCTCCACGCGAGGGCGTGGATGCGCCGGACCCCGGTGGCGCGGAGGTCGGCGGCGAGCTCGTCGATGGCCGACACGGCCTGGAACGTACCGCCACCGCAGGCCTCCGACCTCGACGGGCGGGCCACTAACGTGCCGTCACCGTGAGAGGCAAGCTGCGGCGGTCGTTCCCGCTGGTCCGTCTCGTCGAGGAGTTCGCCGACCGGCTCCTCGTCGTCGACCTCCCCCGCTTGCCGGACGAACGGCGCCACGCGACGGTGGCCTTCACCGGGCGGCGCGTCGCCGTGCTCCCCTCCCCGATGCGGCTCGGGATCTCCGCTGTCGCCCTCGCCGTCGACGGCGCCGGAAGGGTCGCCGGGCGAGCACGTGTCACCCGTTTCCTGGCCGGCCACCCGCTGCCGGCGCTCGGCGACTATGTCCGGCTCGTCCGTTCCCTGGCGTACGCCTACGTGTGGGAGGCCTGGCCGTCGACCGCCTCCGACGGAGCGCCCCGTTGACGACGGTGCCGCCGCTGGCGACGATCGACGAGCTCCCCGTGGCCACCGACGTTCTCGTCGTCGGCTCGGGCGCCGGCGGAGGCCCAACCGCTGCCCTGCTCGCCGAGGCCGGCGTCGACGTGGTCATCGTCGAGGAGGGCGAGCTCGTCCGCCAAGGCGAGGTCGTTCCGTTCTCACTCGCCCAGATGGACCGCCAGTATCGAGCCGGCGGGGTGACCGCGGCGGTCGGCAGCCCGGCGCTCGCCTATGCCGAGGGGTGCTGCGCAGGCGGCGGGACGGAGATCAACTCCGGGCTGTACCGGCGCCCACCCGAGGACGTCCTGTGGCGCTGGCGCCACGACCACGGCCTCGACGACCTCGACGTCGACGAGCTGTACCAGATCTGTGATGAGGTCGAGACCGAGCTCAGCGTGCAGCTGCTGCCCAGCGCG
The DNA here is from genome assembly GCA_963772825.1 of Ilumatobacteraceae bacterium. Taxonomy (GTDB): domain Bacteria; phylum Actinomycetota; class Acidimicrobiia; order Acidimicrobiales; family Ilumatobacteraceae; genus Desertimonas. Next base: position 274,486 of record CAVYYX010000020.1, on the reverse strand, counting down.
CCGACGGCGCCGAGCGAGCGCTTGCGTCTCGGCGCCGAGCGGCTCGGTTGGGAGCACGGCGAGATCCCCCGCTGGATGGCCTACTCCGGCGCCGACGCCAGCACCGGCCGGCGCCGCAGCATGACCGAGACCTACCTCCCCCGAGCGACGTCAGCCGGGGCGCTGTTCGCCGTCGGCCAGCGCGTCGACCGCCTCGTGATCGACCGTCGCCCCGATGGCGCCGCAGCGACCGCGGCGGTTGTCACCGATCGCGCCGGGGTGACGAGGCGGATCCGCTTCCGCGACGTCGTGGTGTGCGGTGGGGCGATCCAGACGCCGGCCCTCCTCCAGCGCTCGGGACTCGGCCGGCGCTTCGGCGCGACGCTCTCCGCCCACCCGACCGTCAAGCTGGCAGCACGCTTCGCCGGCGACATCAACGTCCCCGACGACGTTCCCGTCCATCAGGTCAGCGAGTTTGCTCCCGACCTCTCCTTCGGCGGCTCGGCATCGAGCCCGGGGCTCGTCGCCTTGGCGCTGAGCGACCATTGGTCGTTGTTCGGCGAGGCGATCGAGGCGTGGCGGCAGATCGCCGTGTACTACGCGGCGATCACCAGCGAGGGGCGCGGCCGGGTGGTCGCCGTGCCGGGATGGCGCGATCCGCTGGTCACCTATCGCCTGACTCGCCGCGACCGGGCATTGCTCGGACGCGGCCTCGCCCGCTTGGCCCTCGTGCTCCTCGAGGCCGGCGCCACCGCCGTCTATCCGTCGTTCCGCGGCGCACCGGTCGTCCGCTCGCGCCGCGACCTAGCCGTGCTCCAAGGGACGTTCGCGGCCTCGCGGGCGAGCCTGATGACCGTGCATCTGTGCTCGACGGCACCGATGGGCGCAGATCGGCGCCGCTCGGCGACCGACAGCAAGGGACGGGTCTACGGCGCCACCAATGTGTCCGTCAACGATGCCTCGCTGCTGCCGGACGCGCCGGGCGTCAACCCGCAGGCATCGGTGATGGCGCTGGCGATCCGCAACACCCGGCGGTTCCTCGACGACCGGGACGGCCGATGACCGGCCCGGAGTTCCGCGACCCGCCGGCGATGACGATCGTCACGGGCGCCACCGGGTGGCTCGGGCGCGCCCTGCTGGCACAACTGACCGATCCGGCCAGCGAGCATCACCGGTCGTCGATCCGCGCCTTGGTGACCTCCGCCGCAGGTGCCGACGAGCTGGCCGGGCTGTCCGGAGTCGAGCCGGTGGTCGGTGACGTGTGCACACGGTCTGGGCTCGGCGCGCTCTTCGCCGACCTACCTGGCGACAGCTTCGTCGACGTGATCCATGCCGCGGGGGTGATCCACCCCGTCACTCCGTCGGACTGGGTCGAGGTCAACGTCCGCGGCACCGCCAACGTCGCCGCCGCGGCACGCTCGGTGGGTGTACGTCGACTCGTCCACGTGTCGTCGAACAGCCCGTTCGGGATCAACCCACACCGCAGCGACCTGTTCCGCAACGACGAACCGTACGCCCCGTACCTCGGCTACGGCCGCTCGAAGATGCTCGCCGAGCTGCGCCTCCTCGACGAGATCGGCCGCGGCCTTGACGCCGTGATCGTGCGCCCTCCGTGGTTCTACGGACCGCACCAACCCGCGCGCCAGACGAGATTCTTCACGATGGTTCGCAAGGGCCGCTTTCCCATCGTCGGCGACGGCACCCAACGGCGCTCGATGGTCTACGTCGACGACCTCGTCGACGGTGTGCTGAGAGCGGAGCTCGTAGAGTGCCCGCCCGGGCGCGGCTGGTGGATCGCCGACGCCCGGCCCTACGAGATCAACGAGATCGTGGCCGCGGTAACCGGCGCCCTCGCCGCGTCCGGCCTCGACGTCGCTCGTCGGCAGCTGCACGTACCGGCGATCCTCGGTCGAGCGGCGGCTGTCGCTGACACCGCGCTCCAACGCCACCACCGCTACGTCACGCAGCTGCACGTCCTCGGCGAGCTCGGAGCGACGATCGCGTGCGACATCTCGGCGGCCCAGCGCGATCTCGGAGTTGAACCGTCGGTCGGCCTCGCCGAGGGCATGCGCCGCAGCGTCGAGTGGTGCCTCGCCGAAGGGCTCTTGTCGTGAGACTCGTCACCCGATGTGACGCGAACGGCCTGCGTGGCCGGGGAACGCGGGCTCTTGGCGTGAGACTCGTCACCCGATGTGACGCGAACGGCCTGCGTGGCCGGGGAACGCAATGAACGTCCTGGTCACGGGTGGCCACGGGTACTTCGGGAGCCTGCTCGTCGAGCACCTTGTCGAGTCGGCAGACACGATCCGCGTTCTCGATGCCGATCCGTCCGGTCGACAGCCAGATGGCGTCGAGGTGATCCGCGACGACATCCGTGACGCTGCCGCGGTGCGAGCAGCCGTCGACGGTGTCGACGTCGTCTACCACTGCGTGGCTCAGGTGCCGCTGTGCCGAGACCGGGCCGCCTTGCGGTCCGTCAACGTCGACGGCACGGCGACACTGCTGCAGGCGTGCCGGGCGGCCGACGTCGGCAAGGTCGTGCACCTCTCGTCGAGCGCCGTGTTCGGCATCCCGGCGTCGAACCCCGTGCGCCGCGACACCGTGCCGCATCCCGCTGAGCCTTACGGTGCGGCGAAGCTCGCCGCCGAGTGGGCGTGCCTACGTGCGGCGGCCGAGGGGCTCGACGTCACGATCGTTCGACCACGCACGATCGTCGGACACGGTCGCCTCGGCATCTTCGCCACGCTCTTCGACTGGATCGCCGATGGCGCCGATCCATTCGTGCTCGGTAGCGGTGCGAACCGCTACCAGTTCGTGCACGCCGACGACCTGGCGACGTTGTGCCTGAGTGCCGCCGGGCGGAGCGGGCCGGCGATCTACAACGCGGGGACCGACCGATTTGGGACGATGCGCCAAGCGATCGAGCACGTCTGCGTCCGCGCCGGAACCGATGCTCGGGTGCGCTCGCTGCCCGCGCGTCCCGCCGTCGCCGCGATGCGGGCGACGGCGGGTCTCGGGCTCACACCGTTCGCCCCCTACCACTGGCTGATGTTTGGGCAGTCGATGTGGTTCGACATCGAGCACGCCCGCGAGGAGCTCGCCTGGCAGCCGCGATTTTCGAACGACGAGATGCTCGCCGAGAGCTACGACTGGTTCGTGGCCAACCGGGCCACGGCGGGCGGCGGCGCGTCCGCATCGCCCCATCGCCGACCTGCGTCCTCGCGTCTGCTCACCATTGCGAAGGGTCTGAGCCGAGCGCTTCCGAGCTGATGCGAGTGACGAGGCGTCAGCCCGGCCTTCGTGGCGCCGGAACGGAGACGTGGATCGGCCACAAGCTGCGCAGGCAGCAACACGGCGTGGTCGGGGAACGCCATGGTCGTCGGGCTCTCCGTCATGCTCGTGCTTGCCTACGTTCCCGCCCTGTTGTCGTCGCCGGGACGGATGCCGGCGGACACCAAGCTGTATCTCTACCTCAACCCGCGCCGGCTGGTCAGCGACGCGATCTGGACGTTCGACGCCAGGCAATTCGCCGGCTGGGTGCCTCATCAGATGATCGCCTACGCCTGGCCGAGCGGGCCGTGGTACGTCGTCGCCCAAGCGGTCGGACTCCCCGATTGGGTCGCCCATCGCTTGTGGATCGGCACGATCATGCTCGCCGCCGGCACCGGAGTCGCCTGGGCAGCCCGCCGGCTCGGGCTGTCGGCTGAGGCGGCGATCGCCGCCGGCCTGCTCTATCAGCTGTCGCCGTACCTCGTCCCGTACATCTCACGGACCTCATCGATGTTGCTGCCGTGGGCCGGTCTCGGCTGGATCGTCGGTCTGACGATCGGTGCGGCAACGCGGACCCGCTGGCGCGACGCGGCCCTGTGCGCTCTCGTCATCGGCACGGTCGGAGCGGTCAACACGACAGCGATGCTGATGATCGCCCCGGCCCCCATCCTGTGGCTGGTCGTCGCCGTCGCCGAGCGCACGGTGACCTTGCGCACCGCGGGAGCCACAGCCTTGCGCATCGGCGGATTGGCGCTCGGCACGTCTGCGTGGTGGCTGGCGATGCAGGTGATCCAGGGCCGTTCGGGCGCCGACCTACTCGCGTACTCGGAGTCGCTGGAGGACGTCAGCTTCACCGCCACCTCGGTCGAGGTGTGGCGGTCGCTCGGCTACTGGTTGATGTACGTCCGCGACCCCTATGCCCCGACGACGACCGCCGGGGCCGACTACATGACCGAGCTGCTCCCGGTCGTCTGCGGACTCGTGCTTGTCGTCGTCGCCCTCGTCGGCCTCGCGGTCGTGCGTTTCCCCGCCCGCCGCTTCGCCATCGTCATGACGTTCGCCGGTCTCGTGCTCGCCGTCGGGGTCCATCCCTTCGTCGACCCCTCACCGATCGCCGAGTCGTTCCGCGGCGACGGTCAGCAAGGGCTGTCGCTGGCGCTGCGTTCGAGCACCCGCGCCCTACCGCTGCTCGCCATCGGGCTGGCCCTCGGCAGCGCCGCCCTCGCCGACGCCGTCGGTCGCACCGTCGCGTGGCGACGGACGGCATTCGCTGGCGCCGTGGTGCTCGTCGCTCTCGGCAACCTGCCGGTGCTCACGAGTCACGGGCTCGTCGATCCGGCCCTGGAGCGCGACGAGCAGCCTCCGGTCGCCTGGACGGAGGCGGCCGCGCACCTCGACGAGCTGCCCTCTGGCTACCGCGTGATGCATCTGCCGGGCGCCGAGTTCGGGGCGTTCACCTGGGGATACACGGTCGATCCGCCGTTCCCGGCGCTCAGCGGGCGGCCGCTCGTGACACGCGACCTGCTGCCGCTCGGCACGCCGGCGGCGATGGATCTCCTCGACGCCCTCGACGACCGCTTCCAGGTCGGAGCGGCCGAGCTCGCCGCCGTCGCCCCGATCGCCCGGCTGTTCGGCGTCGACACGATCTGGCTGCCGGGTGACGCCGCATTCGACCGCTTCCGCACGCCCCGCCCGGAGCTCACCGCAGAACTGTTCGCCGGAGGCAGCGACGGGCTCGGCGCGCCCGTCGGCTACGGCCCACCGTCCGTCAACACCCCGAACGTGCCGATGGTCGACGAGCAATCGCTCTCGGAGCCGGCAGTCGGTGCGCCGGTCGACCCGGTCGAGCTCGTCGCCATTGACGATCCGGTGGCGGTCGTGCGGGCCAGCGCTCGGGTCGTCGTGCTCTCCGGGAGCGGTGACGGGCTGATCGACGCGGCGGCGGCCGGACTGATCGTCGGCGACGAGGCGATCCGCTACAGCGCGTCGATGTCGGGCGACGAGTTGACCGACGCCGTCGCCGCCGCTGACGTCATCGTCGTCACCGACACCAACCGGCGTCGAGCCCACCACTGGCGCAGCTCACAGGACGTCACCGGATACACCGAGGCGGCATCGGGCAGCCAGATCGTGCGGGAGGACTCGGGCGACGCCCGTCTCGACGTGTTCCCCGAGGCCGACACGTCCGCCTTCACCGTGTCGGTGCAGGACGGGCCGGTGGCGGTGCGCGCAAGCAGCTACGGGGAACCGTTCAGCTACCAGCCCGAAGCTCGGCCAGGGCTGGCCATCGACGGCGACCCGAACACGGCGTGGACCGTGCTCGATCCGCTCGGCCAGTTCGTCGAGATCACCACGTCGACGGGCGTCGACCACGTGACGCTGCTGCAGCCAGGCGGTTTGGACGACGGGCGCCGTCTGCAAACGGTCCTTGTCAGTGTCGACGGGGGCACGCCGCGAGAGGTGACCCTCGACGACCGCTCGCTCATCACGGGGCAGCGCATCGACTTCCCGGCGATCAGCGGAGCGACGACGATTCGCGTCACGCTCGGCCGGATCGTCGGCCCCGCGACCCGTTCGCCCGTGGGCATCGCCGAGCTCGACGCGGGCATCGGCCAGAGCCCGGAGTGGATCGTCGTGCCCAGTGATCTCACGACCGCGATGCGTGACGAGGGAATCGAGCTGCCCGTCACGTACGTGCTGACCCGCGAACGGGTTCGCCCGACGAACCGCTGGCGGGCCGACCCTGAGTGGCGCATCGCCAGGCAGCTCGACGTACCGTTCGCGACGGATGTCGACGTCGCGGCGACCGTGCGGATCGACCGGCGGGCGCCGGACACCGTGCTCGCCGAGCTGCTGGGGATCACCGGGCCGACCGCCAGCGCTCGACTCGCCGGGGTCCCTGCAGCAGGCGGCTGGGCGGCGGCCGACGGGGATCACGACACGGCGTGGATCACACCCTTCGGCGAGGCCGTCGGCGCAGCCCTGCATGCAGAGCTCGTCGATCCGGAAAGTCCGCTGACGCTGCGCCAGCGCGCGGGCGACTACTCGGTGGTCACCGCCGTGCGGTTGACGCAGGGCGACCAAGCGATCGACGTGCTCGTCGGCGATCCCGACGACGGCGGTGTGTCGTCCATCGCAGTGCCCGACGGGTTCAACGCCGGACCGCTGACGATCGAGATCGAGTCGATCGCCGAGCGAACCACGCGTGACCGCCGGTACGGGGAGACCGTGGTGCTTCCGGCCGCGATCAGCGAGGTCGGCAACATCGTCGCGTCATCGATGCCGTCAGAGTTCGACACCGGCTGCCGCGGGGACCTCGTCGCCGTCGGCGAGGAAGTCGTGCCCGTCCGCGTGGCCGGGTCGGTGGCCGCGGCGTTCGACGGTTCAGCGCTGGAAACGACGACGTGCGTCGACACCGTGACGCTGGAGTCCGGTACGGTCGCCGTGACCGGGCAGGCGGACCGGCGCAGCGGACTGCAGGTCGACCGTCTCGTGCTCGGTGGCGCCGACGCACGTGCGGATGCTGCAAGATCCTCGGACGGTCCGACGGCGACGGTGGTCGAGAGCGATCGGCTCGACCGCACGATCAAGGTCGAGAACTGTTCGGAGGGGTGCTGGCTGATCGTCGGCGAAGGCCACCACCCGTCGTGGCAGGCGGCGACGACCGCCGGATCGCTCGGGCCGTCCCAACTGATCGCCGGAGGCTTCAACGGCTGGTGGATCCCGCCGCAGGACGGGACGCTGACCGTGTGGGTTGGGTGGACGGCCCAGCGGCCGCTCAACGCGGCGATCGCCGTGAGCCTCGCCGCCGCCTTCGTGGCCGTAGTCCTGGCGATCATCGATCGCACCCGCCTGCCAGCGGGCCGGCGGGTCGACCGTTCCGCTGGTTGGGCGGGCCTGCACACCGACGGATTGCGGCGGAGCGTCGTCGCCGGCATCGCCTGGGTCGTGCTCGCCGGACTGTTCGTCGATGTCCGGTGGGCGTGGTGGGGGCTCGCCGGCGGCGCTGTCGTGGTCGCGACCCGGCGCATCCGACTCGCGGGATTGGTCGCCGTCGCCGCCCTCGTGCGCATCGCCATCGACGTCGTCATCACGGTTGGCGACGACCATCCCCCGGCGAACGCCGGCTTCCCGCTGCGGTTCGAGGACCTCCACCATCTCGGCCTGTTCGCCGCCGTGGCCCTCGCCGTGAGCGCCTTGGCCCGCCGCCGAGCCTGAGTAGCCTCCAGAGGGATGGACGTCATCGATTGGCTGCTCGAAGGCGACCCGGCGATTCGCTGGCAGGTGCTACGCGATCTCACGGGCGCCTCGCCTGACGAGGTCGCTGCCGAGCGAGGGCGTGTGGTCGGCGAGGGCTGGGGCGCCCGCCTGCTGGCGCTCCAGGGTGCCGACGGTCTGTGGGACGGCGGCGCATGCTTTCCGGGCGCCTACACCGGAGGCGAGCCCGGGCAGCCGTGGACGGCGACGATGCACACGCTGCAGGCGCTGCAGATCATCGGGCTCGAACCGTCGTCCGAAGCTGCTCGTCAGGCCGTCTCGCTGGTTGCCGAGCACGGGCGTTGGGAACACGCCGGCCAGCGGTACTTCGACGGAGAGGTCGAGCCGTGCATCAACGGTCGGACCATCGAGACCGGCGCCTACTTCGGCGTGGACGTCGCCCCGATCGTCGAGCGGATCCTCGGTGAGCGGCTCGCTGACGGGGGCTGGAATTGCGAGGCGGAGAACGGGTCGGTGCGTTCGTCGTTCGACACCACGATCAACGTGCTCGACGGACTGGTCGAGTTCGAACGGGCGACCGGCGGCTCCACCGCTGTTGGCGAGGCCCGCCGGGGCGGGGAGGAGTACCTCCTCCAACGGAGCTTGTTCCGTCGCAAGAGCAACGGCGAGGTCGTCGATCCGGGATATCTCGACTTCGCCTTCCCGTACTACTGGCACTACGACGTGCTGCGCGTTCTCGACTACTTCCGCGGGGCAGGCAACGACCCGGATCCGCGGATGGCCGACGCCATCGAGGTCGTGCGATCCAAGCGACAGTCCGACGGCCGGTGGCTGCTCGACCGGATCCATCCAGGCCGCGTCTATTTCGACTTCGAGGACGTCGGGGCGCCCAGCCGGTGGAACACGCTGCGCGCCCTGCGCGTGCTGGCCTGGTGGGATTGAGAGTCGCCGCTCAGACGCCGGCGCCGGATGGGGCGATGAACACGGCCATCGGCTGGCCGAGGTCGAGCAGCTCGGTGAGGTCGGCGAGGTCGTCGGCGGAGATGCGCGGGTCGAGCGATGCGCCGAACAGGTTGGTGTCGACCAGTTCGGCGACCTCGTCGAGTCCTTCGACGCCGAGCCTGGCGAGCAACCCGGCGCGCAGCTCGGCGGCGCGGGCGATCTCGGCGGCGGTGCGCGGCTCGTAGGTGGCGACCTCGACGGCCCCGGGAACCTGTCGCCACCGTTGCACATAGCCGCCCGTGGCGAGATGGACCTGGGCGTCGGATTGATCCCGCGTGCGCACTCGGTGATCGGTGGCGGGCACGGCGAAGAACTCGTCGGCAGCGACATCGAGGCCGCGGCGCTCCAGTTCGTTCAGCAAGCCGTACCCCGGGCTGCCGATGTCGGCCGCATCGCTCCAGCGAACCTGATAGGAGCCGTCAGTCCCGATCGCCGGGCCGACCCCGTCGGCGATCGCGTCGTAGGTCGGACCGGCGACCGCACCGACGGCGCTGCTGAGGCGCTCCTCCGGCACCTCGGCGCTGGCGAACGTCAGCGCCGACACCACCGTCGTGACGGCGAGCACGACGGCGCTGACGATCGGCAGGGCGACCGCCGGGGTACCCAGCGGATCCCGCCGGCGCCCCCAGGCCAGGGCCGTCCAGGCGACGGCGCCGAGAGCGAGAGTGGTCGTGCCCCACGCCCACAGAGTGAGGTAGTACCACGGCAGACCGAAGATGCGCGTCATCGACAGGACCCCGAGGACGAACGCCGTCCCGATCACGACGTGCAGCCGGCGCAGCGCTGCCGGTCCGTGGCGCCACGCGGCGATCGCCGACGCCAGCCACACACCGATCATCAGCGCACCGCGCCACGCCGACGCCGATGACACGAAGCGGCCGGCGCCCTCGAGGTCGCCGGTGAACCCGGCGAAGCCGGCCCAGGCATCGAAGTGACGGAGGGCCAAGCGGATCCCTTGGGAGACGCCCAACACGGGCTCGGAAGGGTCGCCGAAGTGGTCGAGCAACGTGGCGATGTTGCCCGGCTCGTTGGTCAGTTGGTCGACGAGCGGCGGCACCCACAGCACGATCCCGATCGCCACGGCGGCGACGACGTTGCGGTCGAGCCATCGGCGGCGCCCGAGGAATCGCCCGTGCCGTCGCGCCCACGTGGCGTAGGCGAGCGACCCGATCGTCAGCACGGCGCACGGCACGAGGTATGGCACGTGGGTCTGGGCGCACCACGAGCCGGCGACGACGAGCGGCACGAGCATCAACGAGTCGCCGCACAAGGCCGACCACGTGGCGAGCAGCACGACGATCCAGGCGAGCAACGGCAGGTAGGGGTTCCAGGGCTGCGTGAGCAGCACCTGGCCGTAGCCGCGGATCGCCACGGCGAGCAGTGCGGCGACGCCGAGCACGCCGCGCCATCCCGCGCGGCGCTGGCCGATCCACAGCGCCGCGGCGATCGCCGTCAGGTGAATCGCCACCGTCGCCGCTTCCAGGGCCCACGACGTCGACCCGAGCAAGCGGTACAAGGGGGCAAGGAGGTAGAAGCTCAACGGACCGGGATGGCTGCCCTGGTCGGGATACTCCCCGATGCGGCCCGGTAGCCCGATCAGCGGGGTGTGCGCACCGAACACGTCGCGAACGCGAAACTCGGTCATCGCCAGGTCGAGGACGGGGTACCACGACGACGCGCCGAGGTCGGCGACGGCGATCAGCAAGGGTGCCGAGACGACCAGAGCCGCCAGGATGACCGTGGCCCAGGGTCGGCGGGCGCACCAGCGGCCGAGCGCCTCGCCGAGGTCCACGAGGTCCACGAAGCCGCCACGCTAACAACCGGGTGGCACTAGCTTGCTCGCCCTGTGACCGCCGACCCGACCGCCTTCGTGCTCGGCGGGCGGGGCGGCCTCCGGAGGCGCGACCTACGTGCGTTGCGGACCTGGGCAGGCCTGGCGATCGTCGCCGTGCTCGTGGTGATCCCGCTGCGCGGTCTCTACCGCTTCACCGGCGGGACGATGGAGGAGGGCTTCATGCTCTACTTCCCGGAGCGGATGGCCAAGGGGGACGTCCCCAACGTCGACTTCCTGCATCTCTACGGGCCTGGCTCGCTGCACGTGTTGATGGCGTGGTACGAGCTGTTCGGGCACACGCTCGCCGTCGAGCGGACCTTCGGCCTGCTCCAGCACGTGGCGATCATCCTGGCGCTGTTCACGCTCGCTCGCCCGTGGGGCCGTGCCGCCGCCACGCTCGTCGGGGGCTTCGCCGTGTTCTTCGTCCTGACCCCCATCGGGCTGACCGCGATGGCCTGGAACGGCGGGCTCGCCCTCACGCTGTGGTCTGCCGTGTTCGCCATCCGCTCGACGACGGTCGATGGTCGGCCGGAGCTGCTCGCCCGGCTCGCCGCCGGCCTGCTCGGGGGGCTGGCGCTGACCTACCGCCCCGACCTCGTCGTCGCCGTCGCTCTCGATCCTCGGCTGGATGATCTGGACCCGGCGATCCTCGTGGCGGGCAGCGGCCGCCGGCGTGCTGGTCGGACTCACGCCGCTGTGGTACCACCTCGCCGTCGCCGGGCCGCGCGCCGCGTGGCAGGGGATGGTCGTCGACCCGGTCGTCCACCTCCGGAAGGGACGAGAGCTGCCTCGACCCCCGTCGTGGGATCGCCTCGACGGGGCGCTGCAGGCGATCGCCGAGTCCCAGCCACCGTGGTGGGACGTGCCCCATCTCGGCGCCTCGCAGATGATCTTCGTGTGGTTCCTGGCGATGCTCGTGGGCACCGTTGGGCTGCTCGTGCTCGCCGTGGCGGAACGCCGGCGGGGACGCCGCGACGGCCGGGCCACCGTGCTCCTCGTCGTCGCCCTCGTGAGCCTCGGCATCCTCCCCCAGGCCCTCCAGCGCCCCGACTCGACGCACCTGACGTGGGTGACGTGCGTGTCGTGGCCATTCGCCGTCGTCGCCGTCGCCGACCTCGTCCAGCAACGATGGCCACGGACCACGATGCGCCGAGCCGCGGCAGCCGGCGCCGTCTTCACCCTCGTGGTCACGTTCGTGGTGACATCGCTGTTCACGTTTCGCCACTACGTGTTGCACACGCGGGCGGGGTACGGCTGGGTCCCCTCCACGTTCGAGGTCAGCCGCGACGACCGCAACTTCTACTTCGGAGCGCCGCGTGCCGCCCTCGCCAGCCAGCAGGTGATCGACGACCTCGATGGGCTGGCCCGGCCCGGCGACCGGCTGTTCGTCGGGCCGATGGACCTGTCGCGAACGTGGTACAGCGACGCGGTGTTCTACTGGCTGTTCCCCGAGATGGAGCCGGCGACGTACTTCGTCGAAATGGACCCTGGCCTCGCCAACGCCGCCGACTCCGGCCTCGCCGATGACTTGGCGACCGCAGACTTCGTCGTCCTCACGTCGTTCTGGGACGGCTGGCGCGAGCCGAACACGTCGATGGAGTTCGGCTCACAAGCGCCCAACGAGGTCCTCGACAGGCAGTTCTGCCAGTACCGCGCCTACGAGGACGGCCTCGTCCGCCTGTACTACCGCTGCCGCTGACCTCTCCCACCCGAGTGTTTCCGGTGTCCGGGGCGTGTCGTCCGCCAACACTCGGTCCGGGCTATCTGGGGACGCGGCGCCACAGGGAGGCGGGGAGGTGGCGGGCGATGGCCATCAGGGGGCGCAACGTCGGCGGGACCCACACGATCCGCCGGCCGGCGCGCAGCGCCTTGACCGTGGCCGCAGCGACGGCTTCCGGGGTCGTCGCCTGCGGTGCGGGCGGCATCCCCTCGGTCATCTTCGAGCGCACCCAGCCGGGGCGCACGATGAGCACGCTGGCGCCGCTGCCCGCCAGGGCGTCGCCGAGACCCTGGGCGAAGCCGTCGATCCCGGCCTTCGACGACCCGTACACGTAGTTGGCCTTGCGCACCCGTTCCCCGGCGACGCTCGACAGCACGACGAGGCGGCCGTGGCCCTGGCGGCGGAACTGCCCGGCGAGCGCCGTGCACACGCTCACCGCGCCGGTGAAGTTGACGTCGACGAGGGCAGCGGCGGCCACCGGGTCCTCGGCGAGCACCGCCGCGTCGCCGAGCTGGCCGAAGGCGACGATGGCGACGTCGAGGTCGCCGTGGTCAGCGGCAAGTCGCTCGACGAGCCCGGCGTGCTCGGTGGTCGCAGTCGCCTCGAAGGGCACGATGTCGACGGTCACCCCGCGTTGGCGCAGCGACGTGGCATCGACGTCGTCGGGGCGCCGGACGGCGAGCACCACGGTCGTCGTCGCCGGAGACACGAGGGCCTCGACGATCGCCCGGCCGATGTCGCTGGTGCCCCCGAACAGCACGATCGTCTGGGGTTCGCCGAGGGCGTTGTCCATCAGTGGACCTCTCCGGTGGGGTCGGTGAGTCGCAGCCGGCGACTCTGATCGCTCGCCCACCGACCGTGTGGATCCACCGAGTTGCGGACGGCCTGCCACTCGGCGAGCCGGGGATAGCCGCGGCGGATCGCCTCCGGCGTGGCGACGGCGTCCTTGGCGAGATAGTGCCGTCCGCCTGCATCGAGCACCACGTCGTCGAGCTCGGCGAGCAGCTGCGGGAGCCCGCCGACGCCGGCGGGGATGTCGAGCGTAAGCGTCCATCCCGGCGCCGGAAAGCTGAGCGGTGCAGGGTTGGCGGCGCCGAAGCGTTTGAGCACCGACAGGAAGCTGGGCGTGCCCCGCTCGGCGAGGCGGGTCACGACGCGCCGGAGGGTCTCCTCCTCCCCGAACGGCACGAGGAACTGGTACTGCACGAGTCCCTCCCGGCCATAGAGCCGGTTCCACGACCCGATGGCATCGAGGGGATGGAAGAACCGTGGGATGGCCACGATCTCGCCGACCCGCCGGCGCGGCGCGGCGCGGAACCAGACCTCGTTGAAGGCAGCGATCGTGGCGTGATTGAGCAGCCCACGTCCCGGGATGATCGACGGCACGGTGGCCAGGTGGCCGGGCCGGTGCGCGAGCGGCCGAACCGCTTCCGCCGGCGTCAGCTCCTCGAGTCGGGCGTGGTCGCCGCGCGTCAAGACACTTCGGCCGATCGCCCGCCCGCGGGCGAGCAGGTCGATCCAGGCCACCGAGTAGCGGTACTCGTCGTCACTCGTGATCATCACGTCGAGCAGCTCGTCGAGGTTTGCGACCCGCTCGGTGTCCACCGTCATCCGACTCGTCTCGATCGGCAGCATGTCGATCGTCGCCCCGAGGATGATGCCGGTGAGGCCCATCCCTCCGACGGTCGCCCAGAACAACTCCGGTCGACGGTCGGGCCCGAGGTCGACGGTCGTGCCGTCAGCGAGCAGCAGCGTCAGCCTCCGCACGTGGGCCCCGAACGTGCCGTCGACGTGATGGTTCTTCCCATGGATGTCGCTGGCGATCGCCCCCCCGACCGTGACGAAGCGGGTTCCCGGCGACACCGGTACGAACAGACCTTGCGAAACGCTGGCGCGCAGCACGCTGTCGAGGCTGACTCCCCCGGCGGCCGTCACCGTGCCCGCCGCCGCGTCGACGGAGATCGACCCAGGAGCGAGCTCGTCGTCGAGGCGGATCGCCAGACCGCCGCCGTTCTGGGCGCTGTCGCCATAGCTGCGTCCCAAGCCGCGGGCGATCGCGCCTCGCGGCGGGAGGTTGCCGACGAGCTCGGCGAGACCGGTACGGTCGCTCGAGCGACGACGCACGATCGTGCCTGCCGACACCGGCGTTCGGCCCCATCCGCTCAACGGCTGGCGCGGCACCGTCAATACGGCCATTCCGGGACACGTTGGCCGAAGCGCCGCAACACCTTGTCTCCGCCGAACGTCAACAGCACCTTGATCCCGACGTTGCGGGTGAACCAGCCGAGCTGGGCGAGCTGCACCAGGGAGTTGCGAACGCGCCCTCCGACGCCGGCGCCGGCCAGGTCGGCCCGGTACTCGGCCAACGAGCGAGTGCGCCCGACGTAGCGAAAGCGACGCCCGAACACGAGCTGGCGTCCGATGGCCGCCGTGACCCCCACCGACGAGAAGGCGTCGTGGACGAGCAACGTGCCCCCGGTGGCGACTCGCCTTCCCCAATCGCGAAGGTCTGCTCGAGCCGGTCTGTAGCGGTGAGCACCGTCGATGTACAGCACGTCGATCTCGGCGTGGACGGCTTCGTGGGCATCTGCCGAATTCGACCGCACGTGACGGACCCGATGACGCACGCCGGCCGCGACGAGGTTGCGCTCGAAGGCGAGCCGGTCGGCGGCGGCCTCGGCGCGATAGCCGTCGATCTCGCGGGGGCCGCGATCATTGCCGGCGTGGGGGTCGATGGCGACGATCGCCGCGCCCTCGGGCGCATGGGTGGCGAGGACAATCGTCGACAACCCTCGAAAGCTGCCGATCTCGACGATCTCGCCGTCAGGTGGGCAGGCTGCGGCGGCCTCGGCGAGCACCCGCGCCTGCCCCTCGGTCAGCCAACCCTCGACGCCAGGAGGACGGAGATCGCTCACGCCGAGTACACGCCCAGTCCAAACGTCACGACCCACAGCACCCCGAGCAGCTGCAGCACGCGATCGTTGGCGAAGACCTCCTCGGGGGCCCCGCCGTGTCCTTGCTCGATGAGCAGCAGGTAGCGGAGCATCGCCGTGAGCATCGGCACGATCGACAGCTCGTAGAACGGAAGGTCGGTGCCGGCGAGCTCCTTGGTCTCCAGGGCCCACAGGCAGTAGCTGATGATCGCCGCCCCGCACGACATCGTCAGGACGCCGCGCAGGTACGTCGGCGTGTAGGTCTCCAACGTGGGTCGCACGTCCCCGGCGCCCGCCCCGATCTCGCGCAGCTCGGCGTAGCGCTTGCCGGCGACGATGAACAGCGACCCGAACACGGTGCAGAGCACGAACCACTTCGACATCGGCACGTCGACGGCCACCGCGCCTGCCGCGGCGCGGAGCACGAAGCCGGAGGCGACGAGCACGAGGTCGACGACGGCGACGTGCTTGAGCCAGGCGCTGTAGGCGATCGTCGCGACGATGTACGTGACGACCACGGCGACCGTCTGCCAACGTCCGGTGCCTGCAGCGACGGCGCAGGCTGCGACGAGGAGCACCGTGCCGGCAGCCTTTGCCGTCCCGACGCCGAGCTGGCCGGCGGCGACGGGGCGGAACCGCTTCGTCGGATGGCGCCGGTCGGCGTGCACGTCGAGGGCGTCGTTCCACAGGTAGATCCCGCTGGAGGCAAGGCAGAAGGCGACGAAGGCGAGCAGCGCGGCACCGAGCTCCGGCCAGTCGTCGAGCACGCCGGCCGCCCCCGGGGCGGCGAAGACGAGGAGGTTCTTGGTCCACTGCAGCGGCCGGGCGCTGCGCACGATGGCGCTGGCCGTGGACATCGGACGCGGCAGCGTGGTCGTGGCGATCGCCGTCGAACACCTCGTCGACGATCACCGCAGGCGGTCCGCCCGGTACGTCGACCCACACGCCATAGCTGGTCAGGGTATAGTCCGGTGCGTCAGCGTGACGTTGGAGGTCTGCTCAATGTCTAGGTTGGCGATCGTGGCCGCCACGTCGACGTTGGGCAAGCGCTGGGTGGAGATCTTGCGCACGCTGCGGCCCGAATTGCCCGGCGAGTGGTCGTTGCGCGGCGGCGGCATGAAGGCGATGCTCATGCGCGAGCCGATCGGCTGGGCAATTCCGTGGATCGGTTGCTCCAAGGCGTCGTCCGTGCGCACCCACGCCGGGGTAGCACCCGCCGTGTGGGACCGGTTGAACTGGCTGATGGGCGCGTACGGCTTGGACATGGCTGATGTGCCCCGTGGGCCGCGTGCGATCGAGCTCGGCACGGATGCTGACCTGGAGGTGGCGAGGACGTTCGTCGGTCACGCCATCGACCGCTTCGAGGAGCTGACGCCGGCGCGCTACGCAGCGTGGTCAGAACGCTCCTTGCAACTGCTCGCCGGGCCTGAGCTTCCGAAGAGCACCTATCTGCTGATGGCTCCGGGGTGGCGCATCGTCAACGACAGCGGTGACCCGGTCGACGCCGCGGAGGCTTGTATCGATTGGGCACAACGGCGCTGGCCACAGAGCGCAGAACTCGTCGCCCAGCAGCGCAGCTTCTACGAGGCGCTGATCAGCGCCTACAAGGATGGCGGTCGCGACGACGCGTTGGCGTTCTTGACCGAGAACCGCGACCGCCAGCTCGTCGAGCAGGGCTACGACTCACCGAGCATCGACTGATGGATGGCAGCGAGGCGGGCGAATCCCCCCGGCACAACACGATCCAGAAGGTGGCTCGTGCAGCTCGATGTCCGGCATCATGAGGTCGGTAATGGCCTGACGATCTCGCTCGCCGCGGCCGACGGCAGTCCGTGGGTGTCGGCCCGGCTTGACCTCCGTGGCCAACCTGTTCCGTGCCCCCGAACTGCCCTACGGGGCGCTCGTCGCCGTGCCGCGATCGAGCGCAGTGCTGTTCACCCCCGTCGGCAGCGATCGGGTCACGGCCGACATCGTGCTGCTCGGCCGGCTCGTCGCCAACATGCACCGGGACAGCGACGACCCGTGCTCCCCCGGCCTGTTCTGGATGCACGCTGGCGCGCTGTATCGCATCGATCGAGGCGACGGCACCAAGGTCACGTTGCCCGTCGAGCTCGAGCCCGTCGTCGCCTTCGCTCCCGAAGAGCTAGCTACTTGCCCATCCACACGGGGTGGTCGGCGTCGGCGAGCATCGCTTCGTCGCCTGCTGAATCGCCGTAGGCCCACAGCGCCACGTTGCGACGGCCGCCGAAGCGACCGTCGAGCCAGCGGTGCAGGCGGACGACCTTGGCGGCACCCCGGCAGTTCCCGCCGTCGAGCTCGCCGGTGCACGTTCCGTCCGACGCGACGGCGAGCCGCGTTCCGAGGACGTCGACCTCGCCGAGGCTGGCGGCGAGTGGCACGAGGTACACCTCGTAGGAAGCCGACACGAGCACGACGTGATGGCCGGCGTCGAGGTGTTCGTGCAGCGTCGCGACGGCTTCCTCGCGGAGCCACGACGAGGCGACGTGTTCGGCGAACCTGCGACCGGCGTCATCGACCTCCGCGATCCGTCGCCCGGCGAACACGACGCCCGTCGCCAAACTCTTGAGGCGGTCCCGATCGCGGTGAACGGCGGCCGGCAGCAGGTGCGGGCTGCGCCGCGCGAGACCGGCGAGGAGACCTGCCGTGCCGGCGACGCGGCGCAGAAACGGCACGACGCAGTCGCGAGTGGTCAGCGTGCCGTCGACGTCGAACGCAGCGATCACGGGGAGAGCCGGCATGGCCCGAGATCTTGGCAGCTCACCATCGGCTCGACGATCTGCCATGATCCGGTGCTGTGCCGCAGCTGGCCCGCCGCCTCCGTTCGTTCCACAGCCGCCGCATCGCCATACCGGTGGGGCCCGATGCCCTCGTGCTCGACGTCGGGAGCGGCGACAAGCCGCACTGGCGCGCCGATGTGCTGCTCGATCGGTACGTCGATGCGGCGTTCGGTGGGCAGCGTTCCGGGCTGGCGGCGGCGCGGATCACCCGGCCGCTGTTCGCCGCCGACGCCGCCGACATGCCCTTCGCCGACGGTGTGTTCGATTACGTCGTGTGCTCACACGTGCTCGAGCACGTCCCCGATCCAGCCGCGGTGATCCGGGAGATCACCCGCGTCGGCAAGGCCGGGTACATCGAAGTGCCCCAGGCGGCCAGCGCCAAGATCCTCGACTTCCCGAGCCACCTCTGGTGGTGTCGCCTCGACGGCTCGACACTCGTGTTCACGGCCAAGCACGCCCGTGCCTTCGACCCGGAGATCGCCAGCTACATCGAGCGATCCGGGGTCGAGAACGAGCTCGAGAAGCTGCTCGACCGGGCATTCGACTACCGGGTCGTGTCGCTGCGCTGGACCGAGAGCGTCGACGTCCGAGTCGAGGGCACCCTCGATCCACTGTTCGAGGCCACCGCACGCTCCGCCGAGGTTCACCACCGGCCCGGCCAGTCCGCCGCCGGGCGCCTGCTCACCTGGACGATGGCGCTCCCCCACCGGCAACGTCGGCACCGCCGCCCGGTGCTCTTCGACGACGTCGTCAAACCGACGCTGCGCACCGGAAAGGGCGAGCGACTGCAGAAGCGGATCTACGCGCCAGCGAGCAGGGCTTCGTAGGTCGTCCAAAAGCCCGGCCAGCTCTTGGCGACGACCGCCGGGTCATCGATCGAGATCCCGTCCACGCACGCGCCGAGTACGGCGAAGGCCATCGCCAGGCGGTGATCGTGATGCGTGTCGAGCGCTGCCCCATGCAACCCTCCTGCTCCGTCCGGCAGCGGATCGACGCGCAGCCCGTCGGTGGTCTCGTGGACGTCCGCCCCCGTCTTGGCCAGCTCACCGACGAGGTCGCCGAGCCGATCGCTCTCCTTGGCCCGGATGAACCCGACCCCGCGGATCGTCGTCGGTGTCGACGCCATGGTTGCCAGCGCAGCGATCGTCGGCACGAGATCTGACGTCGCCGCCATGTCGACGTCGATGCCGAGGAGCGGATGCTCCGGGGCACGGGCCACCGTGGTCGAGCGCTCATCGAACGTGACCGTGCAGCCCATCGCCGCGAGCAGCTCGACGACGGCGATGTCGCCCTGTCCCGAGTCCCGTTGGAGACCGGCGACGGTCAGCGAACCGCCGCACCCCGCGGCGATCGCCCACGGGTAGCTCGCCGAGGAGGCGTCGGGTTCGACGGCAAACGTGGCCCCCACATATCGACCCGGTGCGACGACGACACGGTCGGCGGCGACCTCGACATCAGCGACACCGAACTCGGCCATCACCGCCGCGGTGAGACGGACGTATGGCAGCGACACCAACGGCGACGTCAGCTCGATGTGCACACCACCGTCGAGCAGTGGGCCGACGAGCATCAGGGCGGTGACGAACTGGCTGGACACGTCGCCGCGCAGGCGGACCGTCCCACCGCGTCGGAGCGGACCGGTGACTGTGACGGGGAGGCGCCCGGGTGCCTCGCCGTAGGCGATGTGCGCGCCGAGGTGGCCGAGCGCCTCGTGCAGCTCACCCATCGGCCGGGTCCGCAGCGGCGGATCGCCGTCGATCGTGACCGGCCGATCGGCGAGCGCGGCGAGCGCCGTCACGAATCGCGACGTCGTCCCGGCGAGCCGAGCGTCGAGCCGCGAGGTCCGCGGATCGAGGTGGCCACCGCCGCCACCAACGAGCACGAACCCATTGTGAGCCGCCTCGATCCGGACGCCGAGGTCGGCGAGGCAGCGCACCATCGCCGCGGTGTCGTCGCCATCCGGGACGTTCGTCAGCCGGCTGTCACCGTGGGCCAGAGCAGCCGCCACGAGGGCCCGGTTGGCGATGCTCTTCGAACCAGGCACCGCCACGATGCCTTGCACCGGGCCGGTGGCTGCGCGCAGCCGCTTCACGACAACGGCGATACGGCGGGGTGCATGCCCTGCCCAGCGAGGACCTCGCGGTATGCCTCGGCGGCGTCGGCGTCGACGAGCACGACGGCGACACCGGCGTTGCTCTCGGCGAGGTGGACGACCTCGAAGCTGGCGATGTTGATCCCCTCGCGTGCCGCCAGCGTGAAGATCTCGGCGGCGGCACCGGGCCGGTCGGGGATCGGGATGCGGACCTCGGCGAGGCTCTCCGGACGAGCGATCCGGCCGGGAAGGTTGGTCCGCGCCAGGCGGGCGCGCTGCAGGCGGTCGAGCAGGCCATCCCGGTCGACGGCCTCGACGATGTCGCGCATCTCGCCGAGCCGGCCGATCAGTCGATCGAGCGTGCCGACGATGGCCTCACGGTTCTGGTCGCAGATGTCGAGCCAGATGTCCGGGTGACCGCTGGCGATCCGGGTCATGTCCCGGAACCCGCCGGCGGCGAGGCGCAGCAAGGCGGCATGCTCGTCGGCCCCGTCGGCGGCGAGTCCCATCAGGCTGGCCGCGGCGAGGTGGGGCACGTGGCTGACCACGGCGACCATCTCGTCGTGGCGCTGCGGCGCCATCGCCACCATCTCCGCACCGAGGGCCCGGACCGCCGACCCAACCGCAGCGATCGTCGTGTGGGCGGTCGCGTCGGTCGGCGTGAGGACCCACACCGCGCCGCTGAACATGTCGGCATCAGCGCCGTCGAGACCTTCCAACTCGCTCCCTGCCATCGGGTGGCCACCCACGAAGCGCTCGTCGTCGATCGCTGCACACAGCGCTCGTTTGACGCTGCCAACGTCGGTGACGACGCCGGTCGTTTCCTTCAGGCCCCGCTCGACAGCGTCCTGGGCGGCGAGCACCGGCACGGCGACGAACGTGATCGAGGCGTCGGGATCGAGACCTTGGTGGTCGATGAATTCGCGGGCGATCGCCTCCTCGACGCGGTCGGTCGAGCGGTCTTCGCCGCTGACAGTCCAGCCGCGTGAGCGCAGGCCGATGGCGATCGAACCGCCGACCAGACCGAGACCGATGACGTTGGCGCGTGTCATCGTGGACCGGGCAACGCAGTCATTCCGGGCGATCGTACCGAGCACGTCGTCGAGCAGCCCGGTCCGTTGGCGCCGTGGCGACAGCGAGGCGGCGGATCTCGTCGGGAGACAGCAGGCGCCACTGACCGGGCTGCAGACGTCGATCGGTGAGCGGCCCGATCCGCACGCGGACGAGGCGGCGCACGGGGTGGCCGACCGCCTCGCACATCCGCCGGATCTGGCGGTTTCGGCCCTCGTGGATCGTCATCCGCAGCACGCCGGGCGATGGCTGGGTCACCTTCGCCGGGGCGGTCCGTCCGTCGTCCAACTCGACGCCTCGGCGGAGGGTGCGGATCGCGGCGGGGCTGACGCCGCGACCGCCGGCGCCGTCGACCTCGGCGAGGTACTCCTTGTCGACGCCCATCGAGGGGTGAGCGACGCGGTTCGCCAGCTCCCCATCGTTGGTGAGCAGGAGCAGTCCCTCGGTGTCGACATCGAGGCGCCCCACCGGAAAGACGCGCGGCTCCGCCGGCACGATGTCCATGACGGTCCGCCGGCCGTGGGTGTCGCGAGCCGTCGTCACCACGCCCGGCGGCTTGTTGAGCAGGTAGTACACGAGGCCGGGGCGGATTCCCACCGGTGCCCCGTCGACCTCGATGAGGTCGGTGTCGGGGTCGACCCGCCGGCCGAGCACGGCCACCTCGCCGTTGACCCGCACGCGCCCGGCGGCGATCAGCCCCTCGCACACCCGCCGGCTGCCCCACCCGGTCGCGGCGAGGACCTTCTGGAGGCGTTCACCACCCGACAGCTCGGCCTGCTGCTCCCACAGCGGCGGCTCGGCCGCCCCGTTCACTCGATCGTCTCGACCTGTGAGTCAGCGCTCGACGCGGAGACCCGCCTCCAACGCCTCGACCACGTCGGCGTCGGGGATGAACTCGGCGATCGGAGGGAGGTCGGCGGCCGAATCGATGCCCAGCCGCTCCAGGAACTCGGCCGTGGTTCCGAACAAGACGGCTTGGCCGGGCCCAGGGTCGCGGCCGACAGCGTCGATGTAGCCACGAGACTGCAGCGTACGCAGGACCCCGTCGGGATCGACGCCGCGGATCGAGGCGATCTGCGACCGCGAGATCGGCTGCTTGTAGGCGACGATCGCCAACGTCTCCAAGGCCGCGGCCGACAGCCTGGCACGCTGGTCGCTGAGCAGGAAGCGCTCGACATAGGCGAGCTGATCGCCAGCCGTCTGGTAGCGATAGCCGCCTGCGACGCGGGCGAGCTCGAAGCCGCGATGTTGGGTGCGGTACTCCTCGGCGAGCCGGGCGCACCACGCCTCGATGTCGCCGACCGGGCGTTCGAGGAGCTGGGCAAGGACGTCGGGGGGCACCGGGTCGTGGGCGACGAGGACGACCGCCTCGATGGCCCGCAGGTAGTCGGAGTCGTCGTCCAGTGCGTTCCCCGGCCACGCAGGCCGCTCCTGGCCGCTCCCTCCGCTGGCGTTCGGGTCGCTCGCAGCGGTCAACGGGTGCTCAACCTTCATAGACATCCACCATCATCGCCGTCACCTGCTCGGTTTCCCCGCCGACCCACTCGATCGAGATGTCGCCGAAACGCTCGGCCTGATCGATTTCGACGAGGCCCTGCTTGAACAACTCGAGCACGGCGAGGAAGCGCACGATCACCTCGAGTCGCTCGCCGAGGCCGGACGTCAGCCGGGCGAACGAGATGCGCCCGACGCGTGGCAGCTCGTCGACGAGCTCGGCCACGGCATCGGCAACGCTGACGCGGATCGGCGCCACGTGGTGCAGGTCGATGCGTGGCACCGGCCGCGGTGTCAGGGCAACGATCGCCGCGTCACGAAGGCGCACCGGGGTGATGCTGGCGAGCAGGTCAGGAGCCACGTCGTCGAAGCGCTCGTCGGGCCCGACGCTGCCGGGCGACGCTCGCCGCCGCCCGCTCGGTGAGCGCTCCGAACACTGCCGAAACGTCCTTGAACGTCTTGCAGTCGAGCAGCCGGGCGAGGAGCAGGTCGCGCTCCTCCCAGATGGCCAGCTCGTCGTCGAGGTCGACGTCTGCACGGCCGGGTAGGAGACGCCGGGCCTTGAGCTCGACGAGCGTGGCAGCGATCAGCAAGAACTCGGTGGCGACGTCGAGGTCGAGGGTTTGCATCCGTTCGATCTCGGCGAGGTAGGCGTCGACGATGCGCGCCAGGCTGACCTCGTAGAGGTCCACTTCTTCGGCCAGGATGAGCTGCAGCAGCAGGTCGAACGGACCTTCGTAGACAGGTGTCTCGACACGGGTCGCCATCGGTCCTCATGACGCTAGCGGTCGACGCCCCGGCGAGCGGGGATGTCCCGGACCTGCGCCGCTCGCCCCGCGAATATGGTGAGCCGATGCCGTGGCCGCCCGCCGATACCGAGTTCCGTGGTGCGCAGTTCGTCGATCGCGACATGACCGGAGCCCGGTTCCGCGAGGTCGCCCTCACCGGCGCCCAGTTCCGGGGCGTCGAGCTGGTCGATGCCGAGATCGACGGCTACGTCCGCAACCTCGTCGTCAACGGCGTCGACGTGATGCCGTTGGTGACGGCCGAGCTCGATCGCCTGCATCCGGAGCGGGTCCTCCTGCGCTCGGACGACCCCGAAGAGCTGCGCCGCGGCTGGGCGGAGCTGGAGACGATGTGGGCTGCAACCACGGCACGGATCTCGGCGTTGCCCGACGAACTGCGCCACCGCAGCATCGACGACGAGTATTCGGCCGTCGAGACGCTGCGTCACCTCATCTTCGCCACCGACGCCTGGCTGGGGAGGGCGATCCTCGGCGCCGCGGCACCGTGGCACCCCTGGGGGCTGGCGGCGGCGGGGATGGACGACCAGGCCGCGATGGGCCTCGATCCCGATGCGAACCCGAGCTTCGAGGACGTGCGCGCCGTTCGCGACGAGCGTCAGCGGATGGTGCGTGACTTCTTGGCGACCGCGACACCGAAAGCGTTGCAGGCGCCCGGCGTGCAGGTCGCCGGTCCCGGGTGGCCACCACCCGACCCACAGCGAACGTCCCTGGAGGCGATTCACGTGATCCTCGACGAGGAGTGGGCCCACCGCCGGTTCGCCGAGCGCGACCTGGATGCCATGGACAACTCGGCAGGGCCGCCTGAGGGGTGACTCCGTAGCATTGGGGTCGTGACCAGAGTCCTCTCCTGCCTGCAGCCCACCGGTGATGTCCACCTCGGTGTCTACTTCGGGGCGCTGCGTCAGTGGGTGGCGGGCCAGCACGACAAGGACGTGTTCCACGGGATCGTCGACCTTCATGCCTTGACGATCGCCGACCAGCCGGGCGTCGTCGGTGAGCGGACGATCGAGGTGGCGGCGATCCTGTTCGCCGTCGGCCTCGATCCCGACGTCGCCACGGTGTTCGTGCAGAGCCACCTGCCGGAGCACTCCCAGCTGGCCTGGTTGATGGAGTGCAACGTCGGTTTCGGCGAGTTGTCGCGGATGACGCAGTTCAAGGACAAGACGGCGCGGCGGACCGGAGAGTTCATCTCGGGCGGTCTGTTCACCTACCCGGCGTTGATGGCGGCCGACATCCTGCTCTACGACACCGACGAGGTGCCAGTGGGCGACGACCAACGTCAGCACATCGAGATCACTCGCGACATCGCCACCCGCTTCAACCAACGCTTCGGCGACACCTTCGAGCTGCCCGATGCCGTCGTGCCCGCCGTCGGGGCGCGGATCATGGATCTCCAGGACCCGACGTCGAAGATGTCAAAGTCGTCGAAGCTGCAGACCGGCGTCATCCAGGTGCTCGAAGATCCGGCGTCGATCGCCCGCAAGTTCAAGCGGGCGGTCACCGACTCGGACGGCGAAGTGCGCTTCGATCCCGAGCACAAGCCGGGAGTGAGCAACCTGCTCCAAATCCTCGGCGCACTCCGCGACGAGAAGCCGGAGACTGTCGCCGCCGGGTACACGCAGTACGGGCCGTTGAAGGCGGACGCCGGCGAGGCGGTCATCGAGGCCCTGCGTCCGGTTCGGGAGCGGGCCAGCGAGCTGCTCGCCGACCGCGGCGAGCTGGCGTCGTTGCTGCACAAGGGCGCCGACCGCGCCGGGACGGTCGCGTCGGTGACCCTCGCCCGCGCCTATCGAGCCGTCGGTCTCGTCCCCCGCTGACCCGTCAGATGCTGTCGTCGGCGGCCTGGAGGTCGGCGGCGGCGGGGCCGGTGCCGCGGATGAGGGCAACGGTGACCGCGTCGGATCCCGCCTGCGCCGCGAGGTTGGCGCCGATCTGCTCGTGGTCGTTGTACTGGCGGAACCGGCGGGTGCGGCCGCCGACGAGTGTCGCGACGACGCGTCCCCAGCGTGCCGAGGCCCGACGGGACCTTGCCGACATCGTGGAGCAGCGCCCCGGCCAGTTCTGGGCGAGTGGCCTGCGGGCGCTTGCTGAGGAACCGCCGGGCGACCTCGACGGCGTGACGCCGGTCGGCGTTCGGCATCGACACCCACAGGGTGACCTCGTCGGAGGTCAACCACGTGTGCGCCCAGGCCTCGTCGTCGACAGACGGGGGTCGCCGAGACAGCGACGTGGCGAAGCGCCTGGCGAGGTGCCCGACCTTGCGTTTCCCGGCCACGCAGGCCGCCCTCACGAGGCGATCACGGCGCGCGGGTGGGCGTCGCGGTACACCTGCCACAGACGCTCCTGGCTGACCTTCGTGTACACCTGGGTCGTCGAGATCGAGGCGTGGCCGAGCAGCTCCTGGACGACACGAAGATCGGCGCCGTGATCGAGCAGATGTGTCGCGCAGCTGTGGCGCAGGACGTGTGGCGAGAGCTGATGGTCGGCGTCGAGCCCGGCGCGTCTGCCGTACTTCTTGACCACCGCCCATGCCGCCTGACGGGTCAACCGACCTCCCCGGGTGTTGAGGAAAACCGCGGTCGCGTCGTCGCGTCGGCGCCACGGCTCAGGGGCCAGTTCGAGGCGACCGCCTGGCGCAAACCAGTGGTCGAGGGCAAGAGCCGCCGCCCGCCCGAACGGCACGATGCGCTCCTTGGAGCCTTTGCCGAAGAGTCGGACGAGCCGGGCGTCGAAGTCGATGTCGCCCATCGAGAGGTCACAGACTTCGGAGATCCGTGCGCCGGTGCCGTACAGCAGCTCGAGCAGCGCTCGATCTCGGCGGGCGATCGGGTCGTCGCCGGTGACCGCCGACAGCAACGCCGTGACCTGCTCCTCGGCGAGCGCCTTGGGAATGCCGGCAGGCACGCGCAGCCCTTCGACGTCGGCGGTCGGATCGTCGCGGCGATGCTCCTCGTTGACCAGGAAGCGGTGCAGCGAGCGGATCGAGGCGAGCTGGCGGGCGATCGTCGATGGTGCGCTGCCCTGCCGTCGTCGTTCGGCGATCAGCTCGAAGACGTCGACGGTGCTCACGGTGTCGACGCTCAGTCCGCGGGCATCGAGCCATTGCGAGTACTGCGTCAGGTCACGTCGATACGCAGCCAGCGTGTTGGCGGCCCGTCCGCGCTCCGACAACAGCCAGGACAGGAACTCCTCGGCCTCCAGTGGCAGCTCACCGGTGCTCACACAGCCGCCGTTCGGCCAGCAGCAACCCGATGACCGTCGTGCTGTTGCGGATTCGGCTGTCGAGGATCCAGGACACCGCCTCGACGAGCGGGACCGTGAAGACCTCGGAGTGGACCTCTTCGGGACCGTGCGGGGCGCGCGGGACCGGTGTGCAGTCGGACGCCAGGAAGATGGCGATCGCCGAGTCCGTCATACCTGGGCTCTGGTAGAGCGACACCGAGCTGCTCGATCGAGCCGGGTTCGAGGCCAA
This sequence comes from Ilumatobacteraceae bacterium, assembly GCA_963772825.1. Classification (GTDB taxonomy): domain Bacteria; phylum Actinomycetota; class Acidimicrobiia; order Acidimicrobiales; family Ilumatobacteraceae; genus Desertimonas. Next base: position 247,797 of record CAVYYX010000020.1, on the reverse strand, counting down.
CCTCCTCGTTGAGCTCCCGCCGTGCGTTGTCGACGTCGGCCTCGCCGACGACGTCGCGCATCCCCGCTGGGATCTCGATGATCAGCTCGTCGAGCGGCGGTCGGTACTGGCGGATCAGCGTGACGAGTGGACGCTCCCGGGCTGGATCGTCCGGGGCATACGTGATCGGCACGGCGGCGACGGCTCCGGGAGAGCGCACGACGTCGCGCTCGAAGCGCTCACCGCTCGGCGACTCGTAGGTGGCAACGACCGTCGACCACACGTAACCAGCGTGGATCATGCGGTCACCGAGATGACGGAACCCGCTCAACGGGTCGCGCCCACCGCCGGAGCGAGGACCGAGGGTCCGAGGCGCCGCCTGCGCAGCGTGAGGGCTGCGCCGACCAACTCGCGGAACAACGGATGTGGGCGGTCGGGGCGGCTCTTGAACTCGGGGTGGGCTTGCGTACCGACCCAGAACGGGTGGTCGGCGAGCTCGATGAACTCGACGAGGCGGCGGTCCGGAGATGCGCCCGAGCACACGAAGCCGTGTTCGGCGAGGCGACCTCGGTAGTTCGGATTGAACTCGTAGCGGTGGCGATGCCGCTCGCTGACGACCGGCTCTCCGTACGCCGCAGCAACCTTGGTGTCCGGCTCGAGCACTGCGTAGTAGGCGCCGAGGCGCATCGTGCCGCCTTTGTCGGTGACGTCGAGCTGGTCGTGCATCAAGTCGATGACCGGGTTTTGGGTGGTCGGGTCCATCTCGGACGAGTTGGCATCGGAGAGACCAAGCACGCTGCGGGTGAACTCGACGGTCATCGTGTGCAGGCCGAGGCACAGCCCGAGGCACGGAACCGATTCTTCCCTGGCATAGCGGGCGGCGGCGATCTTGCCCTCGAAGCCGCGCGCGCCGAATCCCCCCGGGATCACCATCCCGTCGAGTCCGGCGAGGCGCCCAGCCGCAAGCAGACCCTCGACCTCCTCGGCCTGGATCCAATCGATCTCCACGGCCGCCCCGTGGTGGAACGCGGCGTGCTTGAGCGCCTCGACCACCGACAGGTAGGCATCAGCAAGCTGGACGTACTTGCCGATCAGGCCGATGCGCACCGGTTGCGTCGCCGCCTCGATGTTCGCAACGACGTGCTCCCACGGCGAAGCGTCGAGGGGGTGGGCGTCGACATCGATGCGCAGCACGTCGCACACCACGTTGTCGAGGCCCTCGTCGTGGAAGATCAGCGGCAGTTCGTAGATGTTGCGGGCGTCAGCGGCATTGACGACGGCTTTGGCGTCGACGTCGCAGAGATTGGAGATCTTCACCTTGAGGTCGTCCGACAGGGGCTCGGCGCTGCGGCACACGATCACGTCGGGCTGCACACCGCGGCTGCGCAGTTCGGTGACGGAGTGCTGGGTGGGCTTGGTTTTCTGCTCGCCCGATGGCCCGATGTAGGGCACGAGCGTGACGTGGACGTAGCACACGTTGTCGCGCCCCGCGTCCTTACGGAACTGCCGAATCGCCTCGAGGAACGGGAGGATCTCGATGTCGCCGACGGTGCCGCCGACCTCCGTGATGACGACGTCGACGTCGTCGGTCGCCAGCCGGGCGATCCGCCGCTTGATCTCGTCGGTGATGTGCGGGATCACCTGCACCGTCTTGCCGAGATAGTCGCCGCGCCGCTCGGCGGCGAGCACCGCGCGATAGATCGACCCGGTCGTCGCGTTGGAGTCACGCGACAGGTTCTCGTCGATGAACCGCTCGTAGTGACCGAGATCGAGGTCGGTCTCGCCCCCGTCGTCGGTGACGAACACCTCGCCGTGCTCGTACGGATTCATCGTCCCGGGGTCGACGTTGATGTACGGATCGAGCTTCTGCAAGGTCACCCGCAAGCCGCGCAATTTGAGTAAGCGCCCGAGCGAGGAAGCGGTGAGCCCCTTGCCGAGCGAACTGGCGACCCCACCGGTCACGAAGATGTGTTTCGGCACGGGACAACAGAATACCCCGCCCTGCCCCCCACCGCCGCGGACCCCCTTCCATTGGAGTGTTTCGTGCCGTTGGAGTGTCACGCGTCGAGTTTCCCGGCAGGTGACACTCCGATGGCAGCACACTCGGATGCGAGCGACGAGGCGCCAGCCGAGGAGCGGCCACAAGCGGCGTGCGTGGCCGGGGAACGCAGATAAGGGTCAGCGGCGGAGCAGCTCGGCGGCGTGTTGTTCCGCCGCGGCACCCCCGGCATCGCCCGACAGCATGCGGGCGACCTCGGCGACACGCTGGTCGCCATCGACCCGCTGAGCGGACGCCGTCGTGTCGCCACCGGCGACACCCTTGGTCACGACGATCTGCGTGGAGGCGAGGGCGGCGACTTGGGCGAGGTGGGTGACGACGAGCACTTGGTGTGACTCGGCCACGGCGGCAAGAGCCTCGCCGACGGCGGTCGCCGCGGCGCCGCCGATCCCGGCATCTACCTCGTCGAAGATCAGCGTCGATCCAGCGGCTCGGCCCGCTCCACCTCCGGCGACCATCACCAGGCGCAGCGCCAACATCGTGCGGGCCAGCTCACCACCGGAGGCGACCTTGCTCAACGGCAACAAGGGCATACCCGGATTGGCCGACAGCAGGATCTCCACGTCGTCGAGCGACTCGACCGTCATCGTGACGTCGGCGTTGGGCATGGCCAGCGCCTGCAACCGCGCCGTCACCGCGGCGCCGAAACGTGGCGCAGCCTCGCGCCGGGCCGCGAGCACGTCGGCGGCGGCCGATTCGGCCGTCGCCAGGGCCTCGAACCGTTGCGCCTCGATCGCCGCCGCCCGCTCCTCGTAGCGTTCCAGGGCGTCGACCCGTTCGGCGACGTCGCGGTGGAAACGCTGGACCTCCTCCAGCGTGTCGCCGTACTTGCGGCAGACGTCGCGCAGCAGCTGGCGGCGGGCCCGGACGACCTCCAGCCGCTCCGGGTCGTCGGCGATCTGCTCGGCGGTGTCGCGGAGTGTCGATCCGACGTCGTCGAGTTCGGCGAGCACGTCGGTGAGCCGCTCGGCGAGGGCACGGTACGGCGCCCGCCCCGTCAACGTGTTGGCGGCAGCTGCGACGGCGTCGCGGGCCCCACCGTCGGCGGCTAGCGCCTCGTGGGCCGCGGCGCCGGCGATGCGGTGCTCGACCGCGCTCGCCAAGGTGTCTTCGAGCGCATCGAGGGTGTCCTCTTCGTCGGCGTCGTGGATCGCCGCGGCGTCGAGCTCTGCGAGCTGAAAGCGAGCCAGGTCGAGCTCGCGCGCTCGAGCCCGGTCATCGCCGCCAAGCGTCGCCAACTCGGCGTCGAGCTCGGCGACGCGCGCCCGGGCCTCACGCAGGCGGGTCAGGTCGATCGCCCCGAAGGCGTCGAGGGCAGCGCGCTGGCTGACCGGCGACAGCAGGCGCTGGTGGGCGTGCTGGCCGTGCAGGTCGACGAGCTCGGTCGCCGTCTTGGCGAGCGCCGCCGCCGTCGCCGGACGGCCGTCGATGTAGGCGCGAGACCGGCCATCGGCGGGAACCACACGACTCAGCACCACCTCGCGGCCTTCGCCGTCGTCACTGACGAAACGGGCGTCGACGCGCGCTTCAACGGCACCGGGTCGGACGATGATCGGATCGGCCCGTGCGCCGACGACGAGTTCGAGGGCCTCGACGAGCATCGTCTTGCCCGCTCCGGTCTCGCCGGTGATCGCCGTCAAGCCGTCGCCGATGACGAGATCGACGGCTCCGATGACCCCGAGGCTCTCGATGTGCAACTCAGTGAGCACGGGGCCCCATCATGCCCGCCGCGGCTCCCAATGAACCGTCTACCGGTCGGTCAGCCCGAACTTCGTCTTCAGGATCTGGTGGTAGCGGTACGGGCCGAAGCGAATGAACCGGGCGGTCTCGGTGGATGGCCGACATTGAACGACGTCGCCGGGGTCGATCGTCAAGACGAGTCGGCCGTCGACGGCCACCTCGGCGCGGCGATGTCCGAGCACTTCGATCTCGACCTGTTCCGACGGGTCGAGCACGAGTGTGCGGTCGAAGAGCATGTGCGGCGAGACGGGGGTGAGCAGCAGCGCCTTGTGGCGTGGCGACACGACGGGCCCGCGAGCTGATAGCGAGTAGGCGGTCGACCCTGTCGGCGTGGCGACGATCAACCCGTCGGCGGCGAAGCTCGTGAACGGCTCGCCGTCGATGCGCGCGAGCAGGCTGACGGTGTGCCCCGCGGCGTGTTTCTCGACGACGACCTCGTTGAGCGCACGCCACCGCCCGAGCTCCTGGTCACCACGCCTCACCGTGGCGGTGAGCATCAGACGCTCGTCGAGGTGCCAGGCCGCGCCCGCGGCGGGTTCGTCGCCGCCCACGAGGCGGTCGAGGGCATCGATCAGCTCACCCGGCTCGATCTCGGTGAGATAACCGAGCTGTCCGAAGTTCACGCCGAGCAGTGGGACCGGCGCGCCGTCCAGAGCACCGACAGCGCGGAGCATCGTGCCGTCGCCGCCGAGGCACACGACGATCTCGGCGTCGGCCAGCGGCCGCTCGTCGGCGTGGTGTTGCAACTCGAGCTCGGCGCCGTCGTCGGGCATCAGCCAGCCGTCATGGCCGCGGGCGGCCAGCCACGCCATCGTCTCCTCGATGAGGGCAACGACGTCGGACCGTTCGTAGTGGGCGACGACCGCAACCTTCGTCATCGAGCGTTCCCGGTGGTGGCGTGAACGAGGAACTCGCGATTGCCCTCGCCGCCGCGGATCGGGGACTCGATCCAGCCGTGAACGAGGCATCCTGCGCCGGCGAGGGTCTCGTCGATCAGGGCGCGGACCTCGGTGTGCACCATCGGATCGGTGACCACCCCCTTGCCGCGGCTGACCACGGCGCGTCCTGCTTCGAACTGCGGCTTGACCAACAGGACCATCGACGAACGAGGCTTGCACAACATCGTGAGCACCGGGATGACGGCGGTCAGCGAGATGAACGACACGTCGGCCACGGCGCCGTCGACGCGGCCGCCGATCATCTCGGCCGTGGCGGCGCGGATGTTCGTCCGTTCGAGGACGGTCACCCGCTCGTCATCGCGGATCCGCGGGTGGAGCTGGCCGTGCCCGACATCGAGGGCGACGACCGCGAGCGCGCCGCGCTGCAGCAGGCAATCGGTGAATCCGCCCGTCGAGGCTCCGCAGTCGAGCAGGCGCTGCCCGGAGACATCGACGGCGAAGTGATCGAGGGCGGCGTCGAGCTTTTCCCCGCCGCGGCTGACGAACCGAGGTGGTGGGCCCACGACGACGACGTTGTCGGCGGCGGCGACGAGGTGCGCCGGCTTGGCGGCGACGGCTCCGTTGACGAGCACGCGTGACTCGGCGATCAGCTGGAGGGCCTGCGTCCGATTAGCGGTCAGCCCTCGATGGACGAGCTCGGCGTCGAGGCGCCGACGGGCGACCACCGTTCGGGCGTCGGCGTCAGCTCGACGCGCTGGCCTTCTTGGCGGAAGTCTTCTTGGCCGGCGCCTTCCTGGTGGGCGCCTTCTTGGTGGACGTCTTCTTCGGCTGGCGGTCCTTCTTCGCCGCGGCCTTCTTCGCCGGTGCCTTCTTCGCTGGTGCCTTCTTCGCCGCGGCCTTCTTCGCTGGTGCCTTCTTCGGCCGCGGCCTTCTTCGCCGGTGCCTTCTTGGCCGCGGCCTTCTTCGCTGGTGCAGCAGGCGGTGTGCCACCCCGGCTCATCCGGCTGACGACCGACTCCAGCTGGTTCTCCAGATCGTCTACTCGGTTGGCGAGCCAACTGAGCTGCTTGCCAACCTCGGCCTTGACGACCTCGGCGATCAACATCGACGTCTCCCTGCCGCGTCCGACGAGGCTCTCGACCATCTTGGCCGCCTCGGTGCGCCGCACCTCACCGTTCTCGACGAGCGCCCTGACGATCTTCTCGGCCTCCTTGCGCTGAACTTCGGTGAACTGGAGACCGGAGTCGATGAGGTTCTGGAGGACGTTCGTCGCCATCACGCGATGCTATCCGTGCGGCGTAGACCTGTCTCGAGCGAGCAGTTCTCCGACGATCGCAGCGAGGTCGGCGCCATCGAGATCCGGCGGCGGGTCGACCGCGACGTCCGCTGCCGTGTTACCGGTGCGCACCATGCCGAAGCGGCAGCCGAGTGCCGCGGCGAGATGTCCGTCGGTCGAGACCTGATCGCCGACGACGATGAGGTTCTCGGGCGAAGCATCTTCGCCGAGCAACCTGCGGACGGCGCGGACCATCGGTGGGTGGGGCTTGCCGGCGACCTCCGGCTCGACTCCCGTGGCCGTGGCGACCGCGGCGACGATCGAACCGCCACCCGGGATCGGCCCGTCGGCGGTCGGGTACAACGGATCGCGGTTGGTGGCGACGAATCGGGCGCCGCTGCGCACCGCTGCCGTCGCCAGCCGGAGGCGCTCGTAGTCGAAGGTGCGATGGAAGCCGGTGACGACCACGTCGACGCCAGCGGCGACCGCCGCCTCGTCATCGCCGCTCAGCGGCGTCGCACCTGCGGCGCGGACCGCTTCGGCAATCCCTGGGTCACCGCACACCAGGACGCGCTCGCCCCGCTCGATCAACTCGGCCGCGGCGGTGGACGAGGAGATCACGTCGCCATCGGCGACGATGCCGATCGCCGCGAGGGCGGCGGTGTGCTCGGCGATCGTCGGCGCCGAGGAGTTGGTGACGAACGCGACCCGCACGCCCGCTCCGCGCAACCGCTCGATCGCTTCCACCGACCCTGGAATCGGCACACCGCCGAGCCAGATCACGCCGTCGAGGTCGCACAGGACGGTGCGAACGGTCACGTCATCTCACCCACTGTTGCGCAGCCCGGTGGCGATGGCGTTGATCGTCAGCTGGATGCCCCGGGCGACGAGCTCGTCGTCGTCGCCGGCGCGGCGCCTGCGCAGCAGCTCGACCTGCATCACGTGCAACGGGTCGAGGTACGGGTAGCGGTTGCGAATGCTGCGGGCCAGCGTCGGATTGTTGGCCAACGGGTCTGGCGAGCCGGTGATCCGGGCGTGCCAGTCGGCCGTCAGGGCGAACTCCTCGGTGATCCTCCCGAACACCCGAACGCGCTGGGCGGAGTCAGCGACGAGGCCCTCGGCGTATCGCGCCCCGATGTCGAGATCGGCCTTGGCCAGGACCATCCCAAGGTTGTCGAGCATCGACCGGAAGAACGGCCAGCGCGAGTACATCTCCGAGAGCGTGGCCGTGTCACCGAACTGCTCGAACGCCGACCCGCAGCCGAACCAGCCCGGCAGCATCAGCCGGCACTGCGTCCATCCGAAGACCCAAGGGATCGCCCGCAGGTCCTCGATCCGCGGCGATCCCGTCCTCGACGCGGGCCGGCTGCCGATGTTCAGCGTGGCGATCTCGGTGATCGGCGTGATCGCCGCGAAGAACGAGGCGAAGTCGTCGTCACCGAACACCAATGACCGATAACACGTGTGGGCGGTCGCCGACAGCTCCTCCATCTCCTCGGCGAACCGGGCGGCATCGTCCCCGAGCAGGTCGTCGATCCCAGCCGTCGCTTCGATCGTCGCCGCCAGCAGGGTCTCCAGGTTGCGCCGCGCCGACGCCGGCTGGGCGTACTTCGCGGCCACCATCTCGCCCTGCTCGGTGATCCGGATCTGGCCGCGCACCGACCCCGGCGGCTGGGCGAGGATCGCCTCGTAGGCCGGCCCGCCGCCGCGGCCGACCGAACCGCCGCGACCGTGGAAAAGGCGCAGCCGCACGCCGTGTGAGTCGGCCACCGCCGCCACACGCTTTTGGGCCTGGAACAGCGCCCAGTTCGAGGTCAGGTAGCCACCGTCCTTGTTCGAGTCGGAGTAGCCGATCATCACCTCCTGCCAGTTGCCCCGGCCGGCGACGATGCGCCGGTAGAACGGCAACCGCAGCAGTTCGTCGAGGACGCCGGCGGCGTTGGCGAGATCGTCGATCGTCTCGAACAGTGGAACGACGTCCATCGCCGAACGGTCGTCGAGGGGGCGAACGAGGCCGACCTCGCGCAACAACAGCAAGGTCTCCAGGACGTCGCTCGACGAGTTGGCGCCGGACACGATGTAGTGCGGGATCGTTGCCTCGCCGTGACGGTCGATGGCGTCGGCCGCTGCGGCCAGCACGGCGAGCTCGTCGACAACCACCTGGGAGTAGGCGGCGAACGGGCTGCGCAACAGCCTCGGCGAGGCCAGCTCGGTGGCGAGCAACTCGGTGCGCAGCTTCTCGTCGAGCGACCCGTAGGACGAGCACACGCCGGCAACCGCCAGCAGCTCGGCGACCACCGGTTCGTGAACCGCGGCGTTCTGGCGGACATCGAGACCGCAGAGATGCTCCCCGAACGTGATGACCTGACGGCGCACCGGTTCGACGACCTTGTCGGCGAGCGTCCCCGCTCCATGCGAGCGCAGCGACTGGGCCACGACGTCGAGGTCGGCGAGCAGCTCGTCCATCGACCCGTAGGCCGGTCCCGGGACAGCGGGGGCGGCGACCCGTACGGCCTCCGACGTACCGGCCAGCGCTTGCTCGGCGCGCGCGTAGAGGCGCCCGTACATCCCCCGCAACGCCCGGCGGTACGGCTCGTCGGCGCGGAACGGCGACGTGTCGCCGGCCTTGGCGGCCAGCTCCCTGAGTGCCGGCGCCGGTGTGACGACGCGGTCCGACATCGACAGCGCCCGGCCCAGCTCGTTCACGCAGCTGAGGTGGAAGTCGTAGGCGGTCACCGCTTGGCGACCGACCGCCGCCCGCAACACGTCGGCCGTGACGAACGGATTGCCGTCTCGGTCGCCGCCGATCCACGAGCCCATGCGGATCACCCGACTGGCGTCGACGGTCACGCCCCAGCGGTCATTGGCGAACTGCTCGACGGTTCGCTCGATCTGGGCGACGACCTCGAACAGGCTGGCCGGGTAGTAGCGCAGCGCCTCGTTGATCTCGTCGACGACGCGCAGGCGGGAGAGCCGAACCTCCGCTGTCTCCCACAACGTGAGCACGGCGAGCTCGAGCTGCTCGTCGGTCTCGGTCCGCTCGGGGTCGTCATCCGCCAAGCCGGTGCGCACGCTGAGCAGGCGGGCGACGTCGGTGAGCACATCGAGCACGGTCTGTCGGCGCACCTCGGTGGGATGGGCGGTGATCACCGGAGTGACCACGAGGTCGCCGATCAGCCGCTCGACGTCGGCGCCGTCGAGCCCGGCGCCGGCGAGATGGTCGAACGCCGCCCCGAGGCTGCCGAGCTGGGCGTGCGAGCCGCGCTGGCGGTGGAACCGCCGACGCCGTTCGTGGTGCACGTCCTCGGCCGTGTTGGCGAGCAGCGACAGCCAGCCGAACGCCCGGATCAGATGGAGCTGGTCGTCGATCGGCCGGTGCGGCAGGGCGTCGGCCAACGAGTCGAGCGGGCTGCGCCCACCGCGCCGGGCGTCGACGGCGCGGCGACGCACCGCTTCGACGAGGTCGAAGACCTCCTCGCCGGCCTGGTCACGCACCACGTCGCCGAGGATCCGCCCGAGCAGGTGGATGTCCGCGCTGAGCGCGGCGTCCTTACCCGAGGAGGCTTCGTCGGGGGCGGGCGATCGCATCGCCGGACAACGTAGGCGTTCGGGCGCCGGAGGTGGCAACCTGTCCGGCGTGCCGCGATTCGAACCGTTCCGCGCCCTGCGCTACTCCCCCGCCGCCGAACCGTTGGACGATCTCGTCGCTCCGCCCTACGACGTGCTGTCGGCGGACGACGTCGCCGAGTACGGGTCGAAGAGCCCACACAACATCGTCCACGTCGACGTCCCGGCGGGCGGCCCCGACCGCTACGTGCGGGCCGGCGGTTTGCTACGACAGTGGATCGCCGAGGGCGTGCTCGTGGCGGACAAACAGCCTTCGTTCACCGTGTATCGGACCCGCTTCACCGACGCCACAGGCGCCGGGCGTGACCTCGTCGGAGTGCTCGGCGCGCTGGAGGTCGTCGACGAGGGCGCCGGAGGGGTGCTTCCCCACGAGCGCACCACGCCGAAGGCGTCGACAGATCGCCTCGACCTCACCCGGGCAACGACAGCGAACCTTTCGCCGGTCTGGGGACTCTCGCTTGCCAGCGGCCTCACGGAGCTGCTCGCCGAGCCCGGCAAGGTCATCGGCGAGGTGACCGTCGACGAGGTCGCACACCGTGTCGAGCACGTCGACGACCCCGCGCGGATCGCCGCAATCTCCGAGTTGGTGTCGGGCGACGACGTGCTGATCGCCGACGGCCACCATCGCTACGGCGTGGCGCGGATCTACCGCGACGAGGTCCGTGACGCGGCGTCACGCACCGACGACGATGCCGACGATGCGGAGTTGACGCTCGCCTACGTCGGTGAGCTGATCGCCGAGCAGCTCAGCGTCGAGGCGATCCATCGGTTGTACGCAGGTGTCGAGCTGTCTGCGATGCAGGAAGCGCTCGCCGAGCATTTCGACATCGAGCCGTTCGCGGCGCCCGGGTCGCACACCCTCGCCGCGATGGAGGCTGAGGGGTTTCTCGTTCTCGTCGGTCCCGACACGGCCTACCGGTTGACCGCCAAACCCGGAGCGTTCGACGGGGTGCGAGCGCTCGACGGCGCCTGGCTCGAGCACGCCCTCGACGGCTTGCCGGCCGAGGTGACCTACCAGCACGGCCTCGACGAGACGCTCGCCGCCGTGCAGCGCGGCGACGCCACCGCCGCCGTGCTGATCCGTCCGGTCAGCGTCGCCGAGATCGAGCGCACCGCCCGAGAGGGCCTACTGATGCCGCCGAAGTCGACGTTCTTCACCCCCAAGCTGCGCACCGGGTTCGTCATCCGCCCGCTCTGAACGATTGGTGCGATCTGGGCGGCCTGCGGTCCAAATCGTGATCTGGGCGGCGTTCGGTCCGGATTCCGGCTAGTTGGCCGCCCAGATCGAGGAATGAGCCGGATTCCTGCACGCTGGACTCGCCAATGTCGCTGTCAGCGGATGACGAAGTAGGCCTGGCCGGGGACCAGGCGCTGGAGCACGTAGATCAGGTTGGTGTTGTTCAGCGAGACGCAGCCGGAGGTCGCTCGGCTGTTGCCGGCGGCGTCGTAGGAGTGGCGGTGGAGGAAGATCGCCGCCGCCAACGGAGCTTCGCCGGGCGCATCACCCGAGCGGTTGGGTCCCAGGTTCGCACCGATCAGGGCGGCACGCGAGTACGCCTGCTGGAAGTTGATCAGGTACTCGTCGGGGCTCTGACAGTTCGCCGCCGTGCGGGTGACGAGGCGGTTGTAGTCGGCGGTGTTCGGGGTCGCGCCCCAGCAGTCACCCGCTCTGACCTGCCGCCAAGAGCCCTGCACGCCTGGGTTGACGCCGTTGCCGAAGAACTGGAACGTCTGGCCGTCTGGGGCGGTCATCGAGGCGAGCGGGAACACGCCGCCCGGCGTCGTGCCATCACCCGAGCGCCGGTTGGCAAGCGTTCGCACGCCGTTGCGCCCGACGCGGCCGGGCATGTCCATCCGCGAGCACGTCCACCGACCGCCGCTGTTCACGAGCAGGTCGACGTCGGCCACGCTGCCCGACGAGTTGACGACGACCACCTGGCGGGCAGCCGTCGGCACGCCGGACGGCGGCGTGCACTGGCTGGCCGGAGCGGCGGGTGCTCCCCCGCCACTCGCTGCCGTCCCCCAGATACCCAGCGACGTTCCGGTGATCCGGCCGACGATGCCGTCGGCGAACAAGCCCTTCGCCCGCTGGTAACGGACGACGCCGTTGTGCGTCATGTTCCCGAAGGCTCCGTCCAGCGGGCCGACCTGGTAGCCGAGCGCCGTCGAGTCGAGATTGCAGGCAGCGCACCGGCTCCCCACTCGACCCCAGCCGCAACGACGCCGAGATCGTGCATGCCGCTTCGACCCGAGGCAACCCGCCGCCGAGGAAGCTGCCCCCGAGCACCAGCATCAGGGCGAGGGCGAGCGCGGCAGGAACCTTGCGAGCGGCCATCGCCACAGTCTCGTGCCGCTCAGGAGGCAGCGAGCGTCCCGACGTTGTTGAGCTCGGCGAACGCCAACTCCAGGCGACGCCCGAACGACTCCTCGGCGTGGCGCAGCCACACCCGCGGGTCGTACACCTTCTTGTTCGGCTTGTCCGGACCGTCAGGGTTGCCGATCTGGCTCTGCAGGTAGTCGTGCTTGTCGGCCTCGAACTGGCGGATGCCGTCCCACAGCGCCCACTGCAGGTCGGTGTCGATGTTCATCTTGACCACCCCGTAGGAGATCGCCTCGGCGATCTCGGCGGCGGTTGAACCGGATCCGCCGTGGAACACGAAGTCGACCGGTTTGTCGGTCGCCGTGCCGTGCGTCTTGGCGATGTAGTCCTGGCTGTCGCGCAGGATGCTCGGGCGGAGCTTGACGTTGCCCGGCTTGTACACGCCGTGGACGTTGCCGAAGGCGGCGGCGATCGTGAACCGGTCGCTGACCTCGAGCAACTCCCGGTAGGCGAACTCGACTTCCTCGGGCTTGGAGTACAGGTCGGCCTGATCGGCGCTCGTGTTGTCGACGCCGTCCTCCTCACCACCGGTGATCCCCAGTTCGATCTCCAACGTCATGCCCAGGGGCGCCATCCGCTCGAGGTACTTCTTCGACGTGGCGACGTTCTCCTCCATCGGCTCTTCCGACAGGTCGAGCATGTGCGACGAGAACAGTGGCCGACCGTTGGCTTGCGAAGTACTCCTCGCCGGCGTCGAGCAGCCCGTCGACCCAGCCGAGCTTGCCTTTGGCGCAGTGGTCCGTGTGCAGGATCACCCGGGCGCCGTAGGCCTCGGCGAGCGTGTTGACGTGTCGGGCCCCGGCGATCGCCCCGAGGATCGAGGCGCGGTCACCACCACCACCAGCACCAACCCCCTTGCCGGCGATGAACGCCGCGCCCGAGTGGGAGAACTGGATGATCACGGGCGAGTTGAGCCGAGCGGCGGTCTCGAGCACTCCATTGATCGTGTTCGAACCCGTGCAGTTGGCCGCCGGAAGGGCGAACTGCTCGACCTTGGCGAGGGCGAAAAGGTCCTTCACGTCGGCACCGGTGAGCACACCGGGGGCGAAGTCGCGGCGAATCTCGGTCATGGCCCCGATGCTACGAGAATCGATGGTTGGTGTGGATTCCCACGACCGATGGGTGTTTCATGACCGTTCCGTCATGTAAACACCCATCGTGGGGAGTTTGACCGATCAACACTGTCTCTTGACCGCTCAAATTCACCGCCGTACCATCGCAACCATGAGCCGCCCGTCAGGGGGAAGCGGCGCTCAGCACCGCCGTGCCGTGACGATCTACGACGTCGCCGCCGCCGCCGGGGTCAGCCACCAGACGATCGCCAACGTGATCAAGGACCCCGCCCGCGTCGCCCCGGCAACCCGCGCCCTCGTCGAGCAGCACATCGCCGACCTCGGGTTCCGCCCCAACCGGACGGCCCAGAACCTGAGCAAGCGACGCACCCGCTTGATCGGCTTCCACATCCGCGCCCGCAGCTCGCTCACCAGCGGTGGGATCCTCGACGCCTTCCTGCAATCGCTCGCCGAGGCCGCCGAGCAGCTCGACCACCACGTCGTCCTGTTCCACAGCGAGCCAGGACTCGACGAGGTCGCCAAGGCCTCAGAGCTCTACCACGCCAGCATCGCCGACGCCTTCGTCGTCGCCGAGACGGCGCCCGGAGATCCGCGGATCCCGGCGCTCATCGAGGCCGGGCTCGCCTTCGTCACCTTCGGGCGCACCGACGACACGGTCGAGCACCACTCCGTGGACACCGACAACGTCGCCGGGTCGCGGATGGCGACCGCCCATCTCGCCGAGCTCGGGCACCGACACATCGGATTCCTCGGGTGGCCCGGACCGTCGTGGGTGGGCAGCGATCGGTACCAGGGATGGCGTGACGAACTGGCCGAGCGGCACCTCGAGCATGGCGACGCGCTCGTCGCCGAGTCGATCAACGACCGGTCGGCGGCGGCGGCCTCCGCCGCCTCGCTGTTGACGGCGCAGCGCGGCGCTCACCGCGGTCGTCGCGGCCAGCGACGAGCTCGCCCTCGGCGTCCAGCACGCCGCAGAACGCGCCGGGCGGCCGATCAGCGTCGTCGGTTACGACGACAGCCCGATCGCCACGATCGGCGCCGGTCTGACGACGATCCGCCAGCCGGTCCCGGAGATCGCCAAACGGATCGTGGCGATCGCCAGCCGCCTCGCCGCCGGCGACGACTCGGCACCGACCCACGACCAGGTCGTCCCCGAATTGATCGTCCGCGGCAGCACCGCTCCGGCCTGACAGAACGTTTCGTCCACCACACCATCCACGTCAACGACAGGAGGAACCGATGAGATCAACGAAGTCCCGCCGGCTGGCGGTGGTCGCTGCCCTGGCGATCGCCGCGGCGATCGGCACGACGACTGCCGCATCTGCCACTACGGAGCCGACCGACACCACCACCGCCGAGGCGACCGGTCGACGACGACAGCGCCGGCCCGCGCCGCAGCGGGGAAGGCGCCGACATGCGGATGTGGGGCTGGGCGTCGTCTGCCGCCGAGCATGAGGCGCTGACCGGCCCTGCTCGACGAGTATGCGGCCGAGTCGGGCATCAACGTGACCTTCGAACCGCAGCCCGAGTACGACACGACGCTGCAGACGGCGCTGGCGGGCGGCAATCCGCCGGACTTCTTCTACGTCGACAGCCTCAGCTTGCCCGACCTCGCCGAGGCCGGAGCGCTCGCCCCGACCCCGGAGAGGGTCGATCACCGAACCCGACGACATCTACCCGTCGCTCGTCGAGGCGTTCACCTACGACGGCACCTGGTACTGCCCGCCGAAGGACTTCTCGACGCTCGGCTTGGTCTACGACGTCGACTGCCCTGAGGCGGCCGGCGTCGAGCCGCCGACGACGATGGAAGAGCTCGCCGCCGCCGCCGAAGCGCTGACCACCGACGACCGTCGTCGGCCTCGTCGATCGAGCCCCGCGCTCCACCGTCGCGGGCGTGTTCATGCTCGCCAACGGTGGCTACATCGTCGACGACGACGTCTCGAGATGACCCTCGACCCGAGGAGAACCGGGTCGGCGCTGCAGTACCTCGCCGACCTGTTCGCCGCCGGCTACGCGGCGACCCCGGCCGACTCGAGGCAGGATGGCCGGGCGAGGCGTTCGGTCAGGGCAAGGCGGCGATGGTGATCGAGGGCAACTGGATCGTCGGCTGCCTCGGCCGAGAACTTCCCGGACGTCAACTGGGCCGTCGTCGAGATCCCCGAGGGCACCGCCGGCCGGGCAACGTACGCCTTCACGGTCTGCTACGGCGTCGGCGCCGAGTCGCCGAACCCGGACGCGGCGTGGCAGGCCATCGACTACCTCACCGGACCCGAGGGCGCGGTGGCGTGGACCGAGGGGTTCAACGTGATGCCGGCGCGGCAGTCGCGGCGCGACGGCTGGATCGCCGACCATCCCGAGCTCGAGGCGTTCGTCAACGGCGCCGAGTACGCCCAGCGACTGGCAGTTCCGCCCTGGCTTCACCGACGTCATCACCGAGTTCAACGCCCAGTTCGAGCAGCTCATCGCCGGCGACACCGACGTCGACGGGCTGATCGAATCCGTCACGGAGGCCGGCGAGAGCGTGCTGTGAGACCATGACCCTGCCGACTTCCGCACTCCCCCCGGAAGCGACAGCAGCGCTGGGAGGCGCGGCAGCCGCCGCGCCTCCCAGCGGCAGACCGCGGAAGACGGCCGCTGCACCGCTGGGACCGCGTCACCGGGTGGCTGTTCGCCACTCCGGCCGTCGTCGGCCTCGTGGTCTTCCTGGCGATCCCGATCGTGCTCACGGTGTGGGTCAGTTTCCGCGACTGGTCCGGCCTCGGATCGCCGTTCGAGACGTCGTTCATCGGTCTCGACAACTACCGCGAGCTGCTCACCGAGGATGGGATCCGCCGCCAGGACTTCGCATTCTCGTTGCGCAACACGTTCTACTACGTGATCATCGTCGTCCCGGCGCAGACGGCTGCTGGCGCTGTTCCTCGCCTATCCTCGTCAACCAACGCTTCCTCCGCGGCCGTGGCGGTTTCCGCACGCTGCTCTACTTCCCCTCGGTCACCTCCTCGATCGCCATCACGCTGATCTGGCTCGTCCTCTTCCGCACCTCCGGACTCGTCAACCGCATCCTGCCGATCGACGACATCAACTGGTTCGACGAGCCCAACGGGCTGATCCACAACCTGCTCGGCGTGTTCGGCATCGACGACGAGCCGTCGTGGCTGAGCGGCGAGGTCTTCGAACTGTCGCTGGTGGCAATGGCTGAGCGGACCGTCGGTCGCGATGTTCGCGATCATGACTGATGACGATCTGGACGACGAGCGGCACGATGATGCTGATCTTCCTCGGCGGGCTGCAGAACATCAGCCACGAGATCGAAGAGGCGGCGGCGATCGACGGGGCGACGTGGTGGAAGCGCTTCCGCCACGTCGATCGTTCCGATGCTCCGTCCACAGGTCTACCTCGTCGTCACGCTCGGGATCATCGGCACGTGGCAGGTGTTCGACCAGATGTACGCCGCCAACGCTCGGCGGCCCGCAGAAGACGACGCTGACGCCCGGCGCTGCTCTGTCTACCCCAAGCATTCCAGAACAGCAAGGCCGGGCTTGGCCGCCGCCACGGCGGTGCTGCTGTTCTTCATCATCCTGATCTTCACGTGGCTGCAGCGCCGCGTGACCGGCACCTCGCGAGGCGAAGTCGATGAGCCGACGATCAGGTCTCCGCGATCCGCTGTCGCCGTCGCGGGCGATGCAGCGGACGATCTACATCGTCCTCGCGATCGCCGGAGCCTGTTCTACGTCCTGCCGTTTCTGCCTCGCCGTCGGTCACCGGCTTCAAGAGCCTGCCGGACTTCGCCGCAAACGCCTCGTCGTTGCTGTTCGACCGCGCCCTTGGCTCGCCCACCCTCGACGGGCTGCGCGGCCTCGCCAGCGACCGCATCATCGTTCTGGCGCTGGGCTGTTCAACTCGGTCCTCGTCACGATCGTGCGTCGTGTCGGCCGGGTCATGTTGGCGGCGCTCGCCGGCTACTCGCTGGCACGAATCAGGTTCCCCGGCTACCGCCTCGTGTTCGGCGCTGATCCTCGCCGTGATGATGGTCCCACCGATCATTCTGGCGATCCCCCGCTTCCTCGTGCTCAAGGAGCTCGGACTGCTCAACACCTACCCCGGACTGATCGTGCCACTCATGTTCGATGCCTTCGGGATCTTCTTGATGAAGCAGTTCATGGAGCAGATCCCGGTGGAGATCGAAGAGGCGGCCGCGATCGACGGCGCCGGCCGGGTGGCGACGTTCACCCAGGTGTGTCCTGCCCATCGCCCGCCCGGCCGTCATCACGCTGACGATCCTTGCCACGGTCGGGCACCTGGAACGAGTTTCATCCACCCGCTGATCGCCGACCAACGAGAACGAGCTGCGCACGCTCCCCGTCGGGCTCGCCCAGATCCGCGGCCGATTCGGTGAGGCCACGCCGTGGAACACGGTGATGATGGCCACAGTGCTGCTGACGATCCCGATGGCGATCATCTACTTCGTGTTCCAGCGCTACTTCCGCCAGGGCCTGTCCGGGGCCGTCAAGGGCTGAGACCGCCGAGCCGCTCGCGATGTCCCGCGCCCTGGCCACCGACAGCTTGAGCATGACCGGCGGCGGAGCGGCCCTCGTCACCGACCCCTGCGGTTCGATCGAACCGACCGCCGTCGCCGGTCTGTTCGTCGACGATGTCCGGGTCCTGTCGGAGTGGCGTCTGGAGACGAACGCCAGCGCCCAGCTCATCGGTCGCGTCCGGCTCGGGCCGAGCACCGACCGCCTCATCTCCACGCTCGGCGCCCCAGGGACGATCGACCCCGTTGCCACGTTCGAGCGCACGCGCACCGTCAGCGGTGACGGGTTGCGCGAGGAGTTGGCGATCAGCGCGTACTCCGAACGGCTGACGTGTGCGCTGCGGCTGCACGTCGCACGGGACGAGCGTTCAATCTTCGCCATCGGCGATGTCGACAACGGCGTCGAAGTCGTCGAGACCGTCGCCGTGACGGCGACCGCCGGCCGGTTCCTGCTCCCCGGACCGTCCGGCGGTCGGGCGGCGACGATCGAGGCGCCGGGATGGCGCCTCGACCACGATGCACTGTGCATCGACGCCCACGTCGACGCGGGCGAGACGTGGGAGGCGTCGCTGACCGTCGTGGTCGAGCGTGACGGCTCACCAGCCCCCGACACCGATGACCTCGCGATGCTCGCCATCGAGACATCACCGCCCGAGTTGTCCGCCGTCGTCGCCGCCGGGCGAGCGGACTTGCGCGCCCTGACGATCCCGGTCGACGAGTTGCACGTGTTCGGAGCCGGGAGCCCCTTCTTCCTGGCCTTGTTCGGTCGCGACTCACTCGTGACCGGAATCCAGGCACTGCTCGACACCCCGGATCGGCTCACCGACATCCTCACCGTGCTCGCTCGACGCCAGGCCACGACCATCGACGACGCGACGCGCGCCGAACCGGGCCGGATCCTTCACGAGCTGCGCCTCGGACGCGCCGGGGTGTTCGGCGTCGCCCCGGGCACGGCGTACTACGGCGCTGTCGACACCGCCGCGCTGTTCGTCGTCGCCCTCGGCGAGGCCATGCGGTGGCGGCGCTTCCCGCGACACGATCGCCCGCCTGCTGCCCGCTGCCTACGCCGCCCTGGAATGGTGCCGGCGCTACGGCGACGTCGACGGCGACGGCTTCGTCGAGTCGGTCCCCCACCCGTCCGGGCTCACCAACCTGGGGTGGAAGGACAGCGGCGACAGCATGGTCGACGCCGACGGCACCACGCTGATCGGCGAGATGGCGCTGCCGGAGGTGCAGGCGTACAGGTATCGCGCCGCCCGGACGATCGCCGACATCGAGCAGCACCTCGGCCTCGGCGACGGAGCCGCTGCGCTCGCAGAGGCCGAGCGGCTCGCTCGAGACGTCTCCGCCTCGTTCCTCTTCGACAGCGCCGGCGGACCGTTCGTCGGCCTCGCCCTCGACGGCGACAAGCGCCTGCTCGCCGTGCGCGCCTCCAATGCCGGCCACGTGCTGTGGAGCGGCGTGCTGGCCCCCGAGGTCGCCATGCCGGTGGCCCGCCAACTGGCCGACCCCGACCTGTTCTCCGGGTGGGGCGTGCGCACGCTGAGCAACGCCGCCGCCGGGTACAACCCGTTCGGCTATCACCGCGGGGGTGTGTGGCCCCACGACACCGGCTTCGCGCTGCACGGGGCGGCTCGCTACGGCGTCGGGGACGTCGTGCGGCGGTTCGCCGACGGCCTCGTCGCTCTGGGCACCGCCGCAAGGCGGTGCAGCTCCCCGAGCTCGTCAGCGGACTCGATCGCTCCGACGTGCCGCTGCCGATGCCCTACCCGGCTGCCTGCCGGCCGCAGGCCTGGGCGGCGGGCGCCTCGTTGGCCGTCGTGCGAGCGTTGCTGGGCCTCGAGCCGGACGTTCCCAACGGGATCATCCGGCTCCACCCGATGCTCCACCCAGGTCACACCATCACGTTCCGCGGGCTGCGCTGCGGAGCGCACGAGATCTCCCTGACGGCGAGCGGCAGCGAGGTCGTCGACGTCGATGCGCCGACCCTCGACGTCGTCACCGGACCAGCGGCGGTGCTGGCGACGACGGGCTGGTGCCCCAGGGATCAGCCCTTGGCAGGCGGCGGCAGCACGCGGATGCCGAGCTGATCGAGCTGCTGCTGGGCAACCGGCGACGGCGAGTTCGTCATCGGGTCGGCGCCGGATTGCGTCTTCGGGAAGGCGATCACCTCGCGGATGTTCTCCTCGCCGGCGAGGATCGCGACGAGGCGGTCGATGCCGAAGGCGAAGCCGCCGTGGGGCGGGGCGCCGTACTCGAACGGGTTGAGGAAGAAGCCGAACTTGCGGTGTGCTTCCTGCTCGTCGATCCCGATGGCGGCGAACACTCGGCGCTGCAGGTCGCTGTGGTGGATCCGGATCGAGCCCGACCCGAGCTCCCAGCCGTTGAGCACGAGGTCGTAGGCCTGGGAGCGGACGCGCATCGGGTCGCTCTCCAGCAGTTCGACGTCGTCGGGGTGCGGCTGGGTGAACGGATGGTGCGCCGGCTTCGGACGCCCGCTCTCGGCGTCGACGCCGACGAACATCGGGAAGTCGACGACCCACACGTAGCGATTCGGCCCCTCCCAAACGGGCGGCCGGCCGAGATCGTTGCGCAGCTGGCCGAGCACCTCGCACGTCGTTGCCCACTCGTCGGCAACGACGAGGACGAGGTCACCCTCGACGGCATCGAGGCGCTCGATCACCACGGCCACCTCGCTCGGCGACAGGAACTTGGCGACCGGCGACTCGAACCCGCCCTGGGTTGTCTTCAGCCAGACGAGTCCCTTGGCGCCCAACGACTTGGCCCGGTCCGTGAGCTTGTCGAGCTGGTTGCGCCCGTACTCGCCGGCGGCGCCTTTGACGTTGATCGCCTTGACCGAGGCCGCCGAAGCGAAGGCCTTGAACTCCGTGCCGGCGAAGGCGTCGGTGAGCTCGACGAGCTCCATACCGAAACGCAGGTCCGGCTTGTCGACGCCGAAGCGCTCCATCGCCTCGTGCCACGTGATCCGCTCGATCGTCGGTGGACGGTGCCCGGTCGCCGCCTCGGCGGCGGCGAGTACCGCCTCGGAGATCGCCGCCAGCACGTCGTCCTGACTGGCGAAGCTCATCTCGGCGTCGAGTTGCATGAACTCGTACTGGCGGTCGGCGCGCAGGTCCTCGTCACGCAGACAGCGAGCGATCTGGTAGTAGCGGTCGATTCCCGAGACCATCAACAGCTGCTTGAACAGCTGGGGTGACTGCGGCAGGGCGTAGAACGAACCCGGCTCCTTGCGCGACGGCACGAGGAACTCGCGGGCACCCTCGGGCGTCGACGGCACCAGCATCGGAGTCTCGACCTCGACGAAACCTTGAGCCTCCATCGCCCCGCGGATCGCCGAGTTGACGCGACCTCGCAGGCGGAGGTTGCGTTGCATCCGCTCGCGGCGCAGGTCGAGGTAGCGATACTGCAGACGGACGTTCTCGTCGACGTCGTCGGCGCGGGCGTCGATCGGGAACGGCGGCGGATCTGCGGCGCGCAACACCTCGATGGTGCAGTCGCCGATCTCCACGTCGCCGGTCGGGAGGTTCGGGTTGATCGTCCCGTCGGGGCGCTGCCGCACCGTGCCGGTGACCCGCACGACGTACTCGCTGCGCACGTCGACCGCGTTGTCGACGACACATTGGACGATCCCCGAGTAGTCGCGCACGTCGACGAACGCGAGGTGCTCGCCGTGCTCGCGCCGGCGGGCGACCCACCCGCACACCGACACGACAGCGCCGATGTCGGAGGAACGCAGTTCACCGCACAAGTGGGTGCGCATCGAGGTAGCTGACGTGGCCGGCACGACGGGCAAGGCTACGTGGTGAGGTGGTCGACGAGCGCGGCCCGAGCGACGCGGATCTGCTCGCCGTCGGCCCGCAACGGCCGTACAAGCACCTCTCCGGCGTCGAGCTCGTCGGGGCCGACGATGATCGCCGTCGTCGCCCCGCTGCGGTCGGCGGCCTTCATCTGCGACTTCATGCTGCGGTTGTCGAAGGCGCGATCGGCGGTGACGCCGGCCCGGCGCAGCTCCTCGGTGATCGCCAAGGCGGCCGCCCCGCCCGTCGTGTCGACGACGAACACCTCGACCGTCGTCGCCGGCGCGTCGAACACCTCCTCGTCGTCGCAGGCGAGCAGTCCTCGATCGACACCGAGGGCGAACCCGACGCCGGGCGTCGGCGGACCGCCGAGGGCCTCGACAAGGCCGTCGTAGCGCCCGCCGCCGCCGAGTGCGTTCTGGGCGCTCTCCAGCGTGCCGCCGGCGAACTCGAACGTCGTGCTGACGTAGTAGTCGAGGCCCCGGACGAGACGTGGGGCGATCGTGAAGGGGATGCCGACCAGCTCGAGCCCGGCCTGCACCGCCTCGAAATGGGCGAGCGTCGCCGGGCCGTAGGACTCGGCGATCATCGGCGCGTCCGTGATCAGGGCGGCGTCCTCGGGGCGCTTGGAGTCGAGGACGCGCAGCGGATTGCGGGCGAGCGTCGCCACGGTCTGGTCGGACAGCGCATCGAGGTTGTCGGTGAAGTAGCGGCGCAGCGCCTCGACGTAGACCGCCCGTTCGTCTCGGGTGCCCAAGGAGTTGACGAGGAGGGTCACCTGACGCAGGCCGAGGCGCTCGAAGAACCGCCAGCCAAGGGCGATCACCTCGACGTCGACCATCGGGTCATCGCTGCCGAGGACCTCGAGATTGACCTGCTCGAACTGGCGATAGCGCCCGCGCTGCGGGCGCTCGTAGCGGAGCAGCGGGCCCCCCGACCAGACCTTCCACGGAGTCGCCGGACGGTGCTCCGCGAACGCCCGGCACACCGCCGCGGTGAACTCGGGGCGCAGGGCGACGTCACGGCCACCGGTGTCGGTGAAGCGGTACATCTCCTTCTGCACCAGGTCGGTTGCGTCGCCGACACGGGCGAACACGCCGTAGTCCTCGAGCAACGGTGTGACCACCTCGCCGTAGCCCGCTGCGGCGACGACCTCGGCGAACAGCTCGAAGAACCGACGGCGGCGCGTCGACTCGGGCGGGAGTACGTCCCGCATCCCCGGGCTGGTCTGGAACTGCGGCACGATGCGTCAGGCTACGGGTGCGGTCTGATCCACTGTTACACCCCTTCTCTACGATGGGGTACATGGGTTCGATGTGGTCGTTGGTGGTGGGGGATGACGTCGATGGCGGGACGGTCTTGGATGCCGTTGTCGAGTTGTTGCTGGCCGACCCGAACGACTGCAACGGGGAGGGGTTGGCCGGGTTGGTGTGTCGTTCGTTGCGGGTGCGCGGTTGGCTCGACGCGGTCGACGGGCGGATTGCTGGGCGGGCCGCCGAGCTGGCCGCGGCGGGGAGTGGGGAGTCGGCGGGGGTGGTGCTCGCCGGTGGCGGGCGCCGCGCCCGCCGTGATGCTGAGGCGGCTGCCGAGCGCGGCTCCGTGTGTGCGTCGATGCCGCGGGTCGGCGAGGCGCTCGCTGAGGGGATGATCGGTGCCGGGCACGTCGATGCGATCGTTAAGGCCTCCCGCCATCTCGACGATGACGGCAAGGAAACATTCGCCGAGTGCGCTGAGGCGTTGGTCAATGCCGCCGCGGCGATGTCCCCCGAGGAGTTCGACCGCGAGGTCGGCGACTTCGCCCGCGACCTTGCCGGTGACGGCGGGCTGTCGCGTCATGAACGGTTGCGGCGGCAGCGCAACGTGCGTCGCTGGGTCGACCAGCACACCGGGATGTGCAAGACGTTGCTGACACTCGATCCGCTCGATGACGCCAAGGTGTGGACGGCGCTCAACGCCGCCGTCGCCACCGCCCGCGCCGTCAATCAGGACAACGACGAGCGGACCTGGGATCAGTTGCAAGCCGACGCGATCGTCGACCACCTCACCCGCCAACACCCCGCCGACGGCGGTGGCGGGCAAGGGGCGGAGGTGTCGGTACTCATCGACTACACCGCCCTCCTCCACGGCGGCGAGGCGACCGTCGCCGAGACCGCCGACGGTCAGGGGCTGCCGGTCGAGGTGATCCGTCGGCTGGGTTGTGACGGCATCGTCGTGCCGATCTGGCTGACCGGCGACGGCGACGTGCTCGCTGTCGGCCGGCGCCGACGGTTAGCGACACGGGCCCAACGGCTGGCGTTGCGGGCGATGTACCGGACGCTGTTGCATGCCGGGCTGCACCGTCGGGTTCGAGCATTGCCGGATCCATCACGTCACCTACTGGGAACACAACGGTCCCACCGATCTCGACAACCTGGTGCCGATCTGCGAACGGCACCATCACCTCGTCCACGAAGGCGGCTGGACCCTCCACCTGCACCCAGGACGACGGATCACCGTCCAACAGCCCGACGGCACGACCAGCTACGACGGCGTGACGACCAACCGGTGGCCGACCGCGGCGGCCGCCTGTCAACGCCAACGACCACCACCGACAACCGCTGTCGAGATCGCCGAAGAACTCCAACTCGCCCTCCACGGCCTCGGCGCCAACGCGCCCTGAACTGGGCTGGCCGCGCACGATTCGACTATCGGGGGCCGATCGAGGCCGCGCTCAACGTACCTCCTCGGGGGCGGGGAGGCCGGGGGTCGAGGCCACCACGGGCTGGCCGTGAGCTGCAGTTCGTGGGGCAGCGTCGGCCGTCAACCCCGACGGCCTCACCCCGCCGTCAGTGTTGCACTCGGTTGGACGGCACTTGTCTTTCGGGGCAATGTCTGACTATCGGATAGCTCGTGCCGGATCCCGGCCCGTAGGTGTGCCGATTCGACGGATATCGGCTATGACGACACCCGACGCCGACGTCACCGGTGTCCGCCTCGCTCGTCGGGTTTGCGCTTGGTTCGTCGCCTCAGCGGGCTTGTTGCTGGCCGTCGTGCCTGGGAGCGCTGACGCTCCCCGCCGCCGGCATCGCCGTCGGCCGGTGCCAGTGGCGGCGCGCAAGTGGGCGTCAGGCCTTCGGTCCCTGTTGCGGACGTTGACCTGCTCAGGTCCTCCGCCGTTCGCCGGCCAGCGTTCCTCGAGGGCGAACGCCGGTCGGACGTGCCGTGAATCAGCGTCGGATTGAGGCGATCGACGTTCACGACGTGGCGACGCCGTCGATTGCCCGCTGGAAGCCGATGACATCGCCGCATTACGGTCGTTTCAGCCGTCCCGCACGACAGTAGTCCCCGGTCTCGGCCTCCCGACGTTGAGCCCGAGTCCGCACGACACAGTCCACGGCGACGAGCAGGCCGACCAGTTCCACCACGAGCCATGCCCGCCGACCAGACATCGTCGCCTCCCCGTCGGACCCCGAAGGCCAGACCGGTGCTCCGCCCCTCGGCCGATCAGGCCGCCTTCCCGCCGGTGCGCCTCGGGCGTATCCACGTCAGTACACCTCGACCATGTGCATGGACCCCCTCTAGCTGGCATGGGAAGCGGTCGAGCTGCTCAGTCGTCGGCCCTCGGTGTGCTTGGCAGTCGTCGGTTCTTCGGTCGGCGTCATCGGATTCGCCGCCGGACCCACGGTGGCGGCTCCTATGAATCCGCGCAGCAACTCGTCGTCAGTGAGCACCGGAGTGAGCAGCTCGGGGCGTTGAGGCCGTTCGGCGTTGCACGTCGGACCTCGTCGCGACAGCTCTTGACGTCGGACACTTGAAGATCTGGCCGGGCGGTCGCTCGAAGTGCGTGATGCATGACACCGCATGAATCACCGTTGTAGGTATACATCTCGGAACCGAGATGGCTATCTACCTGGGAATCTCCGTTGTTCTGCCCTCTCGGCACGATGCGATAAGCGTCGTAGACGGCGTCGATCTGCTTGATCGCCCGCAGCACCGTCGCCAGTTGGCCGGGGTCGTTGAGCTCGAACTCGAAGCGCATCTTGGCGACACGGTCGCCGCCGGTCATCGTGTCGCAGCTGACGATGTTGACGCGGTGGTCGGAGAGCGCGTTGGCGACATCGCGGAGCAGTCGAGACCGATCGAGGGCGACGACCTCGACGCCGGCGCGGTACACGGCTGAGTGCCGCTCCCCTTCCCAGTCGACCTCGATCATGCGCGACGCCTGCTCGGCCGACAGAGCGACGGCGTTGGCACAGTCGGCGCGATGCACGCTCACCCCGCGGCCGCGGGTGATGAATCCGACGACCTCGTCGCCGGGGACCGGCGTGCAGCAGGCGGCGAGCCGCACGAGCACGTCGTCGAGCCCTTCGACGTGGAGGCCGACGTTGTCGGCTTTCGTCCGATGGCGTCGAGGTCGCTGCACCGTCGCCGGCAACTGTTCGGTGTCGTCGCTGGCCCCGCCGCGCAGTCCGCGGGCGACGCGTTGGGCGACGCCACGCGCCGACACGTGGTGCTCGCCGATGGCTGCAAGGAGGGCCTCGAGGTCGGCATAGCTGAGGTCGTGGATCACCATCTTGAGCTGATCCGAGGTCCACATCCGCTGCACCGGCAGCCCTTCTCGCCGGAATGCGTCAGTGAGCTCGTCGCGGCCGTTCTCGATCATGTCGCCGCGGCGCTCGCGACTGAACCACTGGCGGATCTTGTTGCGTGCTCGCGGCGAGCGGACGAACGCCAGCCAGTCCTGGGAGGGGCCCGCCGACTCGACCTTCGACGTGAAGATCTCGCACGTGTCGCCGCTGGTGAGCTGATAATCGAGGGAGACGAGGCGCCCGTTGACCTTCGAGCCGACGCAGGCGTGGCCGACCTCCGTGTGCACGGCGTAGGCGAAGTCGACCGTGGTCGACCCGGCCGGCAGGGTGATCACCCGGCCCTTCGGGGTGAAGACGAAGACCTCCTCCTGCTGGAGATCGGTCTTCAGGCTCTGCATGAACTGGGCCGGGTCGGAGACGTCGGCCTGCCAGTCGATGATCCGGTTGAGCCAGTCGATGTCGGTCGCCTTGTCGCCGCCGTCCTTGTACGCCCAGTGCGCGGCGACGCCCCACTCCGCCCGCTGGTGCATCTCCCGCGTGCGGATCTGCACCTCGATCGTCTTGCCCATCGGCCCGATGACCGTGGTGTGCAAGCTCTGGTAGAGGTTGAACTTGGGCATCGCGATGTAGTCCTTGAAGCGGCCGACGACGGGGCGCCAGCGGCCGTGGATGCTGCCCAGCGCGGCGTAGCAATCCTTCGTCGAGTTGACCACGATGCGGATGGCCAGCAGATCGAAGATGTCGTCGAACTCGCGGCCCTTGACGACCATCTTCTCGTAGAGGCTCCAGAGGTGCTTGCCGCGGCCGGTCACGCTGGCCTGCACACCGACCTCGGCGAGCCGCGCCTTGACCTCCGAGATCGCCGCCGCCAGGAACGTGTCACGCTCGGGCGACCGGGCGCTGACGAGATAGTCGAGCTCGGCGTAACGCTTGGGGTGGAGGGCCGCGAAGGCGAGGTCCTCGAGCTGCTGCTTGATCTCCTGCATCCCGAGGCGGTGAGCCAGCGGTGCGTAGATGTCGATCGTCTCCTGGGCGATGCGCTGCTGCTTGGCAGCCGGCATCGCCGCGATCGTGCGCATGTTGTGCAGTCGGTCGGCGAGCTTGATCACGAGAACGCGCAGGTCGGCGGCCATCGCCACCAGCATCTTGCGCATCGTGGCGGCCTGTTGAGCCTCGCGCGAGTCGAACTGGATGCGGTCGAGCTTGGTGACGCCGTCGACGATCGCGGCGATCTCGCCGCCGAAGTCACGGTCGACGTCGGCAACGGTGATCTCGGTGTCCTCGACGGCGTCGTGGAGCAGGGCGGCGACGACGGACACCTCGTCGAGGCCGATCTCGGCGACGATCTTGGCGACGGCGAGGGGATGGTTGA
Organism: Ilumatobacteraceae bacterium; assembly: GCA_963772825.1. Lineage (GTDB taxonomy): Bacteria > Actinomycetota > Acidimicrobiia > Acidimicrobiales > Ilumatobacteraceae > Desertimonas. The sequence goes on along the minus strand of CAVYYX010000020.1, from coordinate 220,472 downwards.
TGTAGCTCTCGCCGCTCGAACGCAGCTGATTGCGATGCGCCTCAGCAGCCACCTGGTAGGCGTTGGTGATCGTGGCCACCGGCGCCTTCGGGTGGCGGTTGCGGTACGCCGACAGCAGCGGGGCCAACTCGGCGGGCGTGATCGACTCGTGGTGTCGCCGCCAGGGCAGGACGCGGTCGACCGTTCCCACCTGGTCCCTACATCCTCGCCAGGATCGACACGTCGTAGTCGACGAGCCGCTGGCGTCCTCCGAGGTCGGCGAGCTCGATGAGGAACCCGAGGCCGACGATCGTGCCGCCGAGAACCGTCACGAGGCGGGCGGTGGCCGAAGCCGTGCCGCCGGTTGCCAACACGTCGTCGATGACGAGGATCCGCTCGTCGGGATGGATGGCGTCGCGGTGGATCTCCAGCTTGTCGCGCCCGTACTCCAGCTCGTACTCCTCGCGGGCCACGGCCCACGGCAGCTTGCCCGCCTTGCGCACCGGCACGAATCCGGCACCCAGCGTGTAGGCGACCGCCGCCGCCGGGATGAAGCCGCGCGCTTCGACGCCAACGACGCGATCGATCGCCTCGTCACGGAACGGCTCGGCAAGCTCGTCGACGGCCCGCCGGAACGCCTCGGCGTTGCCGAGCAGCGGGGTGATGTCCCGGAACGTCACGCCCGCATGCGGGTAGTCGGCGATGTCGCGGACGTGCGTCGTCAACCACGACGCTTCCGAAGTATCCGCAGCATCCGGCGTGACCGTCATATGGCCACGATACCGGCCCCCACCAACCCGCCCCGGGACACCGCAGCTCGGTGCGAGCAGACGCCTGTCAGTGGCGCTTCTTCTTGCGGGGGCGTGGCGCGCGTCCGAGCAGCTGCTCCGACGACGGTTCGACACCCGGCACAGCCCCGGACGGGCTGACGCCCGCCCCGACCGTCGCCGGGACGCCCGCTGCGACCCGGCCACGCCGGCGACCGCTCGCCGGGGCGAGGATGCCGACGCCGCGCACGACGACGGTGCGCAGGTCCTCGCCGACGAGATGCTCGCCGGCGCGTCGGCCGCCCTTGAGCACGCCGAGCACGGGCGTGGCCACGAAGATCGACGAGTACGCCCCGGTGAGCATGCCGATGAGCAGGGCCAGGGCGAACTCCAGCAGGGTCCCCTGACCGAGGAACCAGGCCCCGACGACGAGCAGCGAGAGCACCGGCAGCAGCGCCGAGATCGACGTGTTCAACGACCGCATCAACACCTGGTTGGTCGACACGTTGACGAGGTCGGCGGCGCCCAGCCCGGCGGCGACGATGCGTCGCTCGTTCTCCTTGACCCGGTCGAAGACGACGATCGTGTCGTACAGCGAATAGCCGAGGATCGTCAGGAAGGCGATCACCGTCGGCGGTGTGACCTGGAAGCCGAACACCGAGTAGATGCCGGCGGCGATGATCACGTCGTGGAGCATGGCGACGATCGCCGCGATGGCCATCCGCCACTCGAAGCGGACGGCGATGACGACGGAGAACAGCGCCAGGAACACGCCAAGGGCGATGATCGCCTTGCGGGTGATCTGCTCGCCCCACGACGACGACACGGCGGCCACGCTCACGTCGGCGGCGTCGACCCCCGCGGAATCGGCGAAGGCCTCCTGCAACGAGACCCGCACGTCGGCGGGTACCTCCTCGATCTGCACCTTGACGATGTCGCCCTGGGCCGACTCGCGCTCTTCGACCTTGGCGTCCGACCCGTCGATGCCGTGCGCCTCGAGGACGTCCCGAGCATCCGACACCGAAAGCTCACCTGCGGGTACGTCGAAGGCCACCCCGCCCTCGAAGTCGATGCCGAGGTTGACACCGCGGATGGCGAGCGACGCCACGCTGAGTGCGATCAGCAACAGGGAGATCGCGAAGTACGTGCGGCGGTGCCCCCAGAAGTCGATGGCCGTCTGGCCGAGGAACAGGCGCTTGGACGGCGACTTGGCGATGCGCTGCTCGACCAGTGGCACCGGCTCGGCCGCCGGCTCGCGGCGGGTGGTTCGCCGCGGCTCCGCAGGCCCGAGGTCGAGGTCGTCGAGCGGTGGCTCGCCGCCCAGACCGCTGTCGTCAACGAACGTCATGGGAAGTCTCCGAGGAGTGGCCGGCGACGGCCGGTGCGGCCGGGGTCGGCAGCGGACGTGACTCGTAGTTCTCGAGGCCGAACGTGTCACCCTCGTCGAGCCACCCGCTGTCGGCGAGCAGCAGCACGGCCGGGCGGGTGAAGAACCAGCAGACGATCAGGTCGCAGACGGTGGTCACGCCGAGGTAGAGGGCGAAGCCGCGCACCGAGCCGACGCTGAGGCCGAACAGGACGCCGGCGGCGATCAGCGACACCAGGTCGGCGGCGACGATCGTCCGCCACGTCGCTTTGAAGCTACGCACCGCCGAGTTGCGCACGGTGCGCCCGTGGCGCACTTCCTCCTTGAGCCGTTCGAAGTACACGACGTAGCTGTCGACGGTGATGCCGACCGCGACGATGATCCCCGTGACACCGGCGAGCGACAGCGCGTAGTTCGTCGTCTGCGAGATGATCGCCGCCGCCGAGTAGATGAGCATGCCCCAGACAACGAGACCGGCGATCACGACCAGGATCAGGCGGCGGTAGAAGTAGGCCAATCCGGCGAGGACGAGGACGACGCCGACGAGGGCGGCGAAGATCGCCGCCCGCAGCGAGTCTTCGCCGAGCGTCGGGGACACGGTTTGCACCGACTCCGTCTGCACCTGCACCGGGAACGCACCGCGGTCGAGGACCCGTGCCAAATCCCTCGCTTCTGACTCCGAGAAGGCACCAGCTCCCTGACCGCTGATCGAGATCTCGCGCGGGAACGTCGATTGGGTGACCCGTGGGGCGGATTGGATGGTGCCATCGAGAACGATGGCGATCGCTCCGCCCGGGCACGTCTGCTGACCGGTCGAACACGCCGCGGCGAGTTGGTTGAAGGTGCCCAGTCCTTCTTCGGTGAGGGAGGCGGTGACGATCCAGCCTTGGGCCGGGTCGAGCGTGGCGCTGGCCGAGCCGCGGGCGAACAGCTCGCCACCCGACTCCCCGGACGGACCGAGCTGGACGGGCCCCACCGTGCAGGTCAGGCCGTCGGCAGTCGGCAGATCCGTGATCGTCTGGTCGGTGGGCGGCGGCGGCGGACCGTAGGGCGTCGGCGGGTACGTCGTGACCGGGTTGGGCCCGACGGGTCCGAGCGGAGGCACGGTCGTGGTCGTCGGACCCGGCTCGCTCGATCCCGGCGTGGACGACTCAGGCGTCGGACGACTCAGGTGTCGACGACGCTGACGGCTCGCTCGATGGCGGTGCCGACGTGTCGGCAGCAGCGGGGCTGCGCAAACCCGACGGTGTCGCCGTCGTGGTACCCGTCGCGTCGGGCGACGTGGACTCGGTCGGCGTGGCCTCCGTAGTCGGCACGGGCTCCTCGACCGGTGCCACGCACGGCGACATCAGCGGTCGGAGTTGCACGATGCCCGCAACGTCGACGGCGTCGAGCGCTTCTCGCTGGTCGCGCACCCCCGGCAGGTCGACGATGACGTTCTCCCCCTCGACGCGAACGTCAGGCTCGGCGATGCCGCGATCTTCGAGCTCCTCGCGGATGAGGTCACGAATGCTGTCGAGATCGTCAGCGGTGGCGTCGTCCTCGGCCGACAGAACGACGGAGATGCCGCCCTGGAGGTCGAGACCGAGTACCGGCTCGTTGCCGGAGACGAGATTGATGGCCAAGAGCGCGATGGAGACAAGGACGATCCCGACGAGCGAGATCCACAGGCGACGGCGGATCATTCGTCGGCTGTCTCGCCCGTCGTGCTTTCGCCAGCCGGCGCCGGCTCTGGCGCCGCGGTCGGCTTCGTGGCGCCGCCGCCCTTCAGCGTCGGACGCCGCGACGTCGGGCTGGCCGGCTCCGACGTGGCGTCACCACCGGTCTCCCCCGGCGCAGCCGCCGCCCCGGCTGTGTCGACCTTGCCCGATACGGCCGCCCGGCTGACTCTGATCTGCACGTCGTCGTCGATCTCCACCCACACGATGTCGGTGCCCTGTTCGAACCCGGTGATGAACCCGTAGACCCCAGACGTCAGCATCACTTCGTCGCCGACATCGAGGGTCGACTGAAGCTCGCGCTGCTGGCGCATCTGTCGTTGCCGCGGTCGCAACAACAAGAAGTACACGGCGGCGACAATCAGCAGCAGCGGGAGGAACGACACGATCGTCGACGCCGCGCCGCCTGAGTCGTCGTCTTCGCTGGTGGCGCTCTGCACGGTCGCTGCTGTCGAGAGCTCCGTTGTCGAGAACTCCGTCGTCGAGAACTCCCTTGTCGAGAACTCGGTCGTCGCCAGGGCCTGCGGGGCAGCGACAAACCAGCCGTCGGTGCCGTGGGCGAATCCGCCGGGCAGGGAGTCGGGCAAAGACAAGTGCAAGTCCATGGGGTCGTGGTGTTCCGATCTGGGTCCGGCCTGGTCCGGAGCGGACGACAGGTTACCGATGCTCATCCCCACACACGCAGCACGTCGTCACGGAACTTGATGAAGCGCTGTTCGACGATCGCCTGACGGGCGCTCGCCATCAGCTCCAGCGTCCAGGCGACGTTGTGCAGGGTCAGCAGGCGAGCCGCCGATGGTTCGGCGACGCTGAACAGGTGCCGCAGGTAGCCACGGCTGTGGCGGGCACACACGGCGCACGAACACTGGGGGTCGACGGGCCCCTCCTCGCCACCGTGACGGGCGGCCTTGACCTGGACCTTGCCGGACGCCGTCAGGGCGGTGCCATGCCGACCCAGGCGGGTCTGCAGCACGCAGTCGAACTGGTCGACACCCAGGGCGATCGACTCGACCAGCGAGGCCGGGTCGCCCACGCCCATCAGGTAGCGCGGCCGATCAGCGGGAAGCGTCGTGATCGCTGCCGCCAGCGCAGGGAGCATCTCGGCGCGGGTCTCCCCCACCGACAGTCCGCCGATGCCGTAGCCGTCGAAGTCGAGGGCGGTGATCTGTTCGGCGCTGACCCGGCGCAGGTCCTCGCTCGTGCCGCCCTGGACGATTCCGAAGAGGGCCTGGTCCGGGCGCTCGTGGCATTCCCGGGCCCGGGCGGCCCACAGCGCCGTTCGCTTGACCGCCAGCTCGACGACGTCAGGCGGGCTCGGCAGCGGCGGGCAGACGTCGAGGACCATCTGGATGTCCGCTCCGATCAGCTCCTGCACCCGCACGGCGTGCTCCGGCGTCAACCGATGGGTCGACCCGTCGTAGGTACTGCGAAACGTGGCTCCGTCGTCGTCGACCTTCGGTTCCAGGGAGAACACCTGGTAGCCACCCGAATCGGTGAGGGTCAGGCCGTCCCATCCGGTGAACCGGCCGAGCCCCCCGAAGCGGGCGATCGCCTCGGCACCGGGCCGCAGCATGAGGTGGTAGGTGTTGCCGAGGACGATCTGCACGCCGAGTCGCTCGTAGTCGTCCGCACTCAGGTACTTGACCGCCCCGCGAGTGCCCACCGGCATGAAACACGGCGTCGTGTAGGAACCTCTCGCAGTCGTCGCCGTCCCGGCACGCGCTGCGCCGTCGGTCGCCGTCGCCGTGAACGCCACCGGATGCACGGCACGACGCTAACGACAGCGCGTCAACGTGCGTGGCGATCGAGCAGCACGGCGTCGCCGAAGGAGAGGAAGCGGTAGCCGCAGGTCGCGGCGTGGGCGTACAACCCGCGCCAGCGCGGCCCGACGAACGCCTCGATCATCAACAACAGCGTGGTTCGTGGCAGGTGGAAGTTCGTCATCAGGACGTCGACCACCGTCGGCTCTCGTCCGGGATGGAGGAACAGCTCGGTCCGCCCCGTGAGCTGACCCGTGGCGGCAGCGCTCTCCAGCGCCCGGACCGACGTCGTGCCGACGGCGACCACCCGCCGGGCGTCGTTGACGGCGGCCCACGACTCGTCGGGGACCCGGTACCTCTCGCTGTGCATCCGGTGGGTGAGCGGGTCCTCGCTGGTGATCGGCGCGAACGTGTCGAGACCGACGACCAACTCGACCGTGACCCATCCGATGTCACGGGCGGCGAGACCGGCGAACACGTCGGCCGTGAGGTGCAAGCCGGCAGTCGGCGCCGCCGCCGACCCCGGTTCCTGGGCGAACACGGTCTGGTAGCGGTCCGGGTCCTCGAGCGTGGTGTGGAGGTACGGAGGCAGCGGCATCTCGCCGTGGTCCACGATCGTCGTCAGCGGGTCGCCGGGGCCGAGCACCGTCACGACGAACGTGTCCCCGGCAGCGGTGCGCGTGCCGATCTCGACGACCGCTTGACCGCCTTCGTCGAACAGCACGGTGCCCCGAGGGAGCTTGCGGGCTGGTCGGATGAGGGCCTCCCAGTCTCGTCGCTCGGCGTCACGCGGTTCGAGGAGGAGCACTTCGCTTGCCCCACCTGTCGCCCGGCGCAGCCGCAGACGGGCCGGGATCACCCGCGTGTCGTTGACGACGACGAGATCGCCGGGTCGCAGGAGCTCCGGCAGGTCCCGCACGTGCCGATCGTCGGGCTCGTCGCGACCCCGGTCGACGAGCAGTCGGGCAGCGTCGCGCGGCTCGATCGGGACCTGGGCGATGAGCGCAGGGTCGAGGTTGTAATCGAGGTCCTCGAGGCGCACCAGCCGCAGGCTACGGTCGCTGTGATGACCGACAGCCGCGTCGATTCGGTGGAACTGGCTGACGGGGCGATGGACGTCCACGTCTCGGTTCCCGCCGGCGATCGTGGTCCGGCGCTCGCCCTGATCCCCGCGATCTTCGGGTACAGCGCTCACGTGCGCACCGTCGCCGGTCGGCTCGCCGATGCCGGCTACGTCGTCGGTGTCCCCGACCTGTTCTGGCGCTTCGCCCCCGGTTGGCAGGCCGACGCCGACGAAGCGGGTCTCGCCGCTTCGATGGAGACCGTTGCCAAGCTCGACCGGGATGGAGCCGTCGACGACTGCGGCGCCGTCGTCGCCCATCTTGGCGGACTCCCCGAGGTCGACGGGTCGCCTGGCGTGATCGGCTTCTGCCTCGGCGGCACCCTGGCGTTCGGCACGGCCATTCGCTACGAGCCGTCGGTGTGCGTGAGCTATTACGGGTCCGGGGTCGCCGGCCTGCTCGGCGGCATCGACGATGTCCGTTGCCCGACGTTGTTCCACTTCGGCAGCCGTGACAAGTCGATCCCGGGCGAGGCCGTCGAGCAGATCGCCGCGGCCACCGCCGGTCGGCAGCACCTCGCCCTCAACGTCGAGATCGCCGGCCACGCGTTCGACGACGAGGCACCGATGTTCCACGACGAAGCCGCCGCCCGCGCGGCATGGTCGAAGACCATGGCGATGCTTGCCGAGCACCTGCCCGTCACGTAGCGCTTCGGCGCAGGCGCTCCGTCCGGCGGTCCCACGCCGCGCTGGCACCGCCCAGCCACTCGACAACCGTGGCAAGCGGTTCGGTCGTCGCTCGGTAGCGGACCTCCCGACCACATCGCTCGGCGGCGACGAGGTGCACAGCGGTCAGCGCCTGGAGGTGCTTGACGATCGCCTGACGGGAGACCGCCGAGCCGGCGGCAAGCTCGGTCGCCGTGTGCGGGCCCTCGCGGATGAGGCGGTCGAGCAGGCGCCGGCGGGTGGGATCGGCGAGCGCCCCGAACAGGTCGTCGAGCGGACCGTTGCTCACGCAGCGACGAGCAGCCGGCGCAGCGCCGACACGCGCCGAAGGCGCGGCTGCCAGGCCGACGCGATCGCCGACGCCGAGATCGCCCCTCGACTCGGAAACGACTCGACGATCTCGAGGACCGCCCCGCTTCGCGCCCGGGACGACGGTCAGCTCGACCACCGACGCCAGATCGCGCCGCTGCGCTGGCCACCACTCGAAGGCGATCGACTCGCCCGACTCGACCCGGCCGACACGCACCTCACGACGCTCGCCCGCATCGATCACCTCGCCCGTCTCGCCCGGCGACACGTCGATCGACGCCTCGTCGACCATCCAGTCTGCCCAGCGTTCGCCGTCGCCGATCAGCTCCCAGGCCTCCTCCGGCGGAACATCGAGCTCAACCGAGCGTGTCACGCTGATGCTGTCGTCGATCGTGTCGCACATACACACACGTTAGCGCAACTCGACGGTTGCACATCGCTGCGCTTCTCGATACTGTCAATGTGCAACCATCCAGTTGCACGAAGCAGCACGCACGAGGAGTGAACGATGTTGATCCCGACCGTCATCGAGCAGAGCACCCGCGGCGAGCGGGCCTACGACATCTACTCCCGGTTGCTCGCCAACCGCATCGTCTTCCTCGGCGCGGCCATCGACGACAACGTCGCCAACCTCATCGTCGCCCAGCTCGTCCATCTCGAGTCGGAGAACCCGGAGGCGGACATCTCCCTGTACATCAACAGCCCAGGCGGCGACATGACCGGGCTGTTCGCGATCCACGACACGATGCAGTACATCCATCCCGACGTGGCGACGATCTGCGTCGGGCAGGCCTGCTCGGCGGCCGCCGTGCTCCTCGCGGCCGGGGCGCCCGGCAAGCGCTCGGCGCTGCCCAACGCACGCGTCCTCATCCACCAGCCCCACGGCGGCGCCCAGGGCCAGTCGATCGACATGGAGCTCGCCGTCAAGGAGATGGTCGAGATGCGCGAACGGATGGTCGACATCCTTGTCGCCGCGACCGGCCAGCCCCGCGCCAAGATCGCCGCCGACATCGATCGGGACTACACCGTGCGCGGCGCCGACGCGGTCGCCTACGGCCTCGTCGACCACATCATCGACCGCCGCGAGCTCGCCACCCCCACCGTGATCGCCGCCTGAAGCCGCGGTCAGTCGAAGAGGTCGGGCTGGCTCGCTCGGCGCCGCGGGACGGCGAGTCCGAGATGGGTGAACGCCGCCGGCATCGCCACGCGGCCGCGCGGGGTGCGCACGATGAGGCCCTGCTGGATGAGGAACGGCTCGTAGACGTCCTCCACCGTCTCGGTCTGCTCGCCCACGGCGATGGCCAGCGTGGAGAGCCCGACCGGTCCGCCGCCGAACTGCTGACACAGCGCGCCGAGGATCGCCCGGTCGAGCTTGTCGAGGCCAAGAGCGTCGACCCCGAACACCGTGAGACCTCGCTCGGCGCTGGCGGCGTCGATCTGTCCGTCGCCGCGCACCTCGGCGAAGTCGCGCACCCGACGGAGCAGCCGGTTGGCGATCCGCGGCGTGCCCCTGGCGCGCCGGGCGATCTCCCAGGCACCCGCCTCGTCGATCGTGACCCCGAGGATCCCGGCGGCGCGCACGACGATGGCCTGCAGCTCGGTTGCGTCGTAGTAATCGAGGCGGGCGACCAGGCCGAAGCGGTCGCGCAGTGGCCCGGTGATCATTCCGGTGCGCGTCGTCGCCCCGACGAGGGTGAACGGTTGGAGCGACAGGCGGATGCTCGACGCCGCCGGACCCTTGCCGACGACGATGTCGAGCTGGAAGTCCTCCATCGCCGGATACAGGATCTCCTCGACCGCCCGTGAAAGCCGGTGGATCTCGTCGACGAACAACACGTCGTGGTCGCCGAGCTTGGTGAGGATCGCGGCGAGGTCACCCGCTCGTTCCAGCGCCGGGCCCGACGTGATGTGCAGTTGCACGCCCATCTCGGCGGCGACGATCGTCGCCAGCGTCGTCTTGCCGAGACCCGGCGGGCCGGCGAAGAGAAGGTGGTCGACCGCCTGCTCCCGACGCCGGGCCGCCTCGAGGACGATGGACAGGTGCTCCTTCAGCTCGCCCTTGGCCGACGAACTCGTCGAGGTGGCGCGGGCGGAGGCCGGCTTCGACGACGTCCTCGGCGTCGTCGTTGAGCCCCGGATCGAGGAACTCGTCACGCACGCTTGGCACCGAGGAGTTTGAGGGCGTCGCGCAACATCGTCGCCGCGTCGCCGTCGCCGGGCAGCTCACGAACCGCATCGCGGATCTCGTCCGGCCCGTATCCGAGACCGGTGAGCGCCTCACGCACCGTGCCGACCGTCGACCCGCCGGCGCCCCCGACGGCGGTGTCGTGCGCACCCTCGAGGACCGGCATCGACAGCCGGTCACGCAGTTCGACGAGCAGGCGCTGGGCCGTCTTCGGCCCGACGCCCGGCACAGCTTTGAGGGCACCCACGTCACCGTTGGCGACGACATCGACGAGGGCGGCCGGCGGATAGGTCGTGAGGATCGCCATCGCCAACGCCGGTCCGACGCCGTGGGTGGCGATCAACGTCTTGAACGTCGTGCGCTCGTCCCGGCTGAGGAACCCGTAGAGCGTTTGGTCGTCCTCGCGGATGTGGTGGTGGATGTACAGGAATGCCGCCGACGTCGGCTCCAGCTCTCCGAACGTGCGCGGCGCCACGCTGACCTCGTAGCCGACGCCCGCCACGTCGATCAGCACGGTCCCCTCGGCCGACCGCTCGAGGACCTCCCCTCGGAGCGACCCGATCATTGCGCACTCGCGATCGCTCGGCGCATCGGCACCATCGCCAGATGGCACAGCGCCAGGGCGGCGGCGTCGGCGGCGTCGGCCGGTTGGGGGACGGCGCTCAGGCCGAGGCGGGCCTTGACCATCCGCTGAACCTGTTCCTTGGGCGCTGCACCCCACCCGGCGACGGCGTCTTTGACCTGGTTGGGGGTGTACTGCACGACGTCACAGCCGGCGTGGGCGGCTTCGGCGAGGGCCAGCCCACTGGCCTGCCCGACACCCATCGCCGTGCGCACGTTGACCTGGAAGAAGACCTGCTCGACGGCGACGACGTCGGGCGTGTAGTCGGCGATGAGGCGGGCGAACTCCTCGCGCAGCATCGCCAGACGCCACGGCAGAGCGTCCTTGGTCGGCGTGCGGATCACCCCGAGGGAGACGGCGACCCCCGTGGTCGGTCCGCTGGAGTCGACGACGGCGTACCCGCAACGGGTCAAACCCGGGTCGATTCCGAGGACCCGATAGCGTGGCGCGGCGAACACAGGTTCGTACTGTAGAGCCGCCGGTTGGCGGACTGGTGGATCCCGCCGTGGCCGCGGCGAACGCCTTACAGCTCGCGGAGCACGGTGACGAGCTCGCTGGCAGGGCGGAACGTCAGCCCGGCGATCGCCCGGTGGGCGTAGCGGATCGTGCCTCCGGCATCGATGATGAACACGCTGCGGCGCGGGAAGCCGATCGGCCCGAGCGTCCCGTACAGCCGGGCGACGGCCTTGTCGGTGTCGGCGAGCAGCGGGAACTTGAAGCCGTACTTCGACGAGAAGCGGTCGTGGCTGTCGAGGTCCTGCGGCGAGATGCCGAGAACCTGAGCATCGAGCTCGTTGAACGAGTCGAGGCCGTCGTTGTAGTCGTTGAGTTGCTTCGTGCAGACGGCGGTGTCGTCGCCTGGGTAGAAGGCGAGGACGACGGCTTTGCCGGCGAAGTCGGAGAGCGAGTAGTCCTGCACTCCCCCGCCCGGGGCGGTCCCCGGAAGGGTGAACGCCGGGGCCCGATCTCCCGTTCCGACACTCATGCTTCGATCAGCTCGTCGAGCAGCGCGTCGGGGATGTCGGCGTTGCTGAACACGTCCTGCACGTCGTCATTGTCTTCGAGCGCCTCGACGATGCGCAAGACTCGGCGGGCTTCGTCCGCGGCAGCGATCGGCACGAGATTCTCCGACACCAGCGGCGTGTCCGCAGCATCGATCGTGAACCCGGCGTCCTCGAGCGCCTGGCGGACCTCGTAGACCGACGACGGATCGGTGGTCACCGTCCACCCTTCGCCGTCGCGGACCACGTCGTCGGCACCGGCATCGATGGCGGCGAGCATCAGCTCGTCCTCGCCCGCCGCACCGTCGACCTCGATGATCCCCTTGCGGCTGAACTGCCAGGAGACCGATCCCGGCTCGGCGAGTGACCCGCCGAGCTTGTTGAAGACGCCGCGCACCTCGGCGCCGGTGCGGTTGCGGTTGTCGGTGAGCACGTCGATGAGCAAGGCGACGCCACCCGGCGCGTAGCCCTCGTACATGATCGTCTCGTACGTGCCGGCGTCGTCCTCGCCGGTGCCGCGCTTGATGGCCCGGTCGATGGCGTCGTTGGTCATCTGTGCCGCTTTGGCCTTCTGCACGGCGGTGCGCAATGTCGGGTTGGCGTCGGGGTCACCGCCGCCGGCCTTGGCGGCCACCTCGAGCTGCCGGGCGAGCTTGGCGAACAGCTTGCCGCGGGCCTTGTCGGCGGCGCCCTTCTTGTGCTTGATGGTTGCCCATTTGGAATGGCCGGACATCGGTCAGTGCTCCTTGATGTGATCCATGACGATCGAGATCCACGTTGATGAGCTCCACGAACGAAGCGTGGAGACGGGCGTCGGCGGTGAGTTCGGGATGGAAGCAGGCGGCCAGCAGGCGGCCTTGACGCACGAGCACCGGATCGCCATCGTACGACGCCAGGACGTCGACGTCGGGGCCGACCGCTTCGACGCGCGGGGCGCGGATGAACACGCCGTGGAACGGCGCCGGATCGCCGGCGAGTTCGAGCTCGGTTTCGAAGCTGTCGATCTGGCGGCCGTAGCCATTGCGCCGCACGGTGACGTCGAGCACCCCGAAGTGCTGCTGGTCGTCGCGTCCGTCGAGGATCTTGTCGGCGAGCAGGATCATCCCGGCGCACGTGCCGAACACGGGCATCCCGTCGTCGAGACGGGCGGCGATCGGGTCGAACAGTCCCGTCGAGCCCAACAGGTTGGACATCGTCGTCGATTCCCCGCCGGGCATCACGAGGGCGTCGACCCGCTCGAGTTGCCGCGGGGTGCGGACCTCGACAGCGTCCACGCCGAGCGAACGCAGGCGCTCAACGTGGGCGGCGAATGCTCCCTGCAGGGCGAGTACGCCGACGTTCACCTGGGGGCTCCGAAGAACCACGGTTCATGCTGCTACCAACCGCGATCGGCGAACCGCTGCGAGTCCGGCACCTCGTCCATCCCGATCCCGGTCATCGGGGCGCCGAGCCCGCGGCTGACCTTGGCGAGGATCGCCGCGTCGGCGTAGTGCGTGGTGGCCTCGACGATGGCCTTGGCCCGCGGCGCCGGCTCGTTGCTCTTGAAGATCCCGGACCCGACGAACACCGCCTCGGCGCCGAGTTGCATCGCCAGCGCAGCGTCAGCGGGAGTGGCGATGCCCCCGGCGCAGAACAGGGGAACCGGCAGAGCGCCCGTCGCGGCCACCTCTTGGACGAGGGGCAACGGGGCGCGCAGCTGCTTGGCCCACTCGAACAGCTCGGCGGGGTCGGCCTGGGTGAGCTTGCGGATGTCGCCGGTGATCGAGCGCAGGTGGCGCACCGCTTCGACGATGTTGCCGGTGCCGGCCTCACCCTTCGAGCGAATCATCGCCGCCCCTTCGGCGATCCGGCGCAGCGCCTCGCCAAGGTTCGTCGCCCCGCACACGAACGGCACCGTGAACGCCCACTTGTCGATGTGGTGGGTCTCGTCGGCTGGGGTCAGCACCTCGGACTCGTCGACGAAGTCGACGTCGAGAGCCTCGAGGATCTGCGCTTCGACGAAGTGCCCGATGCGCGCCTTGGCCATCACCGGGATCGACACGGCCTGCTTGATCCCTTCGATCATCTCCGGATCGCTCATCCGGGCGACACCGCCGTCGGCGCGGATGTCGGCCGGCACACGCTCGAGGGCCATCACCGCGCACGCCCCGGCATCCTCGGCGATGCGGGCGTGCTCTGGGGTCACGACGTCCATGATCACGCCGCCCTTGAGCATCTCGGCGAGGCCGCGCTTGACCGGGAACGTGCCCGTTGACGATGACGGCGAACTCATGTCACCAGCGTACCGACGCGAGCCACCGCCCCGGCGGCCCTGTTACCCCTGCCACCACCACCGATGGGTGTCGAGGGGACCGTACCGTCCCCGAAACACCCATCGGTTGATCGCGATGGCGTTCAGGCGGCGGCGTTATCCGCGAGCGTCGAGCTGCCGGCGCTCGCCAGCTCGACGAACGTGCGCCCGGGGGCCAGCAGGATCGGTGCCCCGCCGGCTTCCAAGGTGAACGGATCCTCGGGGTTCTCGCGGGTCCAGGTGCCTTCGATCTTCAGGCCGTTGCTGTACACGACCGCCGCTCCGGTGCCGACGGTCTGGGCCTCTGGGCCGCCGGCGGGGCCTTGCCCGTAGGGCACCATCAGGACGACGACGCTGTTCGTGCTCAGCTGGCCGTCGGTGAGCTGGTGCGGGCTGCCCGACTCCGAGCGCATGAACAGCCCGAGCTCGGCATCCCATGCCCAGTTGACGCTGACGCCACCGATGCTCAGGTCGATCGACGTCACCGGCACGCCCGTCGGAGTGCCGTACTGGAACTGCGGCACCGCCTCGCCTGCATCGCCGGCCTGGGCGAAGAAGTCCGTCGTGTTGCCGAAGAGGTTGTACGGGGCACCCCCGCGTCCGTCGACCCGGAACATCCCGTTGCCCTGGGTGAGCAGCGTCCATCCGGTGGCGGCGAGGGCCGCGTTGACGGTCTCGTTGCCGCCGCTGTAGGCGAAGATCGGATCGTTGTAGCTGGCAAAGAGCTGCACGTCCTGGGTGCGCCCGGAGCGGATGTTGCCGACCGGGTCGGACTCGGTCGAGTTGAACACGGCGGCGAACCGGGTGACGCCCTCGACGATCTCCTCGAAGACGATGTCGGCCTGGTTGAGGCCGGTCTGGGGATGCGAGTTGACGCCGTTGTCGATCTTCACGATCAGCGCCGGCCGGGGCGCGTAGGTCGCCTCGTCGGCGACGGGGAGGCCGGTCAACGGGTACACGACGGCGGGGGCCGTCGTGGTCGGTGCCAAGGTGGTCGGCGCTGCGGTCGTCGGCGCAGCCGTGGTGGTCGGCGCGTCGGTGGTTGCCGGGTCGGTCGTTGCCGGCTCGGTGGTCGCCGGTTCCGTGGTCGTGGGATCGCCGATGCCCGGATCGGCAACCGCCTCCTCGGGCAGTTCGGCGACGGGCGGCCGCGGGCCTTGTGGATCGGACGATGGCGGCTCCGAGGTCGACGCCAGGGCTGCGCTGGCGAAGAGGAGGGAGACGAGGCTCGAGGTGGCGATGGCCGTGACCGCGCGTGAGCGCCGGGGGGTGTGCTTCATCGGTTTACAGCTCTTTCAGGAGGGCGATCCGCTCCTCGAGGGGCGGATGCGTGTCAAACAATCGGTGCATCGACCCTAGACGGCCGTGGTCGCCGACGCCCGACATTGGCTGTTCGATCCACAGATGGGCCGTCGCCGTCGTCGCCGAGTGGGTCACCGTGACGTCGTCGCGGAACTTCTCGAGGGCCGAGATCAGCCCCGGCGGATACCGCGTGAGCTGGCAGGCCGAGATGTCGGCCAGCGTCTCCCGTTTGCGCGAGATCGCCGCCTGCATCGCCTTGGCCACGATCGGGGCGACGATGAGCAAGGCAAATCCGAGGATCGCCAACGGGTTGCCATGATCCCCCTGGTCGCCGTCGCGCCGGCTGCGCCCGCCGTTCCACCACATCATGCGAATCGACATGTCGGTGATCAGGGCCACGGCACCGACAAGGGTCACGGCGAGCGTCGACACGAGAATGTCGTAGTTCTTGATGTGCGCCAGCTCGTGGGCGATCACTCCCTCGAGCTCGACGCGATTGAGCTTGTCGAGCAGACCTGTGGTGACAGCGATCGCCGCGTTCTGCGGGTTGCGCCCGGTAGCGAACGCGTTGGGCGCCGGGTCGTCGACGACGTAGACCCGCGGTTGGGGCAGGCCACTGGCGATACACAGGCCCTCGACGAGGTTGTACAGGCGCCGGTACTGCTGCGGGTCGGCAGGGTGGGCGCGTGATACCGCCAAGGCGATGGCATCGGCCTTCCAATAGGAGATGAACGCCGTGACCCCGGCGATGACGATGGCGATAGCGATGCCCCACCATCCGAACCCGACCAGATATCCGGCGGCCAGCCCGACGATTCCGGCGACCACGACGAACGACGCGACGAGCGCGACGGAACGACGCTTGTTCGATCGAATCAGTTCAAACATTGGAAAGGAAGGTCAGAAGCTGATCTGCGGTGTGGTGCGTGCCGCCTCGTCCGCTTCGAAGTACTCGCGGCGCTCGAACTTGAGGATCCTGGCGAAGTACATCGTGGGGACCTGCTGGAGCTTGTTGTTGTAGTCCAAGACACTGTCGTTGTAGAACTGGCGGGCGTAGGCCACTCGGCCCTCGGTCGCCGTGAGCTCCTCCTGCAGTTGCAGGAAGTTCTGGTTGGCCTTGAGGTCGGGGTACGCCTCACCGAGGGCGAACACCGACTTCAGCGCGCCGGTGAGCGCGTTGTCGGCTGCAGCTTGGGCGTGCGGGTCGCTCGGCGCCTGCATCGCTGCGTTGCGAGCCTGGATGACACGATCGAGCGTCTCACGCTCGTGAGCCGCGTAGCCCTTGACGGTCTCGACGAGGTTGGGGATCAGGTCGAGGCGCCGCTTGAGCTGCACGTCGATTTGCGACCAGGCGTTCTCGATCTGGTTGCGACGGCGGATCAGGCCGTTGTAGGCGAGGATCAGGTAGATCGCCAGGAGCACCACGACGGCGATCACGATGATGAGGAAAACCATCTCGTCATCCTACGAGCGCTACCGTCCCGAGCCGTGGGAGTGGGGGTGCTGCGGATCGGGATCGTCTCGCCGTACAGCCTCAGCGTTCCCGGTGGCGTCCAGGCCCAGGTGCTCGGACTCGCCCGTGAGCTGCGCCGCCAGGGCCACGAAGCCCGCGTCCTCGGGCCGTGCGACGGTCCGCCGCCCGAACCCTTCGTCACACCTCTCGGCAACAGCCTGCCGACGGCTGCCAACGGGTCGATCGCCCCCCTCGCCCCTGACGCCTCCGCTGCCCTGCGCACGATCCGCGCCCTGCGCGACGAACAGTTCGACGTCGTCCACGTCCACGAGCCGCTCGCCCCGGGCCCGCCGATGACGACGCTCGTGATGGGCGGAGCGCCGATCGTCGGGACGTTCCACGCCGCCGGCGTGTCGACGAGCTATCGGGTCTTCAAGCCGCTGCTCAGCCGCCTGCTGCGGCGCATCGACGTCAAGGTCGTCGTGTCCAAGGACGCCCTCGAGCTCGTCGAATCGCACTTCCCGAACCACGGCAACGGCGTCCGCATGCTTTTCAACGGCGTCGACATCGCCACGATCGCCGCGGCCCCGGTGGTCTCGGCGAGTGGCCCGACGATCTTCTTCTGCGGCCGTCACGAACAGCGCAAGGGCCTGGCGGTGCTGCTCGAAGCGTTCGCCAAGCTCCCAGCGGACGCTCGGCTGTGGATCGGAAGCGATGGCCCAGACGGCGCCGCCCTGCGCTGCCCGTTACGCGGTTGACGAGCGGATCTCGTGGCTCGGCAGGATCGACGATCATGAGAAGTTCGGCCGGCTACGTGGCGCCTCGGTGTTCTGCGCGCCGTCGCTGCACGGCGAGTCGTTCGGCGTCGTGTTGATCGAGGCGATGGCCGCGGAGACGACCGTCGTCGCCAGCGCCCTCGACGGTTACCGAAACGTGGCGACGGACGGTGTCGACGCGCTGCTCGTCGAACCTGGCGACGCCACGGCGCTGGCCAGCGCTCTCGCCCGGGCGCTCACCGACGCTCCGCTGGCGGCGCGTCTGCGGGCGGCCGGGGCCGCTCGCGCCGAGGACTTCTCGATGACCAAGCTCGTCGCCGAGTACGTCGCCATCTACGAGGAGGCGATCGAGCGCCGGCTCACCGCCCAAAGGTTGGATCGCGGCGCCTGATCTCGCGACGGGCGATCGTCATCTTGTGCACTTCGTCGGGCCCGTCGGCGATGCGCAACGTCCTGACGTGGGCGTACATCGCCGCCAGCGGCGTGAACTGGGTGACGCCCGCGGCACCGTGCACCTGGATCGCCCGGTCGATGACCCGCAGGGCGATGTTCGGGACGACGACCTTGATCCCAGCGATCTGGCTCGCCGCCGCCTTGTTGCCCTCCGTGTCCATCACGTTGGCGGCGTGCAACACGTACTCGCGGGCCATGTCGATGTCGATGCGTGATTCGGCGATCCAATCCTGGATGAGTCCCTTGTCGACGACCCGCGTCCCGAACGCGAAGCGTGCCACAGCCCGGTCGATCATCAGCGCCAACGCGCGTTCGGCCACCCCGATCGTGCGCATGCAGTGGTGGATCCGCCCCGGACCGAGCCGCGCCTGGGCGATGGCGAAGCCGCCGCCGTCCTCGCCGAGCAGGTTGTCTGCAGGGACTTCGACGTCGTCGTAGTGGATCTCGGGGTGCCCGCCGACCCACTCGTCGGTGTAGCCGAACACCTGTGGGTGACGGCCGATCGACAGGCCCGGGCTGTCCTTGGGCACGACGAGCATCGACTGCTGGAGGTGCTTGGGGGCGCCGGGGTTCGTCTTACCCATCACGATGAGCACCTTGCAACGATCGCGAAGCGCCCCCGACGTGAACCACTTCGTGCCGTTGAGCACGTACGTGTCGCCGCGCCGATCGATCCTCAGGCTGACGTTGGCCGCATCCGAAGAGGCGACGTCCGGCTCCGTCATCGAGAAACCGGACCGGATCTCCCCCTCGAGCAGCGGTGCCAGCCATTGCTGCTTGACCCGCTCACTCCCGTAACGGTTGAGGATCTCCATGTTCCCAGTGTCCGGCGCCGAGCAGTTGAGCAGCTCGGACGCGAACTCGACCTTGCCGAGCTGTTCGGAGACCGGCGCATAGTCGAGGTTCGACAACTTGGTTCCCGGAGCATCGGCCGAGAGGTGAGGCAGGAACAGGTTCCAGAGGCCTCGCTCCCGCGCCGCCGCCTTGAGCTTGTCGAGCAATGGCGGATCACCGGTGCCGCACGCAGCCGCTTCGGCGGCGAACGCTTCCTCGTTGGGGTACACGTGGTCGTCCATGAACGAGGTGACGTCGGCGAGCACCTCACGCGCCCGCGGCGAGAATTCGTACGGCATGCCCGCAGCGTGCCACAACGACCCTGACCGCCACGGGCCGAGCGGCGGCGGTACCGTCGGAGTGTGCAGCACCGAGGTCCTCTCGCCATCGTGGCGGCGACCGTCGCGGTCTGCACCCTCATCGGCGCGGCGTGTGGCGACCTCACCGCCGGTGGGTCCAACGAGACACTGGCGCCACTCGTGCCCGATCGTCCCGGTCCCCCGGTCACCCAGGTCGCAGCCGTCGGTCCCGATGGCAACGTCGTCGTCAACACCCAGGGCTCGACGACCACCCTGCCCCGCGAGCAGGCGCCCGCCGAGCTCTCCGCGGACGACACCGATGCCCTGTCGGTCGCCGCCCGCTTCCTCGCCGCGGCATCGTCGGGCGATCAGGCGACCGCCGCGACGCTCGAGGTCGCCGGCCGCTCGCCAACGGTGTTCGAGTGGGCGAACGCGGCGTTCGCCGAGTACACCCAGGTGGCCGGCGCTCAGGCGTGGGGTGAGCCGACGTGTGCCGACCCGGCCGGCCCGACGATCTCGTGCTCGTGGCTGCAGACCGAGACACCACCGACACTGATCCTCGTCCAACAGGACGGCAACTGGCTCGTTTCACACCCCATGTTCAACGTCGCCGCCGCACCGCAGAACGTCGGGACTGGCTGCATCGTCGGATCGGCGAGCGTCAACGTCCGGGGAGGTCCGGGCACGAACTGGCCGCGCATCGACCAGATCGCCCCAGGGACCTGTGACGTGCCGATTCTCGACGCCGTGCAAACCGACGCGAGCAACGGCGACCGCTGGCGGATGATCGAGGCCAACGGGCAGCGCGCCTGGATCATCGAACGCGTCATCGACATGTGACGACGATGACGGTGCCGGCGTCGGTAGCTTGCGGCATGGTGGGGACGAGAGGACTGCGATTGGGCGTGATGGCAGGCCTGCTGGCGATCGTCCCGACGACGCCGGGGATCGCCGACGACGAAGACGTGCCGAAGCTTCAGCCGGCGCTGGTCTGGGAACGCGCCGTGGCCTGCGACTCTGCGGCAGAGCTCGCCGCCGACGATGGTCCTCCACGCAGGTGCAACATCGCCGTCGACGGTGACGCGCTCTACCTGCACGAGCACACCGCCCCCGGGGCTCTCGGTGAGCAGTACCGGCTCACCCGTTTCGACATCTCCACGGGCGACGAGTTGTGGGTGCGCGAGGTCGGGCCGTCATCGATCCTCGACGCCTATGACGACATCGTCGTGATCGGTGACAAGTCGCACTTCGAGGTCTATGACGCGGCAACCGGCGCGCTGCGTTTCCGGCGCGAGGGCTCGATCGAGGAGGTCAACCGCTACGGCACGGTGCTGCTCAGCGACGGCATCACCGTGATCGCCCTCGACCCGCACACCGGAGACGAGCTGTGGGCGAAGGACGGAGCGCTCGGCGCGTTCTGTCGCGACATCGTGATCCTCGTCGCGCCGCGCACCGACGAGACGGGCACCGAGCCCTTCCTCGTCGTCGATCAGTTCACCGGCGACGAACGCTGGACGAGCGACGATCCGTTCGATCCGCGAACGGACGAAATCAGCTGTGGCTTCGGACCGTACGTGTACACCGCCGACGGCGCGGTGCTGCGCGAGTGGGACGCCCACAGCGGGTGGATCAATTGGTCCACGTCGATTCCCGGGGCCGCCGACATCGAGCTGTACCGCGAAGTCGCCCTGGTTCGCTCCGATGCCGACTCGGTCGTGGCCGTCGAACGAGAGACGGGCGAGGTTCTGTGGACCCGTCCCGCCGCCGAGGTCGGCACCCCTGTCTCGATCATCGGGAGAGTCCGTGAGGACGCCGAGGGTGTGTTCACCTTGCTCCCCGAGACGGGTGACATCGTCAATCACACGTCGCTCGGGCCCGGGGCGAAATTCGAAGTGGTCGACTCGTCGGATACTCGTGTCGTGATCGCCACGGGCAGCGTCGTCACGAGCTACGGGATGAACGACCTCGGAACGTCGTGGCAGTTGGACGTCGGCGGCAACCCCGACGAGTTCGCTGTCGGGGGCGGCTATCTGGCGGTCCGTGCGGGCCCTTTGTTGCGCGGCTACGGATGAGCCCGCGATCGTCGTCCGGCAAGCCGCGGCGCACGCAGCCCGAGCGTCGGGCCGACACCATCGACGCCCTCGTCGACGCGACGATCGCGACGATCGCCGAGCTCGGCTACCACCGCGCCACGACCGCCGCGATCTGTGCTCGTGCCGGAGTGACCCAAGGCGCCCTGTTCCACCACTTCGAGACGCGGATCGACCTCGTCGTCGCCACCCTCCAACGGCTGACGGAACAGCGCATCGCCAACTACGTCCAGTTCGCGGCGACGCTCCAACGTCACCAAGGGGATCCGAGATCCCTCTTGCGCATGGTCGGCACGCTGGCGCGTGACGACGTCGCCCTCGTGTGGGCCGAGCTCACCCTCGCCGCCCGAACCGACGCCGATCTGGCCGCCCGGTTGAAGCCGGCGATCGGAGCCCGCTGGGAGCTGATCCGGTCGGCGGCAGCGGTCTTCTCCGGGCTCGCCGCGATGCCCGACGCGAATCGCGAGGTGTGGCTCCAGCTGCTGCGTGGGACGATCGAGTTGGCGCCGGTGGTCGAGTCGCTGCAGGTCGAGGGCGACCCGACGCGACTCAGCGAGGGCCGCAACGCCGCGCTGCTCGCCCTCGCCGAGCACCTCGGCGCTCGGTTGCCCGTTTGACGAGTCTCGTTCACGAATTTCCTCGGTCGCGCGGTTTGCAATCCGGCATTCCCATTCTTACAATGCGCCTGCTCGCTTTCTTCGGCGGAGTTGAGCGGGCCGGCGAAAACAACGGGTTTGCGCCGTTGTTCGGCGGCGAGGTCACCATCGGATCGGCGGAACTGCTGGTGGCCTCGCCACCGAACCTCGCCCCGGAAGCCGAGATTCACGATGAATGACGGCGAAACCAATCGGCGCTCGCAGAACGAGCGAACCGCCGCGACGATTGCCCGGTTGCTCGACGCCACGATCTCGGCGATCGTCGAGATCGGCTACAGCCGGGCGACGGTTCGCGAGATCTGCGCTCGCGCCGGAGTTTCCCAGGGAGGCTTGTTCCGCCACTTTCCCACTCGCAAGGACCTCTTGGTGGCGACCCTCGCCGAGTTGCACGAGCGCCAGATCGCGGCGATGAGCGAAGCCGCGTCGCACACCGACGCGCACGCCGCGATCGCTCGAATGCGCGACGTGATCAACGCTCCCGACACGACCGTGTGGTTGGAGTTGTGCGTCGCCGCTCGTACCGACACCGAGCTGGGCGCGGGCTTGCGGCCGCTTGCTCGCCCAACACCACGAGAGACTTCGCCGTATCGCCGAGAAGCATCCTGGGTTCGCGGCGCTGTCGACCGAGTCACAGTCGATCTGGCTCGACATCGCCGAGCGCGTCTTCCAAGCCGAGGCACTCTGGCGTCAGATGGCCCCGCCCCCGGATCTCGGTGAAGCAAGATTGGACGCGCTGATCGCCCTCCTCGACCTGCTCCCCAAGTCCGACGTCCCCACGAGGGGCGCTGGCTGAGCTTGTTACGTCGCTTGGGTCGTCTCGGGTTGGATCACGAGGTGGTCGACCTGGACCTTGTGCTTGCGCTCGATGCGATCGGGAAGGCTCAGCTTGAGCCAGCGCGACATCCCGATCGGCAGCGTGCACACGATCACCCGGTCGACCGTGCGATGGCGTAGCGCGTCGTCGACCGCCATGATCGGACTGGCGTCGCCGACCTCGCCGTCAACGGTGACGCCGACACTGCGCAACTGGGCGAGCCCGTCACCGAGCCGGCGGGCAGCGATCGTGCGCGCCTCGCCTTCCGTCCACGTGAGGTGTTCTTTCGACGGCGTCGCTGGCACGACGAGGTAGAAGTCACATGGTCCCGCGGCAGCCAACTCGCTCACCCTGTCGACCAGCTCGGCACCGCCGATGGTCTGGTTGGCGACGATCAGATAGGTCGGCATCGCTCCTCCCCGAGCTCGAGGTCGACATCGTTCCGGCGCACCGAACGCTAGTCGCGCCGACGACCAGCAAGTGGTCACCGTGAGCACCGACGGGTGGGGTGACGCGTTGGACGGTCGCCGCGTGCCAGACTGGGCGAGCTGACCTCAGGAAGGAGTCGCGATGGGCTTTATGGACACCGTCAAGGGATGGTTCGGGGGAAACAAGGATTCGGTCAAGTCCGGAATCGACAAGGGTGCCGACGCGATCAAGGACAAGGTTCCCGACGAGCATGCCGGCAAGGTCGACCAAGGAGCGCAGGCTGCCAAGGACGCCGTCGACAAGATCGACTGACTCGTTCGCCGCGCCGGCCTGCTACGGCAGGACCGGCGCGAGGGTCGCTTCGAGCAGTGGCCGGAACCACTCCGAAGCGACCGTCGTGATGTGCGTCGCGTCGCGGTACAACAAGATGTCCCCGATCATCATCGGGCACGCAGACTCGGTGCACAGCCAATCGGTGGTGTCGACGTAGTCGGCACCCAGCTCGTTGGCGATGTCCCGTTCGACGGCGAGCCGACTGGTGGCCACCACGTCGGCGCGGTCGGACGAGCAGACATCGGCACTCCTGACGTTCCGTGACAGGCAGTCGGTCGGCTCGTTGCTCGCCTCGGGGGTATCGCCGATCACCGTCACGTTGCGGGCTGCAGGCACGACTCGCCGCATCGTCGCAGCAAACCCTTCGGCCCACTCGTCGTCGTCGTTCGGATAGCTGGCCGAGGCGCTGACGAGGACCAGCTCGGGCTGTTCGGCGGCGATCAGGTCGATGGCTTGGTCGCGCCAGATCGGACAGGTCCGTGACAGCGTCGCCGTTGGAATCGACACGGCAGCCGTCGGGCACCCGCCCTTGATCATCACGATCAACTCGACGTGGCGGTCGCTCGGCCATCGCTTCGAGCGCCGGGAACCATTGGGCGGCATGGGAGTCGCCGTACAGGACGACCGTGAAGTTGGCGTCCTCGTCGCCGTACCGACAGGCGTTGAGCTGCGAATCGCGTCCGATCGCGACGCAGCCGTCGCTGTAGACGGCGGCACGATCCGCTCCCACGTCGCGCAACGAAGGGCGCAGGTTCGCAGGTACGTCCGACTGGGCGAGGCCCTGGGCCAGCACCGTCTGGTTGGCGGCGACCAACGAGCCGAGGTCGGCGCCCTCCGGCAAGTCGGTGAGGGTCGCCATCGGGGCCGTCGTCGCTGCGGCGACCTGCGCCTCGGCGACCGGCTGCCCGGCAACCGTGGCCTGCGGCGTGGGCTGGGGAGCCAAGGTCGGGGTGGCCGCCAGCTCCCCCGAGTCGAGCGGTGCGTCGGCCGTGCGCAGCAAGGCACCGGCGAGAACCGCCGTGACGCACAACGTGGCGCCGAGGGCGAGCCCTCGCGACGCACGCCCGGCGAGCCATGTCGAATGGCGCACGGGGTCCTCGAGCAGGCGCAGCGACAGCGCCGACAAGCCCACTGCCAGGGCGACGAGGAGCAGCCTGATGGGCAGCGCCAGGGGTCCGTAGTGTGCTTCGGCGAGCACGAGCACCGGCCAATGCCAGAGATAGATCGCGTAGGAATGACGGCCGATCCAGAGCGCGACGGGTAGGCGGAGGACGACCAGCGGGCCGTTCGCCGACGCGCCGCGCCCGCCGGCGACGATCACGAGCACCGTCGAGAGCACCGGCAGCATCGTCATGTATCCGGGGAACACGGTTCCGAGGTCGTAGGTCATCACCGCTACGGCGATGCCGAGCACGCCGAACCACCCGAGCGCCGCCCGCAGGCTGGGGTTGACGGCCCGGAACGAGCTTCCGGCGGCCGCCAGGGCGGCACCGGCGAGGAGTTCGACCATTCGCGCCGGCAGGAGGTAGAACGCCCACGTCGGGCGGTTCTCCGTCATCCAGATCGACACGATCAACGACGCCGCGGCAAGCACCAGGATCGTCGTGAGCAGGAGTCGGCGGAGCTGCCGTGGCCGGCGCGTGAGGGCCACGAGCAGCAGCGGCCACAACAGGTAGAACTGCTCTTCGACGGCGAGTGACCAGTAGTGGAGCAACGCCGAGGGTTGGGCTTCGGCGAGTTGGGCGGCGAAGTAGTCGCCGAACCGCCCGGCGAACACGAAGTTGACCACGAAGACGCCGGCGGCCATCGCGTCGATTGCGAGATTGCGCTGAGCCAGCGGCGAGAGGACGAGTGCACCGCCGAGCACGGTGACGACGAGGACGAGGCAAGACGCCGGCAACAGTCGGCGGGCCCGCCGAGCCCAGAACGTCGGGAGCGACAGCGTGCCGGTCGACGCCAACTCCTTGAGCAGCAGGCGGGTGATCAGGAAGCCGGAAAGGACGAAGAACACGTCCACCCCGACGAAGCCGCCCTGGAAGGCGCCGAGGCGCAGGTGGAACAAGACGACCGCCACGACGGCGAGGGCCCGGAGCCCCTCGACGTCTGGCCGGAACTCGTCGTCGGCGATGCCGTGCAACTGCTGGCGCACGGCACGTCGTCGCGCCACGTCGGGCGGCACCCGGTCGCGTAGGTGGGCGCGCCCGAGCGAGGGGTGCTGAACCGTCGCCGGCACGCGCGGCCGTCGCAGCGGCTGACCCGTGGGCGCGCTGATCTCGACAGGCCGCCTCGCCATCCCCCGAGGCTACTGCTCCACCGATGGGTGCCCGGGGACCCCCGACCGACGGTCCAAGCGGTTTAGAGCACGCCGAGTTGGCTGGCGATGACCGTTCTCGCCATCAACGCCCCAACGAACCACGCCACGACAATGATCCGGAGCCGAACCGCCGGCACCACCCGAACCCCGCTCATGTCGGCGAAAGTTACGCCGGCATGATGACGCCCCGATGCGGTCTGTGTTCGATTCTGGTGACGATTCTGAACTGCGACATCGCCGACGTCGCGATGTCGCCTGCTACCTGGGCTTTTCCTGCCAACCTGGGTCGCTCGGCCAGTTCGGCTGAAAGAGGTGCCACTGCTCGGGCGCCCGACGGATGAGGTGTTCGAGCTCTGCGGCGAGGGCCTGGGTGACGCGGCTCACATCATCGCGCAACGAACCGTGCCGCTCGACCGGCAGCGGCGGGCGGACGAGGCCGAGATGCCCGTCGGCGGAATCTGTGAAGTACACGGCGACCGGGAGGATCGGGGCCCCGGTGCGCAGCGCCAGGGTCGCCGGTCCGCCGGGCAGGGCGGTGTGCTCGCCGAAGAACTCGACGTCGACGCCACCGCCGCCGATGCTGCGATCGGACAGCAGACAGACGATCTCGTTGCGTTTGAGCGCCTGCAACGTCGCCCGTCCGGCGTCCGGCCCGAGCGCGACGACCGTCATCCCCAAGGCGGCGCGCAGCTCTGCGAACCACTGGAACAGCTCGGGCGGGTCGATCCGTTCGACGACCACCGTCACCGGAATTCCCTGATCGGCGAGCCACCGGCCGGCCCATTCCCAACCCCCGAGGTGCGGCAGCGCGAGGATCCCTCCGGTTTCCTGCTGGCGAGCCGCCGTGACGTGCTCGAAGCCGACGAGTTCGATCCCCGCGGCGACGGTCGGGGCCGACAGCGACGGCAGGCGGAAGCTCTCGACCCAGTACCGCGCGTACGACTCGAAGGCGTCCTGCACAGCCGCCCGAAGGCGAGGTCGCGACCAGCCCGGGTTGACCCGTCGGAGGTGCCGTTCGATCATCGCCCGACGTCGCGGGTTGGCGAGATGGGCACCGAAGCCGAGCGGGTTGGCGAGCCCGTTGGCGACGATGCTCGGCACCCACCGAGCCGCCAACGACCCTGCGCGATAGCCCCCGAGCACCATCGCCCCAGTGAGGCGTTTGCCGGCGTCGCCCCTTTCGCCGGCGCGCTCAGCCACGACGTCGCTGGACGCGGGTGTGCCGGCGTTGAATCCGCGCAACACGACGCGTCTGGCGGCGAGTTCGGCGCATCTCGATCCGCGCCGCGGTGATCGGGGCGACTTCGGCCTGTCGCCACACCTTGACGAAACGTTGCACCGCCGTGACGAGCGTCAGGGCCAGCATCACCCACAACACCGGTACGAGCAGTGGATCCCACAGCAAACCGATGCACAACAACACGACGCGTTCGGCGCGCTCCATCAACCCGCCCTTGGCGTCGAGTCCGAGCGACTCGGCCTTGGCCCGCTGGTAGGAGATCAGCGACGCCGAGGCCATCACGGCGAACGCCAACACCGACATGTGCGGCGACTCGTGCCCGGCGAGATACCACGCCACGCCGCCGAGAAGCACGGCGTCGGTTGCGCGGTCGACCGTCGAGTCGAAGAATGCACCGCGTTGGCTCGCCGCTTGCGACGCCTTGGCCAGTGCGCCATCGAGCAGGTCCGGAACGGCGGCGAGGATCACCAGGAGCAACCCGAGGCGGAGGTGCCCGGAACCGATGGCGAACGCCGCGCCGATCCCGACGGCGAGCCCGACGATGGTGAGGTGATCGGGCGTCAGCCCAGTGCGCCGCAAGGCGTTGCCGATCGGCCGGACCGCCTTCTCGATCGGCTTCCGAAAGCTGCCGTCGAACATCGGCGCCAGGTTACTGCTCGGGTTTGGCAGGATGTCGTCGATGAGCAAGACGACCCCCGGCGACCTCGTCGTCGCCTACCGCTCGCTGATCCGCCGCCGCATGGAGGCCCTCGACGCCGCCGACGAGGCGCCGGTGAGCGGCTTGCTCGACGAGCTCGATGGTCACCTCGCGGCGGCAGGAAAGCTCGTCGGTGTCGGTCCCGACCCCGTCGCGATCGCCGACGCGATCGCGGCACGTCCGGCGCGGGACTGGGACGTAGCGACGATCGAGGCACTCCGCCAGCACGCCACCGACGCAGCCGGCGTGCTGCGCCGCATCGCCGAGTCCGGCCCGCCGCCCACGGACTAGGACGCGCGTCGCGTCGATCGCTCCGTTCTCGCTTCAGGAACGGTCAGCGGCGACTGATGTGACACGGCGGCGGTCAGCCGTCGGCCCACTGCTCGGTATTCGTCTCGACGAGCTGCTCGACGACCCTGCCGTCGACGGCGTCGACAAGAACGAGCCCGCGCTGACGAGGCGGGTCCTCCACCGAGTAGCACAGGACCCGCCACGTCGGGCGGCTGCGCAGTCCGCGCCACACCTGTTGGGCGGACGCATGACCGACCGGGAAGCCGACGGCCTGCTGGGCAGCGACCAACGCCTCGGTCTCGTTGACGTGCATCCGCCAACTCGACGAGATCGAGATCGCCGCCGCCACCGTGAGCGCCCCGGCTGCCCACAGCCACCCGTCGTTGACGTAGGGGAGGTCGTCGCGCCACACCGCCCAGATGACGACGCACAACGCGGCGATCCCGAGGTACAGGGCGCCGGGGATCCGCCGTCGGGAGTTGTCGGGAAACTTGTAGGGGCCGACATAGCCCGCCGCGTCGAGGTCGGCGGGCAGCTCGTCGCGATGTTGGTCGCCGCCGCCTGCCTCAGTCATCGGCCGGGTCCCAACCAGCGCGGATCTTGGCGGCGCTGTCGCCGATCGCCTCCGGCAACGTGCGGGTGTTGGCGACGGTTGTCATGAAGTTGGAGTCCCCTGCCCAGCGCGGCACGACGTGAACGTGCAAGTGGCCGCTCACGCTGCCGCCGGCGGCTTGGCCCAGATTGACCCCGACGTTCACTCCGTCGGGTCGGTAGGTCCGCTTCAACACGGCGACTGCGTGGGTTACCGTCTCCCACAGCTCGGCGGTCTCCTCGGCGGTCAGTGCTTCGAGGTCGGCGACCTCACGGTAGGGCAGCACCATCACGTGTCCGGACGTGTACGGAAAGGCGTTCATGATCACGAAGCACGTCGGTCCGCGATGGACGATGTTGGTCTCCGTGTCGGCCAGTCCACAGCCGAGGATCCGGGTGAAGATGCTGCCGCCGGTCTCGACGCCCTCTCGCTCGGTCACACTCCCGGTCACGTAGGCGGCGCGCCATCCGTTCCAGAGATGGTCGAGGACTCGCTCGCTCATGGCTGGCGCAGTGTACGCGGCCGGCGGACTCGCTCGAAGCGTGCCCGGACGGCCACCGAGCCGGGCTCGCTCCGGCGGATGAGCAAGCCCGGCTCGATCACAATCGGTCTGACGGGCCGATCGGCGCCAGCCGACCACCTGGGCCAGCCGGCACGGTCAACGGTAGCACGTTCACCTTGGCCACCCCAGGGAGTCAACAAACCGTAACGTTCGACACCCTGACGCCACCGCTAAGCAGGGACGATGCATCACCCTGTCAACGCGTCGGTCTCGGCGACCGCGACCTCCTCGGCGAACCGGGCGACGAACTGGCCGACGTCAACCCCTCGCTCGACGTCACCACCGCGCGGGTTGACGCCGACCGTCCCGGCGTGCACGTCGTCGTCGCCGACGACCAGGACGTAAGGAATCTCGCTCCAGCTTGGCGCTGCGGATCCGCTTGCCGAGCGGGTCGGCGGCGACGACCACGTCGGCTCGTCCGCCGACGGCGCGGACCCGCTGCACGACGTGGTCGGCATACTCCTCATGCGCCGTGGCGACGGGCAGGACGCGAACCTGGACGGGTGCCAACCACGTCGGCAGGGCTCCCGCGTAGTGCTCCAGCATGACGCCGAAGAAGCGCTCGATGGACCCGAGCAGGGCCCGGTGCAACATGATCGGGCGGTGCCGCTCGTTGTCGGCGCCGACGTACTCGAGGTCGAATCGCTCGGGATGGTTGAAGTCGTACTGGATCGTCGACAACTGCCAGCTGCGCCCGATGGCGTCGCGGACGTCGATGTCGATCTTCGGCCCGTAGAACGCGGCATCGCCTTCTTTCACGGCGTACTCGAGACCGTGGGTGTCGAGCGCATGACGCAGCGCTTCGGTCGCCGACTCCCAACCCTCGTCGGTGCCGACGAACTTGTTGGGGTCCTTCGTCGACAGGTTGAACGTGAAGTCGTCGAAGCCGAAGGCGCGCAGCACGGAGAGCACGAAGTCGAGCAGTGAAGCGATCTCGGTGGGCGCCTGCTCGGGCGTGCAGAAGATGTGGCTGTCGTCCTGGGTGAAGCCGCGGATGCGCAGCAAGCCGTGCAGCGTGCCGGCGCGTTCGTAGCGGTACACCGTGCCCAACTCGAACAGCCGCAGGGGCAGCTCGCGGTAGCTGCGCTGTCGGGACTGGAAGATCAGGCAGTGCATCGGACAGTTCATCGGCTTGACGTAGTACGTGCCGTTGTCCATCTCCATCGGCGGGTACATGCCCTCGGCGTACCAGGACAGGTGCCCCGACCGCTCGAACAGCTTGCCGTTCGACAGGTGCGGCGTGAAGACGAACTCGTAGCCGCCCTGCTCGTGGCGTCGCCGGCTGTAGTCCTCGATGATCCGCCGAACGATGGCGCCCTTGGGGTGCCAGACGGCCAGCCCGCCACCGAGCTCGTGCGGGAAGCTGATCAGGTCGAGCTCGTTGGCAAGCTTGCGGTGGTCGCGCTTCTCCGCCTCGACGAGTTGGTCGAGGTGGGCCTGCAACGCCGCCTCGGACTCCCACGCCGTGCCGTAGATGCGTTGGAGCATCGGGCCCTTCTCGTTGCCCCGCCAGTAGGCGCCGGCCACCTTCTGCAGCTTGAAGTGGCCGAGCCTGCTCGTCGACGGGACGTGCGGGCCCTTGCAGAGGTCGACGAACTCCGGGCTGTTGCGATACAGGCTCACCGTGTCGCCGGTGTCCGCCTCGCCGGTGTCGAGGGCATCGCTCCCGCCGGCGGCGGCGAGCTCGCCGACCCGCTGGATGATCTCCACCTTGTAGGGCTGATCGGCAAACACGTCGAGGGCCTCGTCGATGCTCACCTCAGAACGCACGAAGGGCTGGTCGGCCTTGACGATCTCGCGCATCCGTCCCTCGATCGCCGCCAGGTCGTCGTCGGAGAACGTCGCCCCACCCGGCAGCTCGAAGTCGTAGTAGAAGCCATTCTCGATCGCCGGCCCGATCGAGAACTTGGCCCCGGGGAACAGCTGGGTGACGGCCTGGGCCATGACGTGGGCCGTGGAGTGGCGCAACACGTGGCGACCGGCGTCGGAGTCGTCGGTGACGATCGCCACGCTGTCGCCATCGTCCAACGGACGCCCGAGATCCGTCTCGTGACGCGAACCGTCTCGATCGGCAACCGTGACGGCGACGGCCGCTTTGGCCAAGCGCTTGCCGATCGACCCGGCGACGTCAGCGCCGGTGGTCCCGGCCGGGTACTCCCGGTGGGAACCGTCTGGCAGCGTGATCGTGATCGGGGCGTTCATCGCCGGGAAGTCTACGAACCGACCGCTTCGGCGAACTCTTTGGTTCCTGTGACGCCGCTGGCGGCGCCAAATCGACCAAGGAGTCGACGCGTCAGCTCGCGACGCCGGCGAGTTGGCGATCGTCGGTGACGACGCCCGAGTCGGCGACGTGACTCGGCCGGGCTCGCTCGTCGGGCTCGGCACCTGCGTCGTCGACCGTGCCGGCGTAGCGATCGATGTACTCCTGGCCGGACAGCTCGCGGATCTCGAACATCACTTCGTCGGTCATCGCGCGCAGCGCACGATGGCGCTCCGCCATCGCCGCATAGCGCTCCGGGCGGATCGGCCGACCGATCGAGATCGTGCAGGAACCGACAAGCTTCGGTGCCCTGGCGTCTGGTGGCTGGATGCGGTCAGTGCCAACGATGCCGACCGGGAAGATCGGCGCTCCCACCTCGAGCGCCAGTCGGGCCGCTCCGGTGCGGCCCTTGTGCAGCCGGCCGTCGCGGCTGCGCGTCCCTTCCGGATAGATGCCGAACAGCTCGCCGCGGCGCAACACGTCACCGGCTGCCTGGAGGGCGATGGCAGCCTTCGACCCACCTGATCGGTCGATCGGGATCATCCCCAACACGGGGAAGAGATACCTCGTCTTCCACGATCCCATGTACTCCGCCTTGCCGACGAAGCTGATGTTGCGCGGCACGGACAGCATCAAGAACGCCGAGTCGAGGAACGAGATGTGATTCGGGCAGAGGATCGCCGGGCCGTCGGCCGGCAACCGTTCGAAGCCGCGTAGATCGATGTCCCACAGCCACCTGGCGATCGGGGCGACGACGCGCCGAGTGCGCTGCTGGGCCGCGCCCGCACCCAATGCCTTCACCACGCGCGTCAGCGTACGTGTCCGACATGACTGCCAGGGTCGCCGTGCATGAAGGGTCGATGAATGGTCAGTCGATTGAGATCGTCAAGAGAAGAGCTCGGCGAGGGCGGCAGCCTCGGCATCCACCTGCCGGCGCCGACGGGCGCCGAGCTCGATCCATGGCTCGACTTCGATCGTGCCCTCGACAAACCTCCACGTCCCGGCCACCTGGCCGTCGACGAGGAACGTCGGCAGTGACTGCGGGATCTTCGCCGTGAAGATCCGGGAACGGTCCTCCTCACGGATGACGAGGGCGCGGCGGGCGTGGACGAGCAGGATCGCCTCCCAGTTCCCGATGAACCGCACGGGTGGGGCGACGTCGGCGTCGGGCAACGGGAGATCGTCGAGGTCGAAGAGCTCCGTGCCGTCGTCGGCCCGGAAGAGCCGCGTGGCGACGCGCTCGGCGCACGGGCGGACGTCGCCGACAGTCATCGAGCAGAAGCTGGCGATCTCTTTCGCCGACGCCGGCCCGAAGCCCGTGAGGTATGACCGCACCACGTGGTCGCGGGCGTCGTCCACCGACAGCTCGGGAGCCTTGCCGACCCAGTCCTCGGCCAGCCCGAAGCGATCGGCGCGCCGACGTTCCCAGGTACCTGACGGCGGGACACGGACGAGATCGACCCACATGCCGACGCCGGCCGCGCCGGCCGCGCCGGCCACAGAGTCGAGCTCGGCGCGGCTGAGCTGCCCGCCGCCGGCGATCGTCCGCTGCACCCGCGCCGCGGCGGCACGCATCGTTCGCACTGGCGGGGCATCGGGACGGCGCAGGAACCACCGCTGCATCGCGTCCCTGGCGGCGATGCGCATCGGCCAGTAGTCGGCGGCGGCGACGACGTGAATGGTGTTGCGCAACAGGGTCGCCTGGATGACCTCGCGCTGCTCCAGAGCGGTCGTCAGGACGTGCCGTTGGAACCCGGCGAGCCGGGACCACAGCCCGATGTAGGCGGTCGGCGCGTACTGCGTCTGCAGACCACAAACCCGCCGGACCACCTCGGCGACCGGCATCGCCGGCGGAGCGCGGTCGAGGAGCTGCTGACGGGCGAGCACCGCCAGCCGGAGCTGACTGCCGGTGATCAAGCCGTTCATTGCGTTCCCCGGCCCCGCACGCCGATGCTGGCCGCTCCTCGGCTGGCGCCTCGTCGCTCGCGCGGAGTCGTCCACCTACAGGACGACACCGAGCAGGTCGGCCGCCGCGGCGACGCCGTCGCCGCTCCCGCCGCTGCGCACGCCTCGTCGATGGCCGCCAGTGCGCCGGGCGTGTCGAGATCGTCGTCGAGCCGCTCCCGAACGGCGCTGAGCACGTCGACCGTGGCCCCGCCACGACGCGCCGCCTCGCGCCACGACTCGAGCCGCTGCTGGGCCTGCGGCATCAATTCGGCGTCCCACTCCCATTCGGTGCGGTAGTGGTGGCCGATGATGCCAAGGCGAATCGCTGCGGCGTCCCACTCCTTGCGGAGGGCGTCGACGAAGACGAGGTTGCCGAGGCTCTTGGACATCTTCTCGCCGTCCATCGAGATCAGCGCCGTGTGCATCCAGTGCCGGACGAACGGCTCGCCCGTCGCCGCCTCCGACTGAGCGCGTTCGCATTCGTGGTGGGGGAAGATGAGATCGGTGCCGCCGCCGTGCAGGTGGATTGTCGAGCCCAGCTCGCGCAGGGCAAGGGCGCTGCACTCGATGTGCCATCCGGGGCGACCCGGCCCCCACAACGTGTCCCACGACGGTTCGTCCGGCGCAGAGGGTTGCCACAGCACGAAGTCGAGCGGGTCGCGCTTGCGCGGATTGTCGACGTCGCCGCCGCGCTGGCGGGCGAACTCGAGCATCTCGTCGCGGGAGTAGTGGCTGACGGTCCCGAAGCTGTCGAACTTCGACACGTCGAAGAACACGCTGCCCCCGGCCTCGTAGGCGTAACCACGGTCGATGACCATGCCGATGAAGCCGCGAATGTCCGGGATCGCCGACGATGCCCGTGGCCGGGAGGCGACGGGCAGCGCGTTGAGCGCCTCCATGTCGGCCTCGAAGCGGGCCTCCTCCCCCGCCGCCAGATCGAGGTAGTGGACACCGAGCTCGCGCGCCTTGGCAAACAGCGGGTCGTCGACGTCGGTGACGTTGCGGACACACGTCACCCGGTGGCCGAGATCGATGAGCCGCCGCTGCAACACGTCGTAGGCGAGGTACGTCGCCGCGTGACCGAGATGGGTCGCGTCGTACGGCGTGATCCCGCACGTGTACATGAGGACGTGCTCGGGCGGTTCGAACGGCACCACCGCCCGACGGGCGGTGTCGTAGAGCATGAGCGTCATGAGGCCCTTGGGTCGCGCCTGATGCCGGTCAGCTTGGGAGCCACCCGAGTCTTATAGCGGATGTTTAGCTGCAAGCAGGACGGCGGTGAACGCCTCGATGGCCATCGCGTTGGACAGCTCACCGGCGTCGAGTGGCCGGCAGCCGGGGATCTTGGCGACGATCTCGGCGACCTGGGTGATCGCGTCGTGGTCGTCGCTGCAGATCAGCACGTCGGAGTCGATCGGCTCGCCGAGGTTGCCGAGCTCCTTGGCCGGCAGGTGATGGAAGGCGGCGACGACGTGACAGCCGGGGACGGCGGCCTGCACGTGGGCGGCCACCGAACCGCGGGGCGGAACGAGCGGCTGGAACTCGCCGCCCACCCGCACGAGGGCGTTAGCCATCGAGACGACGATCTTGCCCTTCATCGCCGTTTCGTGTTCCTGGGCGGTCGTCGCCGCCGAGTCCCAGGGGGTGGCGATCACGACGAGATCGGCGCCGGCCGCAGTCGGGTTGTCGCCGTACTGCAGCCGCTCGCCGAGGTCCGGCCACCGCTCGACGAGGGCGTCGCGCGTCTCCATCGCCCGGTACTTCGAGCGTGAGCCGATGACGGCTTCGTAGCCGATGCTGGCGAGACGAGCGGCGAGGCCACTACCTGCGGGCCCGGTACCGCCGAGGATGCCGATGCGCATGGCACCGAGCCTTGCAGATGCGACCGCGAGGGGCTACGGTCGGCTTCCGATGGGGATTCTCGACGGCAAGAACATCGTGATCACCGGGGTGCTGACGGACGCGTCGCTGGCGTATTCCGTCGCCCAGCTCGCCTGTCAGGAGGGTGCCGAGGTGGTGCTCACGGGAGCCGGCCGCGGGCTCAGCCTGACGAGACGCACGGCGCGCAAGCTGCCCGGTGGCAGCGACATCCCGGTGCTCGAGTTCGACGTCACCGACGCCGCCCACGTCGACGCCGTGCGCGACGCCGTGAACGACCAGTGGGGCCGAGTCGATGGCGTGCTGCACGCCATCGGCTTCGCGCCGCAATCGCTGCTCGGCGACAACTTCATGGGCGCCACGTGGGACGACGTCGCCGTCGCCCTGCAGATCTCGACGTACTCGCTGAAGGTGCTCGCCGACGCGTTCGTGCCGCTGATGACTGACGGCGGTTCGATCGTCGGCCTCGACTTCGACAACTCCGTGACGTTTCCGGCCTACAACTGGATGGGCGTCGCCAAGTCGGCGTTGCAGAGCCTCAACCGCTATCTCGCCCGCGAGCTCGGTCCCGCCGGGATCCGCTGCAACCTCGTCGCCGCCGGACCGGTGCGCACGATGGCCGCCAGGAGCATCCCCGGGTTCTCGCTGTTCGAGGACATCTGGGACGAGCGGGCGCCGCTCGGTTGGGACATCAACGACCCGACGCCCGTCGCCAAGGCATGTGTCGCCTTGTTCAGCGACTGGTTTCCGGCGACCACCGGTGAGGTCGTCCACGTCGACGGCGGGTTCCACTCCACGGGAGCAGCCGGGACGGTGTCGACCGCCGACGCGGAGGGAACTGACTCGACGTGAATCGGCTGGCGACAGAAGCGTCGCCGTACCTTCGCCAACATCGCGACAACCCGGTCGACTGGTACCCGTGGGGAGCGGAAGCGTTCGCCGCCGCGGCGCAACGTGACCTTCCGGTGTTGCTGTCGGTCGGCTACTCGGCGTGCCACTGGTGCCACGTGATGGCCCATGAGTCGTTCGAGGACGGTGACGTGGCGGCAGCGATGAACACGGCGTTCGTCAACGTGAAGGTCGATCGCGAGGAGCGTCCCGACGTCGATGCCATCTACATGGACGCGGTCCAAGCGATGACCGGCCGCGGTGGCTGGCCGATGACGGTGTTCCTCACCCCGCAGGGAGAGCCGTTCTACGGCGGCACGTACTACCCCCGGCCGACGTTCCTGCAACTCATCGAAGCGGTGAGCAGCGCGTGGCGCGATCGGCGTGGCGAGCTCGTCAGCAACGTCACCGCGCTGCGCGAGGCCCTGGCGCGATCCACGCGGTTCACACCGGGGGCGGCGCCAGAAGAATCGACGATCCCGGCCGCCGTCGAATCGATCGCCGGCGCCTTCGACCCGGAATGGGGCGGGTTCGGCGGGGCCCCGAAGTTCCCGTCGACGATGGCCCTCGACCTGCTCCTCGCCGACGTCGTCCACCGCGGGGCTGGCGATGAGCGCACCCCGCCGTTGCTCGCCGCGGTCTCCACCTCACTCGATGCGATGGCGTCGGGGGGCATCTACGACCACCTCGGCGGCGGCTTCGCCCGCTACTCGGTCGACGAGCGCTGGCTCGTGCCCCATTTCGAGAAGATGCTCTACGACCAGGCCCTCTTCGTCCGCGTGTACGCCCATGCGGCAGCGGCGACCGGCGCGCCGCGGTGGCGGCAGGTCGTCGCCGAGACCGTCGAGTATGTGCTCCGCGATCTGCGCCAATCAGGAGGAGGTTTCGCCTCGGCAGAGGATGCCGATTCGCCCGGGACCGACGGGCACAACCACGAGGGTCTGTTCTACACGTGGACGCCGGCGGAGGTGGCCGAGGTCCTCGGCGCCGATGCCGCTGTCGCGGTCGGCGAGTTCTACGACATCACCGACGAGGGGAACTTCGAAGACGACGGCGTTCGCCGCTCGATCCCCAACCGCATCGGCAGACTGGCCCGGCGGCTGGCAGCGGCCCGCAGCGATCGAGGCAGCTCGCCAGGCGCTGTTCGAGGCGCGCCGGCAGCGACCGCGGCCTGGTCTCGACGACAAGGTGCTCACCGAA
Organism: Ilumatobacteraceae bacterium; assembly: GCA_963772825.1. Lineage (GTDB taxonomy): Bacteria > Actinomycetota > Acidimicrobiia > Acidimicrobiales > Ilumatobacteraceae > Desertimonas. The sequence continues at coordinate 183,381 of CAVYYX010000020.1, read as the reverse complement.
TGGAATGCCTTGATGATCGCCTCACTCGCCGAGGCAGGTGCGGTGCTTGGCGAGCCGGCGTGGATCGCCGCCGCCGTCGACGCCGCCCGGTTCCTCGTCGCCGAGCTGCGCGCCGAAACCGGACGGTGGCGCCGGGCCTGGCACGCCAGCGGTGAGCCGCGGGCGCGGCACGATGCGCTGGCGGCCGATCACGCCGCGCTCGATCGACGCCTTCGTCCGCCTCGCCGAGGCGACGGGCGAGGCGCCGTGGATCGCCGAAGCAGCGGCGACCGCAGACACCCTCCTCGACCACTTCTGGGACGTCGACCAGGGTGGCCTGTTCACGACGCCCTGACGACGGCGAGCGCCTGATCGTGCGCCAGAAGGACGTCTTCGACAACGCCACGCCGTCGGCCAACTCGACCGCCGCGGTCGCCCTCCTCCGCCTCGCTGCGCTGACCGGCGAGGCCCGCTACGCCAACCACGCCGACCGCATCCTGCAGCTCCTCGCCCCGCTCGTCCCCGGGCGCCGAGCGGCTTCGCCAACGCCCTCGCCGGCGTCGCCCTGCGCACCCGCGGCATCACCGAAGTCGTCGTCGCCGGCGAGCGCCCCGACCTCGTCGACGTCGCTCGCCAAGGCTGGCGCCCGCGGATGGTGCTCGCCTGGGGCGAGCGCTACGACTCCCCGCTGTGGGAAGGCCGCCGCGACGGGTTCGCCTACGTCTGCGAGCACTACGCCTGCCAAGCCCCCGCCGACACCCCCGACGCCCTCCGCGCCCAGCTGTACGTCCCAACATCTGGGGGAGATTCGTGGCATTCGCCAATCTGGGGAAGATCCGTGTCAGGCCCTGACTCGGATTCTCCCGGAAGCCCGTTTGACGCGGTCTCCCGGATCGTGAGGCCGTCAGAGGCCGGGCGCCAGGCGGTAGTAGGCCTGGTTCCAGCGCAACTCGTTGGCGAACGACCGGGTCGTCGTGTGCTCGTCGATGACCACGAGCTCGGTGCGCAGGATCTCTGCGAGATCGGTCATCACCTCGGTGTCGACGGTCGTCGACAAGCACGTGTGGTGTGGGCCGCCGGCGCGCAGCCAGGACTCGAGCGCCGTCGGCAGGTCCGGTCGCGGCTGCCAGACCGCATGGGCGACGGGGAGCTTGGGCATCGGCTCGTCGGGAGCGACGAGATCGATGCCGTTGAGCACGAGCCGGAAGCGGTCGCCGAGATCGGTGAGCCCGACCACGATGCCGGTCCCCGGGTCGGCGGTGAACACGAGGCGGACCGGGTCCTCGCGGGCCCCGATGGCTCAGCGGGTGGATCTCGACCCGCGGCACCGCGTCGTGATCGACGGGCACACCTCGAGCATGTGGGCGCCGAGCACCTTCGGCTCGCCCGGGCCGAGGTGGTACGTGTAGTCCTCCATGAACGACGTGCCGCCCGGCTGATCGGCCGACATCGCCTTGAGCGTGTGCACGAGGGCGGCGGTCTTCCAGTCGCCCTCCCCGCCGAAGCCGTAACCGTCGGCCATCATCCGCTGCACGGCCAGACCGGGAAGCTGGCGCAGGCCGCCGAGGTCCTCGAAGTTCGTCGTGAACGCACCGAACCCGCCGCTCTCGAGGAACTCGCGCAGCCCGACCTCGATGCGGGCCGCGTCGCGCAGCGACGCGGCGCGATCGCCACCCGGGCGCAGCTCGGCGGCGACCTCATAGGCGTCGAGGCACGACGACACCACGGCGTCGACCGCCTCATCGCTGACCGCGTCGACGGCTGCGACGAGGTCGTTGACGCCGTAGGTGTTGACGGACACCCCGAAGCGGTGCTCCGCCTCGACCTTGTCGCCCTCCGTCACAGCGACGTTGCGCATGTTGTCGCCGAAGCGCGCCATGCGCAGGTTGCGCAGGGCATTGGCCCCGACGCTCGCCCGCACCCAGGCGGCGACGCGGCCGCCGACTCGCGGATCGTTGACATGGCCGGCCACCGTCTTGCGGGCGACCCCGAGGCGGGTCTGCACGTGGGCGAACTCACGGTCACCGTGGGCGGCCTGATTGAGGTTCATGAAGTCCATGTCGATGGTCGACCACGGCAGCGCCTCGTTGGCCTGGGTGTGCAGGTGGAGCATCGGCTTGCGCAGCTCGTCGAGCCCCTGGATCCACATCTTCGCCGGCGAGAACGTGTGCATCCAGGCGATCACACCGAGGCATCGATCGTCGCCGTTGGCGTCGAGGCACGCCCGGCGGATCGCCGCCGAGCCGGTCAGCACGGGCTTCCAGACGAGGCCCACGCCGAGTGGCAGGCTCGCTCCGAGCCGGTCGGCAACGGCGCGCGACTGCTCCTCGACCTGCATCAGCGTTTCGGCGCCGTACAAGTCCTGGCTCCCGGTGAGGAACCAGATCTCCCTGTCGGTCACGGTCATGCCTGTTCCTCGCGTTCCGGGCTCAGCCCTGGCCGTACTCGTTCTGATACCGGCGATAGAGGGCGTCGACGTCGTCCGGCTCGATCGGCACGGGTGCCCCGAGCTGCCTGGCGATGTGCACGCTGCGGGCGACGTCCTCGCACATCACCGCCGCCTTCACCGCCTCGCGCGCCGTCTTGCCGATGGTGAACACGCCGTGGTTCTTCAGCAGCACGGCCTTCGAGCGGTGCTCGCCCAACGTATCGACGACGGCCGCGCCGATGTCCTCGCCGCCGATCAGGGCGAAGGGGGCGATGGGGATCTCGCCGCCGAACTCGTCGGCCATCATCGTCAGCACACACGGGATCGCCTCGCCCCTGCTGGCCCACGCCGTGGCATACGTCGAGTGAGTGTGCACGACACCGCCGACGTCGGGCAGGTGCCGGTAGATGTACGCCGACGCCCCGGTGTCCGACGACGGGCGGTGGTCGCCCTCGACGACGCGCCCGTCGAGGTCGCACACGACCATGTTGTCGGGCGCCAGCTCGTCATAGGCCACCCCGGAGGGCTTGATGACGAGCAGGTCGGCACCGGGGACGCGCGCCGAGATGTTCCCGGCCGTCCACACGACGAGGCCGTAGCGCACCAATTCGGCGTGCAGCGCGGCGACCTCGGCCCGCAGTCGGAGGACCTCGGCGGCGACTTCGGCATCGATCGTCATGGTGTGCCGCCGCTCGCCACGTCGCGGCGGATCCGCTTCAGCCGGCGCATCACGTCGTTGCCGCCGCGGCCGAAGTAGTCGTGCAACGTCGTGTACTCGGCAAACAACTCGTCGTAGCGATCGGCGTTCGCCGCAATCGGCTCGTACACCGCCGGCTCCAGCTTGCCCATCGCCGATGAAGCCGTCGGTACATCCGGATAGGCCCCAGCGGCCACCGCGGCGTGGATCGCCGAACCGAGCGCCGGGCCCTGTTCCGAGCCGATCAACGACAGCGGCAGGCGCAACACGTCGGCGTAGATCTGCATCAACAGCCGGTTCTTCGCCAACCCGCCGGCGACGATGAACTCGTCGACCGGTACACCCGCATCGACGAACGCCTCGACGATCGTGCGGGCGCCGAACGCGGTGGACTCCATGAGCGCCCGGTAGATGTCCTCGGGTCGCGTCGTCAGGGTCAACCCGACGATCAGTCCGGACAGCTCGTGGTTGACGAGCACCGACCGGTTGCCGTTGAGCCAGTCGAGGGCGAGCAGGCCGTGCTCGCCCACCTGCTGGGCGGCGGCGAGCTCCGTGAGGTACTCGTGCAAGCTCACGCCCTGAGCCTCGGCCTCGTCACTGTAGCGACGCGGGACACCGCTCTCGACGAGCCATGCGAACAGATCACCGACGCCGCTCTGGCCGGCTTCGTAGCCCCACAGCCCGTCGACGATCCCGCCGTCGACGACCCCGCACATGCCGGGGACCTCGTACAGCTCGGCGCCGTTCATCACGTGGCAGGTCGACGTCCCCATGATCGCCACCATCTGCCCCGGGCTCACGGCCCGGGCCGCCGGCGCCGTGACGTGAGCGTCGACGTTGCCGACGGCCACGGCGATCCCGGCGGGGAGGCCGAGCTGGGCCGCCATCTCGGCGGTCAACGATCCAGCCCGCCCGCCGAGACGGCCGATCGGCTGGTCGAGCTTGGCCGACACGAAATCGGCGAACCGCGGGTCGAGCTCGCCGAGGAACTCGCGGCTCGGATACCGGCCGTCCTGAAGGATGCCCTTGTACCCGGCGCTGCACGCGTTGCGGACGTACTCCCCGCACAACTGCCAGACGATCCAGTCGGCGCCCTCGACCCACCGCTCCATCGCGTCGTAGACGTCGGGGGCATCGGTCAGCAGCTCGAGACCCTTCGCATACTCCCACTCGGACGAGATCAACCCGCCGTAGCGCGCCATCCACGGTTCGGCCCGCCGCTCGGCGAGCTCGTTGATCCGATCGGCCTCTGGTTGCGCGGCGTGGTGCTTCCAGAGCTTGACGTAGGCGTGCGGGCGGTCCTTGAACTCGCCGAGATCGCACAGCGGCGTGCCGTCAGCAAGCGTCGGCACCATCGTGCACGCCGTGAAATCGGTGCCGATGCCGACAACCCTGGTGGCGTCGATGCCCGCGTCGGCGATTGCCCCGCGGACTGCTTCGCCCATCGATTCGAGATAGTCCGCTGGCGCTTGGAGTGCCCAGTCGGGTGGCAGCGCTTCGCCGGAAACCGGTAGCTGGCGGTCGATCACTCCATGGCGGTAGGCGTGCACGGCGGTGCCCAATTCTGCTCCATCTGCGACGCTCACGACGAGGGCGCGTGCCGTCAGCGTTCCGAAGTCGACGCCCACGACGTACCGGACAGCATGCTCAGTGGACATTCGCTCGTCACTGTGAACGTTCACAGCCATTCTTGTCAAGTCTTGACCGGCCCTCTTGTTAGCGTTAACAATTGGCCCCACGGATCACACGATCCGCGGTCGACATGGGGGATCGGGCACAGGCACGAACCGCACCGAGCGGACACCTGCATGGCGGCGTATCACACAACCTGGCCTGAATGGAGAACAACGCAGTGTTGAAGAGAAAAGTTTCGGCGTTCGCGATCGCGCTAACGCTCGGCTCGGTGGCCGCCGCTGGCGCGACGTCCGCGTCATCGAGCACCACACCGGGCGACGACAGCGCCCCGGAAGCCACGGCGGACCCTGGAGCGGCCATCGAGATCCCTGACCTCAGCGGCTACACGATGGGCTTCGCCCAAGTCGGCGCCGAGAGCGGTTGGCGAACGGCCAACACACAGTCGATTCAGGCCGCTGCAGAAGAAGCCGGAGTCGAGCTGATCTTCACGGACGCCCAGGGCGAGCAGGAGGCTCAGGTCGAGTCGATCCGCCAGTTCGTCGAACAAGGCGTCGACATCATCGCCTTTTCCCCCATCGTCGAGACCGGCTGGGACGCCGTGCTCGTCGAAGCCCGTGACGCCGGGATCCCCGTGGTGCTCACCGACCGGGCCATCGAGTCGGAGGAAGAGGGCCTGTACGTCACGTTCCTCGGCTCGGACTTCGTGCTCGAGGGCGAAAAGGCCGGACAATGGGTCGCCGAGGAGTTCGCCGACGCCGACCACGTCAACATCGTCGAGCTCGAGGGCACCACCGGTTCGGCACCGGCCCTTGACCGCGCCGAGGGATTCCGCACGGTGCTCGCGGACGAGAAGTTCGAGATCATCGCCTCGCAGACCGGCGACTTCACCCGCGAAGGCGGCAAGGAAGTGATGGAGGCGTTCCTCCAGGCACATTCGGAGATCGACCTCGTCTACGCCCACAACGACGACATGGGCCTGGGCGCCATCGAGGCCATCGAGGCGGCCGGTTTCGTTCCAGGCGAGGACATCAAGATCGTCACGGTCGACGCAGTCCGCGACGGCATGCAGGCGCTCGCCGACGGCAAGATCAACTTCATCGTCGAGTGCAACCCGCTGCTGGGGCCACAGCTGATGGACATCGCCGGCAAGGTGCTCGCCGGTGAGGAGGTCCCTGAGCGCATCGTCACCATCGAGACGACGTTCACCCAGGAACAGGCCGTCGAGGCCCTCCCGGATCGTCAGTACTGAGTCGATTCGACCATGCTTCGGCTGGGTGTGCCCTCGGCACCCAGCCGCGGCGGGTCGCCGTCGGGCTCCGCACACCACACGACGATGCTCACCCACACCAGCCAGACCGACCAACCCCGCGGGGCCGGCGCACCCGCCGTCGAGATGCGGGACATCACCGTGGCGTTTCCCGGTGTACTCGCCCTCGACGAGGTGTCCGCCCGGCTGTTCCCTGGCGAGGTCCACGCCCTGCTCGGCGAGAACGGCGCCGGCAAGTCGACGCTGATCAAGGCGCTGACCGGCGTCTACCGCATCGACGGCGGAGAGATCCTGCTCGGCGGGCAACCGCTCGACATCCACAGCCCGGCGCAAGCCCAGGCGGCGGGGATCTCCACGGTGTACCAGGAGGTCAACCTGGCCGCCAACCTCTCGGTCGCCGAGAACACGATGCTCGGACGCGAGCCACGACGGTTCGGGAGGATCAACTGGCCGCTGATGCGGCGCCGGGCCACCGAGGTACTCGAGCAGCTGCACCTCGACATCGATCCGGCGTCGCCGCTGGAGTCGCACTCGATCGCCGTGCAACAACTCGTCTCGATCGCCCGGGCGATGGAGATCGATGCCCGGGTGCTGATCCTCGACGAGCCGACTTCGAGCCTCGACTCGAGAGAGGTCGATGAGCTGTTCGAGGTCGTCGAGCGGGTGCGCGCGTCAGGTGTGGCCGTGCTGTTCGTCACTCACTTCCTCGAGCAGGTCTACCGCATTGCCGACCGCATCACCGTGCTGCGCAATGGCCGCCTTGTCGGCGAATACCCGACTGCCGAGCTGCCCCGTCTGGAACTGGTGTCGAAGATGATCGGTCGTGAGCTGGCGGTGCTCGAGGCCCTGGAGCACGAGGTTCACGAGACGGTGGTGGATGCGCCCACGCATCCGACGTTCCTGGAGGCCGAGCACCTCGGACGGAAGTCGGGCCTCGTCCCCCTCGATCTCCAACTGCGCAGCGGCGAGGTGCTCGGGATGGCCGGCCTGCTCGGGTCTGGTCGCACCGAGACTGCCCGCCTGCTGTTCGGCGCCGACCGGGCGGACAGCGGCACCGTGACCATCGAGGGACAGCCGGTGCGCCTGCGCAACCCCCGTGTCGCCCTCGGCAAGGGCATCGCCTATGCCTCGGAGAATCGCCGCACGGAAGGACTCGTCGGCAACCTCAGCGTCCGCGCCAACATCGTGCTGGCGATGCAGTCGGCGCGCGGCTGGGCGCGGGCGATCCCCCGCCGCCAGCAGACCGAACTCGCCGACAAGTACATCAAGGCCCTCGACATCCGCCCCCCGGACCCGGAAGCGATCGTCTCCAACCTCTCCGGGGGCAACCAACAGAAGGTGCTCCTCGCCCGGTGGTTGCTGACGGCGCCGAAGCTTCTGTTGCTCGACGAACCGACACGCGGCATCGACGTCGGCGCCAAGGCGGAGATCCAGCGCCTCGTCGCCGCCCTCGCCGAAGATGGTCTCTCCGTGCTGTTCATCTCGGCAGAGCTCGAGGAGGTCCTGCGCCTGTCCCAGCGCATCGTCGTGATGCGAGACCTGCACAAGGTCGCCGAGCTCGAGAACCGCGGGACAACCGTCAACGACTTGATGCAGCTGATCGCCGAAGGAGCTGCGACGGTGGCGGCTGCCGAGGATGCACCGTGAAGGCGATCGTCACCCACCGCCTGTTTTGGCCGCTGCTGATCCTCGTCGCCCTGCTGGTCGCCACCCGCCTCAAGTCGCCGGTCTTCTTCGACATCCGCGTCGTCGACGGCAACCTGTTCGGGAGCCTGATCACGATCCTCCGGCGGACGGCGCCGACCTTGCTCGTGGCCTTGGGGATGACGCTCGTCATCTCTACCCGCGGCATCGACCTGTCGGTCGGGGCGGTGGCGGCGATCGCCGCGGCGGCGGCGACGACGTTCGTCGACTCGTCCGCCACGCCCAATGCCGTGATGACGGTGCTCGCGGCGGTCGGCATCGGGCTGCTGCTGGCGGCGCTCGGCGGGGTGTGGAATGGGTTCCTCGTGACCGTCGTCGGGATCCAACCGATCATCGCCACGCTCGTGCTGATGACCGCCGGCCGAGGCGTCGCCCAGTTGATCACCGACGAGCGGATCATCACGGCCAGCTCGCGGCCCTACGAGATGATCGGCGGCGGCTACTGGCTCGGCCTGCCGTTCTCGATCATCCTCGCCGGCCTCATCGTCGTGCTCACCGCCCTGTTGACGCGGCGCACAGCGCTCGGCGTGTTGCTCGAATCGGTCGGCGGGAACCCTGAGGCATCCCGGCTGGCCGGCGTACCGGCCCGCTCGATCACGTGGACCGTGTACATCGTGTGCGCCGTTTTCGCCGGACTTGCCGGGCTGATGATCACGTCCGACGCAACCGCCGCAGACCCCAACAGCACGGGCATGTTCTTGGAGATCGACGCGATCCTCGCCGTCGTGATCGGCGGCACGTCGCTCGCCGGCGGGCGCTTCTCGCTGGCCGGAACGGTGATCGGCGCATTCATCATCCAGACGATGACGACGATGATCCTGATCCTCGGCATCGCCCCCGAGATCACCCTCGTGTACAAGGCCGGCGTCGTCGCCGCCGTGTGCCTCATCCAGTCCCCCGAGTTCCGCGCCATGGCCCTTCGTGCCGTCCGCAGCGACCGGCCGGTCATCCCACCACCGGTTCGCGACACCGCGCCATCGGTGCTCGAGACCGCCCCGCTCCGCGACGTCGGCGAGCTCGTCGACCTCGGCGCCAACGCCAACCGGGAGCCGTGATGTCGGTAGCCACGCTCCCCGCACCTCGTTCGCTGTCCCGGTCGTGGAGCCGCTACCTCCCGGTGACGGCGACCGGAATGTTGCTCCTCGTCGCCGTGGCGGTCGGCGCGCTGCTCTACGACAACTTCTTCACCGGCCAGGTGCTCGCCAACATCCTGATCACCAACTCGCACCTCATCGCCCTCGCCGTGGGGCATGACGTTCGTGATCCTCACGGGCGGCATCGATCTTTCGGTCGGCGCCGTCGTCGCCCTCTCGGCGATGATCGCGGCGCGGTTGATGGAGGGTGGCTGGCCGGCCGCTGCGACCATCCCACTCGTCTTGTTCACCGGGACGATGCTCGGACTCAGCGTCGGCATGTTGATCCACTATTTCCGGATCCAGCCGTTCATCGCCACGCTGGCAGCCATGTTCCTCGCTCGCGGCCTGTGCTACGTGATCTCCATCCCGTCGATCCCGATCCGCGAGCGGTTCTTCGTCTACATGTCACGCAAGCGCCTCACCATCCTCCCCGACACGACGATCACCCCGGCCGTGCTCATCGCCCTGGCGATGGTCGTGATCGGCTTCTACGTGTTGCACTACACCCGGTTCGGGCGCACCGTGTACGCCATCGGTGGCAGCGAGCCGTCGGCGGTGCTGATGGGCCTACCGGTGCCGCGGGTCAAGATCGGCGTGTACGCCATCAGTGGCTTGTGTGCGTCGATCGGCGGAATGCTCTACACGTTCAACGCCGTCCAGTCGGGGAACCCACTGCACGCGATCGGCATGGAGCTCGACGCCATTGCCGCCGTGGCGATCGGCGGGACCTTGCTCACCGGTGGCTACGGGTTCATCGTCGGGTCGTTGCTCGGCGTCCTGGTCATCGGCACGATCTCGTCGATCATCAGGTTCAGCGGCACGCTCAACTCGGGCTGGACAAGGATTGCCAGCGGGTTGCTCGTGCTCGGGTTCATCGTCATGCAGCGGGTGATCACGCTGGGACGTGATCGCCGTGCGTGACGTCCCGGCCGCACCACGGCCGCCAGGAATGCACGACGTCGCCCGCGTCGCCCAGGTGTCCCACCAGACCGTCTCGCGGGTGCTCAACGACCACCCGCACGTCCGCCCTGACACCAAGGAACGGGTCCGCCAGGCGATCGCCGAGCTCGGCTACCGGCGCAACGCGGCGGCCCGCTCGCTCGTCACGCGCCGATCCGGCGTAATCGGCGTGCTCACGCCGAGAACCGAGTTGTACGGGCCGACGAGCTCGATGATCGCCGTCGAGGTCGCCGCTCGCGAGGCCGGCTACTTCGTGAGCTTGGCGAGTGTCGCCGACACGTCGGCTGCGGCGCTCGGCGATGCGGTGGAGCACTTCAAGGACCAGGCGGCAGAGGCCGTCGTGCTCATCGCCCCCGAGCGCGAGTGGCTGGCCGCCGCGGGGATCGTCGCCGCCGACATGCCGGTCGTCACGATGTGCGCAGACTTTCGTCCGGCCCGCCCCTCGCTCGCCACGGTGGCCCTGGACAACCGATCCGGCGCCCGACTCGTCATGCGGCATCTCCTCGAGCTCGGCCATCGCGACATCGCCTTCGTTGCTGGCCCGCCCACTTCGCCGGAGGCGACCGCTCGGCAGCGAGCATGGCGCGACGAGCTGCACGCCGCCGAGCTCCCCGCCGAACGGGCGTATGCGGGAGACTGGAGCTCGGCGAGCGGCTTTGTCGCCGGCCGTCAATTGATCGCCGACGGAGTTCCCACCGCCGTGTTCGCGGCGAACGACCAGATGGCCCTCGGTGTGCTCTCGGCGCTCGCCGAGGCGGGGCCTCGACGTGCCCGGGGACGTCTCCGTCGCCGGCTTCGACGATGTCCCGGATTCCGCCTACTTCACGCCGGCGCTGACGACCGTGCGCCAGGACTTCGCGGCCCTCGCGTCGCGGTGCGTGGTCGTCGCTCGAGCGGCTGCTGAGCGGCGGTTCGGCAACCAGCGTTCGGATTCGCCCGGACCTCGTGGTCCGCTCGAGCACGGTGGCGCCGCGATGAACGCCGTCGAGGATCGGGTGGTGTCGCTCACCGACGGGCAGGCGCGCGTCGACCTTCATCCTGACCTCGGCGGCCGCATCGCCCAGATCACGGTCGGTGAGCGCGCCCTGCTCCGCGGGCCAGAACACGCCGGCCTCGGCTGGCCGTGGTGGGGTTCGTATCCGATGCTGCCGTGGGTCAACCGGATCGGCGGCGGTGTCGCCCGCTTTGCCGGGTCGACGATCAACGTGCCCGTCAACTGGCCGGACGGCACGGCGATCCACGGCCTCGCCTACGAGCGGCCGTGGGACGTCCAGAGCGCCGGGCGCACGGACGCGACGCTGGCGGTCGAGGTCGCCCTCGACCGCTACCACGTGCGGGCGACGCAGCGGTTCGTGCTCGACGCCGACGCCCTCGACCTCGAGATCGAGCTGGAGAACCTCGCCCCGTGGCTCGTTCCGGCCGGCATCGGCATCCATCCGTGGTTCGTCGCCGCGCCCGTTCGGGTGCCCGCCGACCTGATCTGGCCTGGCGACGGGCCGATGCCGGACGGCCTGCCACGACCGGTGGAGGCCGGCGAGGACCTTCGCCAGCCGGTGATCGCGCCGCCGTTGGACCGCTGCTTCACCGGGCTCACCGGGTCGAGCGCCGACATTGGCGACCTGACACTCACCTGGCGGGGCCCGATCACCCAGGTCGTCGTGTACAGCGGCGAGCCAGGCTACGTGTGCGTCGAGCCGCAGACGATGGCCAACGACGGCATCCGCCTCGCCGACGAGGGCGTCGACGGCACGGGCGTCATCGCCCTCGAGCCCGGCGCCACGATCACCGTCGGCTACCACCTCACCTGGCCGACGCCGCCGTGAGCCCGGACGCAACCGATGGGTGTTCAGGGGACCGTTCCGTCCCCTGAACACCCATCGGTCACCAGGCGCCCCGGTGGATGATCTCGTCCGGGGGGCGCCGGCGCCTGGACGCCGAGGTTCCGGCGCGGGTGTCGTCGTCTGCTGGGTAGCCCAAGGCGATCGCCCCGAGCAGCTGCAGATCGTCGGGAATCCCGAGCGACGCCCGGAGCTCGGCGGCGCCCCGGAACACGCCGAAGAACAGCGTGCCGAGCCCGACGTCCTCGGCGGCGAGGAGCAGCGTCATCACCGCCATCGCCGTGTCGATCGTCCAGTACGGCGCCGGCCACGAGACGGTGGACTCCCCCAGCTGACTGGCTGCCTTGTCGGCCTCGGAGTAGCGGTCGAGATAGGCCTGTGGGTCGGCCAGCGGGAGGGCGATCACCGGCGCATCGAGGAGGTGCGGGAAGGCGAATCGAGGGCGCTCGTCCGGCGGCAACGTGACGTCCCAGAATCGTGCCGTGTCGTCGCCGGTCAGCAGGACGAGGTGCCATCCCTGGGCCTTGCCGGCGCTGGGAGCCCGCGAGGCGAGGTCGACCAGGTGATCGAGCAGCTCAGCGGGGAGCGGTTCGGTTCGAAAGGCCCGGGTCATGCGCCGTCGGCGCACCACCTCAGCGAGGGCGTCGCTCAGGTGCGGGCGCCGAGCTTGACGAGGTCCTCGGCCATCGTCCAGCCGTAGACGATGAGTGCCCCACAGTCCTTCGGCGCAGCCTTGAACAGGGCGACCTGGGCGGGATCGACCGACTCGGGCTTGGACGCCTCGTAGTCGACGAAGCCCTTCTGGGCGTTCGACTTGGCGGCAAAGGACTGCTCGTCGTAGCCGGCGTCGCAGTCGAAGCGCTTGGCGAGGCGTCGACCCCAGGCCCGCTCCTCGCCGACGGCGCGGACGCCCGGCCGCGGGGTGACGTCGTCGAGATCCTTGAAGGCGATGATCGCATCGGCGCTCACGAACCGGGAACCGACCACGACATCTTCGTCCGGGAACGCCATCAAGGCCCGGTGGTAGGCCTCCTTCATCAGGCCGCGGAGGACCTGGTCACGCTTGGTGGTGCGCTTCACGCTGATCAGCCCGAGCAGCACGCAGGGAGTCCCGCCGATGCGCTCGAGGGTGGAAAACATGAACCCATGCAGCTTGTCGTCGATGCGGGCCGTGGTGATCAGGACCCAGTCCTCTTTCGCCTTGGACACCTCACCGATGCCGAACGATCCGCCCATCGAGGCGAGTTCGTCGAGGTCACTATCAGTGAGTGCCGAAGCATCGTTTGTCTGCACCCTGACGGCCATCTTCCTCTCCCGGTCACGCGTCGCCGCCGCGGCGACGACCCACAATTGGAGAATCGCATTCTACAGGGCGATTGCACTATGCCCGAAGGCCATCCGGATCTCCGGCACGACCCGGTCGAGATCGACGCAGAACTCGTCGGTCAGCCGCACCCGCTCCGTGCCGAGGTCCAAGACGACGGGAGAGCTGCCCGGATGGGCCGCCAGCACGTGCCGCAAGCGGTCGATCTCACCAGGTCCGAGGCGTACGGCAGGGATGCTCACCGTCAACGTCGGGGCACCGTCCTCGAGCCCGGCGAGCACCTCCAACGACTGGAGGATCACGGTGGTGCGACTTTCGTCGCGTTTGTCGAGACGGCCGCGAACCGCGACGATCAGGTCGTCGGCCAGCTTGTGGCCGTGTTCCGTGAGCGTCCTGGGGAACAACGTCACCTCGACCTCGGCGGCGAGGTCCTCGAGGGTGAACGTGGCCATCTGGTCGCCGCGCTTGGTGAACCGCCTGCTCAGCCCGGTGACGACGCCGCCGATGTGCACGGTGGTCCCGTCGTCGAGGTCGTCGAGGTCGCCGATGCTCTGGTCGATCTTGCGGCGCAGCGCCCCCTCCTTGCCGAACAGGGGGTGGTCGGACACGTACAGGCCGAGCATCTCTTTTCGGCCCGCAGGAGTTCGGTCTTGTCGAACTCGACGTCGGGCACCGGGAGCCGTTCGTCGTACAGGTCACTGCCTGACTGGTCGACGTCGCCGAACAAGCTCATCACCCCGAGCTCACGTTCGCGGCGGCGACTGAGCGTCGTGTTCGTCACCTGTTCGAAGACGCCGAGTAGGCCGCGTCGTGGGTGTCCGAGGGAATCGAACGCTCCGGCCTTGATCAGCGACTCGATTGCACGCTTGTTGAGAACGGGCTCAGGGACGCGGTCGGCGAAGTCGTGGAAGCTGCTGTAGGGCCCGTTGGCCTGGCGCTCGGGGAGCAGTTGGGCGACGAGGCCCTCGCCGACGTTGCGCACCGCCGATAGCCCGAACGAGATCGCCCCCGGCGACCCGCTGGGCAAGCCGACCCCGGGGGCGACCTCGTCGGGCGACATCGCCGTGAAGTTGGCCAGCGATACGTTGATGTCGGGCGGCAACACCTTGACGCCGAGCGCCCGGCACTCGGCGATGTACACGGCAGCCTTCTCGAGCGAGCTCTTCACGCTCGTCAGCAGACAGGCGAGGTACTCCACCGGGTAGTGGGCCTTGAGGTACGCCGTCTGGTAGGCGATGAGGGCATAGCCAAACGCGTGGCTCCTGCCGAAGGCGTAGTCGGCGAACGGCTCGATGATGTCGAACAAGCGCGTGCCCAACGTCCGGCCGTAGCCCATACGGTCGACCCCGTCGACGAACTTCTCGCGCTCGACGGCGATCAGCTGCCTACTTTTCTTGCCGCAGGCCCTGCGGAGGTTGTCAGCATCGGCCAACGAGTAGCCAGCGACCTTCTGGGCCACCCGCATCATCGACTCCTGGTAGACCATCAGCCCGTACGTGTCGCCGAGGACCTCGATGAGGTCGTCGTGGTCGTAGACGATCGGCTTGCGGCCGTTCTTGCGATCGGCGTAGTCGGTGTGCATGTTGGCGGCCATCGGACCTGGGCGGTAGAGGGCCAGCAGGGCAGCGACGTCTTCGAAGTTCGTCGGTCGCAGCGTGCGCATCAGCGCCCGCATCGGGCCACCCTCGAGCTGGAACACGCCGATGCCGCTCCCCCGCTGCAACACGTCGTAGGTCTGCGGATCGTCGAGCGGCACGCGGTCGACGTCGAAATCGGGATCGTGGCGGGCCCGGATCATCTCCACGGCGTCGGTGATCACGTCGAGGTTGCGCAGGCCGAGGAAGTCCATCTTGAGTAGCCCGAGGGCCTCGACGCCGTGCATTTCGTACTGCGTGATGACGGGGGCAGACTCGACATCCTGGCCCGGTTCGGGCTTGCGCTGCACCGGGAGGTAAGTGGTCAAGGGCTCCTTGGTGATGACCACCGCCGCGGCGTGGATGCCGTCCGATCGCTTCAAGCCTTCGAGGCCGCGGGCGACGTCGACGACCTTTTTGACCTCGGGGTCGGCGTCGTACATCGCTCGGAGCTCTGATGCCGCCTTGTAGCCGTCGACGTACTTGTCGCTCTGTTCCATGCAGTACTTCAACGGCGTGTCCCGGCCCATCACGAGCGGTGGCATGGCCTTGGCGATGCGATCGCCGACGGCGTAGGGCATGCCCAGCACCCGCGCCGCGTCGCGGACTCCGTTGCGGGCCTTGATCGTGCCGAACGTGATGATCTGGGCGACGTGCTCGCGGCCGTACTTCTCCGATGCGTAGCGGATCATCTCGTCCCGGTACCGCGAGTCGAAGTCCATGTCGATGTCGGGCATCGAGATGCGGCTCGGATTGAGGAACCGCTCGAACAGCAAGTCGTAGCGGATCGGGTCGAGGTCGGTGATCCACAAGCAGTAGGCGACGGCGCATCCCGCCGCCGAGCCACGGCCGGGCCCGACGCGGATGCCGTTGCGCCTGGCATGGCCGATGAGGTCCCACACGATGAGGAAGTAGGCCGAAAAGCCCATCGAGGCGATCGTCTCCAGCTCGAACTGGACCCGCTCGACGAGATCTTTCTGGGCACCGGCCACAGCCGGGTCCGCCAGTTCGGCACCCCAGCGCTGACGGGCACCCTCCCAGGTGAGGTGAGCGAGGTAGTCGTCGGCGGAGGTGAACCCCTCGGGCAGCGGGAAGTCGGGGAGCTCGACCTTGCCGAATTCGATCTCGACGTCGGCCCGCTCGGCGATCCACAACGTGTTGTCGCACGCCTCGGGGTAGTCGCGGAACAGATAGCGCATCTCGTCGGCCGTCTTCAGGTAGTGCTCCTGGCCGTCGAACTTGAAGCGCTTGGGATCCGACAACATCGAACCGGTCTGCACGCAGAGCAGGGCGTCGTGGGCCTCGTGATCCTCGCGGTGGGTGTAGTGCGAGTCGTTGGTGGCGAGCAGCGGAGCGCCGATCCGTCGGGCCAGCTCGATCAGTTGAGGGTTGGTCTGTCGTTGCTCGGGGATGCCGTGGTCCTGCAACTCGACGAACAGGTTGTCGCGTCCGAAGATGTCCTGCAGCCGGGCGGCCTTGGCGGTGGCGCCCTTGACATCGCCGCGCAGCAGTGACTGGAGGACGTGCCCGCCGAGGCACCCCGTGGTGGCGACGACGCCATCGGCGTGGTCGGCGAGCAGCTCCCAGTCGAGCCGCGGCTTGTAGTAGTAGCCCTCGAGAAACGCTCGCGACGCCAGCTGGATGAGGTTGCGATAGCCGGTGTTCGACTCGGCGAGCAGTGTGAGGTGGTAATAGAGCTTGTTGCCGGCTTCCGTGTCGCCGCCCGAGTCGTCGGAGCGACCCCGGCGCGCCGGTCGCTCCGCCCGGTTGTCGTGGGCCATGTAGGCCTCCGTGCCGATCACCGGCTTGATGCCGTGGCGCTGGCACTCCTTGTAGAAGTCGAGGACCCCGTACATGTTGCCGTGATCGGTGATGCCCATCGCCGGCTGTCCGTCGGCGACGGCCCTGGCGACCAACTCGTCGAGGCGGGCGGCGCCGTCGAGCATCGAGAACTCGGTGTGGACGTGGAGGTGCGTGAACGAATCGCCCACCTTGGTCGGACTCTCTCGGCTCACTCAGCACCCGAGGTGCTTACACGGCTGTAATTCTTCTCACCATACTCTGCCGGGGAACGCTAGAGATACGTGCCCGTTCGTTCTTCGGGAGGCTGGCGTTCGAGGGCTTGGCGCAGCTCGGGCGGGATGGCGGCACCCGGAGGGAGTTGGCGCATCTGCTCGAGCTGCTGGCGGGCTGCGAGCTGTTGGGCGAACAGCGTGGCCTGGATGCCGTGGAAGAGGCCCTCCAGCCAGCCGACGAGCTGCGCCTTGGCGACGCGGATCTCGCCCTCGCTGGGCACCACGCCGTCCTGGAACGGCAGGGCGAGGGTCTTGAGCTCTTCTTGGAGGTCCGGCGACAGCGCTTCGGACAGCTCGACGACCGAGCGTTCGTAGATCTCGGCGAGCCGCTCGCGGCTGGGCTCGTCGAGCGGAGCGGCGCGGACCTCCTCGAGGAGGGCCTTGACCATCGACCCGATCCGCATCACCTTTGCCGGCGAGGTCACGGCATCGCCTTCCGCCACGGCCTCACCGTCGCCGACGCCGGGAGCGTCCGCCACGACCTCACCGTGTTCGACCGGTCCGTCTGCCGCTGGCTGGGTGTCGCTCGTCGCTCTCAGTCATCTGCTCATCATGCCCCCGCCGACGCCAGCAGCGGCACGCGCACCTCGGCGCTGGTCAGCGAACCGTGACGGCACACCAGCGGAAACGCCCCGGCGTCGAGCGGATCGTGGAAGCTGACCGCTTCGCGGGCGACCACGGCGACATCGCCGAGGCGGGCGGCCACCGGACCTGAGACGGTGGGCCCGAACCACTGCTCGTCGAGTACCTGCTCCCGGGTCACGATCCAGGCGACGTCACCGTAGGCATCGATCGCCGCCTTGGCGAGCTCGTCGACCGACGCTCTGTCGACGTGCCACCACCTGAACCGGCCCTCGCCCGACTGCGTCGCCACCATCGCCATCACCGCCGGATCCGGCACGAGCACTCGGTCGCCGACTTCGACCTGCCCATGATCCGCAGTGACGAGCAGCACGGCGCCCGGCGGCAGGACGTCGAGGACCGTGGCGACGAGGTGATCGGCCATCTGCAACTCTGCGTCGTAGTACTCCCCGAAACCGCGCTCGTGGGCCGTCTTGTCGACGCTGCCGTAGTAGGCATAGACGAACCGCTCGCCGGCGCCGAGCTGTCGCCGGACCTCGACAGCGATCGCCGACGGGGCTCGGTAGCCGACAGGTCGCGACCCGCGTAGGTGGGCCTCCGTGAACGCCGATCGCTCGAGTTCGGCGGGCGAGATGACGGGAACGGCGAGTCCGAGGAACGGGGCGAACGGTTGGACCTGCGTCGGCGGCATGGCGCGGCGCCGGTCGGAGTCGCCGGCCGCCCAGCGCAACACGTTGAGTACTTCGCCCCGCACCGACATCCGATACCCGACCAGGCCGTGCTCCCCCGGCGTGAGCCCGGTGGCGATCGAAGCCAGCGCCGTGGCAGTCGTCGTCGGAGCGACCGTCGTGATCGCCCCGCCGGTCATCGCCGCCAACGACGGCGTCAGTGCCCGGTGCTCGACGAACTGGTCCCAACCGAGTCCGTCGACGATCAGCACGACCACCTGGCTGGCGTGGCGTACCGGTTCTGGAAACCAAGACGGTAGCGATCGCGACCAATCGCCAGGCCCGAGAAGGGCCGGAATGATGCCGCGGACGTTTGGGCCGAGGTAGTCCGGAATGATCGGCGCGAGATCGACACTGGGCATCCGGCGATCACCGTAGCCCTGCGGCCCTAGATTGTCGGTGTGCGCGTGTCGACTCGAGGTGACTATGCGTGCCGCGCGCTGCTCTCGCTCGCCTTGCACTCCGACGACGCCGGGCCGACGTCCGTTCGCGACATCGCCGAGCGCACCGGTCTCCCACAGCCCTACCTCGAGCAGATCCTGCTGGCCCTGAAAGGCGCCGGCTTGGTGCGCTCGAAGCGTGGCGTCGGTGGCGGTTACGTGCTGTCGCGGGACCCTGCCGGGATTCAGCTGTCGGAGATCGTCTCGGCCGTCGACGGGCCGATCTCGGTCGGCGACTTCGGTGAGCCACACCGCGACGGGGCGTGCGACCACGAGGGTCAGTGCGTGCTGATCGCCGTGTGGAACGAAGCGAGCGAGTTCATGCGCAAGCATCTGTCGAGCTACACCCTGGCCGAGGTCGCCAGCATGGCCCGCGGTCAGGCGCCGTGGCCGGAATCCGGTGTCGACGCCGGCGCAGACTGAACACCGCTCAGCGACGCAGCGCTTCGAGCATCCCGGCGAGATCGGTAGGCAGGTCGCTGTGGAACGACCTGCGGTCGCCCGAGCCCGGGTGGTCGAAGCTCAACTCGGCGGCGTGCAGGAACGGGCGGCCGAGTCCCAACGTGGTACGCCCGGGGCCGTAGAGCGACGTCGCCGACGAGGGGATGTCCGACCGCCGCCAGGTGCACACGGATCTGGTGGGTGCGTCCCGTCTCCAGTCGACACGACAGCAGGGCCACGTCAGCAGGCGCCTCCAACTCCTCGACGACCTCGTACTCGGTGCGTGCTGGGCGCCCATCGGCGACCACCGCCATCCTCGTCGGGTCGCTCGGATCGCGACCGATCGGGGCATCGACCATTCCATGGGCAGCGGCGGGATGCCCCCACACCAGGGCGACGTAACGCCGACCGGCCGTGTGCGCGGCGAATTGGGCGATCAAGGACTCGCTGGCGGCAGCCGTGCGGGCGACGACGAGGAGTCCAGAGCTCCCGGCGTCGAGTCGGTGGACGATGCCTGGGCGGCCCCGCTCGCCGACCTCGGCGATGTCGGGAAATCGCGCCAACAAGCCGTTGACCAGCGTTCCATCGGGGTTGCCGGCGCCGGGGTGGACCACCAATCCGGCGGGTTTGTCGACGACGATCACGTCCTCGTCGACGTGGACGATGGCAAACCGGACGTCCTCGTCACCCTGCGGGAGCGCAGGTGAGGGGATCGCCGTGGTCTCGATCGCCACGTGCGCGCCGGCGTCGAGGCGCACCTTGCCCGAGCTGGCCACGGCGCCGTCGACCTGCACGGCCCCGCCGGCGATCAGTTCGGTGGCCGTCGACCGACTGACGTCGGCGAGTAGCGCCACCACCCGGTCGAGGCGCTCCCCTGCGAGCGCCGCCGGGACTTCGTCGGCGATCATGACGCGCGTAGCGAGGTCACCAACAGCAGCCCACCGCCGACCACGATTGCGGCGTCTGCGAGGTTGAACACGGGCCACCATTGCACGTCGATGAAGTCGACCACGGCGCCACTGAACCAGCCGTCACCGCGGAACAGTCGATCGACGACGTTGCCCAGCGTCCCGCCGACGAGAAGGCCCACGCCGAGCGTGAACCAGCGGCTTGACGATCGGCCCACGGCCATCAGCAAGAAGGCGACGACGGTGATCGCCAGAATCGGGATGAACGGCCCGATCCCCTCGCCCTGCGAGAAGGCCATCCCGGTGTTGAACGCCAGCTTCAGGCGCAGCGATCCGACGAGGTCGATGACATGTCCGTCGTCGAGGGCGTTGAGCGCCCAGAATTTGGTGAGCTGGTCGAGGAACACGACCGCCATGGCGATGACGAGCGGCCAGCGCATCACGCGCAGCCGCTCAAGCGCAGCCGTGCCACTCACCTCATCGCCGGCCGATGCCGCCAACCTTCTCCTCGACGAGCTCGGTCGCCCAGGGGATCGCCTCGAGGCGCTCACGCGGGATCGGCTTACCGGAGACCAGCGAATAGCCGTAGGTGCCGACGGCCAGTCGCTCGATGGCGGCATCGATGTCGGAGACCGTCTGACGCGCCTGCGCCGACAGGGCCAGGTCACGCTCACGCTCGACGACCATCGTGTCGCCCTCACCACTCTCGTCGTCGAACTGCACGTCACCCATCTCGCCGTCCTCGATGAGCGAGTTGGCCTCGTCTTCGAGGCGGTCGGCCTGCCCGACGAGCGATTGACGCTCGGCCGCCAGCAGGTCACGCTGAACCTTGAGGAACTTGGCGTCGAAGTCCTTGGTGTAGGCGATGCCGTCCTTGGTGTGACCACGAGGGGCCGGTACCACGTCGTGGTCGCTCGCACCACCGTCGGCAACGCCGGCGACCGCTGGTGGGGCGGTGTGCTTGGTGGCTGCGGTTCGCTTGGTGGTCGCCTTCTTGGTGTTGGTCGACCGCTGCGGCGCAGCTGTCGTCTTGGCAGCGGCGCGCTTCGTCGGGGCCGTCGCTTGCTTTGCCGGCTTCGCCCTCGCAGCCGACTTGGCGGTCTTCTTCGGGGCAGGCGCGGCGGCCTTGGTGGCTGCCGCGCTCGGCGCCTTACGCCCCGATGGTGACGTCTTGGTGGTCTTCTTCGTCGTAGCCATGCGCCGCGAGCCTCCCCGTCGCCGTGATCGGACGGGGCAATATAGCTGGACTCCGGCATAAGGGAACGGCCCGGCGTCCTAAGGTTGGCTGGGTGGGCGACGAGCAACCGTCGGTCGGCGACGTCGCACGCCCGACGGTCGTGATCCGGCCGATGGTCGTCGCGGACGACGAGAGCGGATCGGCGGTGCGTCGCCGGCTGCCGTCGCTTCCCCGTCCGGCCCATGCCCTCGTCGTCGCTCTCGTTCTCGCCATGGTTGTCGCCGGCGGTGTGCCTGATTGCGTCGACGCGGTCGACGCTGGAGGTCGACGGCCTCGTCGACGGGCAACAGCTTTCCCGACGCCACCTTCCGACGCTGGTCGTTCGGGTGACGAGCGGGCGCGGCACCGACGACGTGCGCGTGCACCTCAACGGTGACGAGGTGCCGGTGTCGTCCGTCGCCGGCGGGCTCGTCGTCGGTGCAGAAGCGCTCCGCGGCCTCGTGATCGAGGGCCCCAACGAGTTGGTCGTCTCACAGCCGGGCAGGCTCGGCATCGGCGGAGGGCGCGTCGAGCGAACGTTCACCTACGACCCGACCGGCCCGGCGCTGCTCGTGCCCGCAGCCGTCCCCATCCCCACGGCAGCCCGTCCCACGCTCCTGCGTGGCCTGTCCGACGCCACCGTGGCGATCACCGCCAACGGCCAGTCGATCACGATCGAGCCCGGGGGCGCCTTCTCCGTCCCGGTGGCGGCCGACGTCAGGGAGGTAGCGCTCGTGGCGACCGACGGGGAGGGCAACTCGGCGACAGCCACCGTTGCCGTCGTCGCCAATGGTCCGGCGACGAATCACCCGCCCACCAGCGCGGTTCACGTGTCCGCCCGCGGGTGGGCGGATCCGGCAGTGCGCGAGCCGATCCTGCAGCTCGCCAGAAGCGGCCTGATCAACGCCGTACAGCTCGACATCAAGGACGAGAGCGGCGAGATCGGCTACGCCAGCACCGTGCCATTGGCGGTCTCCAGCGGAGCGGCGCGTGGTCATTACGACGCGGGTGCGGCGCTCGACGAGTTGCATGCCCTCGGCGTTCGGGTGATCGGTCGCATCGTGTGCTTTCTCGACCCGGTCGTCGCATCGTGGGCCTGGGAGAACGATCGCCCGGAGATGATCGTCCTCCAGGGATCGGGAGGCCCGCTGTCGACGGACTACGGCACTGCAGCGTTCACCAACCTCGCCAGCGCCGAGGTCCGTCAGTACCTCATCGATCTCGCCGTGGAGGGCGCCGAGCTGGGCTTCGACGAGATCCTCTACGACTATGTCCGGCGGCCGGAGGGCGACACGGCGGCGATGTACTTCCCTGGCCTGCAGAGCGCCCCCGATGTCGCCGTGGCCCGCTTCGTGGCGGACACCGACGCCCAACTCGGCCGCACCGACGTCCTCCTCGGGGTGTCCGTGTTCGGCATCGCCGCCACTCGACCGGAGCAGATCGCCCAGGACATCCGCCTCCTCGCCCCGCACGTCGACTACGTGGCGCCGATGGTCTACCCGTCGCACTGGGGGGCCGGCGAGTACGGCGTGGCAGACCCCCTCCGCCAGCCGGGCGACATCGTCCTGGCGAGCATCGCCGACTTCGCCCACGTCGTCACCGGGAGCGGCGCCGCCGTCGTGCCGTGGCTGCAGGGCTTCTCGGCAGGCGGCGTGGCCTATGGCCCGGCGGAAGTGCGCGCCCAGATCGACGCCGCGCTCAGCGCCGGGGCGAGCGGGTTCCTGCTGTGGAACTCGGGGTCGTTCTACACCGCTGAGGCGCTCCAACCGCCGTGATCCGACAGCTCTGTGTCAGCGTGTAAGCCGTCCACGGGCTTACACGCTTACTCAGACGCCGGTGACGGGGTCAGGGGCGCTGCCAGTCCTCGACGACCTGGAGATCGATCTCCGGGGCATCGCTGCCGCCGTCGTCGATCTCCAAGGAGACCGCCAGCGTCTCGTCGGCGATGAACTTCTCGTGGGTTCGCACGACGGTGGCCCAGCGCTCGTCGCCGGCGATCCGCAGGGCGATGCGGTCGGTCACCGCCAAGTCACGATCTCGCCGTGCCTGCTGGACCATGCGGACGAGGTCGCGAGCTTGCCCCTCGATCTCCAACTCCGGGGTGAGGTCGACGTTGAGCACGACGACGCCGGTGCCGCTCCCGAGAGTTGCGCTCGCCGAGTCGTCGTCCGTTTGCAGGGAGAGGACGAACTCGCCGGGTTCCAGGCGATGCTCGCCGACGACTACAGCGTCGTCTGCCGACACCCACTTGCCCTCGCGAACGGCGCGAATCACGTCCTGCGTATCCGGGCCGAGCCGCGGACCGATCACCGATGGGACGACCTGCAAGGTGTGCTTGGCCACCGCACCGACGTCGTCCGTCAGTACGACCTCGCGAACGTTGACCTCGTCGGCGATGATGTCGACGAACGGCCGCAGCGCCTCGGCGTCGGGCGCCGCGACGGTAACCGTCGCCAGCGGCTGCCGTACCCGGCGACCGTGGGCCTTGCGCACCGACAACGTCGCCGAGCACACGTCACGGACCTCGTCCATCGTGCGCACGAGCGTCTCGTCGCCGGGTAGGTCCTCGGGAAGCGGCCAGTCGGCGAGGTGCGGCGACGAGTACGGAGAGGTGCCGTGCAGACCCCCGTAGATCTCCTCGGTGACGAAGGGCAACAGCGGCGCGGCAACCCTCACGAGCACATCGAGCACGGTGTGCAGCGTGTCGATCGCGTCGCGATCGCCGTCCCAGAAGCGTTGCCTGCTGCGCCGGATGTACCAGTTGGTCATCGTCTCGACGAATGAGCGGACCGCGGCACACGCTCCGAACAGGTCATAGGCATCCATCGCCCTCGTGACGTCCTCGACGAGGTCACGCGTCTTGGCGACGACGTAGCGATCGAGCACGTTCGTCGAGAACGGGCGCTCCAGGCCGTCGCGGACCTCGCCGTGCACGTCCGCCGCGTTGGCATACAACGTGAGGAAGTACCACGCGTTCCACAGCGGCAGGAGGATCTGGCGGGCGGTGTCGCGCAGCCCGGCGGCCGTCACCGAGAAGTCGGTGCCGCGCAGGATCGGCGACGAGAGCAGATACCAGCGCATCGCGTCGGCTCCGTGGCGGTCGAAGACCTCCATCGGGTCCGGGTAGTTGCGGAGACTCTTGGACATCTTCAAACCGTCGTCGCCGAGGACGGTTCCGTGGCTGATGCACGTGCGGAACGCTGGGCGATCGAAGAGCGCGGTGGCGAGCACGTGCAGCGTGTAGAACCAGCCGCGCGTCTGCGGGTGGTACTCGACGATGAAGTCACCGGGAAAGTGCGAGTCGAACCAGTCGGCGCTGGCGAACGGATAGTGCACCTGGGCAAAGGGCATCGACCCGGATTCGAACCAGCAGTCGAGCACCTCGGGGACGCGGCGCATCATCGACCGACCGGTGGGGTCGTCGGGGTTCGGCCGCGTGAGGGCGTCGATCGCCGGTCGGTGGAGGTCGTCGACCTTCACCCCGAAGTCGGCCTCGAGGTCGGCGAGCGAGCCGTACACGTCGGTCCGCGGGTAGCGCGGATCGTCGCTTCGCCAGACCGGGATCGGCGACCCCCAGAAGCGGTTGCGACTGATCGACCAGTCGCGAGCGTTCTGCAGCCACTTGCCGAAGCTGCCGTGCTTGACGTGAGCGGGTACCCACGTGATGTCCTCGTTGAGCTCGACCATCCGGTCGCGGAACTTGGTCACGGCGACGAACCACGACGAGATCGCCCGGTAGACGAGCGGCTTCGAGCACCGCCAGCAGTGCGGATACGAGTGGTTGTAGGTCTCGTGGCGAAGCACGAAGTTGTGCTCTTTGAGGTGGCGGATGACGGCCGGGTTGGCGTCGAGCACCTGGACTCCCGCCCACGGGGGGACCTCCGCGGTGTAGCGGCCGTGCTCGTCCATCGGCACGATCGTCGGGATTCCCGCCGCGTTCGCGGCGATCTGGTCGTCCTCCCCGAAGCCGGGGGCGAGGTGGACGATTCCCGTGCCTTCTTCGGTCGCTACGTAGTCGGCGGTGAGGATCTGGAAGGCGTCGGTGGTGCCGTGAGCGTCGGCGTCAGCGAAGAAGTCGAACAGCGGTCGGTACCGACGCCCGGCGAGGTCACGCCCTGGCATCGTCGCCACCGTCGCGGCGTCGCCCAGGTCTGCGGCGTAGTGCTCGAGGCGCGACGCCGCGAGGATCAGGCGCTTGCCGTCGTGTTCGACGGCCACGTACTGGATGTCCGGACCTACCGCCAGGGCGAGGTTCGCCGGGAGTGTCCACGGCGTCGTCGTCCACGCCAGCACCACCTCGCCGGTGGGCGTGCCGGCGTCGTCGACGAGCTCGAACCCCACCGTGACCGCAGGATCCTGGCGGTCGAAGTACACGTCGTCCATCCGCGTCTCGGTGTTGCTGAGGGGCGTCTCGCACCGCCAGCAGTAGGCGAGCACCTTGAAACCCTCGTAGACCAGGCCCTTGTCCCAGAGCGTCCGGAACGCCCACATGACGCTCTCCATGTAGTCGAGGTCGAGGGTTTTGTAGTCATTCTCGAAGTCGACCCAGCGGGCCTGGCGGGTGACGTAGCGCTCCCACTCCTCGGTGTAGCGCAACACGCTCGTGCGGCAGGCATCGTTGAAGTTGGCGATGCCGAAGGCGGTGATCTCCGGATGCCCGGAGATGCCCAGCTCGCGTTCGGCCTCGACCTCGGCGGGAAGCCCGTGACAGTCCCAGCCGAAGCGGCGGTGGACGAGCTTGCCGCGCATCGTCTGATACCGGGGCACAGCGTCCTTGACGAATCCGGTGAGCAGATGGCCATAGTGCGGCAGGCCGTTGGCGAACGGCGGTCCGTCGTAGAACACGTACTCGACGGCACCCTCGGCTTCGCGGCGCAGGATCGATTCGAGGAACGTCCGCTGCTCGTCCCAGGTCTCGAGGATGCGCGCTTCGAGTGCTGGGAAGTTGGGCTGCGGTTCGACGTTCGGGTAGCTCACTGCTCGGGTCTCCTGCGGTTGTCTGTTCCGCAAGGACGACGTGCTGCATCGTCGCAGCAGGCCGCGGTCCCACCCTGCTTGCCTGGCACCGCAGTGCCGAGCCACTCGTTTGCGCCGGCGCTGACGGGCCGGACCCGTCCGGTTCTACTGGGGTGCCACACCCTCTCGCGGAATCGCCTGGGGAGTGACGTCCTGTTCTTCCGGAGGCTCAGAGGTGATCGCCTCGTCATCGCCGTTGCGTTGAGCGTACCGAGCGACGGGCCGTTCGTCGTCGTAGGTTGTGACGGCGACGATTGCGACCGTCGCCACGGCACCGAAGGCGATTGCCACCGATCGATACGTGAGCCAGAAGTGGATCTGGTTGTGGTTGTTGAGGACCATGTACCAGGCGATCACCGGAACGGCGACGATGGCCAGCGCTCCGGCGATCCACGCCGGCGCCGGCCACTGAAGGAGGTGGCGATGGCGCCACGTCACGACGCCGAGGGCGACCAACGTTCCGGCGAGGACGAGCGGTGTGAGCGGTCGATCCAGCCAGAAGTCGACGTTCTTCCAGAAGCCGTTGAACCTCGTGCCCGTGACCGAATCGTGTGCACCGCTGGTGCGGAACGAGATCTGGTCGGTCACACTGTCGACGATCGCTTGTCGATCGACGAACAGCCAGGCGAATGTCCACTTGGCGAACCACATCGCCGCCAGCCCGACCGCCCATCCGCAGACGGCGACAGCCATCGAACGCATCACGGCGAGGTCGACGCGTCGCTCGGCGGGCAACGTCGCCAACCCGGCGCCCACCGCGCACAAGGCCAGC
Source organism: Ilumatobacteraceae bacterium (assembly GCA_963772825.1). Classification (GTDB taxonomy): domain Bacteria; phylum Actinomycetota; class Acidimicrobiia; order Acidimicrobiales; family Ilumatobacteraceae; genus Desertimonas. Next base: position 156,601 of record CAVYYX010000020.1, on the reverse strand, counting down.
GAGGCGGGGATCGCCACCATCAGGTCGAAGTAGGCGTTGATCGCCCCGCCGAGGGCGGCCGCAGGGGCGATGACCTGCCAGGAGCGTTCGGCGCTCGCCTGGGTCAGCACGATCCAACCGCCCACCCAAGCAGACGCCAGACCGAGGGCCTGGGCGATCGACCAGCCTCCGACGATCATGTCCGTCGTCAGCAGGCCCGGCACGAGGACGACCACCATCGGCACGACGCCGAACCGGGTGAACACGCTGCGGGCGAACGCCACGATCGACAGCCCGAGGGTGGCGAACGCCAGCCAGCGAGTCCCGCTCAGGCCGAAGATCGCCAACGCGGGCCGGGTGAAGACCGAGTACCCATGCCAGTAGCGCATGTAGTTCGGTTGCGTCGGGAACTCCCCGGACGCCCCGAACCGTTCGAGCGTCTCGATCGTCCCCACGCAGCCGTACGAGGTGGAGCTGTACAACGCTCGCTTGACGAGAGTTGCCGGGCTGGTCGCCCAGACCGTTCATCACCGCAACGCACTCGGCATAGTGATCGGCCGTCGTGCCGAGCAGCGACGACGGTCCGATCCTCGGCCGTGATCTCTCCCCGATTCATGGCGTTGACGAGATGGGAGCCGATCCGCCCATCGGGGACCAGCTCGGCGATCGTGACACCGAGCAGGCCGACGACCGGCGCGGCGAGGGCGATGATCAGCAGCCACCGCCGGCGCCCCCAGCGCGGGGCGTGCACTTACCGCGGCTCGTCGGCGCTGAACAGCGAGTGGTCTCCTTCGCTGTCGTCCCCACCGGCGTCGGCTTCGTCGGCGTTGCTGACCTGCTCGATCAGCTCGGCGACGTCCGCCTCTTCCTCACCCTCCGTGGCCTCGAGCGCTCCGCTCGGAGGCGCGGCGACCTCGCCGGAGTGATCGGTGTTCGACGCCGACAGTTGTGGGGGTCGCAGCGGGCCGAGGCCATTGCCGACCCGCGCCGTGATGTCGCTGAGATCGGTGGCGACAGCGGTGATGCGATCACGCTGGGTGGCCAGGAACTGGTCGAGCTGATCGACATCGGACTCGAGGAAGTCGCGCCGGGCGAGCAACGCCTGGACCTCGCCCTCGACGCGAACGCGTTCGGCCTCGCCAGCTTTGCGCGACTCGACCTTGGCGGACTCGACGATCTCTGTCGCTTCGCGCTCGGCCTCGGCGACCGTGGCGTCGGCGGTGCGTTGGGCGAGCAGCAACGTGCGACTGATCGTCTCGGTCTCGTCTCGACCGGCAGCGGGCACCTGGACGGCGCTCTCCTCCGGGGCCGGGGCGCTCGGCGCCTGCTGCTGCAGTTCCTGGAGGCGAGCGACGGCGGCGCGGGCACGCGCCTCCATTGCCGTGGCCTCCTGAGTCGCCTGCTCGAGCGCCTCGGCGGCCGCCGTGCGAAATGCCTCGACCTCGCGCTGGTCGTATCCGCCCCGCTTGACGGAGGTGAATTGACGGGCGCGGATGTCATGCGGGCTGATCGCCATCGGTCAGTTCAGCTTTCGTAGTCGTCGAAGCGTTGGGTGCGTGCCGGGGCAGGCTTGAGCAGGTAGACGCCGGTGGCCACCTTCTCCATCGTGCCGTCGAGTGCATAGCACACGCCGCTGGCGAAGTCGACGAGGCGTCGGGTGACGTCGCGGTCGGCGGATTCGAGATTGAGGATCACCGAGTTGCCTTCCTTGAACCGGTCGGCAAGCTCCTGAGCTTGGTCGAAGCGGCGCGGCCTGACCGTCGCCGGCTCCGCCGTGGGAGGTGGAGCAGCCGAACGCGACGACGGCCGCGGACGGCTCTGCACGCCGGACTCGTCGATGCCGGCGGCGGAAGGTCGGCGACCGCTCTCGAAGTCGCGCGACGGAAAGCTGGGCCGCGACGGCACGGCTCGGACGGCCCCGGACTCGGGCTCCGCCGGCCACGCACGCGAACTCGATCGGCTGTGGTCGTCGCGCTGGCGTTGGCGGCCCGAAGGCTCCGGCTCCGGCCCATCGTCGTAGTCGTCGTAGGCGTCGTCCGGACCGAGACCAAGGTATTCCATGGACCGTTTCCAGAATGACATCACGTTCCTCCTGCTCCCGGCAGCAGGCTACCGCAGGTCACGGGCGTGGCCGCGGAGGGAGTCACCCCACCGTCGTCGGTACCTCGACCGTCACCGGACCATCGCCTGCCAGGGTGTCGGCGAGAGCGGGCACGAGGGTCTCGAGAACGTAGGGAAGGCTGAGCACGCTGGTGAAGTAGATCGCCCCGGACAGCAGTCCTCCGGTGAACACCTGGCGACCTTCGCGCACCGGCTGCAGGCCGAGGTAGACCGGCTCCTCCTCCAACGCAGCGCGATCGCCGTCGTTCTCGGTCGCCCAGATCAGCACCTCGGCGGCGTCGAGCACCGACAGCTGCTCGAGGGGGATGAACGCCTGCGCCGCGGTGTCGTCGACGAACTCGTCGATCTCGCTCGGGATGACGAAGCCGAGGTCGGTGAGGAATGCCGTGCTCAGGCCGTCCTGATAGGCGATCGCGTTGCCGTCGTAGAATGCGTTCTGCAGGAAGACGGCGGGCACGTCGGAGAACTCGGGGTGGGCGGCGGCGGCGTCGGCGAACCGACCACGTACCTCGTCGACAAGTTGGCGCGCCTCGTCGGGCTGACCGACCGCTGCACCGATCAGCAAGGTCTGGTCGTCCCACGGCCCGAAGTACGGAGGCGACCCGCTCGGTTGGGCAACGGTCGGGGCGATCGCCGAGAGCAGTGCGTAGGACTCCTCGTCGATCCCGGCATTCGTGCCGATGATGAGGTCGGGCGCCAACGAGGCGATCCGTTCGTAGTCGAAGCCGTCTGGCGCCGTCAGCACTTCGGGTTCTGCGCCCCCGAGCTCGTCGATCGCCCACGGCCACGTGGCGTAGTCGAACCCGCCGTACCACTCGGTCACGGCGACGGGCTCGACGCCGAGGGCGAGGAGGGCGTCCTGTTCGGTGAGCCCGACACTCACGACTCGCTTCGGGACGCCGTCGATCTCGGTCACACCGAACTCGTGCTCGACTCGGAGCACCTCGGCATCGGTGACCGGTGGCGTCGTCGCCGACGCTGCTCCGGTTGTCAGGATCGCGATGAGGGCCGTGGCCGAACCGGCGAGAAGGCGGGGGGTCGAAGGTCTGCTCATGGGGCGGCATGATAGGGCCGCTTACCAACAGGTAGTTAGCTCACTTGTGAACTCGCGGGCCGAACAGGGCGGTGCCGACGCGGACCCGTGTCGTTCCGGCGTCGAGGGCGAGGTCGAGATCGCCGGTCATCCCCATCGAACAGGTCGACAGACCGAGGTCGTCGGTGAGCCGGCGGGCCACGGCGAAGGCTCGACCGGTCGCGACCGGGTCGCCATCGGTCGGCCCAACCGTCATCACACCGTTGAGGTCGAGGTTGAGGCTTGTGGCGTGGGCGGCAAGCGTCTCGACCTCAGCTGGAGGACAGCCGCCCTTGTACGCCTCACCCGTCGCGTTGACTTGGATCAGCACCGTCGCCCCCGGGTGGCGTCTGGCGATCTCGTCGAGCACGGAGATCCGGTCGACCGATTCCCAGACATCGGTGCGCGGGGCAAGGTGGCGAATCTTGTTCGACTGCAGCCGCCCGATGAAGTGCATGGCCGGTCGCGGCGATGCGGGATCGAGGTCGTCGAGTTTGGTGAGCAACTCCTTGACGTAGTTCTCACCGATCATCGTGCAACCGGCCGCCACCGCCGCGACGATGGCGTCCGACCCGAATCCCTTGGTGACTGCGACGACGTCGACGGAGCGACCGGCTGCGGCAGCGGCGATCCGCTCGCGCAGCGCGGAGAGTCGCTCGGCGACGAGCCGGGCGTCGACTGAAGGTGGCTGGTGGTCAGCGATCAGCGCAAGAACGAAGGGACGTCGAAGTCGTCGTCGTCGTCGGCCAACGGGTCAGCCGAGTCTGAGAACAACTCGCTGATCGACGACGGCGTCTTCGGCTGGCCCCCTGTCACGGGGCCATCGAGACGATCGAAGCCGGCGGCGATGACCGTCACGCGGATCTCGTCACCGATCTCATCGTCGACCACCGTGCCGAAGATGATGTTGGCGTCGGCGTGGGCTACACCGTGGATCACCTCGGCAGCGGCGTTCATCTCGAACAGTCCCATGCTCGACGGACCGGTGATGTTGAGGAGCACGCCGCGCGCCCCATCGATTGCCGCTTCGAGCAACGGGCTCGAGATGGCGGCCTTTGCCGCAGCCACGGCACGTTCGTCGCCCGACGCCTGGCCGATGCCCATCAACGCTGAACCGGCGTTGGACAGAACCATCTTCACATCGGCGAAGTCGGTGTTGATGAGCCCCGGAGTAGTGATCAAATTGGTGATCCCAGAAACACCTTGGAGGAGGACCTCGTCGGCCATCTTGAAGGCGTTGAGCACGCTCGTCTTCTCATTGGCGACGGTCAACAGACGGTCATTCGGAATGACAATCAGGGTGTCGACCTTCTCCTTGAGTCGCTGAACTCCAGTATCTGCCTGCACGGCGCGGCGGCGCCCTTCGAAGGAGAACGGACGGGTTACCACACCGATCGTCAGGGCACCCAGGCCACGGGCGATCTCGGCGATCACCGGCGCCGCGCCGGTGCCGGTGCCGCCGCCCTCGCCGGCGGTGATGAAGATCATGTCGGAGCCTTTGACCATCTCTTCGATCTCTTCCGAGTGCGACTCTGCGGCATTGCGCCCGACCTCGGGATCACTGCCGGCGCCGAGCCCTCGCGTGAGGTCGCGTCCGATGTCGAGCTTGAGATCGGCATCGCTCATCAGCAATGCCTGCGCATCCGTGTTGACGGCGATGAACTCGACGCCCTTCAGTCCGGCATCGATCATGCGGTTGACGGCGTTGACACCGCCACCGCCGACCCCCACGACCTTGATGACGGCGAGATAGTTCTGGGGCGCGCCGACCATCAGCGTGACCTCCCTGTCGTAGGTTCGATGCGGATGCGGTTCATGTGGTTTGGATCATCTCGGCGCGGACGACGTGCCTGCCGGATGTCATCCTCGCACGTCGTGACGTGCGTCGGCGGTATCTCGATCGACCGAGCCATCAACGAACGATCACGTCTTCGGTCGAGACGTCGATCAGCTCGGTCGCAGTGAGTTCCGGGTTCGGGTTAGTCAACGCTGTTTGAAGGCGAACGAGCTTATCGAGTAAGTCCTCAGGTGCTCCAAAGCGAACTGCAATGTCGTCGTCGAGGATCAACGACAATTCCATCCCATTCTGATCGACCGACACGGATGTCGTCCGCTGCCGCATCTGGGGCGTCAACGCTGAAACGAGCGTCGCCGCGGCGCGATATCCACGCGGCGCGAGCCGTCCCGCTTCCAATTCCGGCCCGTCGTCGACATCGAGCTCGAGGTAGTCGACGGGGCGGCCGGCGATCACATCGAGCACGCGGCCTTCGCTGTCGAGAACTCGGTAGCGGCCGTCGGCGGCGAGATAGGCGATCGTCGGTCGGCGCTCGCGAATCTCGATCTTCGCCCCGTTGGGGAAGTCGGTCGTCACTCGCGCGTGGGCGACCCAAGGAATCGCCTCGAGTTGGCGCTCGGCTGCGGTCGTGTCCACGCGTAGCACGTTGGCGCCCTCGAGCTCAGCGACCACCGCGTCGAGCGACGCCCCTTGGCTGTAGACCGCCCCCTCGACCTCGACGTTGCTGATCGAGAACATGCCCGAGCCGAGCACGGCCAATCCGGCGCCCACCACGGCGACGACGGCGATCCCAACGGCAAACCACTTGAGCCGTTTGCGACCGACCGCCCGCTTGACAGCGATGCGGCGCTCGCGCATTCGCGGTTCCATGCGCGCCGCCGACGTCGCCACGTCGATGGTGACAAGCTCGCCGGTGCCGGGGCCGCGGTCGTCGATGAACACGGTCGAGCGCTCCTCGCCGCCAGCGAGCACGGTGGCGCTGCCACCGCCGCCCAATTCGCTCTCGACAGAGACGGCGTCGGGCAATCCGTCGTCGGCGATGGCAATCGTCGGCCGCTCCGACGACTGGTCGCCCTCGGCGCTGGCCGCCGTTGCGGCGCTCGCGGGGGGCGGGCCGGTCGCCGGCGCAGAGATGATCCGGACGGCTCGCTCATCGTCGAGGGCCGGCGAATCGGCGACATCGACGTCGGGTTGACGTCGAGACTTGCCGGCCGCCTTGCTCGCCTGCTTGGCCCGGCGCTTCTCCTCGCGCTCATTGGCGGCGACGCGCTTGGCCTCGCGTCGGGCCTCACGCTTTGCTTCACGTCGAGAGCGGCGCAGCGACCGCCTCGTTGCTTCCGGGACGAGGGACTCGGCGATGATCGATGGCGACGTCTCACCCGGCTCGCTCGTTGCGACCGCTGCGACGGACGGTGGTGGTGGCTGAGGCGGCGGCAGTGGCTGCGGCTGGGCGCGCTCTCGCCGAACGCGGCGTGCAGTTCGTCGAGGACGCCGGCAGGCGGCGAGTCACCGGCCGCCGTGGCGTCGTCGTCGGGCACGTCCGGCTCGCCGCCGGGGGTCGCTCACTCATCGGTGCACGTCCTCGAAGCCGACGAGACGAACCTCGCTGCGCAGTTCGACCCCGGTGGCATCGGCAACGCGCGCCCGAACGAGGTCGATGAGGGCGCGCACGTCGTCGGCCGAGCCACCCTCGGATGCCTGGATGAAGTTGGCGTGCTTTTCCGACACCCATGCGGTCCCGTGGCGCAGCCCGCGCAATCCGAGCCCGTCGATGAGCAGCCCGGCACTGACCTCACCCGGTACCGGATTGACGAACACCGAGCCGGCGTTCTGTCCGCCGGGCTGATTCTCTCGACGCCACCTGACGATTTCGGCGATCTCCGCTTCGGCCGCCGCTCGATCGCCGGCACGCACGGCGATCGACACGGCGACGACGACGTCGAGATTCGTGAGATCGGAGGCCCGGAAACGCAACCCGAGGTCGTCGACAGCACGCCACGAGTCGGTTCCGCACGCCACGTCGAAGACGTGTGCGGCCACCAGACAGCTGGCCATGTCGGATCCGTGCCCACCGGCGTTCATCCGCACGGCACCGCCGAGCGAGCCGGGAACACCCACGGCCCACTCGAAACCTCGCAATCCGGCCGCCGCGAGTCGTCGCGCGACCACGGGGAGGGCCAAGCCGGCTCCCCCGCGCACGCAGGCACCGCCGTCGGCGTTCATCCGGTCGCCTTCGGCGATGTCGGGGATGTCGAGGTCGCCGCCGAGTGCGCCGACCACCACGGCGATCCCGGGAAAGCCAGCGTCGGCGACGAGCAGGTTCGATCCGCGACCGACGACGAGGACGGGCAGCCCAGATGAGGCGCGGGCCGCCGCGACGGCGGCGAGATCTTCGATCGACCGGGCCCGCACGAGCAACGCCGCCGGCCCGCCGAGTCGGTACGTGGTGAACGGAGCCAGCGGCACGCCTCGTTCGGCGAGATCCCCCAACGTCGCTGCGGCAGCCTCGATGGTCGCGGTGCGCGTGACGGTCGTCATTCCGACCTCCTCACAACCCGTTGGGCCATCACTTCGTCGGGCAGCGTGGCGACGTCGCCACACCCCATCGAGATGCAAACGTCGCCCTCGCCGACCTCGCCAGCGAGGAACGAGATCATGTCCTCGCGGCGTGGCAACCACACGACGCGCGTGTCGGGATGGGCCTCCAGGATGGCATCGACGACGAGATGGCCGGTGACCCCAGGGATCGGGGTCGTTCCCGAGGGATAGATCTCCGTGAGCACGACGACATCCGCGTCGACGAACGCATCCGCGTACTCGCGAGACATCACAGACATGCGGTTGAACCGATTCGGCTGGAACACCGCGATCACCCGCTTCCAGCTGTCGCCACTCCCCCGCGCCGCGGCGATGACCGCCGCGATCTCGGCCGGCAGGTGGGCATAGTCATCGACGAACGTGGCACCGCCCTCGACGCCGCGGACCTCGAACCGTCGGGCAACCCCCCCGAAGCGGCCGAGCGCCGTGGCAATCGCCTCGAACGGCACGCCCAGCTCGCTGGCCATCGCCACCACGCCGACTGCGTTGGCAACGTTGTGCAGACCGCGCAGCGGAAGATCGAGCGGGCCGAGCAACACACCGTGATGCTCGACCTCGAAGCGAAACGATCCAGACGCGGGGTGCACCGAAACGGCGCGGTAGTCGGCCCCGTGTGCGAGACCGTACGTCGTGGCAGAGTGACCGACCGCCAGCGCAGCGCAGCGTGGATCGTCCGCTCCAAGCACCTTCGGGCCGTCGATCTGGCCGAGATAGCGGTCGAAGCTGGCGACGATCGCCTCGAATGACCCGTGGTGGTCGAGATGGTCGACCTCGATGTTCGTGAGCATCGTGGCGTAGAGCGGCAACTCGACATGGGTCCCGTCACTCTCATCGGCCTCCACGACGAGCAGGTCATTCCCGGTCCACTGCGCGCCGGTGCCAGCGTTGGCGACGTCACCGCCGATCAGGAAGCTCGGCGCCAGGCCGCCCTCGGCCAAGGCCAACATGAGCATCGACGACGAGGTTGTCTTGCCGTGCGTGCCGGCCACACCAACGGCGCGGGCGCGGGCGCAGATCGACGCCAACATGCCGGCTCGACGAAACACCGGGATTCCCAATTCGGTGGCGTGGCGCACCTCGATGTTGTTCGTGGGCACAGCGGTCGAGGCGGTGACAGCATCGCAACCCTCGACGTACTGCCGCTGGTGCCCGACGTGGACGACGATGCCGGCCGCCCGTAGACGATCGAGCACCGGCTGTTCGCGGATGTCGCTCCCCGACACCGTGTGGCCCATCTCGGCGAGCACGATGGCGATCGCCGACATGCCCGGCCCGGCAACCCCGACGACGTGCAGCCGACGAGGCTGGGAGAGGTCCAACGGAGGTTGCGGGCGGGCGATCACGATGGACCGAGGCTACTGGTCGTCAGTCGCCGGTTCGGGGACGGCGACCCGTTCAACCAGGGCCGCGATGGCACCACGGCGGTGCGTCGCGCCAGCCGCAGCCGCCCTCCGGCCCAGGTCGGCAGCGGCACCGGCGTCGCCACGCAGCTCGTCGATGGCGACGTCGAGACGCCAGAGCGAGGCCTCGGGCAGGTGCACGGCGCCGCCCTGGTCGGCGAGCCACCGTACGTTGGCGGTCTGATGATCCTCGGCGGAGGCCGCCCAGGGAACGAGGATCGCTGGGATTCCCGTGACCGCTACCTCAGCGACCGTCGAAGCGCCACCGCGGCCGACGAGGAGGTCGGCGGCGGCGTAGACGAGGTCGATCCGCGGCTCGTACCCGACCACGCGGTGGATCACGCCCGACTCGCCGACCGTGCGGCCGCTGACCGTCGCAGCGAATCGTTCGCCGGCGACGTGGTAGATGGCGAGGCCAGCGTCTCCGTCGTGCTCGGCGGCGTACGCCAGGATCGCCTCGTTGAGTGGGCCCGATCCCTGCGACCCACCCGTCACGGCGAGGACGAATCGATCGACCGGCAACCCGAGCGTGGCGCGTGCCGCCTGTCGTCCGGCGACCCGATCCACGTCACGGATCTCGCGGCGCACCGGCGGTCCGGTGACCACGGCGCGGGGCAATCGTGAACCTTCGAACGAAACGGCGCAGGCTGCTGCAAAACGGGCCGCGAGGGCGCTGGCCCGTCCTGGCCGCCGGTCGAACGAGACGACGACGACCGGCGTTCGTAGCTGTCTGGCTGCGAGCACCGCAGGGAGGCTGGCGTAGCCGCCGACCGAGATCACGACTCGCGGTCGATGCTCCTGGAGGAGCCGCCGCGCCATTGCCACGGCCCGGAACAGTTTGGGGACGAAGGCGGCGTTGCTCCGCGCAACGCGTCGTTGCACACCGACGACGTCGAGGAAGACGTGCGGATACGGCGTCGCCGGAACGAGGCGCGTCTCGATCCCCCGCTGGGCGCCGACGTACAGCAACGTGTCGGCGCGATGGCCACGATCCTCGAGCTCCTCGGCGATGGCCAGGGCCGGCAGGACGTGTCCGGCCGTTCCCCCGCCGGTGATCACCGCGTACATGTCAAGGCCGGAACGCAGTTCACGCTCGCGTGCCGCGGCGGGCGACGTTGAGCAGCAGGCCGGCGGCCGTCATCGACACGAACAGCGACGAGCCGCCGGCCGAGAAGAACGGCAACGTCAGTCCGGTGACGGGCAACATCCCCGAGACGCCCCCGGTGTTGACGATCGCCTGCACGCCGAACCAGGCGGCGATTCCGCCGGCGAGGAGCATTCCGAAGCGGTCGGGGGCGGCGAGCGCTGCCTGAATCCCGAACCACACGAGCAGTCCAAAGCCACCGAGCACGGCGAGGGTGCCGATGAAACCGAGCTCGTCGGCGATGACGGCGAAGATGAAGTCGCTGTGGGCAAGTGGCAGGTAGCCGAGCTTGCTGTTGCCCGAGCCGACGCCGGAGCCGGTGAGACCACCGTCGGCGATCGCCAAGAATCCCTGGTAGGTCTGGTAGGAGAGGCTGTCGCGGTGGCCGGTGATGTCGAGAAACGCCGTGAAGCGGTCGATCCGCCGCTGGCTCGACACGACGAACGCGAGGGTGGCGGCCGCCGACATCAGCGTCGCGCCGATCATCGGGGCGAGCGGCACCGCTCCGATGAACGCCACCACGAGGACGATGGCCGCCATCACGATCGCCGAACCGAGGTCGGTCTGCGCGAGGCAGGTCCCGGCGGCGAACCCGGCCAGCAGGAGCAGTGGCTTGAGGCTGCGCCGGACGTCGGAGAGGTCGTCCTTCCGACGGACCAGCAGGTCGGCGGCGAAGATCACGACAGCAAGCTTCAAGAACTCGGACGGCTGAAGCGTGAACTCGCCAACGGCGATCCACGCTCGGGCATCGTTGAGCGTGACCCCGATGGGCGAGAACGGGGCGAGCATCCCGGCACCCGCCACGATGAGCGCCGGTACCGCCAGGCGGCGCAGCCAGACGAGATTGATGCGGAGGGCGACGAGCAGACCCACCACGCCGATCCCGGCCCACATCAGTTGGCGGTTGAACAGGAAGTATGGGCTCCTCCCGCGCTGTGCCTGGGTCTGCGCAGTCGCCGAGAGCACCATCACCAAGCCGAGCATGACGAACACGGTGACGACCACGGCGATCACGTAGAAACCGATCGGAGCCGGCCCTCGCGGGACGTCCCAGAAGCGCACCCGTTCACGTCCGAACAGCACCGGGAGGCGGCGCGGCGGTCGGCGCACGGTCGTGACCTGCAGCCGCTGCAACGCCAGTTGGCGACGCTCGCGCAGCGGGCGCTTCACCGTATCGTCGCCCGTTACCCCGCCCGCCATCCCGCTGGTGACCTCACCCGTCACGTCGATGGCGCTCATCGGCTGACCCCTGACGTTCGTTGGGCGACGTGGGCCATCACCGTGTTGCGGAAATCGTCCCCCCGTTCCTCGAATCCGGTGTACCAGTCGAAGCTGGCACAGCCCGGCGACAGCAAGACGACGTCGCCGGGGAGGGCAGCTCCCCCGGCGACGTCGACAGCTTCCGGCATCGACGACGCCGTGATCACGGTGGTCCCGGCGCTGGCGAAGGCGTCGGCGACGTCGCCGGCCGCCTCGCCGATCGCCACGACGGCCCGGATCCGCTCGGGATCGGCGGCCAGCGGTGCCAGATCGAGACCCTTGTTCCGTCCCCCGGCGATGAGCACGACGTGGTCGAAGCCGTTGATCGCCGCAGCCGCCGCGTGGGGGGTCGTCGCCTTCGAATCGTTGTACCAGGCGACATCGCCATCGGAGGCGACGAGCTCGATGCGGTGCGGCGGACCGACGAATGACGCGAGGGCGGTCGCCACCGCCGACACGTCGGCCAACCCTGCCTCGAGCACCAAGGCGGCGGCGGCGAGGCCATTCGTCACGTCGTGCGGGAGGCTCCGACGCATCGAGGCAACGGCGGCGATGACGCCGTGCGGCGTCACGAGCAGCCCGTCCTCGACCCGGTAGTCCGCCGACCGGTGACCGAACGTGACGTGTCGTGCGGGCGCCGTGGCCAAGTGGCGCATGACCACGGCGTCGTCGGCGAAGCCGATGGCCACGTCGCTCTGGCGTTGGTTGGCGAAGATCCTCGCCTTGGCGGCGGTGTAGGTCGCCACCGAGTGGTGCCAGTTGAGGTGGTCTGGCGCCAGGTTGAGCCAGGCCGCCGCCTCACCACGGAACTGCTCGGTCCACGCCAGCCGGAAGCTCGTGCACTCGACGACGAAGACGTCGACGTCGAGATCGACGGCCGTGACGAGCGGGACGTCGGTGTTGCCGGCAGCGACCGCCCGCACGCCGGCCGCTTCGAGGATCGCCACCGTCAGCAGCGTCGTCGTGGTCTTGCCATCGGTACCGGTGACGGCGAGTACCGGGCGCGGGCCCCCGTCACGCTGCTGCTCCCACACGTACGCCAGCTCGATCTCGCTCACCAAGCGCCGGCCATGCTGCTGCGTGAGGTCGATCGCCCGATGCCCTTCGGGGACCCCAGGCGCCGGCACGACGAGGTCGCTGCTCTCGATCAGCGCGGCGAGCTGTCGGTCGTCGGGAGCGACGAGCAAGTCGACACCGAGTTCGCCGGCCAGTCGGCGGCGCTCGGGGGTGTCGGAGTCGTCGGCGACCACGATGTCGTAGCCCCGCGCCGCGAGTGCCCGCACCGTCGCCGCGCCAGCAACCGCCAACCCGTACACCAAGGCGCGTTCCGTCATGGCCAAAACCGTCTACCGACGCGAGCGACGAGTGGCCGGGGAACGCAATTCACGGAGCGACGTCCGAGACGCGGGTGAAGTCTCCGATGAAGATGCCAAGGGCGGCGGCGACCGAGACGGCAGCGATCAGCCAGAAGCGGATGATCACCGTCGTCTCCGGCCAGCCGACGAGTTCGAAGTGATGATGGATGGGCGACATGCGGAACAGCCGGCGGGTCCGTCCGCTGGCCTTGAAGACCACCATCTGCAAGGCGACGGAGCCGGCCTCGAGGACATTGAGGCCGCAGATGAGCAGCAACAACAACTGTGTGTTGGTCGTCAAGGCGAGCATCGCCAGGGCCGACCCGAGGCCGAGGGCCCCGACGTCGCCCATGATGATCCGGGCCGGAGCGGCGTTGAACCACAGGAACCCCAGGCAGGCCCCGGCGAACGCGGCAGCGAGGGTCGTGAGGTCGAGGGGGTTGACGACCGACCCGTAGATCTCGGGGAAGCGGAAGGCCGTGAACCCGATGATCATGAACCCGCCGAAGCCCATCAGTGCCGAGCCGCCGGCCAGGCCGTCGAGGCCGTCGGTGACATTGACGGCGTTCGTCGTCGCCCAAATGATCGCCCCGGCGAACAGCACCCACGCCCACGCCGGCACCTCCCATCCGGGGTAGTCGGCACGGGTCAGCGAGATCGTCTCGGAGATGCCGGTGGCGTAGACCAGCCACCAGGCGATGCCGAAGCTCATCAACAGCGTGACGTAGTTCTTCTGCTTCCAGAAGATCCCTCGGTTGTGCCGCCGGCGGACCTTGATGTAGTCGTCGAGAAACCCCATCGTCGCCATCGCCAGGATGCCGACCCACACGATCAGCGCCTGGGTGCTGAATGGCAGGCCCTGGCGCACGTGGGCGCACATCCACCCCGCGAGGGCGGCGACGAGAATGGCGATGCCGCCCATCGTTGGGGTCCCTTGCTTGGCCATGTGATGTTCGGGGCCGCGGTCCTCCTTCCCGAGGATCGGCTGGCCGAGCCCGCGTGTGCGGAACGCGGTGATCAGGGCGCGGGTCGCGAACAGCGAGACGAGACCGGACACGATTCCGGCGATCATCACGGCGATCATCGGACGGTCTCCTGGGTGTCGCCCGGGTCGGCCACCGCGTCGACTTCGGCGAGGACCGTCCGGGCAATCTCGCGGTCGTCGAAGGGGATGGCGTCGTCGCCGATCGTCTGGGTGGTCTCGTGACCCTTGCCGGCAATGATCACGACGTCGCCCGGCTCGGCCAGCGTGATCGCCATGCGAATCGCCGCCGCCCGGTCGATCTCGACGTCGACGCGTGAGCGGTCGTCGTCGGGAATCCCGGCGAGGATCTCGGCAACGATGTCGGCAGGTTCTTCCGATCGAGGGTTGTCCGACGTGACGACGACGAGGTCGGCGAGACGGGCCGCCGTGGCTCCCATCTCCGGGCGCTTCGGGCGATCGCGATCGCCACCGGCGCCGAACACCACGATCACCCTGCCGCGGTCGCCGACGAGGGCGCCCCCTGCGGCGATGACCTCCTCGAGCCCATCGGGGGTGTGGGCGAAGTCGACGATCACGTCGATCGCCAAGTTCCCGCCGCGGTCGACGGTCACCCGCTCGAACCGTCCAGGCACGGCTCCAACGGTGGCGAGACCGGCGACGATCGAATCGTTACCGATCCCGATCGCCGCCGCGGTCGTCGCCGCGGCGAGTGCGTTCATCACGTTGAAGGTCCCACCGATCGGCACCCTGACGGGCTGATCGCGCCAGACGAAGGCGACCTCCGCCGCCCCGACTTCGACGGCGGACACGTCGTCGATGCTGTACGGCACCATCTCGATCGGTGCTGCGTCGACGAGCCGCCGCCCGTACGGATCGTCGACGTTGACCACTCCGACCACGGCGCGCCCCGGTTGGAACAGTCGCGCCTTGGCCTGGAAGTACTCCTCGACGGTGCCGTGGAGATCGAGGTGATCGCGTCCGAGGTTGGTGAACACGGCGGCGTCGAACCGGGTGCCGTCGACGCGATGCAGGGCGAGGGCGTGCGATGACACCTCCATCACCACCGAGCGCTCACCCTGGTCGCGAAACCCGGCGAGGCGCTCCTGCAGCTCGGGCGCCTCTGGGGTGGTGAAGGCGCCGGACAACGTCCCGATCACGCTGGTCGGGTCACCGGCGGCCCGCAGGATGGCCGCGAGCAGGATGCTCGTGGTCGTCTTGCCATTGGTGCCGGTGATCCCGATGACTCGCAGCGCCGTGGACGGGTCGCCGTAAATCGCCGCTGCGACGGGACCCACGGCCAGTCGGGTGTCGTCGACGATGAGTTGGGCCACGCCGCCGGCGTCACCGAGGCGCAGCCGATGGTCGACGAGCAACGAGGAGGCGCCCGGCCGCCACGGCAGCTGGGGCGAAGGCGTGCCCATCGTGATGATCACCGCGCACACATGCGAACATTCCCCGCGCCTTGACGGCGCGACTGTCATGGGTGATCGCCGGCACGCCGAGGGTCTCATCCCCGTCGACAGCCGCGTGCAGCGTTGGCGGGACCACCTCAGACAGCGCGCCGATCGTCGGGATCGTGGATCCGGAGCTCATCGGTGCTCAGTCTCCGTCGCAATCGGTGGAGTTGGGCGGCGGGACGATGGCCAACTCGTGGATGATCGTGGGCACGAGCATCTGGAACGTCGGTGCCGCTGACTGTGCGCCTGAATTGAAGCCCGTCTTCGGCTCGTCGATCGAGATCAACACGGTCACCTGCGGATCCTCGGCGGGAAAGAAGCCGACGAAGCTGGAGTAGTAGTCGTGGGTGATCCCATCTTCGTTGAAGTAGGTCCCGTCGGCCTGCGCCTTGTAGGCGGTGCCGGTCTTGCCGGCGATCGACCAGCCGTTTACACGCGCCGAATCAGCGGTGCCACTGCACACGACCTCGCGCATCATCACCTGCATCTGCATCGCCGTCTGCTCGCTGACCACCTGGCGTGCCTCCGACGGCTCGGCCTCGTCAAGCTCGCCGTCCGGACCGACCGTCGCCGAGACGAGTCGGGGGGCGACGTACGCGCCATCGTTGGCGATCACGTTGACGGCACTGGCCAGCTGGATCGGGGTCGACGAGACGCCCTGGCCGTAGGCAACGGTGCAGCGCTCCGTGCCGGTCCAGTCGTTCCACGGCTTGAGGATGCCTGGGGATTCGTCCGGGAACGCGAGATCCGTGCGCTCGCCCAGACCGAAGGCGCGGATGTAGTGGTCGAGGCGCTCGTAGCCGATCGTCTTGCTGACCAGGATCGTTCCGACGTTCGAGGATTCGACGAGGACTCCCGAGGTGGTCAGCGACAACGGGTCGTGCTGATGTGAGTCGTGCAGCACGCCGCCGACGTCGATCGTGCAGTCGTACTCCCAGGGGACGTAGCCGAACATCGTGTCGGGGGTGACGGCGCCCTCTTCGATGGCCCCGGCGAGGGTGATCACCTTGCCGACCGAGCCCGGCTCGTAGGCGCCGACGGCGGCGAAGTTGCCGCCGCTGACGACCGGGACGCCCTGCTCGTTGCGGTCGACCGAGACCATCGCGATCACGTCGCCGGTGTCCGTGTCCATCACGATGATCTGACCACCGACCGCCCCGGTGAACCCAACCTGGCGGACGAGCACCTGTTCGGCCTGATACTGCACGGAGCGGTCGATCGTCGTGACGAGATCGGTGCCCGGCGTCGCCGGCTGCAGCACGCGTCCGGTCCCGGCGATCGCCAGCCCACCTGGAGCGACCTCGAGGGTCATCTCGCCGGGCGTGCCCTGCAGCAAAGCGTGGTACTGCCGTTCGAGTCCGGCGGTGCCCACTCCGTCGATGTCGGTGCGCCCGATGACGCTGCGACCGACGTTGCCCCCTGGCATCATCCGGCGATCCTCGTCGTCGACCGAGACGCCGACGAGGCCGAGCGAGGCGATCTGCTGACCGATCCGCGGATCCGCCTGCCTGGCGACATAGAGGAAGCCGCAGTCGCACGAGGTCATCTCGGTGAGCAGGGCGGCCCGCTGCTCGTCGGAGAGCCCGAGGAGATCGCCGAGGATGTCGATCGTACCCGGCGCATCGAGTACCTGCCGTGGGTTGACGGCGATGGTCGACCCGGGAACGGACAAGGCGAGCTCGTCGCCGTTGCGGTCGAAGATCGTGCCTCGTTGAGCGGGCAACTGACGGCTCCGGGTCCACAGCTCGGCGGCCTGGGCGCGCAGCGTCTCACCGCCCATCCCCTGCATCAGGCCGACCTTGGCGAGCACGGCGCCGAGCACCAAGAGGAGGACGATCAACGTCGAGATCAGCCGCGGCCGAGGGCGCCCGGCACCAAACCGATTGACGAGCGACGGGCGTGTGGTCCTGATCGTGCGACGTGCCATCGTTTGGGGACGGGTCGCGGGGCGCCGGGGGCGCGAGGGGGTCCGCTTGATCTCGCGGCGCTGCTCATGGACTTCATCGCGGCGCAACCGGCGGTGGGCCTTCGCCTCACCGATCGAGGCGACTCCGTCGTCTCCGTAGCGGCGCGGCTTGGTGCGAGGACGGTTGATCGCGCCGGTCGTGGCACCGCCGGTCGGCCGGCGCGGACCGTGTCGGCGCGGCGGGCGGTCCGGTCGTTCGACGGTCATTGCTGGGCCTCGGCTGCTCGCACGCGGCGGACCTGATCGAGGGCGTCGCCATCGACGAGCAGGTCGTCGAGGACGCCGGTGCTGCCCGTGGCGGCGATGATCTGGGCCACCGTCCACGGATCCACGCCCACGAACTGCGATTCCGGTGGGGCGAACATTCCGAGCCGGTTGCTCTCGCTGGCCAGGCGGGTCGGCGAGCGCAGCACGGCGCGTTGTTGGCGGAGCACGTCGAACAGCTCGTGCTGCACTTCGACCTGCTGCTCGAGCTGGTCGATCTGGCGCTGTCGCTCGGCGAGGCGGGTATGCAGCACAACGGCCGACAGCATCAGCACGCCGAGCAGCACGACGGCAAGCGCGGCGAAGTTGGCGGCGATTCGTCGGCGGGGCACGAGGTGCAGGTCGGCCAACGGCTCGAGCTCAGCGTCCGCCTCGGCGACCCCGGCGAATCCGTCGCGCCGCTGGAGCGGATGCCGTGAGCGGCGACCGAGACGTTCGGAACGGGCTAGCCGGGACCCCGGCGGGCGTCGCCGCGGGGCATCGATGCGGCGCATCGGGACGGCGTTCATCGTGCCGTCCCGAGCTTTTCGACGACGCGCAGTCGCGCCGAACGCGCTCGCCGGTTGCTCGCCGCCTGCTCGTCCGACGGCGTGCGCGGCACCCGAACACGGCGCACGGTGGGCGTCGCTCCGCACACGCACGGCAGTCCCGGCGGGCAGGTGCATGCTCCCGTGACGGCCTCGGAGAAGCGTTGCTTGACGATCCGGTCTTCTCCGGAATGGTAGGTCAGCACGGCAACCCGGCCGTGCGGAGCGGTCGCGTCGATCGCTCGGTCCAGTGATCCGGGCAGCTGATCGAGCTCGCTGTTGACCTCGATGCGCAGGGCCTGGAACGTGCGCTTGGCGGGATGGCCGCCAGTGCGCCGTGTGGCTGCCGGGATCGCTGCGGCGACGGTCGCCGCGAGGGAGGTGGTCGTCGTGATCGGCCGGGCGGCCACGATCGCCCTGGCGATGCGGCGGGCGAACCGTTCGTCGCCGTAGTCCCGGATGACCCGAGCGAGGTCGGCCTCGTCATAGCTGTTGACGACATCGGCGGCGCTCGGACCCGTCCGTGGATCCATGCGCATGTCGAGTGGTCCTTCGTTGCGATAGCTGAAGCCGCGCTCGGCGTGGTCGAGCTGCGGTGACGAGACACCGAGGTCGAAGAGCGCTCCGGCGAGTGATTCGACCCCCGAGTCGGCGAGCACCTCGATCAGGCGGTCGAAACGGCTGTGCACGGTGGTCACCCGCTTGCCGAAGCGACCCAGCCGCTGGCGGGCCGCGTCGATGGCCTGCGCGTCGCGATCGAGCCCGAGCACGGACAGATGCGGGTATCGGTCGAGCAACGCTTCGGCGTGGCCGCCCCCACCGAGCGTGGCGTCGAGCACCGTCCCGGGTGGCACCGTCCCGAACACCGTGACGATCTCGTCGACCATCACGGGTTGGTGATCGAAAGTGGCCGCGCTCACGGCATCGCCGCCATCTCTGCACGGGAGCGCTCGGCGATTTCGCGGTAGACGCCGTCGTTCCACAGCTCGACCCGGTCGATGTTGCCGGTGACGATCACCTTCGACGAGAGCGAGAGGTGGGCGAACTCGCGCAACCGCTCCTCGACCGTGATCCGCCCCTGCCGGTCGACGGAGACGGGGGTTGCCGAATGGGCGAGGGCTCGCTGGCGAGCCATCGTCGCGACGCCGCGCTTGACCTCATCACGGACCTCGGCAGCGCGGGCCTCGAAGGCGTCGGCGGCGTGGACCTCGATGCACCGTGAGTCACCGAACACGAGAACGCAACGTTCGCCGAGATCGTCACGGAACGTGGCGGGAAGCGCGACACGGCCCTTGTCATCGAGCTGACGCTCGTGGAGCCCGAAAAACATCGCGCTCGACCTGCCCTTTCCGTCACCAGCGTCCCGATGGCTGCCTTCGCGGGACCCGGGACGGGATCCCACCACCCCCCACTCTGCCCCCCAAATTGCCCTCTGTCAACCGATTCACCCCACTTCGCGCCACCATTCGCCCCCCGGTCCCCCACCGACGGGTGGACGCGGGGCGGCGGACGCGTCAGCAAGTTCGGCGGCGACGGACTTCCACAGCGAGGCGCGCCTGGACGGCGCGAGCGGTCAAGCCGTGGCGCTGGTCAGAACGCGGGCCACCGACTCAGGCAGCCCGGCAGCGACTTCGGCAGTCACGACCGCCACGGACGCCAATTCGGCAATGTCAGGCCGCGGTGGCGCGAGCAGATCGACGAGGTCTTGCGGCGACCACGCCGTGTGCACCATGCACTGGAACCGCGAGCCGAGGCGCGTCCTGCGCTGGCTGATGCCCACGAGCTTGCGGCCCGCGACGAGCACCTCACCCGGCCCGAGCCCAGCGAAGCACACCAGCTCAGCGACGCGTCCACGGGCCATCGGCCCGTCATAGACCGCCAGGTCGCCGACTCCCAGCGCGCCGAGCGCCGTGGCGACGTGTCGGCCGAGCCAGCGCATCGACGCCCCGACATCGCCGGCGACGGACTGGAAGCGCCGATCGTCGGCGGGCACAACGACGTCGAACCAGCACATCGCACCGGGCTCGACGAGTACCGCACCTCCCCCGCTGCGCCGCTTGACGACATCGATCCCGGCCCGGGAGCACGCCTCGAGGTCGACGACGTCATGACGCTGGCGCGATCCGAGTACGAGGGCCGCCCCCGCCGCCGCACAGACGACGACTCGGGGGCGGCCCGCCGCCAGCAAGTCGGCGGCATGGAACTCACCGACCTGGCCATGGAACATCTCCACGGCGAAGTCGCCGGCGGTCACGGCGCCGGCCACTCCCGGCACCATCGCAGGTAGGCAACGACGTCGTCGGGTGCTGGCCGAGCGGTGCTATCCCCGTACTGCGTGAGCAGACGGAAGCGCACGTACTCACTGCTCGGCAGGGGGAAGAACGGCGGCCGCCGCCACCACCCACGGCGTACCGATCGGCGCAGCTGGCGGACCGCCGTCGGCCACAGCCCCGGGTGCCGGAGCACGGTGAGGACGACGCTCAACATGCGGTTCACCCCGTCGACTTCTGGCGCGGCGCCTGGCGCAAGGCCAGACGGGCGAGCCCGGCCGCGCCGATCAGCGCGGACTCGCGTCCGAGGGTCGTCGGCCCGAGTTGCACGAGCGGCCGCGCTCGATCGGGCATGCTGCGCAGGAAGGCGATACGCGTCCGCTGGTCGAGCTCGCGAGTCGCCGCCTCCAGCAGCGGTTGGCCGAACGTGGCCGGCACGCTGCCAGACAACAGCACGAGACGCAGGTCGAAGACCGCCGCAGCCGACGCGACGGCGCGACCGATCATCACCCCCGTTCGCTCGACCACGGCCACCGGGGCCCGGCGTAACGGACGGTTGATCTCCTCTTGCAGCGACGTCGCCGAGGCGTAGGCCCACAGGCACCCGCGTGCGCCGCACACACAGGCCAAACCGTTGGGCTCGACGTTGAGGTGGCCGATCTGGCCAGCGTTGCCGCGCCGGCCACCGAGCAGCCGGCCATTGCTCACCACTCCCGCCTCGACGGCGTCGGCGAGCAGCAGGACCATCACATCGGCGGCGCCACGAGCCCCGCCGATCCACCGTTCGGCGAGCACGCGAGCCTGCGCCGATGTGGCCAGCACCGTCGGCAGGCGTGTCAGCTCGTGCACCCGTTGGCGGAGGGCGAAGCCAACGAGCGACGGCATGTGCAGTGGCGCCACCGTGCCGTCGTCCTTGTCGATCGGGCCCTCGCAGGTCACCCCACAGGCGAGCAACGCCCCGGCGTCCTCGGGCCGGGCCGCGACGACCCGACGGATCAACCGCTGGAGCGCTGGCCACGCATCGCGCGCCGGGGTGGCGACGCGGTCGCGCACCACGACTTCGCCGTAGTCGTTGACGACACCAGCGGCGAGACGATCGTGGCCGACGTCGATAGCGAGGTAGACGGCGCTCGCTGCCGTCTCGGCGGCCGGCGGCGGGAGGCCTCTCCACGACATCGTGCGGATGACGGTAGCGGACGCTTGGCGGCCCCCGCCGAGCGCCGATCCCCGGTGCGCCGGTCTACCCTTGCCGCAGTGAACGCAGCGCCCAGCCAAGCTCCCGGTCGCCCTGCCGCGTCCCAGGCCGCCGGTAACACTCGGTTCGCGACGCTGTTCGATGCGATCACCTCGAACATCGCCCAGGTCGTGCAAGGCAAGCAACAGGCGATCGAGTTGGCGGTGATGTGCCTGCTCGCCGAGGGACATCTCGTGATCGAAGACGTCCCAGGAGTCGGCAAGACGAGCCTCGCCAAGGCGATGGCGACGTCCATCGACTGCACGTGGAAGCGGGTCCAGTTCACCCCGGACCTGCTACCCGCCGACCTCGTCGGCGTCAGTGTCTACCAGCGCAGCACCGAGCAGTTCCGCTTTCAACCCGGTCCCCTGTTCGCCAACATCGTGCTCGCCGACGAGATCAACCGGGCATCGCCGAAGACCCAATCGGCGCTGCTCGAATCGATGGAGGAGCGCCAGATCACGGTCGACGGCACGAGCCACGTGCTGGACGCTCCGTTCATGGTCATCGCCACCCAGAACCCCGTCGATCAGGAGGGGACCTACCGATTGCCGGAGAGCCAGCTCGACCGCTTCATGCTCAAGCTGTCGCTCGGTTACCCGAGTCGCGACGCCGAGATCTCGATTCTCGCCGGGCGAGGAGCGGTCGACTCACTGCCCAAGCTGTCAGCCGTCGTGTCGACCGCCGAAGTGCAGACGATGATCGAGGCGGTCCGTTCGGTCTACGTGGCCGATCCGTTGCGTGCCTACCTCGTCGATCTGGCCATCGCCAGCCGGCGGCACCCGGCGGTCGAGCTCGGCTTGTCTCCCCGAGCCACCCTCCAGCTGGCGGCCGCGGCGCGCGCTCGACGCGGCCGCCCGGGGTCGCAGTTTCGCGACGCCTGACGATGTCAAGTCGGTCGCCGTCGCCGCCCTCAGCCACCGCCTGATGCTGCGCGCCGACCACGGTGCCCGCCTCGATCCCGATGACGCTGTCGGCGAGATCCTGGCCGACGTCGCGGTTCCCCGCGCCCGGTCGTGAACCGGCGCACGACGAGGACCTAACGCCCCCATGGCCGGCCAGACGCGGCCCACTCGCCAGGGCTGGATCGTCGTGTTCTGCGCCCTCGCCACGGCGCTGCTCGGGCGGGTCTTCGGCGTGCTCGAGCTGTACATCCTCGCCGCCGCGCTGATCACCGCATTCGTCGCCGGCTACCTCGCCGTGATGCTGCGCCGCCCGCGCGTCTCCGT
Organism: Ilumatobacteraceae bacterium; assembly: GCA_963772825.1. GTDB lineage: Bacteria > Actinomycetota > Acidimicrobiia > Acidimicrobiales > Ilumatobacteraceae > Desertimonas. The sequence goes on along the minus strand of CAVYYX010000020.1, from coordinate 133,945 downwards.
GCGCCGCTGGGTGCGCCCGGAGGTGCTCACCGCCGGCGACGTCGGTCGCGTCGACATCGTCGTCAGCCCCAGCGGCACCGGTCTGCGTCCGAGCTTCGAGCTCATCGAGGCCGTGGGGTCCGATCGCACGGCGCGCATGGCGGTTTCGCCACTGCGCGGCGGTCGGCACCGGAGTGCCGGCTACCGCATACCGACGGAGCGGCGCGGCGTGCTGACGATCGGTCCGCTGATCGCCCTACGCTCCGATCTGCTCGGTCTCGCCCGGTCCGTCGACGTGGTGGCCGGTGTCGACGAGATCCTCGTCGCCCCGCGGGCTTTCGAGCTGCCGATGCCCGAACTCGGCGACGGCATCCTTGGGCGGCACCTCCTCGTGCAGTCCGCGCGGCTGGGACCTGGCGAGTTCCACAGCCTGCGCGAGTACGTCCCTGGCGACGAGCCGCGCACGATCCACTGGCGGGCGTCGGCCCGCACGGACGACCTCAAGGTGCGCCAGTACTCGGCCGAGGGTCTGCGCCGGTGCACGGTGGTCCTCGACCAGCGGGTACCGTCGGGTGGAGCCCACGAGGAGGCGTTCGAGCGCGCTGTCGTCGCCGCCGCGAGCCTCGTGCACAGCTCCGACCAACACGGCCTCCAGACCCGCTTCGCGACCACCGCCGGAGTCGACCTGCGCGGACCCATGGTGTCCGTGCACACGATGCACCACCTCGCTCGCGTGATGCCCGATCCCCAGCCGCCGCGGCCGATCGAGCGCGATCCCGGCGAAGGACTCGGCCTCGTGTTCGTGATCACCCCGAGTCCCCACTCCGACGCCTGGCACACGATGCAGGAGATGCGCGACCCGTCGCTCACGCTCCTCGGGGTGTTCACCGAGTCGCCCGCATCGGTGCGTGGCAAGTTGTGGGCCGACGCCCGCTCGGAGACAGCGCTCGTCGACTCCTGGGCCACCCTCGTCGGCCGGGGCCGGCGTCCGAGCTTCCTCAAGGTCAACCCGCTCGCCGGGCAGGCGGCGAGGGTCGAGGATCCTTCCAGCGCGATGACGGGCCTCTCGGCGTGAACCGTCAGGGGTCCGCGGCGTGACGCACACCGTCGCCCCTCCTGCGCTTGATCCCGACTCGCGGGCTCCGGGCTTGGCAGCCGTGACGTCGTCGACCGCGGCGGTTCCCCAGGCCGATGGGCGAGACGAGCCGCTCGGCCTCGACCTCGCGGCGACGATCGGAATGATCGCCTATGCCGTCACCGTGGCGATCGGGTTCAGCCGAGTGTTCGTGGGGTGGGACTTCCTCGCCGACTTGATCGTCATCGCCGTCGTCGGACACGGCACGTCGTACCTGTCGCGCCGCTTACGCATCCCAGCACTGGTCGCCATCCCACTGGTGCTCGTCGTACTCACCTGGCTCTTGGCGTGGATGTACTACCCCGACACGTTCACCGGCGTGTTCCCCCTCGCTGAGACGTGGGAAGCGGTCCGCGCCGATTTTCGTGTAGTTCGCGACGATTTCCAGTCGACGACACCACCCGTCGAGTACGCAGGCGGCTGGGCGTTCCTCGCCGGAGCGACGATGGGGTCGACGGTTTGGCTCGCCGACACGTTCGCGTTCCGCGCCCAGGCTCGTGGCGAGGCACTCGTGCCCGGAGCGGTTCTCTTTGTGTTCGTTGCCGCCCTCGGCGTCGACGAGCGGCGGATGGTCACCAGCCTGGCCGTGGTCGGTGCCGGCTTCTGCGCCCTTGCCCTGTTGCGCCAACGCCTCGAGCGCCGCCCGCGCACCGTGCTCGGGCGGTCGCTGCATCCCCTCGTCACGACCCTTCCGGCGATCGCCTGCACCGCCGCGATCGTGCTCGCCGGCGCCTGGGCACTCGGCCCGCACCTGCCGGGCGCCGGCGATGAGCCGCTGTTCGACACGCGCAACGACCGCGGCGGGATCACGGAGATCGTCTCGCCGCTCGTGGACATCCGCTCGCGGCTCGTGAACCAGGCAGAGGACGAGCTGTTCGTCGTGCAGGCCGACCTCCCCGCTTACTGGCGGGCCACCGCCCTCCCGGAGTTCGACGGCGACCAGTGGTCGTTGCCCGACACGATCCTCGACGAGCTCAACGAGTCGGTCAGCCCGCGTGCCCCCGGGTCGGTGCCCAACAACCAAGTGACCACGATCCTCGGTCTGCAGGGATCCCTCGTGCCGGCCGCCGCCGAGCCGGTGCGCGCCGAAGGCATCGGGCTCGGCTTCAACGCGCTGACCGAGACCCTCGTCAAGACGACGTCCGAACTCGACGACGGCGACGTCTACACGGTCGAGTCGGCGATGCCCCGCTTCTCCGCCGAGCAGCTGCGGTCGGCCACCGTCGACTCGCCCCCGGATGCGTCGCTGCTGGCTCTGCCGGACGATCTGCCCGCAGCGGTCGCCACCACGGCCAGCGAGGTCACGGCTGGGGCATCGACGCCCTACGACCAGATGGTCGCCCTGCAGGACTGGTTCCGCAGCGAGTTCACCTACTCGACAGATGTACCCGAGGGCCACGGCAACTCGGCGATCGAGTCGTTCCTCGAAGACCGCGTGGGCTACTGCGAGCAGTTCGCCGGCACGTTCGCGGCGATGGCGCGGTCGTTGGGGATTCCTGCCAGGGTCGCCGTCGGGTTCACCCAGGGCCAGCTCCAAGACGATGGCAACTACCTGGTGCTCGGCCGCAACGCCCACGCCTGGCCGGAGGTGTGGTTCGACGGCTACGGCTGGGTGCCGTTCGAACCGACCCCGGGTCGCGGAATGCCCGGTGCCGAGGCGCACACCGGGGTTCCTCCCCAACAGGACGGCGATCCGGCGCCGACGACCACGACCACCACGACGACTACCACAACGACAACTACGGCGCCTGGTGCCCAACCGGCGACGACGGTCGCCGGGCAAGGCGCCGTCCCGCCTCCCCCGACCGCGACGACGACCGTGCCGCCGGATCAGGCGGCGTCGCCACCTCCGGTCGACGACACCGATGGCGCGAAGCTGCCCTGGCTCGTGCTTCTCGGCGTGGTGGCCCTCCTCGCCGCGCTGTGTGCGCTCCCTGAGGTCGTGCGCCGGTGGCGCAGGCGCCGGCGGGCACCGATCACCGATCCTGCCCACGCCCTCCTCGAACTGTGGGACCGGGCGATGCGGGCGATGGCCGCGGTCGGGTTCCGTGGCGATCCGGCACTGACCCCTCTCGAGGTCTCAGAACGCGCCGCAATAGCCTTCCCGGCAGTCAGCGGCCCGTTGCACTCACTCGCCGTTGTCGCCACCGCGGCGTCGTACGCCCCGGCCGACGACGTGGTTGGGCTCGCCGATGCCGACCGACAGGCCCATGGGCACGACGGTCCGCACGGCTGGTGCGCGCTGGTCGAAGGAACCGTCGAGGACTCGCTCTCACTCCCCGAGCGGCTGAAGCGCTACTTCACGGTGTGGCACTGACACCCACCGGACGTCGTACCATCCGCCGCTGGGCCCGGTCGGCGTCCGTGCCGCGGTCAGCGCCGTCGGGGGGTTCGGGGGGCGGTAGCCCACCGATGCGGCGGCCAGGGCCGGCTCTGCCGGCCGCCGCCAGAAATTTCGGTGCGGCGAAGCCGCCCAACGAGACTCGACCGAACGGAGCGACGCGAGCGCCAGCGAGCGACGCGACCGAGGTCGAACGCGAGCGAGCGCAGCGAGCGACGCGAGTGAGGTCGAACGGAGCGAGCGCAGCGAGCGACGCGAGTGAGGTCGACGAGCCCGTCAGGGCTCGTCGACATGGTCGGCGTGACGGCGTTTGCGTCCGCCGCCGAGCCACGCGCTGATCGGCAGCACGCCGACCTTCTCCCTGGCGAGCAATCGAACCTCGCGTTCCAGGGCGACAGCGGCGACGAGCGTCGCGGCGAAGGCGGCCAGGGAGAGCCACACGCTGACGGCGAGGGCCAGCACGGTGACGGCGAGCGCCCCGAGGACCGCCAGCGAGAGCATCACCAGTCGATGGCGAGGCATGCGGTAGCCACGGGTGGAAAAAGCCGGGTCCCGCTCGAGCTGTTGCTCGATCTGCCGGAGGATCCGCTGTTCGTTCTCGGAAAGTGGCATGGTGTCCTCCACTCAGCCGTCGACGATCATTCTCACACGTTCCCACCCGTTCCTCAATGCGGGGCGGACCGGTCTTTGTGATCCTCGTCCGTCTCGTCGGTCCCCCACTCGTGCTGACCACGTCTGACGACTCGGAGGCCGCCCGCCGACAGGGCGCTTGCTGGGCCGATCGCAGTGCCACCGAACCGGTCGCGCACGCGGTCGACCGCCCGGCTCGCGTCGCCCCAGCGCAACGCTGGCTGGTCCGCCAGTCCCTCGAGCTGTAGCTGTTCGGCCGGCTCGGCGAACTTCGTCGCCGCAACGCCGAGGAGGCGCACCCCGCCCGCCGGCGCGGCCTTGTCGAGCAGCGCAAAGACGGTCTCGGCGATCGCCGCTGCCGAGTCGACCGGCTGGGCGAGGGTTCGTCCGCGGGTGGTCGTGCGGAAGCTCCCGTCGCGCACCTTCAACGAGATCGTCCGTGCGGCGAGGCCCTCGGCGCGCAGTCGTGAGGAAACGCCGTCGGCGAGACGGGCGAGCTCGGTGCGCAGGTCGTCGCGTCGGTGCAGGTCGTGGGCGAACGTCTCTTCGTGACTGACCGACTTGATCGCCCGATCCGAATCGACACGGCGCTCGTCGACGCCGTCGGCCAACTCCGAGAGGCGTGTCGCCGCGGCGCGGCCGAGGACGCCACGCAGCGCCACGGGTGAGACCGCGGCGAGCTCGCCGATCGTGCTGATGCCGAGGCGCTTCAGTCGCTCGTGGGTCGCCGGCCCAACCCCCCACAGGCGCCGGACCGGCAGCGGGTGGAGGTACTCGACCTCGTGACCGGGCTCGACTTCGAAGACACCGAGACCGGGATCGATACCGTGCGGCCCGGCCTTCGGTTTGGCCTCGACCGAGGCCATCTTGGCGAGGAACATGTTCGGGGCGACGCCGACCGAGCAGTTCAACTGGGTCCGGTCGACGACCTCGGCACGGATCCGCTGGGCGATCGCGATTCCCGGCCCCCCTCCCCCAACGGCGCCGAGGCGGCGCATCGCCCCGCTGACATCGAGGAACGCTTCGTCGAGGGAGAGCGACTCGACGTGGGGTGTGAACGTACGGAAGATCTCGAACACCCGAGCGCTGGCGGCGGCGTAGGAGTCGTAGTCACCGGGCAGGAACACGGCGTGCGGGCACAGGCGACGAGCGCGCATCGACGGCATCGCCGAGAAGACGCCGAACTGCCTGGCCTCGTACGAAGCCGCGGCCACGACACCTCGGCGACCTGTGCCACCGACGACAACGGGGCGACCCCGCAACTCCGGCCGGCGCAGCAACTCGACCGACACGAAGAAGGCGTCCATGTCGACGTGCAAGATGACCCGGCCGGGCACTACCCCATCGTGCCAGCCCGGTGTCACGACGCGGCGCGTTCAACCGGAGAGACGGCGCCGGCGACGTCGGTCGCGCCGGTCGTCGACCCACAGCTGGACCACCAGGCCGACCGCCTCACGCACGATGCCGCGGTCGAGTTTGGACTCCCCCGCCCCGCGTTCGCGAAAGGTGATCGGGAATTCGACGATCTTGCCGCCTCCCCGGACGATGCGGTGGGTCATCTCGATCTGGAACCCATAGCCGTCTGCCGTCACCGCGTCGAAGTGCACTCGACGTAACGCTTCGACGCGATACGCCCGGTAGCCGGCGGTGGCGTCATTCACCGCCAAACCGAGGACGCCCGCCGCGTAACGGTTTCCCCACCGCGACAGCCAGCGCCGTGACCATGGCCACCGCTCGATCCGTCCGCCCGGCACGTAGCGGCTGCCGATGGCCAAATCGGCACCGTGGCTGATGTTGGCGAGCAGGGCCGGTAGGTCGGCTGGGTCGTGGGAAAGGTCGGCGTCGATCTGCACGCACACGTCGGCGCCGTTGTCGATGGCGTGGCCGATCCCCTTCCGGTACGCCGAACCGAGTCCCGACTTGGCCGGACGATCGATGACGACGATGTCGCCGAGCTCGCCGGCGAGCCGGTGGGCGAGGTGCGACGTCCCGTCGACACTGGCGTCGTCGACGACGACGATCCCGATGCCGGGCTCGACGTCGCGCAGCCCGCGCACGACCGCCTCCAGGGTGGCCACCTCGTTGTAGGTCGGCACGACCGCCATCACCCGCACACCCAGCGATCGTACGGCAGCACCATAGGATCCGAGGCCGTGACCGCGCCGTCGGACCGCCCGCTGTCGGCACTCCCCTCACCCGCCGCCCGGGCGGCCGCCTTCGCGGCGATCTGCCTCGCGGGCCTGGCCGGCGGCTTGATCGGCTACAGCCTCGTGCGCCTGCAGTGCGATGGCGACTGTGCCGTGTCACTTGGACTCGGCATCCTGTTCGGGGCGATCATCGCGGCAGGCGGAATGAGCATCGTCGCCGTGCTCGTGCTTCGGGCGGTCGGTGAGTGGCGAGAGCTACACGACCACATCCCGCCGGCGAGCCGCCGATGAGCGAGCGAGGCTTCGAGCGAGCCGACGCAGCAGCGCTCCGCGAGCTGGCGTGTGAGCTGGCGACGCTCGGCGGCACGACGGCTGCTGACGGTTGGCGCAGAGACATCGCCAGCGGTACGAGCCGGTCCACGATGGCCGCTTCGACGAAGTCGAGCAGAACCGATGTCGTCACCCTTCACGACCGAGCGGCGGAGGCGACGATCGTCGCCGCCCTGGCAGCGCGCCGCCCCGACGACGCGATCGTCGGCGAGGAGGGCACCCAACATCCCGGCACGTCAGGGCTGTCGTGGTACCTCGATCCGATCGATGGCACGACGAACTTCCTCTACGGACTCCCCGTGTGGTCGACGTCGGTCGGAGTCGCCGATGCCCACGGAGCGCTCGCCGGCGCCGTGTTCGTCCCCGTCACCGGTGAGCTGTTCGCCGCCGCCCGCGGCCAGGGTGCGACGCGCAACGGCGACACCATTCGGTCGAGCAGCGAAGTCGATGCGTCGCTGGCCCTCGTGGCCACGGGGTTCGGCTACCTGGCATCGCGCCGCGCCGAGCAGGTGCGCCGACTCGCCACGCTGATCGAGCACATCCGTGACATCCGGCGAGGCGGATCGGCGGCCCTCGATCTGTGCTACGCCGCGGCCGGAATGGTCGACGCCTACTACGAGGATGGGCTGAACAGCTGGGACGTCGTCGCCGGCGAGCTGATCGCCAGGGAGGCGGGCTGCCGCACCGGCGACTTCGCCGGCGGACCGCCATCGCCCGCCGAACTACTCGTCGCACCTCCGGCGCTGTTCGAGCAGCTCTCCGCCCTGTTGCGTAGCGCGGTCTAGCGCCGGGCCAACCCGGGTACCGACGTCGACGTGTCTCCGGACGGGCGCCGCAGACATCATCGAACGCCCCCTCGCCGCCCATCTGGAGGTAGCCGCCCGTGACCGACACCAAGTTGGGGCTCACCCTGTCGAGCGAGGAACACCCTCCCCGACGCCTCGTCGAGCTGGCCGGCGAGGCCGAACAGCACGGCTTCGACTTCGTGTCGATCTCCGACCACTTCCACCCCTGGGTCGACGAACAGGGTCATTCGCCGTTCGTGTGGTCGATCCTCGGGGGGATCGCCGAGCGCACCACCGAGCTGGACGTCGCCGTCGGCGTGACCTGCCCGACCACCCGGATCCATCCCGTGATCCTCGCCCAGGCCACGGCGACCGTCGCCAACTTGATGCCAGGGCGGTTCACCTGGGGCGTCGGGACCGGCGAGGCCCTCAACGAGCACATCACCGGCGTTCGCTGGCCGCCGGCGCCCGTTCGCCTGGAGCAGTTGGAGGAAGCCATCGGGCTGATTCGCCGACTGTGGACCGGCGACGTGATCGACCACGATGGGCGGTACTTCTGCGTCGAGGACGCCCGGATCTACGACCCGCCGGACCAGCCCGTGCCGATCGTCGTGTCCGCCTTCGGCCCGACCGCAGCCAAGTTGGCGGCGCGCCACGGCGACGGTCTGTGGACGTCGGGGTCGGCGAGCGAGGCCCTCGACCGCTGGCGTGCGGCAGGCGGTGATGGTCCCGTCTACTCGCAGCTCACGTTGTGCTGGGCTGCTGAGCGCGACGCGGCGGTCGAACAAGCGCACCGAATCTGGCCCAACGCCGTCGTCCCCGGCCAGCTCAGCCAGGATCTGCCGACTCCGAAGCATTTCGAGCAAGCGGCGTCGATCGTCACACCGCAGATGGTCGCCGATGCAGTGCGCTGCGGACCCGATGCCGATGCCGTGATCAACGACGCCCGCGAGCTCATCGACGCTGGCGTCGATCACCTCTACTTCCATCAGATCGGCGACGACCAAGCAGGGTTCCTCGAGGTGTGGGACCGGGAGATCGCTCCGGCGTTGCGAGGCGCGTAGCGATCGGGTGTTTGACCTCCAGGCTCGCCGGGAACAGATCACCACCCAGCCTTGCGAGGCGTCACTGAAGGAGTCTGAGCCCTATGGACCTGTTGTTGTGGATCTTGGCGGCCATCTTGGTCGTCGCCGGAATTCTGGCGATCGTCCGCCAGCAGATCCTGTGGGGCATCGTGCTGATCATCGTCGGCCTACTCGTCGGCCCTGGCGGCGTGTCGCTGTTCAGCGACGACGACGGTGACGACGCCCAGGCTCGCGTCGCAGTGGTCGACCGACTGCCCTAGACGTCGGGTCGAAACAGCGCGCAAAGTCCACCGGCTCGCGGCTCGGTCCCGCCGAGTCGGGCAGATCACGTGCCAGACTAGGCGGGCATGGGTACGCGCATCCTGGCAGTCGAGGACGACGAGCGGATTCGGAGCGCGCTCAAGCTGGCTCTCGAGGACGAGGGCTGGACGGTGGAGGCGGCCGCGTCCGGCGAGGACGCCATCGAGGCATTCGAGCGCCAGCCCGCCGATGTCGTGCTGATCGACATCATGTTGCCTGGGATCGACGGCTTCGAACTGTGCCGGACGATCCGTCGCGCCAGCGACGTCCCGATCGTCATGGTGACGGCGCGCAACGACACCCACGACGTCGTCGCCGGCCTGGAAGCGGGCGCCGACGACTATCTCACCAAGCCGTTCGCCCCCAAGGAGCTGTCGGCGCGGATCCGGGCGTTGCTGCGCCGCATCCGGCCGGTGCAGGTCGGCCATGAGCGCCTCGTGTTCGGCGACCTCGAGCTGATCCCCGAGGAAGGCAAGGTGCTCAAGGGCGGCGAGGAAGTCCACCTCACGAAGACCGAGTTCCGCCTGCTGTGCGAGCTTGCCCTGAACCGTGGCAAGGTCTTCAGCCGCGAGGAGCTGCTCGACCGCGTGTGGGAGTACGACTACTTCGGCGATGGTCGGCTCGTCGACGTGCACATCCGCAGGCTGCGCACGAAGGTCGAAGCGGACGCCGCCAACCCGCGCCACGTGGTCACCGTCCGTGGCCTCGGTTACCGGCTGCAGGCGTGAGCGGCGTCGTCACCGACGTACCCGAGCAATCGCCACCGGCCCAGCAACAGGCCGGCGACACATCACCCGATGCCCGTGACGACGCCGCCCCGGTGGTCCGCCGGCGACGGTGGCTCGGACTGTTCCCGCGCCGCCCCGGTCCGCTCGGACTGCGCCGGCGCATCCTGCTGATCTTCACCCTCGGCGCCCTCGGGCTGGCCGCCTTCCTCGCGTTCACCACCTACGGACTCGTGCGGTCGAACCTGGCGAGCCAGCGTGACCGGTCGAGCATCTCCGAGGCCTACCAGAACTCGAGACTCGTCACCGGCCTGCTGCGCGGCAACAACGCCACGATGCGTCCGGTCACCGAGGCGTTGGAGAGCAACGGCGTCGGGCAGTTCGTGGTGCAGTGGAACGGCGAGTGGTCGCCGCCGAGCAACGGGCTCAGCGAGCTGTCGATCCCCGAAGCACTGCGCGAGCGGGTGGTCACCGACAACGTTGCTGCGCGGATGATCTCGGAGATCGACGGCGACACGTACGAAGTCGTCGGCATCAGCCTGGTTGGCGCCAACGCCCACTACTTCCAGTTCTTCAGTCTCGAAGACGACAACGAGACGCTCTCCAACGTCGCCCTGTCGCTGCTGCTCGCGGCGACGATCACGACTGGCCTCGGGGTGCTCGTCGGCGTGCTCGCCGCCCGCCGCGCCGTGCGTCCGGTCGCCGACGCCTCCGAGGCGGCCAAGGCGATCGCCGGCGGGCGCCTGGAGACCCGGCTCGCACCAACGGAAGATCCCGACCTCGGTGTCCTCGCCAGTTCGTTCAACGACATGGCTGCGGCGTTGCAGCAACGAGTCGAGCGCGATGCCCGGTTCGCGTCGGACGTCTCCCACGAGCTGCGCTCGCCGCTGATGACGCTGTCGGCGTCGATCGACGTGATGGAGGCCCGGCGCGACGAGATGCCCGAGCGGGCCCAGGCGGCGCTCGATCTGTTGGTCAGCGATGTTGCCCGGTTCCGCGGGCTCGTCGAGGACCTCCTCGAGATCAGCCGGTTCGACGCCGGAGCGATCCGTCTTCACCTCGAGGATCTGCGCGTCAGCCAGTTCGTGCGCAACGCGGTCGCCGTGTCGTCGGCCCCGACGCTGGAGGTTGCCACGACGGGTCGAGCCGAGCAGGCGATCATCAGTGGCGATCGCCGTCGGCTGGCCCGCGTCGTCGCCAACCTCATCGACAACGCCCTCGCCTATGGGGCCGGCGAACCGGAGGTCAGCATCGAGGACGGCAACCCCGGCTCCGAAGTGCTGACGCACGTCAAGATCGCCGTCGAAGACCACGGTCCTGGCGTCCCGGTCGAGGAGCGCGGGCTGATCTTCGAACGGTTCGCGCGCGGCATCAGCGCCGGCCAGCGCTCGGGCAGTGAAGGCGCCGGCCTCGGCCTCGCACTCGTCGACGAGCACATCCGCCTGCACGACGGTCGTGTGTGGGTGGAGGATCGCACCGATCGGCTGCCGGGTGCGCGCTTCGTCATCGAACTGCCCGCCAGGATGCCCATCGACTACGTGGCGCCGCCCGCCGACGAGGCGATCGCGCCGGCCGACCACAGCGCGGGGACGTCGTGAGCGGTGGAGCCGATCGTCGACGCCGTGCCGTTGCCACGGTGTGCGCGACGGCCGGCTTGTTGATCGCCGGCGGATGCGCGATCCAGCCCGACTCTGCGCCTCGCGACATCCCTGAGGATCTTCAGGAACGAGCGCCATCCGCCGTGGCCGGGGGTGCGGCCCGCGGCTCCGGCCGCATCTACCTGCTGGCGCCGGAAGGGTCCGAGGAACAATTGCGCACGGTGCCGCGGGAGACCGACGGCGCACCGGAGACCTTGCTGGCGGAGCTGATCAGCGGGCCGAACCCCGAGGAGCAGGAGCAGGGTTACGGCACTGCGGTCCCGACCACCCTCGAGCTCGAATCGGTACGTCTCGACGACGCTGTCGTGCAGGTCGATATCAGCGACGACCTGCTCGAGCTGTCCGGCGGCGATCTCACGGACGCTGTCGCCCAGATCGTCTTCACGGCGAGTGAGATCCCCGGCGCCCAGTCGGTGCTCATCCGGGTCGACGGTGCGATCCAGGAATGGCCCGACGGCTCGGGAACCCAGCATCGCGGACCGCTGACCGTCTACGACTTCATCGGCTACGCCGAGTCGTCCCAACCGCCGTTCCCGGTGACGCCGGCGCCGACCACCGCGGTCCCCCCGTCGACGACGACCACCACCACGACGACCACTGCGCCGGCCACCACGGTTCCCCCGCCGACGACGGTGGTCACCGCGACAGCGGCCCCGGCGCCGACGACGACGACTGCGACGAGCGTGCCCGCCGCGACGACGACGGTGGCCGCCTAGTCGAGCGACACTCTCAGGAGAAGAAGACCTCTGCGACGCCGTGGTACAGCGCCATGTCGAGCGGCTTGGTCCGCCCGACGGTGTCGGCGAGCGGCCGGGGCACGATCTCGGTGCCCTGGAGGGCGACCATCTGCCCCCACCCGTGCTCGTGCACGAGGTCGATCGCGGCGACCCCGTAGCGGGTCGACAGCACCCGGTCGAACGCCGTCGGGGTGCCCCCGCGCTGGACGTGGCCGAGCATCACCACCCGCGTCTCGAAGCCGGTCCGCTCGCCGACCTCGCGGGCGATGACATCGGCGATCCCGCCGAGACGGACATGGCCGAACTTGTCGTACACCCGTTCGCCGACCTCCATGGTGCCGGGGATCGGTTCGGCTCCCTCGGCGACGACGACGATCGAGGCGTACCGGCCCTTCTCGTGCCGCCTGGCGAGGTGGACACACACCTTCTCGATGTCGAAGGGGATCTCGGGGATCAGCACGACGCTGGCGCCGCCGGCGATCCCGGCATAGGCGGCGATCCACCCGCTGTGTCGCCCCATCACTTCGACGACCATCACCCGGTCGTGGCTCTCGGCGGTCGTGTGCAAGCGATCGATCGCCTCGGTCGCGATCTGCACGGCGGTGTGAAACCCGAACGTCATGTCCGTGCCGACGACGTCGTTGTCGATCGTCTTTGGGACGCCGACGATCGGCAGCCCTTCCTCGGTGGCCAGGGCGTGGGCAACCGTCAGCGTGCCGTTGCCGCCGACGACGATCAACGCGTCGATGCCGAGATCGCTGAACGTCCGCTTGACCTCGTCGACGCCGCCCGGGTGATCGAACGGACTCCCCCGCTTGGTGCCCAGCACGGTTCCTCCGCGGGGCAGCGAACCACGCATCACGTCGACGGTGAGGGGCATCGTGCGTCCCTCCCGAACGCCGTCCCAGGCGTCCTTGAACCCGACGATCTCGTCGCCGTGGAAGCGCTCGCCCTTGCGCACGACGGCGCGCAGCACGGCATTCAGCCCGGGACAGTCGCCGCCGCCCGTGAGGATTCCGACGCGCACGTGGGTCGATGGTAGAGCGTTCGATCGCTGATCGCTTGGGCAGCCGGGTTTGCTAAGAATCTCGCCATGGCGTGGGAGTCATCGAGGACGGTGCCGTATCGGCGGCTGTTGCGGGAGTGGCTGATCTTCGCCCCGATCCTCGTCGCCGCCTTGTGGCTGATGCAGGGCGGCGACTCGGGCTTCGCCAACACCCTCGTCGGTGTCGTCGCCTCATTGCCGCTGTACCTCGGCCTCGGCTACGTGCTCGCCAAGTTCGGCTATCAGCGCCGGACCCTCGCCGACCTGCGCACGCCCCGCGCATCGACCGAGCCGGCCGACGTCTCGACGTCCAACACACGTCCCAAGCCGGCCCCGACCCGGCGGACCGCTGGTGGCACCAAACGCTCCAACCAGAAACGACGCTGAACAGTGGCCGACGGCCGCGACGGGCTGCACGAGACGTATGTCGTCGCGATCGATGCCGGCACGACCGGGATACGGGCGCGGGCGATCGCTGCCGGCGACAGCGACGGCGTGTCGTCGTATCGAGAGTTCACCCAGTATTTCCCGCAGCCTGGTTGGGTCGAGCACGATGCAGCCGAGATCTGGGAGGCCGTGCGTTCGACGCTCAGCGAGGTCATCGAACGCGTCGGTGTCGACCGCGTGGCGTGCATCGGCATCACGAACCAGCGCGAGACCGTCGTAGCGTGGGACCGCACGACCGGTGCGCCCTACGGGCGGGCGATCGTGTGGCAAGACCGCCGAACAGCGGCGCGCTGCGACGCGCTCACCGTGGCGGGCCAGCTCGACCTCGTGCGGCACCGCACCGGTCTCGTGCTCGATCCCTACTTCAGTGCCACGAAGTTCGAGTGGCTGCTCACCGAGGGTGGTGTGCCGGTCGACGAACGGCTCGCCCTCGGAACCATCGACTCGTGGATCGCCTGGAACCTGACCGGCGGAGCGCACCACGTCAGTGACGTCTCCAACGCCAGCCGGACGATGCTGTTCGACATCACCGAGCTGCGGTGGGATGCCGAGCTCGCCGAGCTCCTCCACGTTCCACTCGAGCGCGCTGCCCGCTGTCGTCGCTTCGTCGGGTCGCATCGGCACGACGTCGGCGCGCTTCGGGGTTGCCCCAGGGATCGCCGTCAGCGGCATCGCCGGCGACCAACAGGCCGCCTTGTTCGGGCAGTCCTGCGTCGTCCCTGGGATGGCCAAGAACACCTACGGCACGGGCAGCTTCACCCTGTTGAACATCGGCTCGACCTGCCCGCCGCCGGCCGATGGCCTGCTCACCACCGTTGCATGGACGCTCCCCGACGGGACAACGGCCTACGCCCTGGAGGGGTCGATCTTCGTCACCGGTGCCGCCGTGCAGTGGCTCCGCGACGGGCTCGGCGTGATCGGCCGCGCCGACGAGGTTGGTCCACTGGCGCAGAGCGTGCCCGACAACGGCGGCGTCTTCATCGTTCCGGCGTTCACCGGGCTCGGATCACCCTGGTGGGATCCGTACGCCCGTGGCACGGTGCTCGGCATCAGCCGCGGCACGACGCGGGCGCACCTCGCCCGCGCCGTCGTCGAAGCGATGGCCTTCCAGACGAGGGACGTGATCGAAGCGATGGCCCGCGCTGGCGGCACGCACGATCACCGAGCTGCGCGTCGACGGTGGCGCCAGCGCGATGGACGAGATGCTGCAGTTCCAAGCCGATCAGCTGGGTGTCGCCGTCAGCCGTCCACGGGACCACGAGACGACCGCCCTCGGGGCGGCGTTCCTCGCCGGATTGGCCGAGGGGGTCTTTGCCGACCTCGACGACATCGCCAGTCGCTGGACGCTCGATGCCACGTTCCAGCCCGCAGCGGACCGCCGGGCCCTCGATGCCGGCTACACCACCTGGTTGCGCGCCGTCGAGCGGTCGCGCGGCTTCAGGTCACCGAACGCCACCGATCCGCCGAGTTAGGACAGCCCGTCACCGCTCATCGCACCGACGAGCTCCGTGGTTCAGCGTCCCCCGGCTGGGCGATCAACTCGGCGAGGGGATCGATCCGAGTTGTCGCCCAACCGGTCCGGCGCGCGAGGCGCTCGGTCTTGCACCCGTCGGGCCGGGCGTTGCACGAGAGAGCGGTACCCAGCGGGCACCATCCGCAGCCGCGAACTCCGCGTCGCATCGAGGTCCACTCGGTGAATGCGATGCCCGACTACCGGGTACGTGGTCGTCATGGCTGCTCCAGGGTCCGGCCCGAGCCTGACCCACGCGGCGCTGCTCTACGAGTCCGACGACCAATTCCTCGATGCCGCCATTCCCTTCCTCCGGCAAGGGCTTGACGGCGGCCAGCCCACGGTCCTCTGCCTCGGTGACGCCGAACGCCAGCTGATCCTCGATGAGCTCGGCAGCGCAGTTGGCCTGACCGAGATCCCAGCATGGTCATCGTCGACGCCATTCGCCACGCTGCGCAGCAACCACCGGTTGATCAGTGAGCACACGTCCAAGGCGTCGAGCCACGTACGGATCCTCGGCGAGGTCCCCTACCGCGACAACCCGGCCGCGTGGGTCGGATGGATCCGCTACGAAACGGCCGTCAACCAGCTGTTCGCCGATCTGGCCGTCTCGATGCTCTGTCCCTACAACCGCCGCATGACCCATTCGACCATCCTCGACGACATCGTCCGCAGCCACCAGTTCCTGTGCCCCGAGGGTCGTGGCCATCGCAATCCAAAGTTCGTGGAGCCGACGAAGTTCCTCGACGACCTCGCTGCCCGCGACCTCGACCCGATCGAGAACGAACCTCCGGCAATCACGCTCCACGACCAGCGCCCGACGGTGAGCAGGGCAGTGGTCGGCGCCCTCGCCGACGCCGCGTCCTTCGACCCCTCGGTGGTCGAGGACCTGGTGCTGGCGCTTGGCGAAGTCGTCACCAACGCGATCGTCAGCGGCAGGCCACCCGTCGTCGTGCGCGTCTGGGCACCGCCCGACCGGATCGTCGTCGCCGTCGAGGACCACGGTCCGGGACCAGACGACCCGTTCGTCGGCATGTTGCCGGCGACCGGTACCCGCTACGGAGGACTCGGGCTGCACATCGTCTACCAGCTCTGCGGTTTGGTCACGCTCTCGCGTCATCCGTCTGGCTTCACCGTCCACTTCACGATGCACCGTTCGACGACGGCGTAACCTCCCGCGTTCTCGACGCCCGGAGGGATGAACCGACGAAGTCCCGGGTACTCCTTCCCGAGCCCGACGCACCGTTCGGCTCCCCGACGAGAGGAACACACATGTCCGCAGACTCCGACAAGATCAAGGGACACGCCAAGCAGGCCATCGGCGAGGTCACCGACGACAAGGACCTCGAGCGCGAGGGCAAGGTCGACGAGCTGGCCGGAAAGGCCAAGGATGTCGTGGACGCGGCCAAGGACAAGCTGACCGGCAAGTGAGCGCGACGACCGTGACTGTTGACGACGACCAGCTCCACGAGCTGCTGTACCAGGCGCTCGAGACGGAACGCGGCGGCATCGCCATCTACGAGATGGCGCTTCGTTGCGCCCTCGACGAGGGCCTGCAGGAGGAGTGGAGCGACTATCTCGACCAGACCCGCCATCACGAGGAGGTGGTCATCGCGCTGTTCGCCGAGCTGGGCCTCGACAGCTCGGTCGAAACACCAGGACGCGCCGTTGTGCGACACATCGGCGAGTCGCTGGTGACGGCGATGGACATGGCGTTGTCGTCCGGCCCTCCCGAGGCGGCACAGCTCGTCGCCGGCGAGTCGGTCGTCCTCGCCGAGACGAAGGACCATCTCAACTGGGAGCTTCTCAGAGTCGTTGCCGACAAGTCGTCGGGCCCCACCGCCAAGGCGCTCGCCGCGGCCTGCGACGAGGTGGAAGGCGACGAGGACGAGCACCTCTATCACTCGACCGGTTGGACACGTGAGCTTTGGTTGAAGTCCCTCGGCCTCCCGGCCGTGCTCCCGCCCCCGGAGGAGCGCAAGGACGTCAAGACGGCGATCGGCGCGGCGCGGGCCAAGAACGCACGAGACGACATGGCCACGGCCCGGTAACGCGGTGAATCGCCGGTGCGATCGCCCGCGCGTGTGCGTCTTCGCCCCGGCCCCCCTGCTCACCGTCACCATCGAATCGAAACCTGACGGCTCGCGAGAGGACGAGGTCCATCTCCACGCCGGCGGGCAGGGGTTCTGGATCAGCAGGCTGATCGCCGAGTTGGGCGTCGACGTCGTGTTGTGCGGCTCGTTCGGCGGCGAGTCAGGGCGGGTCGCCCGCGCTCTCATCGAGGACGAACGCGTTGCGGTTCACGGCATTGCCGCCGCCGGGAGCAACGGCACCTACGTCCATGACCGCCGCTCCGGGAAGCGCATCGAGTTGGCCACCATGGCGAGCGATCCACTGACCCGCCACGAGCTCGACGAGCTCTACGGGATCGTTCTGCTGGAAGGCCTCGAATCCGACGTCACCGTGCTCGGCGGTCCAACCGGCCCACCCATCGTGCCACCGTCGACCTATCGACGCCTCGCTGGTGACCTTCGGGCCAACGGCGCCAAGGTCGTCGCCGACCTCTCCGGGGATCCCCTCGGTGAGGTGCTCTCCGGCGGCGTCGACGTGCTCAAGATCAGCGAGGAAGAGCTTCGCGCTGAGCACCGGATCAGCTCCGACGACCCTGCCGCGGTGGTCGAAGCGATGCGCACGCTCGCCGGCGAGGGAGCCAAGCACGTCGTCACCACCCGTGCCGCCGAGCCGGCATTGGCGCTCGTGGACGGCGCCTTCGTCGTCGTCCGGCCGCCGCGCCTCACGGCCGAAGACCATCGCGGCGCCGGCGACTCGCTGACGGCGGGGATCGCCGCCACGCTGGCCAAGGGCGGCGACCTCGCCACCGGTCTGCGCCTCGGCGCGGCGGCCGGCGCACTCAACGTCACGAGGCGCGGTCTGGCCACGGGGCAGCGCTCGGAGATCGAACGTCTCGCCTCCTACGTGGAGGTCGAGACGCTCGACGGGCCGTCACCGCGTCTAGCCGCAGCGGACGCGGGGTATCAGAGCGGACAGACGTTGGAGGAGGATCCGTCATGATCAAGATGCGCCGAACCGCCTGCCTGCTCGTAGGGGCCGCAGGGATGTACTTCTTCGACCCGACCCAGGGCAAGCTCCGTCGGGCGCGCATCCGCGAACAGATCAAGGCACGCGCCGCAGAACGCCGGCGTGCGCTCCGCCCGGTCGCTCGCCAGGATGCGGTGAACGGTGTCGGCAGACCGGCCGACCTCGGTGACGAGCCGGTCACGGGCGATCGCCGCGCCGAGCTGCTCGGCGCCTGAGCACCGATTTCGGTCGAGGGTTGACCGATCGACGAATGAACGATTGAGGAGTCATCGGTCAAGGAGCCGCACGACCTCGGATTCGGCACGCCGGCGGGAGCGTGGCGACTTCCCGCCGGACGTGACATCGATCGTCTCCCCCGCCTCGAACCGCTCCGTGATCCGCGGGTCGATGTACGCCGAGCGGGCGACGGTCGGCGTGTTGCCGAGCTGATTGGCCACGTCTTCGGTCGCTCGGCGTAGCGCTCGCCGTCGTCCGGCCTTGGAGTCACTCGGAGCAGAACTGGCGAGCGAGGTGGCAGCGATCACCGTGCCGTGCCACGTTCGAAAGTCCTTCGCCGACACGTCGCCACCGACGACCTCCTTGACGAACTCGTTGATGTCGCGCGAGGTCACGTCGTGCCATCGACGGCCGACCTTGAACGCCAGCAGCTGGTCTCCGCCGCCGCGCCGCCTGAGGAGCACGCTGATCGCTGCGCTGGCGGCCTTGTCGGTGACCGTCACCTCCTGCTCCTGTCCGGATTTCGCCTGGTAACGGGCCACGATCGAGTCACCGCGAACACGCACGTGACGCTTCTCGATGGTGGCCAGGCCATAGCTTCCGTTGGCGTCGGCGTACGCCTCGCCGCCGACCCGGAACATGCCGAGGTCGAGCAAGCGGAAGGCGGCGGCCAGGGCACGCTGCCGGGGCATTCCATCGAGCGCGAGGTACCTGGCCACCCGAGCACGAGCGTGCGGAAGGCGGGCGCCGACTTCGCGCACACGATCGTGCTTGACGCGATCGCGCTGCTCGCGCCACTGCGGGTGATAGAGGTACTGGCGCCTCCCCGCGTCGTCCGTGCCGACTGCCTGGAGGTGCCCGTTGGGCAGCGGACAGATCCAGACGTCACCCCACGCCGGAGGGATCACGAGTGCTTTGCAGCGAGCTGCGTCTTGGGCCCCGAGGCGCCGACCCCGAGCGTCGAGGTACACGAAGCCCCGGCCGTGACGACGGCGACGCCAGCCCGGTGAGTCGGGCGACACACGACGAAGACGGCCGGGCACGGACGCCCAACTACCCGTTCCCCGGCAGGGTGAAACGGCGGCGGACGATGTCACGGCAAAACGGTCACGGCCAAACGATCGTGTGTCTGGACGGCGAGCGTTCCGGGTACGTGGACGTTGAGGAGAATCCTGACCCCCTTGTTCCGGCCGACCCGGTTCCACCTGAGAGGAGCACACCATGGAACTTCGTGATGTGATGACCCCCGATCCGACGATTTGTCGATCGGATGCCACCGCCCGAGACGCCGCCACCCTGATGCGCGATCAGGACATCGGCGACGTCCTCGTCCAAGACGACGGCGGCCCGCTCGGCATCGTGACCGATCGTGACATCGTGACCCGCGCCGTCGCTGTCGGTCGTGACCCTGCGGAGGTCCGGCTCGGCGAGATCTGCACCCCGAACGTCAAGTCTGTGGCGGTCGACACACCGGTCGATGAGGTCATCCGGGTGATGAGCGACAGCGCCATCCGGCGCATTCCGGTCTGTGAGGGTGACAAGCCCGTCGGAATCGTCGCCCTCGGTGATCTCGCTCGCGACCGTGACCGCTCGTCGCTGCTCGGCGACATCAGCGCTGCCCCACCGAACAACTGACGTCCTCGACACGCCTGATGCAGTCAAGGACCCCATCACGTCAATCCGGCACATCGATCGACGATGTCGCCAGGGGCCTCGCGCCACATCTCCAGATCCTCTCAGGCTCCCAGCCGACGCCGCTGCTTCGCGAACACAACGTGGTCGCCCTTGCCAAGGATGCCGAGTCGGCGCGCCGCGCCGTGCTCGCCCTCGAATCGATCGAGCACTCCGACGACCAACTCGGCACCGTCGTCATGGGGACCGCCCTCGGCGACGGTGGCGCACCCCGTCAACCTGACGACGGAAACGGGCGGGTCGACCCCGAGGGTGTCGGCCGCCAGATCCTTCCTCGCGTCCTGATCGGCGGCGCTGTCGGGGCGCTTGTCGGCGCCATCGTGGTTGGTGGCGGCGCCCTTGCCTTCGGCGCGGACGGCTGGCAACTCGTCGGTGCTGCCGTCGCCGGAGCCATGTTGCTCGGCGTGTTCGGGGCGATCTGGTTCACGTTCGCCGGCCTCGGCGGAAGTGACGCCTATCGACAGACCTTCGTCGACGATGCGTCGGTCGAGTTGACGATCGTGTCGGTCCACACGGACGATCGAAACGAGGCCGCCAAGGCCCTCGAACGCCTCGCCGCGGACCCAGCGCTGCAAGTCTTCACTCTCGATCGTTCCGGTCAGACAACCGCCGGGTACTCGGACCCGGCGGACCCGAATCAGACTGATGACGAAGCCGACGATCTCGACGAGCAGCTCGGGTCTGGCGATGCAGTCCCCGGCGATCCGGCACCCTCGTTCGTAACTGCGGCGTCGACCGGGAGCACTCTCGCGCTCGAAGATTTCGTCGGCAAGGTGCCGATCATGTTGACCTTCGTCGGCACGCTCCCTACTGAGGACGCCGAAGCCCTGGTCGCAGCGTTCGACGACGCGTTCGTCGAGTTCGGACGACGACAGGTCCAGCTGATGATCGTCCTGCCCGAGAGCGCCGCGACGGTGCGATCCCAGCGAGAGCAGGGGACGACCGTGCCACTACTGGCCGACGACAACGGCGTGTTGGTGTCGCGGTTCGCGTCGTCGGCGGTCTTTCCTGTGACCGTCGTGATCGACAAGGCCGGCACCGTCACACGCGTGCTCGAAGGCGGCAATGCGCACGACCACGTCACCGCAGTCCGCGGGGTGAGCGCGTGAACCCGCTGCTCAGCGAGTGGCGACTACTAGCATCGGGTCGGGAATCGCTCGCCTCATGGAAGACCGCGCTGACACGCTCACCTTGACGGTCTCCTCCCATGCCGAACTGGCGGAGCGCCGCGCCGACATCCGCACGTGGTTGAACCTCCGCGCCGAGGGCCGCTCCACCGACGACGCCGTATTGGCGTGTGGCGAGGCGATCGACAACGCTCTCGAACACGGCTCGCCGCCGGTGTCCATCGAGCTCGCCTTCGGCGACGACAGCGTGCTGACGATCGTCGTGCGGGACGCCGGGAGCTGGCGCGTGTCCGCCGCCGTGCCGCCGCGTGGGCTCGGGTTGCCGATCATGATGGCGCTGATGGACAACGTCACGGTCGACACCACGGACGGGACAGCCATTCGGCTCTCCCGCCGCTTGTAGCGCGGCGAGAAGGGGAACACGATGGAACGACAGGTCGAGTCGAACGAGGCCAGGCCGCCCGAGGAGGCCGTGGTGACGGCAACCGCCGGCGGGTTTGGATCGCCTCCCGATGCGGTCACGCTGACGTTCCCGGCGCAGCCCCGCTACCTGCGCGTGGCCAGGCTCGTCGCATCCGGTCTCGCCAACGAGCTTGGCTTCGGGGTCGATCGGCTGGACGACGTTCGCCTTGCCGTCGGCGAGGCGTGCAGCCTCGCCGTGCAGTTCGGAGCGACCACGATCTCGTTGGCCTATGTGCTCGACGACCACCGTCTCGACGTGTCGATCCAAGCTGCCCTGGACGGGCCGAGCGACGACGTCGACGTCGAGAACGTCGCCCTCGTCGGACAGGTGCTGGCGGTCGCCGGCTCGGACCACCGGATCGATCGTCAGGACGGACAGCTGTCGGTTCGCGTCTCGTTCACCGATGGAAGCTGAAACCACCGAGACGCTCGAGGCGTTTCGTGAGTACCACCGCACCGGCGACCAGCGGCTCCGCAATCGCCTGATCGAGGAGCACATCGACCTGGCCCGGCGCGAGGCGATGCGGTTCGCCGGCCGTGGCGAGCCAGTCGACGATCTCGTCCAGGTTGCCCGGCTCGGCATGCTCAAGGCGGTCGAGCGTTTCGACCCGACACGTGGCGTTCCGTTCAGCGCCTTCGCCCGCCCCACGATCGCCGGAGAGCTTCGTCGCCATTTCCGTGACACGACGTGGGCGGTCCATGTCCCGCGCGGGCTCAAGGACCTCCACGCCGGGCTGGGGCGGACCACCGCCGCGCTCGCTGCCAGCCTGGGCCGCCAGCCCACCGCCGCGGAGCTGGCCGACGAGCTCGGGTCGAGTGTCGATGAGGTGCTCGAAGCGCTGGAGCTGCGTTCGGCCTACCGACCGACGTCGATCAACGCCCCGATCGACGCCGACGGGACGACCACCGACCCGCCGGCCGCCGACGAATCGGACGGGATCGACCCGGCGATCGACTCGATGCTCGTCCGCGAGTTGCTCGGCCGTCTCGATGGCCGCCAACGAATGATCGTCTACCTGCGCTTCTTCGGCCAGCTCAGCCAATCGGAGATCGCCGACCGAGTGGGCATCAGCCAGGTCCATGTGTCACGATTGCTGCGATCGAGCATGATGACGTTGCGCAACCTGCTCGACGACCGACATGATCTCGAACCGACTGCACCGAGTACACCGATTGGGAGGTGAGCATGGCCAACTCCGACTCTCCCGCCAGCGTGGGACCACAACCTGGTGCCCTGTCCGTCAGCGTCGACAACGACGGCGATCTCGCCACGGTCACAGTCAGCGGTGAGATCGACCTCGAGACGAGCGCCGAGCTGGGAGCCGTGCTCGCCGGACTCGACGGCGACGGCGACGTGCGCCTCGATCTCGGCGAGGTGACCTACATCGACTCAACGGGTTTGCGTGTGCTGCTGACCGCGCGAGACGCAGCCGCCGCCGGCGGGGGCAATCTGCGGGTGTCGGCGACGTCGAGCATCGTTGCCAGGCTCATCGAGATCACCGGGTCGGGAGAACTGCTCGAGAACTGAACTTGACGTTCAGTCACCGATGAACCTGACGACGACGACGGCGACGTCGTCCTCGATGCCACCCGTCGAGCCGATTCGCTCGACGATCTGCCGCGCTGCGTTGTCGGTGCCGGCGAGCTCGCCGGCAGCTTCCACGAGCCGTGACATCCCGGCGTCGAGCGGCTCACCGCGCCGCTCGACCAACCCGTCGGTGTACAACACGACGGTGGTACCCGGCTCGATGAGCAGCGTGGCGCTGGGGCGCTTGCCGCCGCGTCCGAGCAGCGCACTGCTCGCCCCCTCGAGCCACATCACGGTGCCATCGGGACCGATCACCAGCGGCGGAGGGTGGCCGGCGACGGCATAGGCGAGCTCGCCGCTGAGGCGATCGATCGTCAGGTAGGCCATCGAGGAATCCTCCCCGCAGCCGGTCGACGAGACGAAGTGGTCGAGTCCTTCAACGACCTCATGCGGCTTGTCGAAGCAGTTCGCCAGGGCCCGTCCGGCGCTGCGCACCTGGCCCATCGCCACGGCGGCGTCGATGCCTCGGCCGACGATGTCGCCGATCGAGAACCCGATCCGCTCCTCGAGACCGATGACGTCGTACCAGTCACCGCCGACGAGCCCCGTCGCCGCCGACGAGTAGTGCGCCGACCACGACGTCTCGGGCACGTCGCAGGATGGGATCGACATCATCCCGCGCTGCAGCTTGAGGGCGATTTCGTGGTCGATGTCGTAGCGCCCAGCTCGCTCCAGCGCCGAGGCACCCATCACCACGACGGCGTCGACGAATTCTCGATCGATGCGCTCCATCACCCGTCGTCCGGGTGCGGCGATGATCAGGGCGCCGTGCACCTTGCTGCGCCACACGATCGGGTAGGCCGCCAGGCTTGCGGCGCCGAGCACGGCGCTGGGCTCGTCCCCGATCGCTCGACGTACCTCCTCGAGTGACGTCAACTCGAGTGAGGCGTGTGGTTCGAGGAGACCCTCGATGGAGTCCGCTGCGGCGCTGAGCGCACGAAGCCGCTGAGCATCACGCGGCGGCACGGTGGCCAACAGATCGGTGCGACGACCGCGCCGCCCGCGGCCGCGGCCGCGGCCGCGGAAGAAGGCGATCGTGCCGACCTTCCCGTCGGCAACCTCCAGCGTCGCACGCAGCATCACCGCCGCCACGGCGCGACGCGTTGTCGCCCTGGAGAGGTCGGCGGCGACATCGCGCAACCTGCGCAGGACGTCGATTCGGCGGCCGTCGTCGATGGCAAGTCCCTGGGCCTCGCGGAGCTCCATCTGGAGGTCCTCGAACATCGACAGGAACTCGCACAGGAATGCATCGACGTCGCCGAACCGGGCACCGACGTCGGGAAACAGGTCGCGCCGCACCTCCAGATGCACGCTGACCACGTCGCGGAGCGAGATGCCCGCTTCCGACGCCTGGCGCCCGAGTTCCTTCGCTTCGCCGAGGCCTCCTCCGGTTGGCGTGTGAACGTGCTCCTCGAGCGCGCTCCGGTACCGGGATTCGAATCGGCGACGCGATCCCCCGGCACCGCGAGCCGTCGGAGAGTTCCTCGGTGGTTTGGCCATCAGCCCATTGTCGACGCTAGCGGGTCGACGCGACGGCCAGCAGATGGTCGACCGTGCGGGCCAGGACCTGTAGCCGGATGCGCTCGCGCTCGTGAGCAGCCCGCGACGCGCGGCCGGCGGCGATCAGCACAGCAGCCCGTGGGAGTCGCGCCCAGAGCACGTCTGCCGGTCCGTGATTGCCACCTGTGGGGAGGTGCTCACTGCCGTCGAGAAAGGCCTCCAACCATCGAGGATCCGGCGGCACACCGTGGCGGAACCGTTCACCGCCGGCACCGGTCACGACGACCCAGTCGGCGTCGAGCGCCACAGCGATGCCATTGCCGAGCACGGCGAGCGGATCGACCTGTCCGTCAGCGCAAGCCTCGGCGACCTGGGCCCCGAGCTCGAACAGGGCGAGCGCCGGGTCGGGGCGATCGTCGGGCGCCTCACGAACGGACTCGACGGCGACGCCATCGACAGCGCCGACTTCAGCGATCAGCAATTCCTGGGGCGTGCCAACCGGAATGGTCACCACCAGCTCGTCGACGACCTGACCGCCGCCCCGCTCGAGGATGTCGATCGCCAGCACGTCGCCGCGCACGGCACCGATGCGGCTGGCCACGAGCCCGAGGGCCCCGGGCCGGTCGGGCAACCAAAGGCGCAGGACGAGCGTGCGTGTCGCCGCGGCGTCGTCGGGCACGGGTCGCGGTCAGCCCAGCTTCGGCAGGCCGCGGCGAAGGTTACGGATCCCTTGGGCGATCCGCTTCTCGTTCTCGATCAGGGCGAAGCGGACGAAGCCTTCGCCGCCAGGGCCGAACCCGACCCCAGGCGACAGGGCGATGTCGGCGTCACGTACGAGGGCGGACGTGAACTCCACGGAGTCGAGCTCGGCATAGGGCTCGGGGATCGGCGCCCAGACGAACATCGAGCCTCCCGGCTTGGGAACCGTCCAGCCGATCCTGGCGAGGCCCTCGACGAGCGCGTCGCGCCGTGCCTCATAGGTGGCGCAGACCTCGATGGGGAATTCGGCGGCTTCGTTGAGCGTCACGGTGGCGGCGATCTGCACGGGCTGGAACATGCCGTAGTCGAGGTAGCTCTTCAACTTGACGAGGGCCTGGACGACCTCGGCGTTGCCGAGCAGGAACGCCACCCGCCACCCTGCCATCGAGAAGCTCTTGGTCATCGAGTACAGCTCCACGGCGCAGTCCTTGGCCCCGTCGGCCTGCAGGATGCTCGGCGGCCGGTAGTCGTCGAAACCGACGTCGGCGTAGGCGAAGTCGTGGACGACCACCATCTCGCGCTCCCGGCAGAAGTCGACGACACGTTGCATGAAGTCGAGCTCGACGCACGCCCCGGTCGGGTTGTGCGGGAAGGAGATGACGAGCACCCTCGGCTTCGGCCAGCCGATCTCGTAGGCCGTCGTCAGACGATCGAAGAACTCCTCGGCGAACGATCCGCGCTCGGCGGGGTCGGCCAGCGACCGCATCGGCACCTGGCGCAGATCGGCGCCCGCGAACAGCGGCCCATAGATGTGGATCGGGTAGCTCGGGCTGGGCACGATCGCCGCGTCGCCACGGTCGAGCAACACCCACATCAGGTGGCTGAAACCTTCCTTCGACCCGATCGTGTTGGTGATCTCCGTTTCCGCGTCGAGTTCGACACCCCACGTGCGCTGGTAATAGCCAGCGATCGCCTCGCGGAGCTTGGGCAGGCCCCGCGACATCGAGTAGCGGTGGTTGGCCGGCTTCGTTGCCGCCTCGGCGAGCTTCTGCACGGCGATGTCCGGCGACGGGATGTCGGGATTGCCAAACCCGAGGTCGATGACATCTCGGCCTGCTCGCCGTGCCTCGACCTTCAAGTTGTTGATGATCGTGAACACGTACGGCGGCAGGTTCGAGATGCGCCTGAACTCCATGTCGGGGACGCTACCGCGAGCGCTGCCGCCAGCGCAGGGTGCGTTGCAACTCGCCTACAGTCGTTCGGGTGGCCAAGGCGCTCGCCCCGGACTGCATCCATGTCGTCATCGAGATCCCGCGCGGCAGTCGGAACAAGTACGAGATCGACCACGAGACCAACCGCGTCTATCTCGACCGGCGGCTGTTCACGGCGACGACGTACCCAGCGGACTACGGGTTCGTCCCCGACACCCTCGGCGGCGACGGCGACCCGCTCGACGCCCTGGTGCTCCTCGACGACCCGGTGTACCCCGGGGTGTGGGTCGAGGCCCGCCCGATCGGCGTGCTGTACATGGAGGACGAAGCTGGCGAGGACGCCAAGCTGATCTGTCTGCCGCCGCGTGAACCGCGCTGGGAGGGCATCGACGACATCGCCGAACTGACGCCTCAGCTGGTCGCCGAGATCCAGCACTTCTTCGAGGTCTACAAAGCACTCGAGCCTGACAAGCACTCGTCGACACAGGGCATCGGCGGGCGCGTCGAGGCGTGGCAGGAGATCGACGAAGCACGTGCCAACTACAGCCGCCAGGGGCACTGATCGGCGCGGTCAGGCGCCGTAGAGAGCGGCGCCGACCGCCCCGGCCGACTCGCCGAGCACGGCGAACGACAGCACCGGGAGCGGTCGCAGGTCCGAGGCGTAGACCGCCTCGGCGAAACGCTCACGCAGCACGTCCTCGTACACCGCAGCTGCGCGCGACAATCCGCCGCCGATCACGAACATCGCCGGGTCGAAGGCCATCGTCAGACTGCCCAGGCCGACCGCCATCCACCGAGCAAAGTGGCCGAGAACGTGGATCGCGTCGGCGTCGCCGTCGATCGCCGCGGCGACGATGTGTTCGGCGGTGATGTCGACCACCGATCCGGCGGTGGCGGCGACGGCTTCGAGCCGGCCTTCGTAGATCGCCAGGCGCTTGGCCTCCAGGGCGATCGCCGATCCGGACGCGTAACGCTCCCAGCACCCGCGTTTGCCGCACGGGCACACGGGACCGTCGGGATCGATCATCATGTGCCCGAACTCACCGAGGTAGCCGTGGGCACCGAGGAGTAGGCGACCACCAGCGATCACCCCGCCGCCGATCCCCGTTCCGAGGGTGATCATGATCAGGTCATCGACTCCCCGGCCGGCGCCGACCCGCATCTCCGCGAGGGCCGCGCACGAGGCGTCGTTGGTCACCTTGACCGTCCGCCCGAGTCGCTCGCTGAGCAGCCCCGCAGCGTCGAACTGAACCACCCCGGGCAGGTGCGGCGACGAGGTCAGCACCCCCTCGACGGTGATCGAGCCGGGCAAGCCGACCCCGATGCTGACGACCTCGGGAACCGCCGCGCCGAGCTCGGTGGCCAGTTCGACCACCGTACCGACGAGCTGCTCGCCACCTTTCGGCGTCGGCCGCCGATCGCTGGCGACGATCTCACCGTCGTCGTCGATGACGACGCCGAGGCATTTCGTGCCGCCGACGTCGACGCCGAGGCGGTAGTCGCTCAAGCCATCGTCTCTTGGGCGCTCGCTGCGCTCGCTCAAGCCTCGGCGCGGGCCTTGAGCTCGCGGATCGTGTTGAGGATCCGCACCTCGGCACGGCGCTTGACGAAGCCGGGCAACGGCGTCGCCAGCTCGATGGCCAGGTCGTACTTGACGTACGTGCCGCCCTCGCCGTCGGGGCGGAAGTGATAGGCGCCGTCGATCGCTCGCTCGATGTCACCCTTGACCATCTTCCACGACAGCGCCTCGGGAGCCTCCGAGTAGTCGTACGAAAGCGTGTAGTGCGTGCTGCGGCCGAGCGCCGACGCCCGGAACTCGACTTCCTTGGGTCGTTGCTCGTCGTCACGCGACCGCACGACGACGTCTTTGATGTCCTTGGCCCACTCCGGGTAGCGCTCGACGTCGGCGGCGATCTCCCAGACCCGTTCTGGAGGCGCGGCGATGGCGATGTACTCGGTGGCGGTCTCAGCCATGGCCGTCATTCTGACTGATCGCGTCGCGGTCCGCGGCACTTTGAGCGGTTACCTCGGTCACCGGCGCACCGCCTCGGACATCGTCACCTCGCCGGCGGCGGGGCGGAAACGCACCGTGTAGCGCCGCCCACAGGCCGTTGAGACCGAACCCGAGCATCGGCACGAGGAAGCCGACGGCCAACGACGAACCCGGTTCGCCATCAGGACCGTCGAGACGAGCGAACGTCGTCGCCACCGCAGTCGCCACCTGCACGGCGAGCAGGCCGAGCATCCACCGCTTCACCGCCGCCGGGGTCGACGGGCCCGTGAGGAAGTACAGCGAGGCGACCGAGATCTCCTCCGTTCGGCTGCGTTGGACCGCCTGGACGTACGACCACAGGAAGCAGAACACGCCGATCGCGAACAGCGTGAGGGCGGTGATCGCCCCGACCCACTGCAGGGCGGTCGTGAACCACACCGCAGCGAGCACGGCCGTGACGACGAACAGGGCCGTGCCCACCTCGTTGGCCCGGACGATCCTTGCTCCCGCGAACGCACGCCTCACCCGTTCACCCCCAGCGACTCGCCGAGCCGCCGAGCGAGCACGTCGTAGGAGAACTCGCTGACGGCACGGTCCCGCGACGCCGCCGACATCGCCGCCCGGCGATCGGCATCGTCGAGCAGCTCGTCGATCGCCGCGGCGACGTCACTCCAGCGCTCCGGACGCTTGACCACCCGCCCGGTGACACCATCGATGACCGCCTCGGCCGCGCCGCCTGAGTCGCCGGCGATCTGGGGTGTCCCGCACGCCGCCGCCTCGACGAACACGATGCCGAAGCCCTCCTGCTCGAGCCCGCCCCACCGCGTGCGGCAGGCCATCGTGAACACGTCGGCACTGCCGTAGAGCAGCGCAAGGTCGTCGTGGGCGACCCGCCCGAGGAACCGAACGGGGGCACCGAGGTCACCGACCAGCCGGCGCAGGCGCCGCTCGTCGCGTCCGCTGCCGGCGATCGCCAGCAACAGCTGCGGACGGGTCGGGGCGAGCGCTGCCACCGCGCGAATCGCCACGTCGAATCCCTTGCGGGGCACGAGCCGGGAGATCGACACCACCAGCTCGGCGTCGGCCGGGATGCCGAACCGGGCGCGGGCGGCATCGCGCTCGTCGGCGCTGAGCGGCCGGAACCGCTCGACGTCGACGCCCGGCGGAACCACGGTCACCGGCAGCGCCCGGCCGGCGGCACGCTCCGCCTCGCGCGCCGCGTACTCCCCCGCCGACACGATGTGACGGGCCCCGCGAAGGACGGCGCCGAGCGCCTGTCGGGTTCCGGGGATGCGCCCGGGAACCGTCACCTCGGCTCCGTGGAGGACAACGTCGTACGGCAAGCGCAGCGACGGACCAACGAGCCCCAACGGCACCGCCGGGTCGAGGACCACCAGGGAGGCACCGACCTCGTCGGCCAGTGCGTTGATCCGCCGCACCATCAGCGGGTGCGGCAACAGCACCGGCTCGCCCACCCGCTCGACACGGAACGCCTGCTCGGCGTCGAACTCGGCCGCACCCGCGTACGGGCTGGTCAGCACGGCGAACGACTCGGGCGGTAAGCGCCGCCACCACTCCCAGAGCAGCGACTGGATCCCGCCGATCTTCGGCGGGAAGTCGTTCGTCACCAACAGGTGTTTCACGCCGACGGGCCCGCCGCGCCGGAGGCTGCGACCTCCAGCCCGAGGCGCCCGCAGGCCCACCGGGCATGCTCGGCGAGCACCTCGTCGCCGCTGTCTCGGTAGCGAGCCAGCGTCGCCACCGTCCGAGGGTCACCGCCGTCACCGACGTTGCCGAGCACCACGAGAGCGTTGCGACGTAACCAGCGCGGATCCCGGCCGGCGATGTACCACCGCCCGTGCCGGTGCAACAGTGACTCGTCGTCGGCGTCAAGGAGGTCGAGCACGTCGACCCATGCCTGCACCCCCGCCGGCGCCAACGGGCGTCGATGTCGCCGGCCGAGGCGGACCGTCGGCGGACACGCCTCCTGACAGTCATCGCAGCCGTAGATCCGATCGCCGATCGCTGACCGCAGCTCGACCGGAATCACCCCCGGCCGTTGCAGCACCCAGGCCAGGCACCGCGCTCCGTCGATGACGCCCGGTGCCACGATGGCCCCCGTCGGGCACGCGTCGAGGCATCGCCGGCATGACCCGCACCCGTCGCTGATCGGCTCCGCCGGGACGTGCTCGTCGTAGGCCGCCGTGGTCACGACGGAGCCGAGCACGAACCAGCTGCCTGCCCCGGCGACGAGCAGGTTGGCGTTCTTGCCGAACCACCCCAGCCCACCGAGGTATGCCACCTCCCGATCGACGACCGAGTTGTCGTCGGCGAAGGCGATTGCCCGCTCACCGGCAGTGCGCAGACGCCGGGCGATCACCTGTAATCCGGCCCGCAACGGACCGTAGTGATCGACCCAGGCGTAGCGAGCGACCCTGGCGTGGGCCCCGGCGGGCCGCGCTGGCTCGCCATCGGCGAGATACGACCGTGCGGCGACGATGATCGACCGGGCGCCGGGCACGGCGCGCTGTGGATCGGTGGATCGATCCGGATTGCGGAACGTGAACTCCATACCGGCGTGGAAACCGGCTTCCCGGCGGGCGACCAGTTCGCGGCGCGCCCGATCGAGCACACCAGCCGGAGCCACGCCGAGGTGGTCGATCCCGTGCTCGCGCGCGAGGGCCGTGAGCTCGCCGAACGTCGGCAGCGACTCACGGCGGCGCATCGCATCAGCGTACGGTCCGTGATCGCTTGGACACCGCGGACGAGTGGATCATGCCAGCCTGGGCAAGCAAGCGGACCGCCCGCTCGGTCGCCAGATCGACGATCTCGGCGTCGCCGGTGCGACGTCGAACCACGCGGCCCGACGCTGGATGCCAACTCATCGAATCTGTGTTCGGTGTGTTCATGAGCCGATCATGATCGAGGGGTGTCATGGTGGCCGTCGGCGCGCTCGCTACCGTCGCAACGGTGACCGACTCCGCCTCCGAAGCCACCGTGCGCGTCGTCCGTGTCTTCACTCGTGACGGCGGTGGCGGCAACCTCCTCGGCATCCATGACGGCTTGCTCGGCGATCCGGTGATGCAGTCGATCGCGGCGGACCTCGGCTACTCGGAGACGATCTTCATCGACGTGCCCGGCGACGACGGCATCGCCGCCGTGCGCATCTTCACGCCAGTCGCCGAACTGCCCTTCGCCGGGCACCCCCTCGTCGGCGCGACCTGGCACGTCGCCGCACCGCAGGCCACCGTCGCCCTGCGCTGCGGAATCGGGGCCGTCGCTGGTCATCGCCCCACCGTCGAGTCGGCGAGCATCGAGGTGGCGTACCTCCCGATGGTCGAGCGGACGACCGCGCCCGGCGCCACGGCGGCATGGGTCGCCCGCATGCCGCTGCCATACGAAGTCCACCAACTCGCCAACCCGCAAGACGTCGCCTCCTATCGGCTCGAGGACCGTCCCGAACACCGGCTCGTCTGGGCAGGCGGCGATGGTGGTGACGAGAACTCCGTGCGCGCCAGGTTCTTCGCACCGGTGATGGGCGTCGACGAGGATCCGGCAACCGGCAGCGCGGCCGTCGCCCTCGCAGCAGTGCTCCGCCACGAGGGCCGATCGTCGGGAGCATTGACGATCCACCAGGGCGCCGAGATCGGCTGCCCGTCGCGGATCGACCTTGCATGGACGATCCGCGACACCGTGATCGGCGGAACGATCGCGGACGACGGACAGCGAACGATCAGCGTCCGGAGCGGCTCGTGAGCCAGGCGCCACCAAGCACGAGTACGAGCCCACCGATGGCGAGCGCGGCGACGTGCTCGTCGCGGAAGACGACGCCGAGCGCCAAGGCGACAACGGGGATCAGATAACCGATCACCGATCCACGCGTGGCCCCGACGCGACCGAAAAGCGTTCCGGCGGCGGCGAACGCGAGGCCCGTCCCCAAGGCGCCGAGGACCACCACGGCGAGCACCGGCTTTACGGCCAGCGACGAGTCCGGCACACCGATCAGGGCGTAGGGCGCGGTGAACACGAGCCCGGCCATCTGGGCCCGCCAGATGACCGCCAGCGATCCGTAGCGCTGCTGCAGCGGAACGATGAAGTTGCCGGCGAACCCGTACGACACCACGGCGAGGAGGACGAGCGAGGCGCCCAGGGCGGTTTTCGAGCCGCCCTGCATCGAGGGCAGGCTGATCGCCACGACGCCGAGGAACCCGACGGCCAGACCGGCGAGCTGGTTCCGACCCGGTGCACGGCGAAGCAGGACCGATGCGACCAGCGCGGCGACCAGCGGCACGGCGCCGTTGAGCATCCCGGCGACGGCCGACGAGACCCACTGCTCGGCGATCGGGAACAACATCATCGGAGCGGCCAGCCACACGAAGCCGAGGACGACGATTCGCGAACGGTCGATCGGGTCGATCTTCGTGCGTCGGGCCTGCGGCACGAGCGAGACAGCGAGAAACCCGAACGCCAATCGACCGAAGGCCACGACGCCGGGCTCCAGCGTCTCGAGCCCTTCGGCGATGAGCAGGAACGACGCACCCCACACCGCCGAAGTGACAAGGATCAGCAGCCAGTCGAACGGCTCGAACGCGGCGTCGCTGCGACCTTCTGCGGTGACCGGCAGCCGTTTGACCGGCGTGACGGAGGCCAGCACCTCACCCGCGGGAAGGATCTCGCCCGCCGCGTCGCCGTCACGGATCGCGGTCACGAACGAGACCGTAGAGGGCTGCCATCGGTGAACGCTTGCCGGAATCGGACGACAAGGGTCACACGTCAGCGCAGCGCCAGGTCGACGAGGGAGTCGCTGGTCAGCACGTTGGCGCCGGCGGCGATCACGTCGCGCCGCACCTCTCGATCGTTGGTGACGACTACCACCGGTCGCCGCGTGTCGAGGCGGCCGACCTCGTCACGAATGATGTCGTCGGCGGTGACCCCGGCCGGCGAGTAGCGCACACGGGCAAGGCGACGCCGGTCGGCGTGGGCGCCGACGACGTCGGCGCCGTCGAGCACCACGACGAACTCGGTGCCGAAGCGCCGCGCCAGCCCGTCGACGGAGTCGAGCAACTTGGCGCGTTGCTGCTCGAGCGAGAGCTCGGGCCAGCCCAGCTTGGCGACGTTGTAGCCATCGACGAAGACCACCATGCCGGGCGCCTTGAGCAGGTACTCGGCGGTCTTGCGTGGGTCCTTGGCGGCCGTGCGGGGCACGTCGACCGCCTGGCGTGGCGACGGGCCCGTGGACACCATCGCGGTCAGCCCGTCGACGAGCGTGCTGGCAACGTCGGCGAGCTGTCGAAGGCGGGCGATGTGCGCCGCGCCTTGCGACCCGTCCGGGAGATCGGCGCGATTGGCGAGCAGCGCATCGCGCTGCGCAGCCGCAATCGTGGCGCGGCCGATGGCATCGTCGCGCTCGGCCTCGACTCGTTCGAGAAGGCTGCGCGCCGCCCCTTCACGATCTCGGGCGTGACGCGCCTCCTGTTTGAGCTCGCTGACCGTTCGACGGAGAGCCTCGAGCTCGGCCATCGCGGTCTGCTCACGGTGGCGGAACTCCCGAAACTCCTGCTCCCGCTCGACGAACTTCTCGGTGAGCGCGACGAGTTCGGCACGCGTTCGGGTGGCGGCCTCCTCGGCGGCCACCCGACGGCGCTGTTCGCTGGCGACCAGGCGCTCCGAGTCGCGCTCGGCGGCCTCCTTGGCCCGGCGTTCGACGAGCTCACCGACGCGCTCCTCCCAGCCTGGCTCGCGTCGCAGCCAGGCAATGCCGAGTTCATCGACCAACTCCGGCACGGCGGCGGACGCCAACCGAGCACGGAACTCGTCGTCGGCGTCGACGATCCTGCGAACCCGGCCGAGCGACGCCGCCGCCAGTCGCGGCTGCTTGGCGAACGGCTTGATGTCGGCGGGCACCGGCAACGGCGGCCTGCACTTCTGCCAGGCGGCCGCCGTGCGCACGGCGAACTCGAGGGCCGAGCGAAGGTCGTGGTGCTGCAGGTTCGGCGGTCCCGGACGGGAATCGTGCGGCACGAATCGAGGCTAGGCGCCGACCCGCGCTCGATTCTCCTACCGCGATCCGGTCAGGACCAGACGACCGATGGATGTTCAGCAACTCCTGTGCGCCCGTCTTGTCCAGCCATCGTTCGAAACGGCCGACCCCCGCACGCCCCGAGCCGCGGTAGCGCTCGAGAAACTGGGCTGCCTGGCCCGGCGTGATGAGATGGCGGTGCCAGGCGTCCTCAGCAGCGCGTTGGAAGCGCTGGTCGTTGAACTGCCGAGCCAACCCCAGCAACGTGTGATACGGGTCGGTACATCGGAGTCCGTCCGCCCGTAGTTCGACACAGTCAGGCGCGATCCAACTCGTCACCGACGCTTGGACCCACGACGGCAAGCTCACCCTCACTCGCCCGCGAATCGTGACCTGGATCCGACGTTTGGGCATCGAGCGCAGGCCGAACAGCGCGCCGGCAGTCGTTCCACTGAGGAAGCACGCCTCGCCGCAGTGCAGCTGAACCGCCATCGCTCGGCCCTCGAACGTGAGCTGATCGCCGCCGAGCAGGTAGACGCCCGGCAACACGGGGATCAGCTCGTTGCGCTGCCGGGCGCGGCCGATGGTTCGGGGCGACAGTTGTCGTTCGATGAG
Source organism: Ilumatobacteraceae bacterium (assembly GCA_963772825.1). Lineage (GTDB taxonomy): Bacteria > Actinomycetota > Acidimicrobiia > Acidimicrobiales > Ilumatobacteraceae > Desertimonas. The sequence goes on along the minus strand of CAVYYX010000020.1, from coordinate 98,870 downwards.
CTGCGCCAAGGACGCGACTCCGTGCTGGGCGGCAAACAGGGCGAGGACAGAGTGATCGACCTTCACATCCCGCCTGGGCGTCGCCCACGAGGCCAACGGGAAACTCGTCGAGCACTCAGCCGATCAGGGTGGTGCCGTGCTGGTCGATGGCGACGATGCGGGCATGACCACTCTGTGGCAGCGCCGCGGCGATCAGCGCACCTTCACCATCAGCGGTGAGGAACGCCACCGTCGGCCCGCTGCCCGAGAGCCAGCCGCACCACGCTCCGGCGGCCGTCCCGGCGTCGAGAACCTCCCGTGACGCCGGCGCGTTTTCGAACCGGCGCTCCTGGTGCAGGCGGTCCTGCGTCGCGGCGGAGAGCGCGGCAACGTCCCCGGCGGCGAGGGCGGCGACGAGCAGGGCAGCACGGCCGACGTTGAAGACGGCATCGTCGAACGACACGCTCGCCGGCAGCGTCGTGCGCGACGCGGTCGTCGACGTCGTCTCCTCGGGGATCCACACGACGACGTCGGGACGCAGCGGCACCTCCACCCTGACGGCGCGCGTCCCGTCGGTGGCGACAACACCGCCGTACAGCGACGCGGCGACGTTGTCGGCGTGACCCTCGAGGTCGGCAGTGATCGCCAGCAGCTCGGCATGCCGCTCGGCGAGCGCCCCACGACCGCTCTGCTGGACGACCGCCACGGCGGCACCGCCGACCCGCATCGCTCCGCTGAATCCCAGACCACGGCCGATCGGAATCGGCGAACGCACCCACAGCTCGCCGACACCACCCGCCGCCGCGAAGGCGATCGACGCCGGGTGGTGCTCGTCAACCCGCTTTGCCAACGCCGCCGCATCGCTCGTCTCGTCGACGGCTCCAACCTCGGCGTAGAGATCGAGGGCGACGCCCAAGGCGTCGAATCCCGGCCCCAGGTTGGCACTCGATGCCGGTACTCGGACGACCGTCATGCAGTGCTCGCTGCCGCTTGGGAAGCAGCGATCCACGCGTCGAGCGTGGCGGCGGCCTTGCCGCTGTCGATTGCCGCCGTGGCCTGCGCGACGCCTTCCTCCAAACCGTCGGCCGCATCCGCCACCACGAGCGCGGCCGCGGCGTTGAGCACGGCGATGTCGCGGTGCGGACCACGCTCTCCGTCGAGCACCCGTCGGACGACCGCGGCGTTGTGCGCTGGATCGGCCCCCTCCAACTGCTCGTTGGTGGCCGGGACGAACCCGAGGGCGACCGGATCGACCTCGAACGTATCGACGCTGCCGTCGTGGGCCATCGCCAACACCGTTGAGGCACCGGTAATCGTCAGCTCGTCGAGGCCGCCGCCGTGGACGATCCACACATCCGTCGACCCATGGGCCCGAAGCGATGCCAACATTCCCTCGGCGAAGCGGGCGTCCGCGACACCGATCACCTGGCGGCGCACTCGACCGGGGTTGGCCATCGGCCCGAGCAGGTTGAACACGAGCGGAACGCCGACCTCTCGGCGTGCCGGCGCAGCAAACCGGAAGGCGGGGTGAAACCTCGGCGCGAAACAGAAACCGATGCCGGCCTCCTCCACGCATCGCAGCACGCCTTCGGGCGACAGCTCGATCGCCACGCCGAGCGCTTCGAGGACATCGGCGGTGCCACACCGCGACGACGCGGCACGGGCACCGTGCTTGCACACCGGCACGCCGGCACCCGCCGTCACGATCGCCGCCATCGTCGAAACGTTGATCGAGTGCGAGCGATCGCCGCCCGTCCCCACGATGTCGACGGCCCGCGATCGCAACACCTCGCCGAGCGGCACGAGCGTTGCCGCCGAGAGCACGGCGTCGAGCAAACCGGACAACTCGTCAGCCGTCTCGCCCTTGATCCGCAGGGCCACCGAGAAGGCGATCAGCTGGGCCGGTGTCGCCCCGTCCGCGAGGATCGCCCCCATCGCCGTGGCCGCCTGGTGAGCGGTGAGGTCACGACCCTCGATGAGCTGCGTGATCACTGCCGGCCAACCGCCGTACGACACCAGCTCCTCGACGCTCGCCGACAGGTCGCTCTCAGGTTCGGGCACGGTCACGCGACGTGAATCTATTCAGTCGCCCCGCCGGCGGCGACGGCGTTGGCGTCCCGGCGGCGGTCGTCAGGCCGGGCGGCGACGCTGGCGAATGATCCGGCGACGCTCTCGCTCGGTGCAGCCGCCCCACACCCCGGCCTTCTCTCGGTGCATCAGGGCGTGCTCGAGACAGGCGACTCGCACCGAGCAGCCTTCGCACACCGCCTTCGCCTCGACGGCGTCGTCCTCATCGTCGGGGTAGAAGATCGCTGCGTCCAGCCCTCGACATGCACCCAACTTGCGCCACTCGATTTGCTTCACCGACAATGCGGATCCCCCAATCCCCGGTGGTCTGTGGCCAGCACCCTAGAACCACCGGGAGCGCCCGGTCCAGAGGCAATTCCTGAGCCCCGGTGCCCGTCGTCAGGTCGTCCCTATGATGCGGGCGTGACGTCGCCGCAGCCCGTCGAGCAACCGTTCGATCGGGCGGCGATGGTCCATCGGTTGGCCACGGAAACGTTCGACGTGCTGGTCGTCGGCGGCGGCATCACCGGTGTCGGAGTCGCCCTCGACGCCGCCTCGCGCGGGCTGCGCACGGCCCTCGTCGAGGCCGACGACTTCGCCTCCGGGACGTCGTCGAAGAGCTCCAAATTGGTCCACGGTGGCATCCGCTACCTCCAGTCCGGCGAGGTGCGACTGGTCTACGAGGCACTCCGCGAGCGCAAACGGCTGTGCCGCAACGCTCCCCACCTCGTGAAGCTCCTCCCGTTCCTCCTGCCGATCCTCAAGCGCGACGGGTTGATCAACCGTCGCGTTGCTCGCGCCCTCGGCTCGGCGATGTGGATGTACGACCTGACCGGCGGATGGCGCATCGGCAAGCTGCACAAGCGCCTCAAACGTGACGAGGCCGGCGGCCACCTACCGACCCTGCCACGCGACAAGCTCGCCTACGGCTACATCTACTACGACGCCACCGTCGATGACGCCCGCCTCGTGCTCGCCGTGGCGCGGACTGCCGCGGCGCATGGCGCGGCCGTGGCCAACCGCTGCCGGGTCACCGCCTTTGATCACGATCAGGATGGCCGTGTCGTCGGCGCCCGAGTCGACGCTGGCGACGGTGAGTTCGCCATCGCAGCCCGCGTCGTCGTCAACGCCGCCGGCGTGTGGGCCGACAAGGTCCGCGCCCTCGAGGATGGGACGATCAGCGAGACGATTCGTCCAGCGAAAGGCGTCCACGTCACCGTGCCGTGGGCACTGGTGCGCAACGACACCGCGGCCGTGGTCCCGGTTCCGGGCGATCGGCGCAGCCTGTTCGTCGTGCCGTGGGGCCCCCAGCCGGGAGGGACGTTCACGCACACCTACATCGGCACGACGGACACGGACTACGAGGGGCGACTCGACGACCCGCCGTGCACGGCGACCGATATCGACTACGTGCTCGAGGCCGTCAACGCGGTCATCGGAACGCATCTCACGACGGCCGACGTCACCGGCGTGTGGGCCGGGTTGCGCCCGTTGGTGCGCTCGGCGAGCAGCGGACGCACCGCTGACCTGTCACGCCGCCACCGGGTGACGACGAGCCCGGCCGGCGTCGTCGCCGTCGCCGGCGGAAAGCTGACGACCTACCGGGAGATGGCCGAGGACACGGTCAACGTGGTCGTCGGGATCCTCGGGCAGCGGGGCCGGTGCCGCACCAAGAAGCTCCTTCTGCTCGGCGCTGATGGCTTCAGCGAGCTCGCCGCGGGTACGCCCGAGGCGCACCTCGCCGATCGCTACGGCACGCTCGCCACGGCGATCGACGAACTCGTCGCCAAGGACGCCGAGCTCGGCGCACCGCTCGTGCCGGGTCTCCCGTATCTGCGCGCCGAAGCGGTGTACGCGGCACGTCACGAAATGGCGACAACGCTGCTCGACGTGCTCACGCGGCGCACCCGCGCTCACCTCCTCGACCGCGCCGCGACCCTCGCCGCCGCCGACGACGCCGCCGATCTACTCGCCGAGGAACTCGGTTGGGACGCCTCCGAACGCCATCGCCAGCTCGCCGAGTACGCCGACCTCGTGGCCCAAGAGCACGCCGACGCCAAGTGAGCGCCCCGACCCCGCCGATCGAGTTGACGGGCACCGACGGGCGCTGGCCGGCCGGCGCGGACGTCTCCGATTCGGTGCTCCGTGAGCTCGCCGAGCTTGCCCCCCTGGCGACCGACGAGCAGACCACGGCCGAGGCGTCACGGGACTGGTGGCCGCTCGCCCTGCACTGGTCGTTGGCCGGCGCCGTGCCCTGCCGGGCAGCGGCCGTGAGCCGGCCGGCGACGACGCAACAGGTCGCCGCGGTCGCCGCCCTCTGCCACCGCGAACGGATCCCCTTGACGGTCAGCGCGGGGCGCAGCGGCGTGTCCGGCGGCGCCGTTCCGGCGTTTGGCGGCGTGCTCCTCGACGTCACCGGCCTGCGTGGCGTCGGCGACATCGACGAGACTTCGGGCGTCGTCGAGGTCGCCGCCGGCACGTTCGGACCCGAACTGGAGGATGAGCTCGCCCGCCACGACCTCAGCGTCGGGCACTTCCCGCAGAGCTTCGACCTGGCGACCGTCGGTGGCTGGATCGCCTGCCGCGGCGCCGGCCAGTACTCGACCCGCTACGGCAAGATCGAGGACCTCGTCGTCGGGCTCGAGGTGGTCCTCGCCGACGGCCGTGTCGTGCGCACCGGTGGCGCTCCGGCCGCCGCTACCGGTCCCGATCTCAACGCCTTGTTCGTCGGGTCCGAGGGGACGCTGGGGATCATCACTCGGGCATGGTTGCGGGCCCACCCTCGCCCTGTTGCCGAGCACCGCGCCGCCTACCACTTCGCCTCGTTCGCTGACGGTGTCGAGGCATGTCGACGGATCTTGCGGAGCGGCGCGACTCCCGCGGTGCTACGTCTCTACGACGAGTTCGAATCACTCGGGGGCGGACGGGGCGGCGACGGCACGACCTGCACCTTGATCGTGCTCGACGAGGGCCAACGCGAGTTGGTCGACGCGACGATGGCGATCGTCGCCCGGTGCGTCGACGGAGCGACGGAGGCCGGAAGCGAGGTCGTCGATGCTTGGCTCGTCCATCGCAACGACACCTCCGCGCTGCAATCGCTGACCCGCCAGGGCTACGTCGTCGACACGATGGAGGTGGCCGCTCCGTGGAGTCGCCTCGTGGGCCTCTCGGAGCAGGTGTGCGCAGCGCTCCGCGGCGTTGCGCACTCCCGTTCGGCGAGTTGCCATCTGTCGCACAGTTACTCCGACGGAGCGTGCGTCTACTTCACGTTCCTCGCCCAACCGCCTGCCGGCGAGATCGAGTCGACGTACGTGGCGATGTGGGATGCCGGCCAGCGTGCCGCGCTCGCCGGTGGCGGCAACCTGTCTCACCACCATGGTGTCGGCATCAACCGTTCGCGCTTCATGGGCGAGGCCCTCGGTGAGGGTCTGAGCGTGTTGGCAGCGATCAAGCAGGCAATCGATCCGCATGGCGTCCTCAACCCTGGCAAGCTCGGCCTGCCATCGCCGTTCGGCGACGAGCCCTGGCCGCGAGCGAGCGCCGGGACCGCATCGTGACCGCTTCGCCGCGCTGGGATTGGGCGGCTGTGCGCGCCGGGGCAGCGGTCTCGTTGATCTTCGCCTTACCGCTGGCGATCGGGGCGCGGATCGCCGGCAACGGAGACCACGAGGCGGTCGCCGTGGGCCTCTCGATCGGCGCCACGATCGCATTCTTCGTTGGCGCAGGGTGTGCGGCGTGGATCCAGCGGGTCGGCTTTCCCCTGAGCCACGGCCTGGTCACCGCCGGCGGCACGTACGTCGCCGCCCAAGCCGTGTTCATCGTCGTCCGGCTCGCCCGTGGCGAGGAGGTGCGGTGGTTCGCGGCCATGTTCACGTTGACGTTCGTGATGTTCGCCGGTTTGCTCGGCGGATTGGCCGGCCAACGCTTGCGCTCGGCCGGAATCCAACCGACACGTCTCGCCATCCGCCAGGATCGAGGAGATGGAGGTCGATGAGATGCCCGTAGTCCTCGTCATCGACGTCGGGACGACGACGATGCGTGCCGCCCTCGTCGACGATCGGTTGAACGTCGTCGACCTCGAGGCCGTCGCCATGCCACCGAGCACACCGTTCCCCGGGCTGGTCGAGTTCGACGCGGCGGCGATGGCCGAGGCGGCGGTCGGCGCGGCGAGGACGAGTGCTCGGTCGCGGGCCTGCCCCGATCGCCGTCGGCATCGCCAACCAGCGGGCGAGCACCATCTTGTGGGACCGTGCCACGGGCGAACCGATCGGTCCGGGCATCGGTTGGCAAGACCTGCGCACCGTGTTCGATTGCATCACCGCGAAGGCCGAGCACGGCGTGGCGATCGCCCCCAACCAGTCGATCACCAAGCTGGCCTGGTTGCTCGCCAACGTGGCCGAGGTCCGGCGACCGCGACCTCTGCTTCGGCACCGTGGACAGCTGGTTGACCTGGACGCTGACCGGCGGGTCCGTGCACGTCACCGATCACACGAACGCGGCCGTCACCGGCCTCTGCGGAACGCAACCGGGGTCGTGGAGTGCGGAGCACGCCGGGATCTTCGACATCCCGCTGGGCGTCCTGCCGCGAATCGTCGACTCGTGTGGGGTCATCGGCGAGGCGACCGTGCTGCCCGGTGGTCCGCCGATCGCCGCGCTCGTCGGCGATCAGCAGGCGTCGCTCATCGGGCAGGGGTGCGTGCGTCCGGGGCAGGCCAAGATCACGTTCGGATCGGGCGGGATGCTCGACCTGTGCACCGGACCGGCAGCACCGGCGTCGCAGCGGCGGGCGGCAGCGGGGACCTACCCGATCGTGGCGTGGTCGCGTGACGGCGCACTGACCTGGGGTACCGAAGCGATCATGCTGTCGGCGGGCACCAACGTCCAGTGGCTGGTCGAGGATCTCGGCCTGATCGACTCGCCGTCGGCGAGTCACGAAGCCGCCGCGAGCGTGGCCAGCGCCGACGGCGTGATCTATGTCCCGGCGCTGCTCGGTCTCGGCACGCCACGCTGGGACTTCGGGGCGCGCGGGACGCTGCTCGGGATCACTCGTGGGACGACGGCCGCCCACGTCGTACGAGCCGTGCTCGACGGTGTGGCGCATCGCGCCGTCGACCTCGTCGAGGCTGCCGAGAACGACACCGCCTTGACGATCGACACGTTGCGCGTCGACGGCGGGATGAGCACCAATCCGACGTTCGTGCAGGCCCTTGCCGATCTCACCCAGCGGTCCGTGGAGGTCGCCCCGGTCGCCGACGGGACGACCCTCGGGGCGGCATTCCTTGCTGGTCTCGCCGTTGGCGCGTGGCACGACGTCGACGACGCAGCAGCGTTGTGGAGGCCGAAGTTCGTCGCTGAGCCCGTCCTCGACCGCTCGGCGGATCGGGCCCAGTGGGTCGACGCCGTCGAACGCGCCGCGGGGTGGATTCCGGAGCTCTCAGCACTCGACTTCTAGACTGCCGGTCGATCGCCCCCAGCCCTCACTGACCCCAGCCACTTGAAAGGACCGCGACTCGTGGACATACGAACCGCGTCGCCACGTACGGCGCCGCCGACGTCGCCGCCGGCGTCCGGGCCAGTCGAGAGCGCGCCCGCTGCCGAATCGACGACCACCGCGCCACGCCGCCCGACAGCGGACGACGTGGCCCTCCTCGGCTTCGCCCAGACGGTCGAGCTCACCGCCCGCGACCTGTACCAAGCCGCGCTCGACGGCGGCCTTGCCGACAGCGACCTCGCCGACGTGTTCACGACGCTGCGCGACAACCACAAGGAGTACGCCAACCGGCTGTCCGGCATCCTCGGGGTCGACGCTCCACAACAGCGTGACGACGCGTTGTTCGACGAGCTCGTCGGAGGATTCGAGGGTGGCGACGCCGTCGACGTCGCGACGTCCGGGACCGAGCTGGAGTCGACGATCGTCGCGACGCACACCGATCTCATCGGTCGGCTCGAGGGCGTCGACGGTTTCGCGGCGATCGCCTCGTTCCTCGTCGTCGAGGCGCGGCACGGAACGGTGCTCGCCGACGTTGCCGGCCACGGCGACGACCTCGACGCCATGCTCGTCGCCGAGGGCGAACCGCTGACGCCACCCGACGGGGCGGCCGGTTGGAGGACGACGTGACGAGCAGCGCCGACCTCCCGAACCGCGAGCCACTCAGCCGCCGGCGACTGTTGGCCTTGGGCGCCACCTCGGTCGGCCTCGCCGCCGTGCTCGCGGCATGCCGTGACGAAGCCGCCGAGCCCACTCGCGTGGGCGAAGCCCCAGAACGCACGGAACCGCCAGAAGGCGACGTCAACGATGTGGTCCTGCTGCGCACGCTGACCTCGCTGGAGTACTCGATCATCGCCGTCTACGAGGCCCTTGCCGGCATCGACGGTCTCGACGAAGATGTCGCCTCCCTGCTCACCCGCTTCATCGACGAGCACGCCGGTGCTGCGGTCGCCTTCGCCGATCTGACCACCGCCGCAGGCGGCGAGCCCTACGAGTGTCCCAACGCGTGGCTCATGAGCCGGACGCTTGCAGCCGGTGATCGATCACATCGTCGGGGCGACCGTCGACGGGGTCGAGATTCCACCGTCGGACGATCCCAGCCGGGATGCGCTGGCGACCGCCGATGCCCTCGAAACGCTCGAGGCGGCAACGGCCCAGACCTACATCGAGCGTCTCGCCGACCCGGCCCTGCGTGCCGAGGTGATCGGAGCCGGCGCCGCGGCGAGCCGGCGATCGGCGACCGCCGCGCTGCGCGCCACGCCACCACCCGAGGGGTACGTCTCGCCGGTCCTCTCGTCCGGCGAGGAGCCGGACACCGACAACGAGGGGCTGCCGCCGCACTTCGCCATCTCGGCGCGGTTCGGACAGCTCACGCCCGTGCCGCTGCAGGTCGGAGTCGTCGACGAAGCCGGCCAACGCTTCACCATCAACCTCGAGACGCCGGCCGAGAACTCCTACGCCTACGAGGGCGAGACCTGCCCCGCCTAGCACCGTTGCCGATCTGGGCGGCCTCCGGTCCAGTTCCCGATCTGGGCGGCCTCCGGCCCGCTTTCCGGCGTGCCGGCCGCCCAGTTCCGGGCTCGCGGCGGCCTGCCGGTAGCCTGGGAGTTGACGGTGAGTCGGCCGGGTGGCCGCGGCACGGCATGACCGTGTCGAGGAAAGTCGGGACTCCATCGGGCAGGGTGCTGGCGAAAGGCCAGGTCGGGGTGACCTGACGGCGCAGTGCAACAGAGAGCAAACCGCCGATGGCCGGGGCATCCCGGCACAGGCAAGGGTGAAACGGTGCGGTAAGAGCGCACCAGCGTCCGGGGCGACCCGGGCGGCTCGGCAAACCCCACCCGGAGCAAGGTCAAGCAGAAGGCATGGGCGGCCCGTCCGCCCTCGCTCGCGAGGGCAACCTTCGGGTAGACCGCACAGATGGATGGCCACCAGCCACCCGCCAGGGTGGCCACAGGATCCCGCTTATAGGCCGACTCACCGTCACTTAGGCCATCTAGCAGGGATGATGCACGCCGATCGACCGGTCAGAGGCCGAAAGAGCTAGTAGACGACCAGTATCCGTTCAGTCGTCGAGCGGCCAACCGACCGGCTAGTGCCGCCGTCGCGTTCCGCGACACTCGATCGGCGGCGTCAGCAGTGCATAGCACTGCCGGATCGCCCGCACTCCGGTCGACGATTGGCCGTATCCAATGAAGGGCCTTTGGACGATGTATTCGGGTGGGGGGCAACCGGTGCCGGTGGCATCTCCTGAGTCGAACGGATCTTGCGCTGGCACCGGTTGCAACCGCCGGTGTCCCGATCGCCCGCACCCTGGACATCCGCAGTCATTGCCGGGGTCGTGTCGGCGTTGTGGCTCGCCTTGGCCGTGGATGTTGTGGGGTCGGCGGACCTGCCCTGCCGACTGACCCGAGCCTCACCGTCGAGCTGGTCGGCGGCCATCGGGTCGGGCACCGGTCGTCGCCGGCCGAACGATGGCCTCCTGGCGAAGATCCTCGGTGGGTCCACAGCGGGGCACAGGAGCAGACCATCAGCCTGCTTGAACCGCTTGCACCTCAGGCACCGTTCGCAATCTCGCCAGCTTGCGTCGCTCAACGGGCCACACAGCGGCCAATCAGGTGATTGCAGGTGCAACTACCATCTTTCGTCGGTGTCGCCGGTACGTGCTCTCGATCGAGGTGAGCATGGGACGGCGACGACCTGGCGTCAGGGCTGTCGCTGCTCGAGATGCCGGGCCGGGTTGCGCCGGGCGGCCAAGGTGTGGTGGGCGGCCCGTCGGCGCCCGGCGTGGTGCCGTTTGGCGAACCCATGTGCGGGCCCGCTGCGTCGGCATGCCGCCGCTCGAGGCTGCCGGGTGACCCGTCGGCGGTGGCTCGGGATGCGGTGTCGCCCGGGCGACGATCACCGGTATCGGCAAGCCGTCGACCCGTTGGTGTCCTCGAGCACGACGCCGACACCCCGGCTGGGATCTTCGGCGGGCTCAGTGGCGACCAGCGGGTGGCGCTGCGGCGGCGTCAGCGGGCCGGCTGAGGCACTTCCAGCTCGACGCCGTTGATCTCGACCGCCGCCCGTTTGTCTGGCTCGCCGACGATGCCGTATTCCCGGGTCGCTTCCAGCCACACCGTCATCCGCTCGTCGTCGAGGGCGTGGACGGTGTCGCCGGCTACGACGCCGAGGCTGGCGCTGTTCGGGGCGACGTGCAGGGTGGCGTGGCAGCCGGTGGCGTCGTGGCTGACGTCGATGCCGCCGGGCGTGATCGATACGGTGCGGTCGTCGTCGCCGACGATGACGAGGCGACGGGTGCGGATCCCGTCACTCATCGCCTCGAGCTCTGCCCGCAGCTCGGCCACCTGGCACTCGAGTGCGGTGATGCGAAGATCGTGGGTGCTCATCGTTCCCTCCATGCTCGATGGGCTCGGGTCCGCTCGGCCCCACCGGGCGGACCGACCAAGCGTAGATCGGACCAGTAGACGACCAGTATCGGTAGGGAAACTCTGGGGATTCCTCGATTTACCGAGGGTACGCAACACCCCAGCTAGTGGGGCATATTAGATCAGCGAGTGGCACGCTGGGGAACCGAGCTCGACGGACAGCTCCGTCTAGGTCCCAGCCATCAAGCGGTCGAGGATCGCCGCCGGGAGTGCGCGGTCGTCGCGCACCCAGTGGCGTATTTCCGCATCACCGTTTCGGGGACGTCGCCGAGGTGACCGGGCCGTCGTGGACGGGAGCCCGGCGGGCGCTCAACGAGCTCGCACGCATCGTCGGCGGTGGGCCGTGACGGGCCAACGGTGGCCGGGAAGGGCGTCCTCCCCTCCCCGGCACACCGCTCGGACTGAGGCATCCCGGAGCGGCGATCTGGCGATCGAACTCAGGGACAAGAAGCCTCCGCCGTCTTCCGCAATGGCCGCCGCCATCGCAGGTCGCGTGAGAGTAGTGCAGCGAGCCGGGCGCTTCGCGCAACGGCCCGCCTGATTTGGGGAGCGGAGGCCGTCACGCTGGACAGCTGCCATGGTCGACAGCGACCCGCTGTCGGGCAGCATGGATCCGCTCACCGCTACGGCACCGTGGATCAACTCTTGCGCGACTTCGGTTCGGTTGTTGCGTTTGCGCCTACCGGTGGGTAACTTGCCCGCCCAGTCAGCGGGGGACTCGGCGGAATCCACCAACGGGCGGACGCTGCTGGCGGGAACGGCGGAAAGAAAATGAGAAAGGCAGTAGCCCTGTTGGGGCTTGTCCTGATCCCGATGGGATTCGGGGGATCGGCTCTGGCCCGAGAAGGAAGAGACTCGTCCGGCCAATTCGGCTATGCGCTGGAGTGCGTGACCGGAGGCGGCGTCTCCGAGCCATTGTTCATCAACCAGAGCCTCAACAGCGGGGCGATCACCGTTCAGGACGGGGCGGGGAACACCCAGTTCGTCCTCCAGGGTTTCGACAACTCTGGTCGCTACGACTGGGACGGCGGCTGGCAAGTCATCTATGACGACGGTGGTGGGTTCCAGATCCTCGATGCCGGGACCGAGACGCCTGCCGAAGTCTGCGGTGGGACAACGCCAACCACGACTGCTCCATCGACGACCGGTCCCTCCGGCAGCGTGATCCGCAACATCGGAGTCGCTCGCGGCAGCGGGTTCGTCGCTGCCGGTGCCGAGATCGGCCCAGGTTCGGCAACGTTCGGTGTCACCGGCTTCGCTGCCGGTGAGCAGATCACGGTGACGCTGCACTCGACGCCTCGTGCGTTGGGGACGGTGACCGCTGACGCCAGCGGAGTTGCCAGCATCACGTTCGAAGTACTTGCTTCGGATGGTGCCGGTGAGCACCGTGTCGAGTTCAGCGGCCCGAGCGGGACTTTCTCGGTTCCGTTCACGCTGGTGCTGCCGGAACAGTCGCTTCCCGTCACTCGCTGACCGAGTTCAAGTCTGCTGATCGGCAATGGCCCCAGGGTTTCGGCCCTGGGGCCGAGTTGTCCATGCTGCACGATCGCAGTACTCAGCGCCTGAGGACCAGGGCGTGTATCACGCCAGACGCTGCCGCTCGGTCGCCTGGTCCCCAACCTCCCGCGGAAGCGCCCGCCTGAGGCGTGCACGCAGGCGGGCGCTGGAACCGACGGCTGGTGGCCGCGAAACAATCATGCCCGGAACACTCTCCTGCGCCTTGAGCGACAGTGACGGCGCGATGGTTGCAACCTGCTTCGCTCTATCGGCCGCCGACGACGGGTCCGTGGCGTCGGTGATCGTGGCGCGTTCGACGTCGACCGATGGAGCGACGTGGGCTGAGTTCGAGCCCGTGCCGATCGTCGCGTCGGCCGACGAGGGTGTGGTAGCGGATCCGTCGGCCGGTGGGCTCCCGATGCCGGACGCCGTAGGCATGGATCTTCAGCAAGCGCAGGATCTTCTCCAGGACGCCTCTGGCGAGATGCTGTACTTCTCGTCGTCAGAAGACGCCACGGGTGAAGGCCGCATGCAACTGATTGATTCCAACTGGATCGTGTGCTCCCAGAACGTTGAACCAGGCGCGATGGTGACAGCGGACCTCAATGTCATTTTCCACGTGGTGAAGGACGACGAGACCTGTCCCTGACTTGACCGCCGGCTCGCTTACAGGCTGACTCACCGTCACTAGGCCCGCCGACCGCAGCGCTTTGCGTCAGCGTGTAAGCCCCCAGGCCGCTTACACGGTTACACAGAGCCTGTTCGATAGCATGCGGCCGCGTGTTCTGGACGCTGGCGCTGTCGAGCGCCGCCGGCCTCGTCGGGCTCCTGCCGACGGCCCTGGACAGCAGCCCGCCGAGCACCGATCCGGCTTCCGAGACGACCGACGGCCAGGCGGTGCTCGACAGCAGCCTGGAGTTCGAACGCAAGCTCGCCGAGCTGGCCTTCGCCCTCTACCTCGGCGACGAACTCGCCGTCGACGCCGGCACCTATGCCTGCACCGAGCCGTCGAGCTTGACCGTCGGCGAGCCGATCACCTGCTTCACGCTGATCGGGTCCGAGCGCGTCGTCGTCGCCGAGACACAGCTCACCGGCACGTCGGGGGTCTACGAGTTCGAGATCATCAGCGACCACCAGATCGGGTCTGACGAGACCACGCCGACCGATCCGGGCCCGTCGACCACCGCCCTGCCGACGCCGGTCCTCATCACCACCGCCCCACTGTCCCAGGCCGACGCCGACCTGCTCGCTTATGGCGCGCAGATCGACGAGGACGCCGTCGAGCTCATCGGCAACCTGATCTCCGACGACGGGATCGTGGCGAGCGCCGACTACTCCTGGGACCGCCAGACGGCCACGGTGCGCGTCACCACCACCCTCGCGCCGACCTACGTCGACGGCCTCGACGCGGCGGCGTGGGTCATCGCCCGCGATCGAGCCATCGACCTGTGGAGCCGCGACAGCCCGTTCCGCGCAGCCGGCAGCTCGATCCGCCCGGGCCTCGAGGTGACCGTCGACGGCGTTCGCTTCGTGTCGGACTTCGACCTGTGCGTCCAGGTCGCCGATCAAACGATCACGATGACCGACTGGCTCGCCAAGAGCCGGGGGCCGGGGCGACCCGACCGAACCGCGATCAGACCGAGCCCGGAACGGTTTCGTTGAACGACATCAGCACGGGACCTCGCCGGCGCATCTCGATGCGACAGATCGACGCCGGGGACAGATGCGAACGCCAGGAGATGCCGATCGTCGCCCCCAGGGCCCACGCCACGGCTGACTTGATCGGCGAGACATGGGTCACGACGGCGACATCGGAATCCCCCGCGAGCCGGCTGAGGCCCTCGCACGCGTCGCGGACGCGGACGTCGAGGGCAGCCAACGACTCGCCCCCGCTCGGCACATAGTCGACATCGTCTTGCCAGCGGTCCCAGGCCTCCGACGGGGTGTCGGCGACGGCAACGCCTTCGAAGATGCCGTAACTCAGCTCGATCCACCGTTCGTCGGTCTCGAACGGGATCCCGAACGCCGCAGCCGTCTCCGTCGCCCGCCGCAATGGGCTGCTGATCAGCAGGTCCACGGGACCGACGTGCTCGGCGACGATCGCCGCCTGCTTGCGACCGACGTCGTCGAGCGGCTCGTCGATGCGCCCCTGCAGCCGACCGGCGGCGTTGAGAGCCGTGCGCCCGTGGCGAACCAGGATCAACACGGCATCAGTGAATCACCGTGTCGGCTCGAACAACCGGCTCGAACAACCGCCCGTTGCCCAGCACCGCCCGGCGCCTCGCCGCATCGGACAGGCCCGCCCGTCGCCACGCCCATGCGACGATCGCCAAGCCGGCCGCCTCGAGGGGGACGTTCCACCATCCGCGCTGCACCGACGGCAACGGTTCGTCGCCGATCGACGCCCCGGTGAACGGCCACCAGAACACGTCGGTGGTCGCCCACGCGCCGTCGAACACGAGGTGCAGGAACGTCCCGATCGCCAGCCCGAGGAGCAGCTTGCGGCGCGGCCTGCGCCCCACGCTCGCCGCCATCACGACGATCAACAGGGCGACGCTGAACGCCAGCGAGTGCATCCAGCGCATCCCTCCGAACAGGGCGTCGAGCTCTGGAAGCAGGGCGCCGACGACCAATAGCCGATAGTCGAACCGCTCGTCGCGAAACACGTACCACACGGCGATCACCGCCGTGCCGATGAACCAGAGGAACACCCGCGCCGCCGGTGTCGACTAGGGGATCAGCATCCGCCCGCATTGCGGGCAGTCGGTGTACTCGCCCGCCGGTGTCGCCTTGACCGCGTCGAGCTCGAACGCCGACAGGTCGAGGTGGCAACCGCCGCACCGCCGGCCTTCGAGGGTGGCGACGGCGACACCACCGTGGCGGGCCCGGCGCTCCTCGTAGTCCGCCAGCGGCCCGCCCTCGACGCCGGCCACCGCGTCGGAACGCTGCACCGTGAGGTCCGCCAGCTGTTGATCGATCGCTGCCTCAGCGGCCGCCAGGTCGGCGGTCGACCGCTCGGCACCCTCGGAGAGCTCGATCTCGGCCCGATGGGCGGTGGTCAGGTCGTCGACCACCTGGGCCTGCTCCTCGAGGTTGGCCAGCTCTGCGTCGTCGAGCTCGTCGCGTCGCGCCGCCAGCGTGTCGAGCTCGTGGGTCAACGCCTCCGCTTCACGTGGCGAGCTCACGGTCCGCAGCTGGGCCTGCAAGCGCTCCCGCTGGGTGGTCAGCTCCGAGCCGAGGTGCTCGGCCTGCTCGATCGCCTCGTTGAGAGCTACCTGGCGGGCGATCAGCTCGGAGATCTGCTGTGTCGTGCGGGCCAGGGCAGCCGATGCGGCGTCGGCGGCCGCCCGCTCGGCGAGGTTGGAACGCCGGTAGGTGAGCTGATCGATGGCCGAGTCGAGGCGCTGCAGTTCGAGCAGGTCGTCGCTCAGCACGCGGCGATCCGGTAGTCGAGCGGCACGGTGTTGATCGGAGCCCGCGGGTCGAGGACGTTCGGCGGGATCGTCGTCCCCGACTCGGCCCGGCTGTACACCGGCCTCTGCACCGTCGCCGGGGGTGCGGCGGGCACCGTCGTGGCCGGCGGGGCGGTCGGCGGTGGCGCTTCGGGGCTGGCGAATCCGGCCGGCTCCCCCGCGGGTACCTGGGTCGGCTGCGGGGCGACGGTCTGTGTCTCGTACCCGGTGATCACGTAGATGCACTCACTCCCGGGCAGGTACAGCCGCTGCGGGGGGCGGGCCGCAGGTGGCGCTGCCCAGTCCTCGCCGGGCAGGAAGGCATGGGCATTGTTCATGTACTGCTGCCAGATCTGTGTCGGATACAGGCCGCCCTGGACCCGTTCCTGATCGAACTCGGGCACGTTGACCATCGGCGTGTAGGCGTCGGGATCGCCGACCCACACCGCCGTGGTCAGCTGTGGCGTGAAGCCGACGAACCAGGCGTTGGTGTTGTTGACCTGCGTGCCGGTCTTGCCGGCGGCAGGAACGTTCAGCGGGTAGCGACGCCCGGTGCCGTTGACCAGCACGCCCTTGAGCACGTCGACAGCCTGCAGGGCGACGCCGGGATCGAGAACCTGCACCCCGGGATCGTCGTGCGAGTACACCCGCTCGCCCTGCCAGTCGTCGACGTACTCGACGAAGTACGGCTCCATGTGCAGGCCTTCGTTGGCGATCGTCTGGGCGCCCGACGCCATGTCGAGTGGCGACATCGGGTTGGCACCGGTCGCTAGCGCGGGGAACGGCTGCAACGGGTCGCGATCGGTCTCCGGCTGGCCGGCGTAGAGGTACGGCGACTTGGCCATCGCGTACGTCTCGCTCACCACTCGGTTGAGTCCGACGATCTGGGCCAGGCGGGCGTAGGCACAGTTGATCGAGTACACCGTCATCGCCCGCAGCGAATCGGGCGCGCGGCTGACGGCGTCGCGGATCTCGAACGGCTCGGTGGGGTCACCGGGGTTGGGCAGCACGCAGGGCCGCTGACCGTCGATGACGTCGTCGGGCGAGGCGCCTGCCTGGAGTGCCGCGGAGAGGATGAAGATCTTCTGGCTGGAACCCGTCTGGCGCGGGGCGAGGGCCATGTTGACCTCGTTCTCGCCGGGCACGAAGCCGCGCCCGCCGACCATCGCCACGATGGCCCCGGTGTTCGTGTTCAACGACACCATCGCCGCGTCGAAGCCCTGCTGGGTCTCGGGGAGCAGATTGCGGGCTTCCTCGGCCATCCGCTGGAAGCCGGGCATCAGCGTCGTGTGAATCTCCAGACCGCCGCGATACAGCGCCGCCTCGCGCTTGGTGAACGTGTCGCCGAGGATGTCGCTGCGGTTGAGCAGGTAGTCGCGCAACGCCTCGGTGTAGTACGTGCGCGGCAGCTCGGGCTGGTCGGCGGTCGTCGTCTGGACGCGGGCGGGCACCTCGAACGTGTCGAGCGTGGTCTGGCCCTCGGCCTCGGTCATC
Source organism: Ilumatobacteraceae bacterium (assembly GCA_963772825.1). Taxonomy (GTDB): domain Bacteria; phylum Actinomycetota; class Acidimicrobiia; order Acidimicrobiales; family Ilumatobacteraceae; genus Desertimonas. The sequence goes on along the minus strand of CAVYYX010000020.1, from coordinate 81,465 downwards.
TCCCCGGTGTCGACGAGGAGGTCGACGACTTGGGCGAAGCGTGCCCGGCTGCGCTCGGGGTTGTCGATCGGGTCGTAGCCGGACGGCGACCGCACGAGCCCGGCGAGATAGGCCGACTCGATGAACGTCAACTGGTCGACCGTCTTGCCAAAGTACGTCTCGGCGGCGGCCTTCACGCCGTAGGCGTTGTTGCCGAAGAACACGGTGTTCAGATAGCGCTCGAGGATCTCGTCCTTGGAGTACTCGTTCTCGAGCATCATCGCGTAGTGGATCTGCAGCGCCTTGTAGCGGAAGTCGCGGTCGATCCCGCCGAGGAACTCGTTCTTGGCGACCTGCATCGAGATCGTCGAAGCGCCCTGTTGTGGCGAGTCCGAGGCGACGTTGGAAAGCACGGCACGGACGAGGCTGCGGGCGTTGACCCCGTTGTGCGTGTAGAACTCGTTGTCCTCGACGACGAGGAAGGCGTGGCGCACCTGCTCGGGGATCTCCGCCAGCTCGATCGGCTGGCTGTTCTGCCGCTGGAACGACGCGATCAGGTTGCCGTCGGCGTCATACACGTGGGTCGGGCGGGCCAGCGGCTGGAACTCGCGCAGTTCCAGGGGCCGGCCCTCCCACGAGTTGGCGACGCCCCACACACGCGGGGCGATGGCGACGATGACCGCGCCGAACAGCAGGGCTGCGGCCATGGCGATGAGGCCAAGCCGGCAGATCCAGGTGATCGCGCGCATGACCAACGAGGCTAACGGTGCAGGACGGCGGGCTAGCGTCGCCGCTTGATTGGCCTTCAGCTAGAGCTTGCGGTCTTTCTCGATGACGGCGATGCCGCTGTCGCTCACCGTGAACAGCTCGCGGTCTCGATCGGGCTCGTGACCGATGCGGTACCAATCGGGCACCTCGACGTTCTTGTCGATGATGCACCGGTGGAGGCGGGCGCCGACGCCGACCCGCACACCAGGGAACAGGATGCTGTCGGTGACGTGGGCGTCGTTGGAGACGTAGCAGCCGGGAGCGATGATCGAGCGCTCGACGTGGGCGCCGGACACGATCGAGCCTTGACACAGCAGGCAGCCGTCGACGTACGCCGGCTCCCACCCAGGTCCCCGAGACACCTTCGCCGGCGGGTCGGCGCCGTGGTACGTGTAGACCGGCCACTCGTCGTTGTACAGGTTGAACGCCGGCAACGGAGCGATGAGGTCCATGTTCGCCGTGTAGTACGAGTCGATCGTCCCGACATCGCGCCAGTAGCCACGCTCGCGGTCGTCCTGGCCCGGCACGACGTTGCGCGAGAAGTCGTAGACATGGGCCACGCCCTCCTTGGTGAGGGCGGGGATCACGTGTCCACCGAGGTCGGTGAACGTGCTCTCCCGTGGCGTGACGACATCGATCAGCGTCTGCGTGTCGAACACGTAGTTGCCCATCGACGCGAGGCAGCGCTGGTCGTCGCCAGGCATCGTCGGCGGCTCCTCGACCTTCTCGTGAAAGTCGAGGATCAGGCCGTCGGCGTCGGACTCGATGACCCCGAACTCGCGCGCCTCGTGCTTCGGGACGGGGATCGCCGCCACCGTCACCCCGGCGCCGACTTCCCGGTGGTGGTCGATCATCTGGCTCGGGTCCATCCGGTAGATGTGATCGGCGCCGAACACGCAGACGAGGTCGGGGCTCTCGTCGGAGATCAGATTGAGGTTCTGGTAGATCGCGTCGGCCGACCCGGAGAACCAGAACGGGCCGCGGCGCATCTGCGCCGGGACCGGGGTGACGTACTGGCCGAGCAGCGTCGAGAAGCGCCACGTCTGGCTGACGTGCCGGTCGAGGCTGTGGCTCTTGTACTGCGTGAGCACGACCATCTTGAGCAGCCCGGCGTTGGCGAAGTTGGAGAGGGCGAAATCGATCAGCCGGTAGCTGCCGGCGAAGGGCACCGCCGGCTTGGCCCGATCATTGGTGAGCGGTTGGAGTCGCTTGCCCTCGCCGCCGGCGAGGATGATGACGAGCACTCGCGGATCGGCCACGCGTCGAAACTAGTGCCTCAACTGCCTACGTTCGCTCGTCCCTCGCTCACCCAGCGTCGCCAACGAGCCGTTCGTACAGGGCGACGTACTCCTCGGCCGGCGCCCTCCACGACCAGTCGAGCTTCATCCCCCGACCGGACAACGCGTGCCGGGTGCGCGCGGTGGCGAGGTGACGCGACGCCCGGAACAACGCCGACGTGAACGCCACCGCTGACGCCTCCGGAGCGCGGAAGCCGGTGCCACCGCGGTCCTCGTCGGCATCCACGACGGTGTCGTGCAGCCCGCCGACGTCGGTGACGACCGGAATCGCCCCGTAGCGCATCGCCTGCATCTGGGTCAGCCCGCACGGCTCGAAGCGGCTCGGCACGAGCAGCAGGTCGGCGCCACCGTGGAGCAAGTGGGCGAGCGGGTCGTCGTACCCATCGACGAACGAGAACCATTGCGACTCGGCGTCCGCCGCGGCGGCAAGGGCGCCAGCGATCTCGGCTTCACCCGATCCGAGCACGAACAGCCGTAACGGGATCGAGCGCAGGATCGGCACGATCGGCACCAGCAAATCGGCGCCCTTCTGACCGGTCAGTCGGGAGACCATCACGGCGAGCGGCACGTCGTCGTCGGCGAAACCGGCCCGCTCGCGGATCGCCGCCCGGTTGATGGCCCGAGCGAGCGCCCGCTCGAGCTTCTTCGTGCCCGCCGAGTAGTTCGCCACCAGCGCCGCATCGGTCTCCGGGTCCCACACCGTCGTATCGATGCCGTTGAGGATTCCGCTGACCGCCGCCCAGCGATGACGCAGCGCAGCGTCGAGGCCGAAACCACCGTCCGGGGTGAGGATCTCGGTGGCATGGGTCGGCGACACGGCGACGATCGCGTCGGCGAGAGCGATCGCCCCGCTCAGTGGGTTGGTGCCGCCGAACCACTCGTAGTGCCGGCCCCGCGGACCGAGGTGCGGCAGCCATGCACCATCGGTGATGCCCTGATAGGCGATGTTGTGCAGCGATAGAACGCTGGGGATCGAACCGTCGAGGGCGGCGAGCGTGGCGCCGGTGTGCCAGTCGTTGAGGTGGATGATGTCGGGTCGGGTCACGTCGACGATCGCCGCGATCGCCTGGCAGAACGTCAGGAAGCGGAGATCGTTGTCTGGCCATCCGTGACCGTCGGGCTGCAGGTACGGGTGACTGCGCGCCAATCGCGGGGCGTCGACGACGCTGAGTCGGCCGAACTCTGCGTGCCTTCCGCTGCGGACCCGGGCCGGCCCCGCCCAGGGCGGCACCGACAGGTCGGTGATCGTTTCCTCAGCCAACTCGATGCCGCCGTAATCGGGCATCACGAGGTCGACGTCGACGCCCTGCCGGCGCAGCTCGGCAACCAGTCCGGAGGCGGCTTGGGCGAGGCCGCCGACGGCGGCGATCGGCGCCAACTCGGCGGTGGCAAAGAGCACGCGCACTCCCCCATCATGCTCGCCGGGAGTAACCTCCGCGCCATGCGCTCCCGTCGCCTGCTCGCCGTGCCGACCCTCGCCGCCACGGCCCTCGCCGGGGCCACGTTCTGTGGTACCGCCTCGGCGGGCGACGGCGACCGCGACGTCGACAAGAACGTGCTGCTCGCCGAGGCGCAGTTCCAGCTGTTCTTGGTGACGTCGGACTTCGTGCCGAGCGATGTCACCTGCACCCGTCCACCGGTACGCGACGCCGCTGGCGAACTGCTCTGCTATGCGCTGGTCAGCGATCGGGTCAGCGTTGCCGCCGTGGCCACGATGGAGTCACCGGGCGTCTACACGTTCACGCCGCTCAACAAGGTCGATCCGGCCGAGCTCGCACGGGCCGAGCCGACGGTCGACGAGCCGACGGCGCCTGAGCAGCCCGCACCGGAATCGCCGACCAGCTCGGAGCCGGACACCGACGAGCCCGCTGGCGCCACCGACCAAGCGATCGTCGCCAGCCTGAACACCGCCGCCGACGACGCCGTGGGATTGGGCCGGGTGCTGACGGAGAACAACTCGTCGATCTCGTCGCTCGACACCATCGCCTACCACGAGCCGACGTCGACGCTGCAGGTAGCGGTCACCACGAACGTCACCGATTCCGCGGCGCGCGACTCGATCGCCTTCTACGTCACCGACGTGATGGCGTATCTGTGGATGGAGAGCGAGCCGACCCGCGAGGCCGATGCGACGATCCACCCACGACTCGAGGTGACCGTCGACGACGTGCTCTACGGCACGCCGTTCGACGTGATGGTCGACGTCGCCGACTACGCGATCACCGAGCCTGAGTGGCTGGAGATCGTCACCGGCAACGCTGCCGCCAAGTCCCCGCAATCGGCCGAGCGCGCGGCGTCCAGGGCGGCCCATCGGGTTGCTGCCAAGGTCACGGACAAGACGGTCGCGGCCAGCTTGCAGCGCGCCGGCTACGGCGCCATCTGACGAGTCGGCGCCGCCGCTCACCCCGGCAGCAACGCCCGACTGCCTAGATTCGCGGGCGATGAACGTCGGCGATCTCGGGGGGCTCCGGCGCATCGCCATCGTCAATCGCGGCGAACCGGCGATGCGCCTGATCCATGCCGTGCGTGAGCTTCGCCTGGCCACGGGCGCCGACCTGCGTACCGTCGCCCTGCACACCGCCGCAGAGCGGTCGGCGATGTTCGTCCGCGAGGCCGACGACGCCGTATGCCTCGACACCGACGAAGGCCCGCCGCCGGCCGTGAGCCCGTACCTCGACCTGGCGACGCTCGAACGAGCGTTGCGCGATGCACGTGCAGATGCCGCGTGGGTGGGCTGGGGATTTGTCGCCGAGCGCCCCGAGTTCGCCGAGCTGTGCGAACGGTTGGGCGTCGTCTTCGTCGGTCCACGTCCGGACGTGATGCGCAAACTGGGCGACAAGATCGCCGCCAAGCTGCTGGCAGAGCAGGCAGACGTCCCCGTGGCGGCGTGGAGCGGTGGACCGGTCGACTCGGTCGACGACGCCCTGATCCACGCCGAGCGGATCGGCTATCCACTGATGGTCAAGGCGGCTGCCGGCGGCGGGGGCCGGGGTATCCGCCGGGTGGACGGTCCCGAACAACTCGCCGAGGCGTTCGAAAGCGCCAGGTCGGAGGGCGCCAAGGCGTTCGGCGACGCGACCGTGTTCCTCGAGCGCGTCGTCAGTGCGGCCCGCCACGTCGAGGTCCAACTGATCGCCGATCACTACGGCACCGTGTGGGCCCCTGGCGTACGCGACTGCAGCATGCAGCGCCGCAACCAGAAGGTCATCGAGGAGTCGCAGTGCGTCGCCCTCACGTCGGCGCAGGACGCCGAGCTCCGCGCTGCGGCATCCCGCCTGGCGACGCTCGCCGGGTACACCAACGCCGGGACCGTCGAGTTCCTCTACGAGCCGGCGCACCGACGCTTCGCCTTCCTCGAGGTCAACACCCGTCTCCAGGTCGAGCATCCCGTGACGGAATTGACCACCGGACTCGACCTCGTCAAGCTGCAACTGCACGTCGCCGCTGGCGGCCGGCTCGTCGGGGAGATGCCGGCGACGACTGGATATGCCGTCGAAGCGAGACTCAACGCCGAGGACCCACATCGCGGCTTTGCTCCGGCGCCCGGCGTGATCGACTCGCTCATCCTCCCCGTCGGTCCGGGGATTCGCGTCGACACGGGTGTCGCCGAGGGGGACGTGATCCCGTCGGAGTACGACTCGATGATCGCCAAGATCATCGCCTACGGCGGCGACCGCCCCGAGGCGTTGGCCCGACTGCAACGGGCGCTCTCGCAACTGGTCGTGATCATCAGCGGGGGCACCACGAACAAGTCGTTCCTCCTCGAGCTGCTCGAACACCCCGACGTGCGCGTCGGCGAGATCGACACCCGCTGGATCGACCGGCTGACAGCCGACGAACGCCACGCAGCGTTGCGCCATGCCGATGTCGCCCTCGTCGCCGCGGCGCTCGACGCCGCCGATCAGCTGCACGTCATCGACCGCGACCGATTCCTCGGGTGGGCCAGCCGCGGACGCCCGCACCTCGACACCGGACGAGGCAAGGAGATCGAGCTGCGTCACGGAGCGACCGCCTATCGCCTGGAGGTGCGCCGCGGCGGCCCCCGCAAGTACATCGTCGCCTTGGGCGACGAGGCCCTCGTCGTGAACCGCCAGTCGCTCGGTCGGGCGCGCAGCTGGCTGACGATCGCCGGCCGTCGCTTCTCGATCGTGTCGACGATCGATGGTGCCGACCACCTCGTCGAGGTCGATGGTGTCGCTCACCGTTTCTCCCGCGACGACGCCGGCATCCTGCGGGCCCCGGCGACCGCCCTCGTCGTCGGTGTCGACGTCGTTCCCGGCGACGTCGTCACGGAGGGCGGGAGGGTCGCAGTCGTCGAGGCGATGAAGATGGAGATCGCCATCAGTGCACCGATCAGCGGCACCGTCACCGAGGTGTTCGTCACGCGCAACGTGCAGGTCGACGGCGGGGCGCCCCTGCTGCGAATCGAACCGCGGGGTGATGCCCCTGCCGATGACGACGCCGGGCCAGCGATCTCGTTCGACGAGCTGGGCGCCCTCGGCGAGCGACCGACGGCCACCGAGCTCCCGGTCGAGACGGTCCGCGCGTTCCTCCTCGGCTTCGACGTGCCCGTGGCCGCCGCGCAGCTCGCCGCGAGCACGATGGCAGGGGGCGACTCGACGAACGGGGACTCGACCGATGCAGAGGCCGCCATCCTGCACGTCTTCGCCGACCTCAGCGCCCTGACACCGGAGCGCCGCCCGCTCGACGACGACGACGAACAACGGGCGCCACGCGAGTACTTCAACCACTACCTGCGATCGCTCGACGTCGAGCGCGAGGGAATCCCCACGTGGTTTGCCGAGCGTCTGGCCCGGGCCGTCGCCCACTACGGCATCGATGCGCTCGACGTCACACCGGAGCTCGAGGACGCGCTGATGCGCATCTTCGTCGCTCAGCAACGCATCGATGAGCAGTTGGCGGTCGTCACGACGATCCTCGAGCGCCGCGTGGCCGCGGCACCGAGCGGCGCCGACGACCGTCTGCGCGATGCCCTCGACCGGGTGATCGAGGCGACGCAGCGCCGCCACCCGGCGATGGCGAGCACGGCGCGTGGCGTCCGCCACCGGCTCTTCGATCGACCGCTGATCGACCGCCATCGTGACGCCGTCGCCGCCGAGATGCGCGGCCACGTGCTCCAGCTCTCCGGGCCAGATCCGACGAGCGACGTCGCGGCCATCGCAGCACACGAGGACGCGCTGATCGCCTGCACGCTGCCGCTCACGCCGGTCTTCAAGCAAGATGGCCTGTTCGCCACGACCGATCGGCCTGGCGTCCTGCTCGAGGTGCTGATGCGCCGCTACTACAAGATCCGCGACCTCGCCCCGGCAAGCATCGAGCGGATCGGTGGGATCGACGTCGTCTCGTCGGAGTATCGCCGGCACGACCGTGCGGTCGTCGTGCTGTCCGTCCGATCGACACTCGGCGAGCTCACCGCCGCCTTGCGCGCCGTGGCCACAAAGGCAGCCGGCGTCACTCCGCCTGACATCGCGGTCGTCGACCTCTATCTGATGACGGACCTCTCTCTGACGACGGACGTCGATCTGGCGACGCCACCGGCGGGTGGCCAAGGACCCGACGAGCTCGCCGATGCGCTGACGACACACCTCGAAGCGTCACAGCTGCCGCCCGCCGTTCGGCGTGTTGCGGTCATCGCGGTGTCTCCCGACCCGGCGGTGGCCACGCTGCCGTTCACGTTCCGGCGGCCTGACGAGGACGGACGAGTCCCGTATTGGATGCCGGCGACGGCCTCGCCGGAACCCCAACGCTTCGCCGAGGATCGCAAGTTCCGCGGTCTCCATCCGCTGATCTCCCGACGGCTGCACATGTGGAGACTCTCCAATTTCGAGATCTCGCGCCTGCCGTCGGTCGACGATGTCTACGCGTACGACTGCGTCGCCAGGGAGAACCCAGCCGACCGTCGGCTCGTCGCCGTCGCCGAGATCCGTGGGCTGACTCCGCTACGCGACGAGGGCGGTCGGGCCGTGGCGATCCCCGAGGTCGAGCTGGCGCTCGCCGGATGCCTCGACGCCATCCGTAGCGCACGGGCCGCCGACCCCAAGCTGGCGCGGCTCGACTGGAACCGCGTGATGCTCCACATCTGGCCGGTCGTCGATCTCCCATTCGACGAGATCAACGGCATCGCCCGCCGCCTGACCCCACTCACCGAAGGGCTCGGTCTCGAGCAGGTGGTCGTCAACGCTCGACTGCAGCTGCCGACGTCCGATCAACCGGTCGACGCCGTGATGCGCCTCGGTTACGAACCGGGACACGGGCTCACCGTGCGGATCACTGAACCACCGACGGCGCCGATGCAGCCACTCGACGACTACACGCGCCAGCGCATCCAGACGCGCCGCCGTGGTCTCGTCCATCCCTACGAGTTGGCCCCGATCCTCGCCGGACCGGGCGGCTCGTTCGTCGAGCACGACCTCGACGAACATGGAGCCGGCCGGCTCGTCCCGGTGGAGCGTGGGCCGGGAGGCAACCAGGCGGGAGTCGTGATCGGTGTCGTGACCACGCCGTGCGACGCCTATCCGGACGGGATGACGCGTCTCGCCGTGCTCGGCGACCCGACCAAGGCGATGGGTGCCATCACCGAGGCCGAGTGCACCCGGATCATCGCGGCGATCGACCTCGCCGCCGAGATGGACGTGCCGCTCGAATGGTTTGCCCTGTCCGCCGGCGCCAAGATCGCCATGGACTCCGGCAGCGAGAACCTCGATTGGGTCGCCCGCGTGCTGCGCCGGCTCGTCGAGCACACGCAAATCGGCGGGCGGGGTGGCGGACGGGCTGGTGTGCGGGGAGGTGGAGAAGTCAACGTCGTCGTCGCCGGGATCAACGTCGGCGCCCAGCCGTATTGGAACGCCGAGGCGACGATGCTGATGCACACGAGCGGAATCCTCGTGATGACCCCCGACAGCGCGATGGTCCTCACCGGCAAGCAGGCGATCGACTATTCGGGTGGCGTGTCGGCCGAAGACAACCTCGGCATCGGCGGCTACGCCAGGATCATGGGCCCCAACGGTGAGGCGCAGTACTTCGCGCCGACGATCGGGGCGGCGGTCGAGGTGCTGCAGTCGCACTACCGCCTGTCGTATCGTGCGCCGGGGGAACGCTGGCCGCGGCGAGTCCCCACCGGTGACCCGTCGGATCGTGACGTGAGCATCCATCCGCACGACGTCGAGGGAAGCGAGTTCACGACCGTCGGGGAGATCTTCTCCGACAACGCGAACCGCGACCGCAAGAAGCCCTTCGACATCCGCACGGTGATCGCCGCAGTCGTCGACGCCGACCACGAGGTCCTCGAACGCTGGCCGGAGATGGCTGAGGCCGAGACGGCAGTGGTGTGCGACGCCCGGCTCGGCGGCCACGCCGCCACCATCATCGGCATCGAGTCCCGCCCGCTCCCCCGTCACGGCCCGACGCCGGCGGACGGCCCGGCGCAGTGGTCCGCCGGCACGCTGTTCCCGCTCTCGTCGAAGAAGGTCGCCCGGGCGATCAACGCTGCCAACGGAAGGCGTCCGGTGGTGATGCTCGCCAACCTCTCCGGATTCGACGGCTCCCCGGAGTCGTTGCGCCGCCTGCAGCTGGAGTACGGCGCCGAGATCGGGCGGGCCCTCGTCAACTTCGACGGTCCGTTCGTGCTGTGTGTGATCTCCCGCTACCACGGCGGCGCGTTCGTGGTCTTCTCGGCGCAGCTCAACGACGACATGGAGGTGCTCGCCGTCGAGGGATCGTTCGCGTCAGTGATCGGCGGGGCGCCGGCTGCTGCCGTCGTGTTCACACGTCTGGTCGACGAGCGGACGCGGGCGGATCAGCGGGTGCAGGAGTGCGAACGGGCGCTGGCGGCCGCGCCCGACAGGGAGGCCGACCTGCGCCGCGCCGACTTGGCGCGGACGCTCGACCTCGTACGCACCGAGAAGCTCGGCGAGGTGGCCGCCGAGTTCGATGCGATCCACAGCGTCGAGCGGGCCAAGGCCGTCGGGTCGGTGCACCGCATCATCGCCGCCACCGACCTTCGCCCGGAGCTGATCGCCGCCGTCGAGCGGGGCATGGCGCGCATCGACGAACGGTGTCGATGAACCTCGCCGACTTCGTCGCCAGGCTCGCCGCCCGTACCCACCCCGAACGGGCCGCCGCCTGGGACGCCGTCGGCCTCCAGGTCGGCGACCCAGCCGAGGAGGTGCGGACGACGATGGTCGTCCACGAGGTCACCGAGGAAGTCACGGAACAAGCTCATCAGACGAACCCGTCGACCTCGTTGTCGCCTACCATCCCATTGCTGTTCCGTCCCGCGTCACGGCTGGTGCCCGATCGAAGTCCGTCCGGACGGGCGACCCGCCTGCTCCGGGCCGGGATCGCTGTCGTCGTCACGCACAGCGACTTCGACGCCATGCCAGGAGGCATGTCCGACGCGATGGCCGATGCCCTCGGCCTGACCGATATCGCCGGGTTCGCTCCGGTGAAACCAGCCGACCAGGTCAAGATCGTGACGTTCGTTCCCGCCGACTCGGTGGCGGCGATCATCGCCGGCCTCTCGGCGGTTGGAGCCGGCCAGATCGGCGACTACGACGAGTGCGCCTTCACGGTCGACGGTGTCGGGCGGTTCAGGGCGGGCGATGCAACGAATCCGGCGGTCGGTCAATCCGGTCGGCGCAACGCCGAGGCTGAAGTGCGCGTCGAGATGATCGCTCCGGCGCGCCGCACCGACGCGATGCTCGAGGCGCTGATCGCCGGTCACCCATACGAGGAGCCGGCGTTCGACGTCTTTCCGGTGTCGTCAAACCACGCCCTCGGAGGGCGTCTCGGCGCGTTCGCCGGCAGCTGGGACGACCTCGTCGAACGAGCAGTCGACGCGTTCGAACCAGAGGGCCTGCGCCTCGGGAGGGACCCCGCAGCGGGCGTGCCGCGCCGCGTCGCCGTATCGCCCGGTGCTGGCGAGTCGCGGATCGCCGCGGCGGTCACCGCTGGCTGTGACGTCCTCGTCAGCGGCGACATCTCCCATCATCGGATGGTCGAGGCCACCGATCGTGGCCTCTCGGTCATCGACGTCGGCCATGCGGCGAGCGAGCGCCCCGGCATGCGTCGGCTCGTCGACCTCGTCGCCGAGATCGTCGCCGAACCGGGGGTGGCTCCCTAGAGCCAGACGAACGGGAGCATCGGAACATGCCGCTAGTCCGGTGACGCCGGGGAGACGGTGGCGGTGCCGGTGAGCACCGACTCGCTCGGTTCGGCATCGACGCCGCCGCCGCGTAAGGCGAAGGAGCCACGGGCGAGCACGGCGCCGACGACGATGAGCACCACCATCATCAATGCGCTGACCGTGTAGGCCGAGGTGCGCCCGGCGTGCTCGTAGAGCGTGCCGATGATCGGGGCGGCGATCCCCGCAGTGAGCGTCTGCAAGCCGCCGAGCACCCCCTGGGCGCCGGCCTGGCGCTCGGCGGGCACGACCATCCCGACGGCGACCCCGGTGCTCGACACGGTGAGCCCGTCGCTCACGGCGTGGACCATCGCCACGGCGAACATCGCCCCGGCGGTCGGCAGCACGCCGTACAGGGCCATGAACCCGGCGGCGAGGGCGAGCCCGAAGGTGCCGACGCGGAACGGTCCGACGCGCTGGGCGAGCCGGCCGCCGGCCGAACCGAAGATGACGAGCGGCAGGGCGAACAGGGTGATGCCGAGGTTCGCCAGCCAGTCGCTGGCATCGAGGTCGTCGAGGGCCACGGACCACAGGGCGTCGAACGAGCCGATCATCAACCACACTGCACACCCGAGGGCGACGGCTCCGGCGTAGGACCGCTGGCGCAGCAGGTCGAAGGCAAACCGTTGCTTGGGCGCTTCGACCGCCTCGCGCACCGACGTGCGGACCACGAAGGGCAGCAGGATCACATTGGCCGCCGCGATGACGATGAACGGGGCGGGGATGCCAAACGGTCCGACGAGTACCGCTGACAGTGCCGGGCCGGCGGCGAAGCCGGCCACGTCGGCGGCGAGCAAGCGCCCGAGGTTGTGGCCGAGGTTGACCGGATCGGCGGAGATGACGATCCGGCGGATCGCCGGCACCGCCATGCCCGCGGCGACCCCGGTGACGAGACGTCCAGCGAGCAGCGGCACGACCGACGTCGCCGCGGCCATCACCAGCAGGCCGACGACGTTGAGAATCATGCCGACGATGACCAGGGCCCGGGCGTGACCGCGGTCGGCGAGCGGGGCGATCGTTACCTGAGCGACGAAGCCGGCGACGAAGCCGATTCCGATGACCGCGCCGAGTGCCGACTCGCCGATGCCGTACTCGTCGCGCATGTCGTCGAGCAGCGTGAACAGCACGCCGTATCCGGCCGCGAGAAAGCCACCGACCAGCCACAACATCACGATCGATCGGCTGGCGCGCACGAGAGTCCACGGTAGAGGCGTCCAGCGCATACTGTCGGCGTCGCATGCCGGGTGCACCGCGCCTTCTCTTCCCCCGCCAGACCCCAGACCCACGACGAGCACTGCTCGGGCGGCTGGGCATCGCCATCGGCGTCGTGCTGTTGATCGCCGTGCTCGCCTTCATCGGCCGCGACGGATACATCGATGCCGATGGCTCACCCCTCTCGCTGCTCGACGCCATCTACTACTCGACGGTGACGGTGACAACGACCGGGTACGGCGACATCGCGCCGATCTCGCCGAGCGCTCGGGCGATCACGGCGTTCGTCGTGACCCCCCTCCGAATCCTGTTCCTCGTGGTCCTCGTCGGCACCACGCTCGAGTTGCTCACCGAACGATTCCGTCAGGCGCAGGCCGAGGCTCGCTGGAGGAGAACTATGCGTGATCACACGATCATCGCCGGGTACGGCACGATGGGCCGCGGTGCTGTGGAGGCCGTGTTGGCCAACGGCACGACGTCGGCCGATCAGCTCGTCGTTCTCGATCACCTCGAATCCGCCGTGACGAGGGCCAGGGAGGCCGGCCTGACGGCGATCCTGGCCGACGCCACACGCACGGCGGCATGGCGACAGGCGCGCATCGAGACAGCCAGAGCGGTCGTTGTGACGTGCAACCGCGACGACACCGCGACGCTCGCCACGCTCACCGCGCGCGAGCTCAACCGCACGGTGCCGATCGCCGCCGCTGTGCGGGAAGCCGAGAACGCCCATCTGCTCAGCCAGTCCGGAGCGACGACCGTGGTGTTGTCGTCAGAGGCGGCCGGACGGCTCGTCGGGTTGGCGAGCGAGGCACCGGGCGCCGTCAACGTGCTCGAGGACTTGCTGATGGCCGGTGCCGGACTCGAACTGATCGAGCAACGCGTCGGCGCCGACGAGGTCGGCGGCCCCCCTCTCGTCGTGCCCACCCGGGGCATACCGGTCGCCCTGATGCGCGGAACGAAGCGAATCTCCTTCGGCGACCCGGCGTTCCAGCGCACCGAGCCCGGCGACGTCGTCGTGTCGATCGCCGACACGTTGAATCTCGATGAGTAATCTCGACTAAGTTGGTCAGCAATTGTCCAATCGATCGAGGAGCCTCCCGATGTCTGTGACCGATTCGCTCGTCGCCAACAACGCGGCCCACGTTGCGTCGTTCGACAACGCCGACTTGGCGATGCGTCCGGCGCGGAAGTTGGCCGTCGTCGCCTGCATGGACGCCAGGCTCAACGTGTACGACGCCCTCGGGCTGGGCGTTGGCGATGGGCACATCATCCGCAACGCTGGCGGCGTGATCACCGACGACGCGATCCGCTCACTGGCGATCTCCCAACGACTTCTCGGCACCGAGGAGATCATCCTCATCCACCACACCGACTGCGGGATGCTCACGTTCACCGACGACGAGTTCAAGCGGGCGATTCAAGACGACGTCGGCATCAAGCCGGAGTGGGCGGCCGAGTCGTTCGCGGATCTCGATGAGGACGTGCGCCAGTCGATCGCCCGGATCGCAGAGAGTCCGTTCCTCCCCCACAAGGAACGGGTGCGTGGCTTCGTCTACGACGTGGCAACGGGCGCGTTGCGGGAGGTCGTGTAAGGGGGGTTCGATCAGCCGCTGCGCGTCGCCCAGACCGGCGGCGCCCCGGTCACGCTGCCCAGAAAGCCGTACACCGACGTCGTCGCCGAAACGAACAAGTGGTTCCGCTTGAGCCCGCCGAAGACGAGGTTGGAGGTTTCCTCGGGGAGCAGCAGTTTGCCGAGCAGCGTTCCGTCGGGATGCAGGCAGTGCACCCCGTCCCCGGCCGCCGCCCACACGCGCCCGGTGTCATCGAGGCGCAAGCCGTCGAACGTGCCGTTCGTGCACGTGGCGAACATCCGCCCGCCGGACAGCGCTCCCGTCGTGGACGTCGAACAGGCGGATGTGCTTGGCGCGAGAGTCACCGATGTACAGCTGCGACTCGTCGAGCGAGAAGGCCAGGCCGTTGGGTCGATCGAAGTCGTCGCCGACGACGTCGCATGATCCGGTCGCTGGGTCGACGCGGTACACGTGGCAGCCGCCGATCTCGCTCTCGGCGCGATGTCCCTCGTAGGCGCTGTCGATGCCATACGCCGGATCGGTGAACCACACCGAACCGTCGGAGTGGACGACGACGTCGTTCGGGCTGTTGAAGCGCCGGCCGTCGTAGCGGTCGGCGAGCACGGTGATCGTGCCATCATGCTCCGTCCGCGTCACCCGGCGGTTGCCGTGCTCGCAGCTCACCAGCCGGCCCTCGCCGTCGAGCGTGTGGCCGTTGGCGTGGCCGGCCGGCTGGCGGAACACACCGATCGCCCCGGTGGTCTCGTCCCACCGCAGGATGCGGTCGTTGGGGATGTCGCTGACGAGGAGATACCGCCCGGCCGGCACGTACACAGGCCCCTCCGCCCATCGGCACCCGAAATCGAGGCGCTCGACGCGGTGGTCCCCCTTGACGTCGCCGAAACGCTCGTCGAGGACCTCGAACTCGGTGGGGATCAGTTCTGCACGCATGGTGACAGAGATCCTCGCGGATCACGACCGCGACGATGCGCGTGCTTGCGGCACTTCGAACAGCTCGCCGAGATCTGGCCGGTCAGCACCATCGGCATGGTGGACCGTGTCTCGAAGCCCAGACCGTCCCCTTCCAGGGCCAGCACGCTCGCCACGCCCGGCCTATCGTCATGGTCATCGTCGTTTCTGTCGGATCGATGACGGTGACCTTCCATCGGAGAGGTCGCGGTTGTTCGTGGACCGCGCTGCGCCCACCTCGCACGGTCGTGCCCGGTCCGACGATGGCGGCCGGCGGTGATCTGCCCCACGATCTCTACACGTTCGCAATCGAAGACGCCCTCGACCTCGAACACGGCTTCTGGGGATGCGTCTCGGCCGGCGCGACGTTCAAGACCCTTGGGCGCAAGCGCACGCCGCAGGGAAAGGCAGTGATAGCCCGCCACCTCGACGAGCTCGACGAGGCCGAAGCCCGTGTCAACGAGATCTACTTCGCGTGGCGCGCCGGCCGACCGACTCCACTGGACGAGGAGCTCGACTCGATGCTCGACCGAGTAGCGCGCTGCCGGACGGCGGTGAACTCGTCGTCGAATGGAAGATCGAGCGACCGTCCCGAGCGTTCATCTCCTTTCACGAGATGCGCTCGAGTGGGCGGGGGCGAACACGAACAGGTAGGGCACTTCGCCGCGGAAGGTGTCCGGGTCGAAACGCAGCTCCTCGTCGTCGACCTCGAAGGCGGCGTCGAAGATCTTGATCGGATTGCACCATCCCGCGCTCTGGGCGGAGCCAGGCCCGGCCATCGTGGACGGAGTACGTGCCGACGCAGAACGGATCGTCCCTGCGGGTCCGACGGGCGGCGGCGACCTTCCGCCTGAGTCATGATCGCGGCGTCGCGGTCGGCACTTCGGACACTGAACGGTTCATGGCGAGATCTGCATGCCCAACGAGATGATCGCCGACCTGCTCGGCCAAACGTCCACGCGGATGGTCGAGGCCACCTACACGTATCGGCTGCGAGCCCGGTGGTCGACATCGCCGCTCGTTCGACGCCGGCCACCATCGGCGACCAGTAGGGCGAACCGCTCTACGGTGTTGGGCGTAGAGGGGAGTGGGAGAACCAAGGGGAGGTTTGAAATGAGACGCAATGCGATCTGGTTGGTTGCCGTCGCGCTGGTTGTAGTGGGCGCGACGACGGCGGTGGCCACGTCGGGCAACTTCCGCACCCATTTGTCGGGTGACGAGGAGTTTCCCGAAGCGGTCGTCACCGGCGCCCAGGGCCAGGCCACGTTCAAGCTCTCAGCCGACGGTGAGTCGCTCAGCTACAAGCTCAACGTCGCCAACATCGAGGACGTTCTCCAGGCCCACATCCACGTGGGCGCGCCAGAAAGCAACGGCCCGATCGTGGCGTTCCTGTTCGGACTGGTGCCTGATCCCGGTGTCGACGTCAACGGCACGCTCGCTAGTGGTTCGATCGACGCAGGTGATCTCATTGGGCCGCTCGTGGGGCAGTCGCTGGAGGACCTGGTCGAGGTCATCGAGGCCGGCGGAGCGTACGTCAACGTGCACACCGTTGCTCACCGGGGTGGGGAGATTCGCGGCCAGCTCTGATCGAGTCGCCGACGCGGGCTCGGGGATCAGCGATGGAGACGCCTCCTCGATGGCACCCGAGGACGTCGACGGGATGCGCCGATCGTTGGCCATCGGCGGTTCGCTGACCCGCGCCGACACCGAGCGACTGCTCGACATCTGCGCGCCACGTTGCTCGCTGAGCGGGCCGCCATCGCCCGCATCCTCGGCGAGCTCGGGCCGTCGTGGACGGGAGCTCGGCGGGCGCTCAACGAACTCCACCGGATGCTGAACGGTCAGGTTCCGCGGCGCTAGCGGGTTCGTCGGGACACAGGCGGCGTGCGTAGCGTCGCATCGCGGCCGGCGCCGCCGGTCAGTAAGGAGATGCGTCATGCGTCGTTTCATCATCGGGTGCTCGGTAGCCGCGGTGCTGCTCCTCGGAGGGCTTGCCAGTTCGACGGCCGTTCAGGCGACCACCCCGCCATCGGAAGCGCCGGCGGAGAGTCAGCCCGTCGTTGGCGCCTGGGTGCTCACGGTCGAGGAGTTTCCAGACGACCCGCCTGAGCTCGTTGCTTTCCACGCCGACGGGACCTACCAATCATCCAGTGCCGACGGAACCACCGGCATCGGGGCATGGGAGGCCACCGGACCGAGCTCGTTCAATCTGACGTTCCTCGAGCTCGACGATGAGGGACCCTCCACGATGATCCGCGCCGCCGGTGAGGTGAGCGAGGACGGGCAGAGCTTCACCGCAGAGTTCACCATCGGGTTCATCGGCGAAGGCGCCCCGGCTGGCGAGTACGGCCCCGGCCACGTGACCGCCACGCGTATCAACGTCGAGCCGATGGGCACGCCGGCCGGCTCGCTGGAAGACCTCTTCGCCCAGTTCGACGATGGCACCGCACCGGCGGACACCGCACCGGCGGGCACCGCGACCAGCGGACACCGCACCGTCGGGCACGGAGCCAGCGGGCACCGAACCGGTAGGCACCGAACCAGTAGGCACCGAGCCGGTAGGCACCGAACCAGCGGGCACCACACCGATCGACACAGCGGTGGGAACCACGACCGGCTAGCCGTAGGGCGATCCTTCGACGGCACCCGTCTCGCCCCGCAATGCTGGACGAGGCGGGAGCCGCCGTACCCCGCGTGCGCGTGGGGTGGCGATTCCGTACCCGGCGCTGGCGGGTGAAACCGGACGGCTCAGGTGGCGTCGACGGGACGCGCAAGTGCTGTGCGACGTCAGCCGTTGTTGCTGATCGGGGCGTGCGAACCCTGGCCGTCGACGCAGTGCACGGCCGGGGCGCGGTTTATCCCCGCCTCGGTGACCGTCGCGATCACCGACACCTATCCGTACGACGTCGAAGCGCGACTCGAATGGTCCTCGACGGTCGGCAAACTTGCTGTCCGCAAGGTCTGTTGCACCTCGCTGCCCGGAGGAGACGACGTCTCGCCCATCGGCATCGCCCGTATCGCCCTCCGCGACACCGTCCAGAACGCACTGGAGACCGAGTATCTCGGCGGCACGGGGTGGCCCGGACTCCTCGACAAGCACAGCGACCATGACCCGCTCACTGTCGACGCGCTGATCTACCTGCTCGCCGTCGCCTTCCAAAGCCCCAAGCCCACCGCCACCGTGGCGCTCGCCCGTGGCCTGTCCCCCGCCAGCGGACCCAAACGAGTCCTCGCCGCCCGCAAAGCTGGACTCCTTCCCGAGACCGAACCCGGCAAACCCGCCGGAGCGTGACCTCCGCGGTTGACGCCGCAACCCTCTCGCCGTTGCCCTGAGCGACGATCACCCGTCGGGAGCTACGGAGTGCGGACATTCGCGTGTTCGGAGGTTCCCGCGCGACGCGGAAGAACCCCGCACCAGTGAGTGGGCGGGGGTCGTCCGGCCGCTGACCGTGCCGTCGAAACACTCCCGCCGGCACGGTTCGCGACTTCCGCTTGTCCCCGATTCCGCCATCGGGGTATGGGGCACCCTAGACAGCAGGCACTCCACACACCAGCGCAAGACGGTAACAAAACAAGCCCAAAAGAGTAACGAAACCGCCGCGTCGACTGCGAGGGCTCGCCCTACCCTGGTGGCCGGCGGGTTGAATCGGTGGCGACGAACTGGGTTCCGCCGCCTGGGAGGCCGACACCGGTTCCCCGCTTCCGTCCGCTGTCGGTGCTGGCGCTCTCGATCGGGACGGCCGGACGAGCCGGCCCTACGCCCGGCGACTTCCGCCTAGGGCGCCTCGCAGGCGGCCAACGAACGCGTTGGCCTCCGCTGGAGAGGGCGATCACCCGGCACGACGAAGACTGTCAGTGACGGAAGAGAGGCCGCCTCGGCGACCGTGGATGTCCAGAGTGGGAAGGTCTCCTCCGCCTCTGAGCGGTTGTTAGAAGGCGAGGATCTGCTCGGCGGGGTAGCGCAGGCTGGCGACGGCTCGATGAACGAGTCGGCGGGCGGCTTCGGCGGTGACACCGAGGCTCTCGCCGACCTCGCGGAAGCTCTTGCGCTCGCCGTCGAGCAGCCCGAAGCGGGCCTCCACGGCGTAGCGGGCGCGGCCGTCGAGGGTGCCGAGCAACTCGTCGAGGAGGTCGCCGTCGACCATCGACATCACGGCGTCCTCGGGGGTGCCTTCTCCATTGGCGATCAGGTCGCCAAGGGTCGTGTCGCCGTCGTGACCCACTCCTTTGTCGAGCGAGACGGTGGTGGTGAGGCGGTGCAGCTCGGCGTTGGCCTGGTCGAGCGTCTCGCCGTCGCCGGAGGCCTGGCGCAGGGCGGCCCGCAGGCTCGCCGAGCGATCGCCGGGGATGCGGATCAGGCTGGCCTTCTGGTCGAGCGCCCGGCCGATCGCCTGACGGATCCAGAACGTGGCATACGTCGAGAACTTGAAGCCACGCCGCCAGTCGAACTTGTCGACGGCGTGCTCGAGCCCGAGGTTGCCCTCCTGGATGAGGTCGAGGAGATCCATCCCCTGGGGCAGCGGATAGCGCCTGGCGATGGAGACCACGAGGCGCAGGTTGGATCGGATGAAGCGGTCCTTGGCGTCGGCAGCTGCGGCGACGGCGTTCTTCAACGCCACGCTGCGCTTACCGTTGGCCAGCTGCTCTGCGGCCTCGCGGCCGGCCTCGATGACGCGCGAGAGCTCTCGCTCGTCCTCGGCGGTGAGCAGGGGAACCTTGCCGATGTCGTTCAGATACAGGCCGATGGAATCGTTCATTGTGTGATGGTCAACCGTTCTTGAGGTGACCTGGCTGACGTCCCCCGCGCCAGCCAGGCCGTGTCCAGAACTATGGCAGGACCATAGCCAAACGACAACCTGTGTCATGAATTACAGGGGCAGTTCATAGCCTAGGATACCTCGTCGACCTGACAGCGTGCGCAGCGAGTGCCGTCAACGGCCTGGACAAGAGGCCGGCTGACGGCGACTTAGCGGCCGATGCTCGTTGCGACGAGACGGAAATTCGCTTTGCCATCGCCGTCCTACGCACCGACGCCGCGCTGGCCGAACAGGTGCTCGACGGCAAGAAATCGGTGCGCTTCACCTACGACACGGTTCGACCCCCATCAGCAGGGACTTTAGGTGGGCGCAGAGGGACTCGAACCCCCGACTTCTTCCTTGTAAGGGAAGCGCTCTAGCCAACTGAGCTATGCGCCCTGAGCGGGGCACCGAGCCTACCCGTGACGGCAGAACGGGCGCGGTGATCATCCCAACCGCGGCCCCCGACCGAGCCGGCGGAACCTGGAGTGAGCGGGGTGACAACGAGGTTGGCGTGGCGTCAGCGGCCGTTCGGCGGTGTCTCCGGGGAAGAGAAATCTCTGGAAAGGGTTGCACTCCGAACGTATGTTCGATACGATGCGGTGTATGGACACCGTGGTCGGCAAGCTCGGCGAAGCGGTGACCCGTGTCGTCGGCCTCGACGAGAAGTCCTTGTCGGACGGCGAAGTCCACCGAGCGCTCTTGACGCTGACCGAGGAGTTGTCGACCCTGCAGTCGATCCAGGCGAGACTTGCCGACGAATGGTCGAGGCGGGGGATCTGGGCCGAAGACGGCAGCCGTCATCCCGGTGCCCGTCTCGCCCGCGAGGCGCGGACCCGCAAGGCTTCGGCGTACCGCGTGATCCGCCGCGGCCAAGCACTCTCGGGAATGCCGGCGACCGCTGCCGCGCTCACCGTCGGTCGGATCAACATCGACCACGTCGAGTTGCTGGCGACCGCCAATACCTCGAAGCGACGGGAGCGGTTCCTGGAGGACGAGTCGATGCTCGTCGGGTTCTGCGAACATCTTCACTTCTGGGACGCCGAGGTGGCCATCAACTACTGGAAGCTGCGCGTCGACGCCGACCTGGGTGACGACGGCAAGCCACCACGATGGCTGAACCGACAGGCACGGGACCATCGCGGCATCGAGGGCGAGATCCACCTCGACGCAATCTTCGACGCCGTTGGAGGCGCCACGTTCATGGCGGCCTGGAACCGCATCGACGACGAGCTCCGGCTCCAGGATCAGGCCGTCATCGAAGAGACCGGCGAACTACGGCGCACCCGCCAGCAACGCCGACTCGACGCCCTCGTCGAGATGGCCGTCCGCGCCACCACGAGGGCAGGTGGCGGTTCTGACTCCGGCACGGAGCACGCTGACAGGTCAGATGCCGAGCAGGCGGGAGCCGACGAGAACGACAGCGACGACACGGACGACGCCGCGGCCCGTCAGACCGCCGCAAGCGACGAAGACGGTCCTGGCGCACCGGCCAGCGACGGTGACCGCGCCGGGTCGGCCACGCCGTGTCGATGCCAGCGCGGTCGACCGCGGCCATTGGTCAGTGTCGTGCTCGGTGACGCCACGTTCCGTTGGCTGTGCGAGCTGTCTGATGGCACGGTGATCGCACCGGGCGAACTGGTCCCGTACCTCTCCGACCTCGACATCAACACGATGCTGTTCGACGGGCCGCTTCACGCCATCGCCGGCTCGAACACCCGGACCTTCACCGGGCTCCTCCGCCGAGCGATCGAGGTCCGCGACCGCCGCTGCCAGCACCCAGCCTCCGACGGCGACCCGATCAACTCGTGCGACGTCGACCACATCATCCCCAAGTTCCGTGGAGGCGTCACCTGCCAGTGCAACGGGCGAATGATGGAGTCCGGCCGCAACCGCGACCCGCGCCGCCGCGATCTCACCGCCGATGACATCACGGTCCACCGCGACGATCCGACCTTCATTGCGGCCCGCAACCGCATCACTACCCTGATCGCCTGCACAAACCGGCGAGCACCACCCAAACTGACGATCTCTCGGTGATAATGGGCGACAATCTTGGCGTGGGTGACGGCTTCGAGGTGCGGGCGATCGGGCGCGTGGACTCATCGCTCACCGATCCGGCAGCGGCACCGAAACAGGGCTTCGAAGGCGGGCCGACGGCGTGGCTGGTCTTCGATGACGATGTGCGCGCAGGCCTGATCCATCTGCGTGTCGGCGACGAGGTCACCCTGCTGACGTGGCTCGATCGGGCTCGGCGCGACGTGCTCACCGTGCACCCTCGCGACGACGAGTCGCAGCCGCTCACCGGGGTGTTCAGCACGCGATCCTCCGACCGACCGAACCCGATCGGCCTGCACCGCGTCACCGTTCTCGCGATCGACGGCGTGCGAATCGAGGTGAGCGACCTCGAGGCGGTGGATGGGACACCGATCCTCGATGTCAAGCCGGTGCTCCATCGCGGGCTGGACGAGTAGCGCACGACTCCCGAGCGGGAGGGTCAGTCGCCCGTCGTGCCGTCGATGCTCTCGCGGATCAGGTCGGCGTGGCCGGCGTGGCGAGCGGTCTCTTCGATCATGTGGAGGAGGACCCAGCGCATGCTGAAGTGCCGGCCTCGACGGTTCGGGAACTGCGTGACGGCGTCGAGGTCGCCGACCTCGGCAACCGCGGCACGGCTGCGCGCGCACGCCGCGTCGTAGAGACCCAACAGACCGTCGGGCTCGTCGTCGACGGCGCTCTGGAACGCCCAGTCGGGCTCGGCCGCCCAATCGACTCGGGCCCACGGGTCGCCGAACACGTTGCCGGCGACACGGTGGTCGAACCAGATGTCTTCGGCGAATGCCAGGTGCTTGATCAGCCCGCCGATCGTCATCTCCGACGGACCGAGTCGCACCGCCAGCTGTCGCCGTGTCAAGCCCTGCGCCTTGCGCACCATCACCGCCCGGTAGTAGTCGAGGAACCCTGTCAGCAGTCCGAACTCGTCGCCGGTCGGCGTGAGCTCGGGATCGATGGTCGCGATCTCGTCGTCCGTCACGACGATCGACGGTAGCCGAGCAACTCGTCGAGCAGCTTCGGCGTTGCCGCAGCGATCGGCGTGCGACGATCCTCGTGGTCGAGCGCCACGAGATCACGGTCGAACGCGTCGGCGACCGCTCCCCCGGACTCCCGCACGAGGAGCACGCCGCCGAGGTAATCCCACGGTCCGGCGAGGTCGGTACAGAGATCGATGTAGGCGTCGAGTGAACCCGCGGCGACCAGTCCAAGATCGAGCGCACACGCGCCTAGCGCTCGCGATTGCCACCACCCCCACGGCTCGTCCGGCAGCGAGTTGAGGCCGACGACGGTCCCGTCGAGGGTCGTCGCTCCCGACGCCGCAAGGCGACGCGACCCGATCCAGGCGCCCTGCCCCCGCACCGCCGCCAACCGCTCCCCCGTCGCCTGGTTGGCGACGAGCGCGACCGCCGGCCCGTCGTCGTCGACGACGCACAACGAGGTTGCGAACCACGGGATTCCACGACTGGCGTTCGTCGATCCGTCGAGCGGATCGAGCACAACGACGCGGTCGCCGTCGCCCGAGCGACCGCTCTCCTCCGACAGCACGGCGAACCCGGCGTCGATCAAGATCCCCACAGCGCCCTCGTCGACGTCGAGATCGACGCTGTACTGGCCATCACGTCGTCCGGAGAACCCCCACTCGCTCGTCGCCGCCAGGCGCTGCGCAACCTCGTCGGCGACGCGATGGAGCACGTCGAGGGCCGGGTCGTCGAGAGCTCCGGTGCGCATCGGTCAGCTCCAGATCGACACGTAGACGGGCGGCCGGAACTGCGAGGCAGGGACGCCACCGTCCGCCCGGAACATCGCCTGGGTGGCATCGGGCGTCGCCAGGAAGCGATGCAACCGTGCAGCGGTGGCGGAGCGCCGATCGCCGTGCAGCGTGCTGATGTGCCACAGCATGTCGAGTGGCATGCCGGCGAACTTCAGCGGGCGGGCACCGGTGTGCGGGTCGCGCTTCCACAGCTGCTCGATCGCCGGAGCGACGCCGCCGCCGGTCGCCGCCGCGGCCCACGCCGACGCCTGCGTCGGGAACACGCGCACACGGCCCTCGGCGACACCGAGATCGGCGAGCAGACGCCCGACGTCGGACAACGGATCCGTTCCCGACGGATCGACGAGCCACGGCTCATTTCGCAGCGCTTGGCGCGACGCCCCGCCGTTCGACTGCAGCGGATGGTCGGCGCCGGTGATCAGCAGCAACCGATAGCGCAGCAGGGGCTCGCTGACCACACCCGGTGCCTGGGGACCGGCGAGCGCCGGACCGAGGGCGACGTCGGCGAGTCGCTCGGACAGCAGGACGGCCATCTCCCGGGTGCCGGCGATCGCCAGTGTCGTCTCCACGTTGGCCGCCCGGCGGTCGAACGCCTGCAGGAGCGCCGGGGCCACGGCGTCTCCGACATCCGCCGAGGCAACCACCCGCAGCAGGTCGGGGGCGCCGCTAGCAACCCGCACCGCCTCTTCCGTCGCCACCGCCAGGTTGACCATCTGCGACGCGAGTCCGATTACCCGCTGCCCCGCCGGCGTCAAGGTCAGGACCCCGCCGGCGCGCTCGACGAGCGGGTCGCCGAGATGCTCGCGCAACGCGCCGAGGGCTTGCGACACCGCCGGCTCACTGACGCCTAAGGCGGCTGCGGCGGCGCGCAGCGACCCGAGTCGAACCACGAGCACGAAGACCTTGAGCTGGTTGAGGGTCACCCCCTGCGCATCGTAGATCGCCGCATAACCGAATCCTTATCGCCCGGTTGACCGCCGCTCGCCTCGTCGCGACCATGCCCGGTGGGGGAAATCCGGGGCCACGGCGCTTGTCGCCGCGGCCCCGGACGGGCCAGACGAGGGGAACCGCCGATGCAGACGCCACCACCGTTCGGCTACGAGCGGGCGACGAGCGTGGAGCACGCCGTCGCCCTCCTCGAGCAACTCGGCCCCGAGGCCCGCCTCGTCGCTGGTGGCCACTCGCTGCTGCCGATGATGAAGCTTCGCCTCGCGAGGCCCGAGCACCTCATCGACATCAACGACCTCGCCGAGCAACTCGGCTACGTCCGTGTGGCCGGCGACGAGTTGTGCATCGGGGCGATGACTCGCCACGCCGAGTTGCTCGATTCGGCCATAGCCGGCGAGCACTACCCCATCTTCCACGACGCGGAGCGGGTCATCGCCGACCCGATCGTGCGCAACCGCGGCACGGTCGGCGGGTCGATCGGCCAAGCCGACCCCAGCGAGGACCTCTCGGCCGTGTTCGCCGCCGTTCGGGCGACGATCGTCATCCAAGGGTCTGCCGGAAGCCGGACGGTGCCGGCCCGTGAGTTCCATGAGGGCCCCTACGAGACGGCGGTCGGTCCGGCGGAGATGATCACCGAGATCCGCGTGCCGATCCGTCCCGGCGGAGGATCGGCGTATCGCAAGGTGGAGCGGCGGGCCGGCGACTGGGCCGTCGCCGCCGCCGGGGCCTGCATCTGGCTCGACGGCGACAACGTCAGCGAGATCGGCATCGGGCTCACCGCGGTCGGCGCAGAGCAGTTCTGCTCCCCTGCCGCCGAGGACGCGCTCCGCGGTGGACCGGCCACCGACGAGGCGATCGCCGCGGCGGCGGCGCTCGCCGCCGAGCACTGCTCGCCGAACACCGACCAGCGCGGCCCCGCCGAGTACAAGCGTCACCTCGCCGGCGAGCTGACCAAGCGCGCCCTGCACGCCGCGGTTGCCCGGGCGCGCGGAGAGGACCAACCCTCATGAACATCACCGTGACGGTCAACGGCGAGGCTCACTCGGCAGACGTCGAACCGCGCGTCTTGCTGATCCACTTGCTACGTGACGACCTCGGTCTCACCGGGACGCACTGGGGCTGCGACACCTCGAACTGCGGGGCGTGCGTTGTGCTCCTCGACGGCACCCCCGTGAAGAGCTGCACGGTCCTCGGGGTGATGGCCGACGGGCGCCGCGTGGACACCGTCGAAGGGCTCGCCGGCGACGACGGCCTCGACCCCGTGCAGCAGGGGTTCATGGAGTGTCACGGCCTGCAATGCGGGTTCTGCACGCCGGCCGTGATGCTCACCGCCCGCGCCCTGCTCGACGCCAACCCTGATCCGAGCGAAGCAGACATCCGCGAGGCGATCAGCGGTCAGCTGTGTCGCTGCACCGGCTACCACAACATCATCAAATCCGTTCGCTGGGCGGCAGAGAACAGCCGCGCAGAGGTGACGCAATGACTTCGACGGACACTCCCATCTCAGAAGCGGGTAACCCCGTGGGCTTCGGGCGAATGCTGCGCAAGGAGGACGCCCGCTTCCTGCGCGGCCGCGGCAACTACCTCGACGACATCACCATGCCGGGCATGCTCCACGGGGCGATCCTCGGCAGCCCCTACGCCCATGCGCGGATCGTCTCCATCGACACGTCGGCGGCCGAGGCGCACCCCAAGGTGCGCGCCGTGATCACCGGTCAGATGCTCGAAGGTCTGAGCCTCGCCTGGATGCCGACGCTGTCTGCCGACGTGCAGGCCGTGCTGGCCACCGACAAGGTCCGCTATCAGGGCCAGGAGGTCGCCTTCGTCATCGCCGAGGATCGGTACTCGGCACGCGACGCGCTGGAGCTGATCGACGTCGAGTACGAAGCACTGCCGCCGATGATCGACGCCCGCAAGGCCCTCGATGCCGACGCCCCGCTCGTGCGCGACGAGATCGACGGGCGCACCGACAACCGCATCTTCGACTGGGAGTCGGGTGACCAGGCCGCCACCGACGCGGCGTTCGCGGCCGCCGACGTCACCGTCGGCCTCGACGTGCTGTACCCGCGCTCGCATCCGGCGCCGATGGAGACGTGCGGGTCGCTCGCCTACATGGATCCGGTCACGGGCAAGCTGACCGCCTACATCACGAGCCAGGCGCCGCACGCCCACCGCACCGTGTACGCCCTCGTCGCCGGGATCCCCGAGCACAAGATCCAAGTGATCTCTCCCGACATCGGCGGGGGGTTCGGCAACAAGGTGC
Organism: Ilumatobacteraceae bacterium; assembly: GCA_963772825.1. Classification (GTDB taxonomy): domain Bacteria; phylum Actinomycetota; class Acidimicrobiia; order Acidimicrobiales; family Ilumatobacteraceae; genus Desertimonas. The sequence goes on along the minus strand of CAVYYX010000020.1, from coordinate 54,636 downwards.
CCATCTACCCGGGCTACGTGCTCGCCGTCGTCGGTTCGATCGTCACCAAACGGCCGGTCAAGTGGATGGAGGACCGCAGCTCCAACCTGATGACCACCGGGTTCGCCCGCGACTACCACATGCGTGGCGAGATCGCCGCCACCGGCGACGGCAAGATCCTCGGCGTCCGCGTCGACGTGATCGCCGACCATGGGGCGTTCAACGCCACCGCCCAGCCGACGAAGTACCCGGCCGGGTTCTTCCACATCTTCACCGGGTCCTACGACTACGGCGCCGCCCACTGCAAGGTCACCGGCGTGTACACCAACAAGGCTCCTGGAGGCGTCGCCTACGCGTGCTCGTTCCGTATCACCGAAGCGGTCTACCTCATCGAGCGCGTCGTCGACCGCCTTGCCGTCGAGCTGGGGATGGATCCCGCCGAGCTGCGGATGAAGAACCTGTTGCAACCCGAGCAGTTCCCCTACACCACGCCGACCGGCTGGACCTACGACTCCGGCGACTACCCGCGGGCGCTGCAGGAGGCGATGCGCATCGCCGGCTACGACGAGCTGCGCCGCGAGCAAGCCGAACGTCGTCAACAGGCGGCGGCCAGCGGCGACCCCGCGTCGCAGTCGTACATGGGGATCGGACTGGCGTTCTTCACCGAGGGCGTCGGTGCAGGTCCGCGCAAGCACATGGACATCCTCGGCCTGGGGATGGCTGACGGCTGCGACCTGCGCGTCCACCCGACGGGCAAAGCCCAACTGCGGCTGTCGGTGCAGACCCAGGGCCAGGGCCACGAGACGACGTTCGCCCAGATCGTGTCCCACCAGCTGGGGATCCCGCCGGAGGACGTCGAGGTGATCCACGGCGACACCGACAACACGCCGTTCGGGCTCGGCACGTACGGCTCGCGCTCCACGCCGGTGTCGGGCGCCGCGGCCGCCGTCGTCTCCCAACGCGTCCGCGACAAGGCCAGGATCGTCGCCGCCGCCGCCCTCGAATGTGACGCCGCTGACCTCGAGTGGGACCACGGGCGATGGCAGGTCGTCGGCAACCCGACGCAAGGCAAGTCGATTTCCGAGATCGCCATGCTCGCCCACTCCAGCCTCGAGCTCCCCGAGGGTGTGGAGGGCCACCTCGACGCCCAGGCCGTGTACAACCCGCCGGACCTGACCTATCCATTCGGCGCCTACATCTGTGTCGTCGATGTCGACGCCGGCACTGGTGTCGTGAAGGTACGGCGGTTCATCGCCGTCGACGACTGCGGTCCGCGGATCAACCCGATGATCGTCGAGGGGCAGATCCACGGCGGGCTCGTCGACGGCATCGGGATGGCGCTGATGCAGGCGATCACGTTCGACGAGGACGGCAACTGCCTCGGCGGCTCGTTCATGGATTACCTGTTGCCGACGTCGATGGAGGTGCCCAACTTCGAGCTCGGCGAGACGGTGACGCCGTCGCCGCACCATCCTCTGGGGGTCAAGGGCGTCGGCGAGTCGGCGACGGTCGGCTCCCCCGCCGCCGTTGTCAACGCGGTCATCGACGCCTTGGCGCCGCTCGGGGTCAAGCATGCCGACATGCCGCTGACCCCGGCGCAGGTGTGGCTGGCGATCCAAGGCCGCCCGGCCAGGACGGACCTCGCCTTCGTCTAATGCGTTCCCCGGCCACGCAGGCCGCTTGCGGCCGCTCCTCGGCTAGCGCCTCGTCGCTCGCATCGGTGACATGGTTCACCTGACAGACCGAGCGGAGGAGTTGCGCGGCCAGCGCGTTCCGTTCGTTCACGCTCGCGTCGTCCTCGCCGAGCGGCCGACGAGCGCCCATCCCGGCGACGAGGCGATCGTCCTGGCGGACGGGACGATCGAGGGGTTCGTCGGCGGCGACTGCGCAGAGTCGACGGTGCGCGCCCAGTCCCTCACCTTGCTCGACTCCGGCGAGTCGATCGTGCTGCGGATCAGTCCGACCGCTGAGGACCCGGTGCCCGGCAAGGTGACGGCCCACAACCCGTGCCTCAGCGGCGGAACGTTGGAGATCTTCCTCGAGCCGCAACGCCCCCCGCCGCTCGTCGTCGTCGACGGCGACAGCCCGATCGCCAACGCTCTGGCCGTCGTCGGGGCGGCGATCGGCTTCGAGATCGTCCGCTCTGGCCACGTGCCGCAACTGCTGGGCACCCAGACCCTGGCCGATGCCAGCGCCATCGTCGTCGCCTCGCACGGCCGCGACGAAGCGGTCATGCTCGAAGCCGCGTTGCGCGCCGAGGTCGACTACGTCGGCCTCGTGGCCAGTCCCAAGCGCGGCGCGGCGGTCGTCGGCGGCCTCGACGTCACCGACGATCTCAAGGTTCGCGTCGTGACTCCCGCCGGACTGGACATCGGGGCGAGTACGCCGGAGGAGGTCGCCCTGTCGATCCTCGCCGACATCGTCGCCCGGCGGCGGCGGCCGTCCGCCCGGTCCGTCGCCGAGCGCAGCGCAGACCAGCAGCCACCCTCCATGGCAACCGATCCCGTGTGCGGCATGACCGTCGCCGCGACGGAGTCGTCGCTGCACCTCGATCGCAGCGGCCGACGCCACTACTTCTGCGGAACCGGCTGCCTGCGCGCCTTCGCCGCCGAACCCGACCGCTACGCCGGCATCGACACCGCCGCCGAGGGTCAGGGGTAACCTCGCCGCCGTGGCAGTGATCGACGTGGCGGGCTTCGTCGCCGACCTCAAGAGCCAGGCCATCGACCACGGCTTCCACGTCCACGACGAGCGACACTTCGTCGAGACGTACTCCCTGCGTCAGCTGTGGGAGGTCGACCTCCATCCGGAGGAGGCGTGCAACGGGCCGATCGATCTGCACCTCTCGCTCGACGTCGACCCGCGGGCGATGCTCGGCTTCGAGGACGAGGTGATGAAGCTGGAGGACCTCGACCAGACGCCGCCGCCCGGATTCACCTTCCCGCTCGTGTTCACCTGGACCCTGCCGCCGCTGCCCAAGCCGCCCGATCTGCTCGCCCTCGCCGTCGAGCTGGCCGGCGTCGGAGGCGTCGAGCTACCTGTCGAGGTGTCGGCGATCGACTCGTACGCCAACGTCACCGACGCGCCGGAGCGCTCGCTGACCCTCGTGGCGCGCACGAGCGTCGATCTCAGCGACGTCTACCTCAACAATGACACGAATGCCGCCGACGATCTGGAACGATGCAAGCATGTCAGCTTGTTCTTGCTCGAGCAGGCCAACGCCTGGCTCGGCGACACGTGAGGCCACGACGCCGGAAAGGGGCCCGACATGCTCGTGCGCGAGTTGATCGACATCCTGAGTGACCATCCCGGCGACCTCGAGGTCGAGCTGGCGGTGATCGCCCCGGTCGAGGAGGACTCCGACGACATCACCGTCGACCGCTACCCGGTCGACGGGGTGCTGCCCTGGGAGGACGACGACGCCGAGCTGAGCGCCGAGGAGAGCCGGGTGATCTGGCTGATCGGCGGCGAGGAGGACGACGTCGAAGCGTTCCTCGACGCCGTCGAAGAACCTGACGAGTGATCTCCGGAGACCTCTTCCGCCTCGACGATCGTCGGGCGCTGGTCGTCGGTGCCGGCAGCGGCATCGGCGCGGCGGTCGCCGAGGGACTCTCCGCCTTCGGGGCCACGGTGTTGTGTGCCGATGCCCGCATTGACGCCGCCGAGGCGACGGCCGAGGCGATCGGCGGGTCGGCGGTCCATCTCGATCTCCTCGACCCGTCGGCATCGGGCGCCGTGCTCGACGCGCACGGCGCGCCCGACATCCTCGTCACCACGCCGGCGATCAACGTGCGCAAGCGAATCGCCGACTACAGCGATGACGACCTCGACCGCGTCGTCGACCTCAACCTCAAGGGCGTGTTTCGCCTCTGCCGCACGTTCGGGGCAGCGATGGCGGCAGCCGGGAGCGGCTCGATGATCGGGTTCGCGTCGGTGCGGGCGGTCACGACGGAGCCCGGCCAGGGCGCCTACGCGGCGACGAAGGCGGCGACGGTGATGCTGTTCCGGACCCTCGCCGCCGAGCTCGGCGGTTCCGGCGTGCGCGCCAACGTGATCGCTCCGGGGGTCGTCGAGACACCGCTCACCAAGCCGATCCAGGACGACGCGGCGTGGTACAAGGCGTACGCCGACAAGCCGATCCTGCGCCGCTGGGCGACCGCCGACGAGATGGTCGGCGCCGCCCTGTTCCTCGCCTCCGACGCCTCGAGCTACGTCACCGGCACGACCCTGTTCGTCGATGGCGGCTGGACCGCCGCCGACGGCCGCTACGACCCCACCGTCTGACAGATTGGAGTGTTTGCTGCCGATGGAGTCTCACGTGCCGGGAGACGAGACGCGTAGCACTCCGATCATCGATGTCGACGCGGTCGTCGAGTTCACGCGGCAGTTGGTTCGCATCCCCAGCGTGTACGACCCTGCTCGCGGGCTCAACGAGCAGCCTGCCGCCGAATTGGTGGCCGAGCAGATGCGGGCGTTCGGATGGTCGCCACGAGTCGACCTGGTCGCAGACGGGCGACCCAACGTGATCGCGACGATCGACGGCGACCGCCCGGGGCGGACGCTGCTGTTCGAGGGGCACACCGACGTGGTCACCGAAGGCGACGAGCAGGCATGGACCGTCGATCCGTTCGGCGCCGAGCTGCGCGGCGGGCGGATCTACGGCCGCGGCTCCGCGGACATGAAATCCGGGGTCGCGGCGATGCTGTTCGCTGCCGATGCCGTGATCCGCGCCGGCTCGTTCCCGGGACGGCTCGTCGTCGCCGCCCTCGTCGACGAGGAGGGGATGATGGCGGGGGTGCGCGACTTCGTGGCCCGAGGTCACGCCGACGGCATCGACGGGGCGATCTGCTGCGAGCCAGAGGGCGGCGAGATCTGCACCACCGCCAAGGGAGCGCTGCGCCTGCGCATCGACCTCACCGGCAAGATGGCCCATGGCGCGATGCCCTTCGAAGGCCGCAACCCGAACCGCGCCGTCGCCGCCGTGATCGCCGCCCTCACCGACCTGGAGCAACGCCTCCACGAGGCCCACGGCGAACATGAGCACCTCGGCCGGCCATGGATCACACCCACCGTGCTGCGCGCCGGCACGCCGGCCCAGATGAATGTCGTTCCCGGCACGTCGACGTTGTGGGTCGACGTGCGGACGGTTCCGTCCGTCGACCACGACGAACTGCTCGCGAGCGTGACCGAGTTGGCGGCGGACGCCTGCGGCGCGTCGGGCGTGACGTCGCAGGTCACCGCCATCGACGACCGCCCGCCCGTCGAGCTCGCCCCGGACGACCCGCTGGTGCGCGCCGTGTGGGACGCCCACACCGCAGTCGCCACCACACCGGCGCGGCTCGGCGGCGTGCCCGGCACGACCGACGGCACGATGTTGACCGCCCTCGCCGGGGTGCCGACCGTCGTCTACGGGCCGGGTGGCAAGTGGATCGCCCATCAGGCCGACGAGTACGTCGAGGTCGCCGACATCGTCGAGCACGCCAGCGTCTACGTCGAGGCCGCCGGGCGCTTCCTGTGAGCAAGCGGTGCGAACCAGCCACCCAGCGCGGCGCAGGCAGAGTGTGGCGTGGCCGGGGAACGCAATGATCGGATCACACAACGACCTCACCGACGTCGCCGGGATCCGCGTCGGCCACTACCAGCGGAGCGGGCGCGGCTGGCTCACCGGCACGACGGTCGTGCTCCCTCCGCCAGGCACCGTCGGAGGTGTCGACGTCGGCGGCGGTGCGCCCGGCACACGCGAGACCGACCTGCTCGACCCGATCAACCTCGTCGAGAGCGTCGACGCCATCTGCCTCACCGGCGGCAGCGCCTACGGACTCGCCGCCGCCGACGGCGTCGTGCGCTGGCTCGCCGAGCGCAGTCGCGGCTTTCCGGTTGGGCCCGAACCGCACCAGGTGGTTCCGATCGTCCCCGCCGCCGTGCTGTTCGATCTCGGTGTCGGCGGTCGCTTCCACAACACGCCGGACGCGGCGTTCGGCGGGCGCGCCGCCGCCGCGGCACGCACCACCAAGATCGCCCAGGGCACGGTCGGCGCAGGCACCGGAGCCCACGCCGAACGACTGAAAGGTGGCATCGGTTCGGCCAGCGTCGTGCTCCCCAACGGGATCACCGTCGCCGCCCTCGTTGCGCTCAACTCCAGCGGCAACGTGTTCAACGTCCGCACCGGCGAATTGCTCGGCATCAGCAGAGGCCTCGACGGTGAGTTCGCCTCGGTGCGCAGACCGAGCCGCAAGGACGTCGGCGCCCATCATGCCGACCCGCCGCCGATCCGCCCGCTGAACACGACCCTCGCCGTGGTCGCCACCGACGCCGTGCTGTCGAAGACGGAGTGTGCGCGGATGGCCGTATCCGGCCACGACGGACTGGCCAGATCGATCGATCCGGTGCACCAGTACGTCGACGGCGACGTCGTGTTCACGCTCGCCACCGGTGCCCAACCGGTCCCCGAGGAGGAGGGCGAAGCAGCCGCATTCAAGACCGGAGCGCGGCGCCCGTTGCAGCTCAACGCAGTCTTCGCCGCCGGCGCCGATGTGGTGTGCCGGGCGGTCGTCCACGCCGCGCTCGCTGCCACGAGTGCCGGTGGGATGACGAGCTACCTCGACCGCTTCCCGTCGGCACGAACTCACTAACCTCGCCGCCATGCGACGCAACTGCACTCCTCACCGGTCAGCCGCCCGCCGCTCGTTGCTCGTCGCCACGACGGCCGCCTGCTTCGGGGCGGGCGCGCTGCTGACGACGACCGCCTCGGCGACCTCCGTCCCGGCGGGCGATCCGGATGCTGAGGTCGTCGCCGGCTTCGTCATCGAGCCGACCAACCTCAACATCATCACCCAGGCCGGCGCCGCCCTCGATCAGCTGCTCCTCGGCAACATCTACGAGACGCTGGTGAAGTCCACTCCCGATGGCGAGATCTCCCCCGGCCTCGCCGACCTGGAGATCTCGGAGGACCGCCTCACCTACACGCTGACCGTGCACGACGGCGTCACGTTCCACGACGGCGATCCGCTGACGGCGAGCGACGTCGTCTGGACGTTGGAGCAACAACGCGAGGGCAACGAGGCTGCCCGGCTCTCGAGGATCGAAACGGTCGAGGCGCCCGACGACGCAACGGTCGTGATCACGCTGTCCGAACCGGACAACGACCTGGCCTTCCACCTGTCCCAGCGCGCCGGCGCCGTGCTCAACGAGGGCGCAACCGACCTCGAGAACACCGCCAACGGCACGGGGCCGTTCGTGCTCGACGAGTGGAACCAGGGCTCGTCGATCACCCTCGTGCGCAACGACGACTACTGGGGCGAGCCGGCGTCGATCGCCGCGATCACGTTCCAGTACTTCACCGACCCGAACGCCGCTGCCAACGCCTTGCTCGACGGCGACATCGACCTCCACGTGCGGATCGACACGGATCTCGTCGAGCAGTTCGAGGACAACCCCGACTACGTCATCACCGACGGGCCGACGAACGGCGAGTTCACCCTCGGGATGAACAACGCCGACGAGGTGCTCTCCGACCAGCGCGTCCGCCAGGCGATCACCCAGGCGATCGACAAGCAGGGCCTCATCGACCTGTACCGCGGCTACGCCACGCTCATCGGAGCGCCGGTACCGCCCTTCGAGGCATGGTACGAGGATCTCTCCGAGCTCTACCCCTTCGACCCCGATGCAGCCCGCGCCCTGCTCGAGGAGGCCGGCTACGCCGACGGGTTGGAGCTGTCATTCGTGGCGCCGAACATCTACCCCACCTATGCCCTCGACTATGTCGTGTCCCAGCTTGCCGACGTCGGCATCACGGTGAGCCTCGAAACGGTCGAGTTCGCGACCTGGATCGAACAGGTCTACGTCAACCACGACTACGACCTCACGGTCGTCCTCCACGTCGAGCCCCGGGACATCGACAACTACGCCAACCCCGAGTACTACTGGCTCTACGACAGCGCCGAGGTCCAGGACCTCCTCGGCCAAGCCCGCACGACACAGGACCCCGACGAGTTCGTCGAGCTGCGCCGGCAGGCCGCCGCGCTGATCGCCGAGGAGGCGCCAGCGGTGTGGTTGCTGCTCTACAACGACGTGACGGTGGCCCGCGCCGGCCTGTCGGGTTATCCGACGTTCGACGCCAACGCCCGCTTCGACGCCTACGACATCACCGTGGAGAGCTGACGATCTCGCTCCAGGCACGGTCGGCGTGCCCGCCGACATCGACGCGAATCCGCTAGGAACAACGCTGTGGCCTGGTTCCTGGTCCGTCGACTCGGCCTGTTGGTGCTCGCCTTGTTCGTGGCGAGTGTCATCGTCTTCGCCCTCTTGCGCCTCGTTCCAGGTGACCTCGCCGTCGTCATCGCCGGCACCGAGGTGACCCCGGAGCGACTCGCCACGATCCGCGCCGAGCTGGGACTCGACCGCCCGCTCCTCGCCCAGTACTTCGACTGGATGGGCGGCGTCCTGACGGGCGACTTCGGCAGGTCGGCACTGACCGGCTCGACCGTTACCAGTCAGCTGGGCGAGAAGCTGGCGGTCACTGCCCCGCTGGTGATCTCGTCGACGATCGTCGCCCTCGCCTTCGCCGTGCCGCTCGGCGTGTACGCCGCGATGCGCCGCAACAAGGCCGATGGCGTCGGTCTCTCGGCGATCGGTCAGCTGGGTATCGCCGTGCCACAGTTCCTGGTGGCGATGATCCTCATCGCCCTGCTCGCCGGCTCATGGGGTCTGCCCTCACAGGGATTCCCACGACAGGGCTGGGATGAGTTCGGTCGGGCAACCCGTTCGCTCGTCCTGCCGACCCTCACCCTCGCCGCGGCCCAGGGCGCGATCCTCCTGCGGTTCGTCCGGTCGTCGACGCTCGACGTGCTCAACCAGGACTACATGCGCACCGCCCGGGCGAAGGGCCTCACGAGGGTCGAGGCGCTGTTCGCCCACGGCCTCCGCAATGCGTCGATTCCGGTCGTGTCGGTCGTCGGCGTCCAACTGGCCAGCCTGTTCGCCGGGATCGTCGTCATCGAGAGCGTGTTCAACCTGCCCGGCGTCGGCCAGATGTTGCTGCGGGACATCGGCAATCGGGACTTCGACAAGGTTCAGGGCACCGTGCTGCTGATCTCCGTCGTCGTGCTGGTGATCGGCTTCCTCGTCGATGTTGCCCAGTTCCTGATCGACCCCCGCCTCCGGGACGGCGCGCGATGAGCTGGGTTCGGGCTACCGCTCGATCGTGGTCGGGGCGGGTCGGCTTGGTGCTGATGGCCGTGTTCCTGATGACCGTCGTGATGTCGTACATCTGGGTCCCCTACGACCCCAGGCGCGTCGGCGAACGCTGGTTGGGGATGTCCGTCGACCACTGGTTCGGGACCGACGCCGCCGGCAAGGACCTGTTCTCCCAGGTGCTCGTCGGGGCGCGGGTCAGCCTCTTCGTGGCGGTCGCCTCGGCACTCATCGCCGGGGTCGTGGGCGTCACCCTCGGGGTCATCAGCGCGATCACACCGCGTGTCCTCGGCGAGTCACTCGCCTACTTCATCGACGTCCTCATCGCCCTGCCAACACTCGTCCTGGCGCTGGTCCTCGTCGGACTGTTCAAGGGCTCGCTCGTCACCGTGTCGTTGGCGATCGGCGTCAGCTCCGGCGTGGTGCTGGCCCGCATCCTGCGTGCCGAGGTGGCCGGCGTGCTCGCCCGTGACTACATCCTCGCGGCACATGCGTCGGGCACGTCGACCTGGCGCACCGTGCGGCGGCATGTACTCCCCAACATCGCCCCGATCGTCATCGTCCAGGTCTCGCTGATCGCCGCGCTGGCGATCCTCGCCGAGGCCGCCCTGTCGTTCCTCGGGGTGATGTCGCGGTCACGGCCGTCGTGGGGCCAGACACTCGGCGAGCTGCAGCCGCATGTCACGCTGCATCCCGGCGCCATCGTGTTCCCGGCGTTGTTCCTCGTCGCCGCCACGCTCGGGTTCAACCTGCTCGGTGATGGCCTCCGCGACGCCACCGACCCGCGGCTGCGCTCCGGTGGCCGCGGCGCGGGTGGGCAACCGACCGCAACGGGCGTGCTACCCGACACCGCCGTCGTCAGCCCGCTCGTCGCTGCCCCGCCGACGACGACCACGATCGCCGGTACGGACCGGTGACCGCGCTGCTCGAGGTCGAGGACCTCACCGTGCGCTTCGGTGATCATGTGGTGGTCGACGAGGTGTCGTTCACCGTCGAGCGGGGCGGGCGACTGGGAGTCATCGGCGAGTCCGGCTCGGGCAAGACGCTGACCGCCTTGTCCATCATCGGGCTGGTTCCGGACTCTGCGCTGGTGAGCGGATCGGTGCAGTTCGATGGGCAGCAACTCCTCGGTCGTCGTGACGGTGACCTGTCACAGCTTCGAGGCGAGCAGATCGCCATGGTCTTCCAGAACCCGCAGACCGCGCTGAACCCGCTGATGCGCGTCGGCAAGCAGGTCGCCGAGCCATTGCGCCGCCACCACGGATTGTCCAAAGTTGCCGCCGCCGACGCCGCCGTCGCGCTCTGTGAACGGGTCGGACTTCCCGATCCGTCACGCTCCGTGCGGGCCTATCCGCACCAGCTGTCAGGGGGCCAGCGCCAGCGGGTGGGCATCGCCATGGCCCTGGCCTGCCGCCCGGCGCTGCTCATCGCCGACGAGCCGACGACAGCCCTCGACGTCACGGTCCAAGCTGGCGTGCTCCGCCTCCTTGCCGAGCTCGTCGCCGAGGAGGACACGGCGCTGTTGTTCATCACCCACGACATCGCCCTCGTTCCGCTCGTCGCCGACGACGTGCTGGTGATGCGGCGCGGGTCGATCGTCGAGGCGGGAGCTGCCGAGGCGGTGATCGAGGCCCCGTCGCACCCCTACACGATCGAGCTGCTGGCGGCGGCCCGCAAGACTGCGCTGCCACCTGACGACCACGTCAAGGTGCTCTCGTGACCGACGCGCTGCTCGCCGCTGAGGAGGTCCACCGCGTCTACCGGCTGCCGCGGTCCAGCCTGCTCGGGCCCCGCGCCGAACGCCACGCCCTCGCCGGCGTCAGCCTCGCCGTCGCCGCCGGTGAGACGCTCGGCATCGTCGGCGAGTCCGGGTCAGGGAAGTCGACGCTCGCCCGCATCCTCCTCGGTCTCGATCGTGCCACCAGCGGTGTCGTGACGTTCGACGGTCGACCGGTGGCGCCGGGTCGTCCACATGAGCTTCGCTGGTTCCGGCGCGACGTGCAGATCGTGTTCCAGGACCCGCTCAGCTCGCTCGATCCGCGCATGACGGTCACCGACATCGTCGCCGAGCCGCTGGTCGGGCTCGCGGTTCCCGGGCCCAGGGACGCGCGGATCGTCGAGGTGCTCTCATCCGTAGGAATCGATCCGGACACGCGACATCGGTATCCGCACGAATTCTCCGGCGGCCAGCAGCAGCGCATCGCCATCGCCCGGGCCCTCGCCCCGCACCCCAAGGTGCTCGTCGCCGACGAGCCGGTCAGCTCGCTCGATGTCTCGGTGCGGGCCCAGATCCTCGATCTGCTGCAGTCGCTCGTCAGACAGTTCCGACTTACGCTCGTGCTCGTCTCCCATGACCTCGGCGTGATCCACAGCCTGTGCGACCGCGTCCTCGTGCTCCACGAAGGACGGGTCGTCGAGCAGGGGCGCACCGCAGAGGTCTTCGCCGCGCCGGCCGATCCATACACCCGGCGGCTGCTCGCCGCTGTCCCCCGCCTGCCATGACGCTCCCGCCAACCGCCGAGCACCTCGACGTGCTGTGCGACGTCGACGGCGTGCTGTACCCGCTCCCGGAACTGTTCACGCCGTACGCCGCCGAACGGCTCGGCCGCGACCTGAGCCTGGACACGACGAATTGGGAGTTCTACACGGATTGGGGGCTCGGCTACGACGACTTCGTCGAGCTGCTCGGTGAGGGCGTGCGCGAGCGCAAGCTGTGGTGGACCGGCAGCCCGTATCCAGACGTCGCCCCGGCGATCGCCAGGATTCGGGCCGGTGGGCACCGCATCCACGTCGTCACCGCGCGCGACGTCAGCGGGATCGAAGCTGAAGCTCTCGACGCCACGCATCACTGGCTCGAGCGCCACGGCATCGACGCCGACACGATCACCCTCGTTCAGGACAAGACCAAGGTGCTCGATCGATTCGGTCTCGATCCCGCAGGATGTGTGGCGGTCGACGACGGCCCACATGTCATCGAGGCGTTCGAATCGGCGGGCGTGTTCGGGATCGTGGTCGATCGCTGGGGCAGCTATCGCGGCGAGCACCCGACGGCGGGTGATCTTGGGGATGTCGCCGAGCTCATCGAGGGGTGGTCGTCAGCGCCGTGATCGTCGCCGGGTCGGCCAACGCAGGGCGGTTCGCCGAGCGCGTCGCCCTCGGCGCCGCTGTCGTCCCGGCTGTCGTGATGGTCGTCCGAGCGGCGGCTGAGGGATGGGTGCCGTTGTTCGATGCGGCCTACTTCACGGTGCGCGCCCGCGACGTGGGCACCACCCACAACCCGCTCGTCGGCGCGTGGTCGATGGGATCCCGCGAGGTCGGCACGTGGCTCAACAACCTCGGGCCGCTACAGCTCGATGCGCTCGCTGCGTTCACCAGGGTCGACCCCTACTGGGGCACGGCCGCCGGTGTGGCGGCGACGAATGTGGCCGCGATCGTCGGGGTGTGGTCGGTGAGCCGCCGCCTCCTCGGGCCGGTCGGGGTCGTCGGAGCGATGGCTGCCACCGTCGTGCTCCAGCTCAACGAAGGCAGCCTGATGCTCATCGAGGCTCGCCAGCAGCTCGCCCTCGTGCTGCCGATGTGGTGCACGCTGTGGCTCGCCGCGGCGACGTGGATGGGCCGGCGTTGGGCGTTGCCGTGGCTCGCCCTTGCCGCAAGCTTCGTGCTGCAGACGCACTTCACCTACGCCTACCAGACCATGATCGTCGCGGGGGCGGCGACGATCGCCTTCGTCGTCCACCATCGCGGCAATTTGGCGAGCGTCGTCCGGACGACGCTGATCACCGTCGCGGTGGCGGCCATCTGTTGGGCCCAACCGTTATGGGACCAGTCGTTCGGCACGGGCAACGCGGGCGACGTGCTCGGCCAGTCGGGAGGATCGGAGCGCTCCGTCGGCGTGTCGCGCGGCCTGCGGATCCTTGCCGAGTCGGCGTTCGTTCCCCCGTTCTTCACACCCGGCTCGATGGGCGACCTGTTGCGCGACGGATCGCGGCCGTCGCTGGCCCTCGCCGTTTTCGCTCTCTCGATGTGGGCGGCAGCGCTCGTCGGCCTAGCGTCCGTGATGGTCAAGCATCACCGGGCGCTCGCCGCGATGGCGGCAATCGGCGCGACCGCACTCGCCGGTTCGATCGTCGCCGCCATCAAGATCCCGCCGACCGAGCAGTTCGGGATCATCGCCCAGAACTACTACTGGAGCTGGCCGATCGCCGTGTTCGCGGCGACGGCGATCACCGGCAGCATCCTGCGCCGGCCGTATCGGCGGCTGGTCGAGCGCTCCGGTCCGCCGTCGTCCGAAGTCGTCGTGCTGGCGCTGGCGGCGGCGACGGTGCTGGCGGCCGTCCCCCTGCTCCGACCGACCAACCTGCTGCCCGAGACCGACCACGAGTGGGCCGTCAGTCGCCAGCTGGCCAGGCCGCTGCTCGACGACCTCCGCGCGAGCATCGACGAGCTGGGGGTGGCGGGGCCGGTGCTCATCGACCTCGGTGCCGTGCGCCACGTGCGTTACACGTTGCTCGCCGAATTGCAACGGCGGGACATCGACTTCGTGTTCCCGGCCGGATCGACCGACCTGTCGAGGTTCGGCGACGAGCGATGCGACGATGGAACGGCGCCGTACCTCCTGACGTTGCGCGGCGGCTCGGACGCCGTGCAACTCCGGGGTGCCGACACGCTCCTGGCAGCGGTGCCCGGACTCACCGGTGCGGATTCGGCGCGCTCGGCAGAGCTCGCGGACCGCTTCGGAGCGGCGCTACGCGACGGCTCGATCACCGTCGACGAGGACGCCGTCATCGAGTTCGGCGGGGAAGTCCCGAGCGCGCTCGGTCAGATCATCGACACGCCCGAGATGCCGGCCCGCCGCCTCAGCGAGTTCCTCGCCAACTGGTCGAAGTTCGGCGCCGTCGAGGTGCCCATGGAACTGCGCCCTGACCTCGACGAGTGGCGCGACCTCGAGCGTCGCGCTGGTGAGGATCGCATGGCGATCTACCTGCGCCCGATCCCGGCGGACCGGCCGGATCTCTGTCACCAGATCGAACCCGGCGAGGACTTCCTCGACGTGGCGACCTGATCGGGTTCCTAGTGCTGCCCGCGGCGTCGACGGTGGGGCGGGTGGGGATCGAACCCACGACCAGGGAATTATGAGTTCCGTGCTCTGACCACTGAGCTACCGCCCCTTCGGCGGCAGGCTAACGGCGGGCGGTCGGGCCGTGGACGTGTGTCCGGCAGCCCAGAAGAGGGTTCGACGTGTCCTCGCTAGTAGGTCGGAGCGACGTCGTCGATCTCCAAGACCTCGCTGGCCAAGGTGACGACGTAGGCGGTGCCCTCGACGAACTCCAAGGAGGTCGGTCGGTCGAGCGCGCCGAACGGGCTGGGGAATTCAGGCGTCGGGGCGGGGCTGCCCGGGAGCGACGGTGCGGGCGAGGATGCCCAGCGTGGCCCGCAGCGCTCCCTCTGACAGGATCGGAAAGATTTCCCGCTTGCGCCAGATCGGGTCGATGTCCGACCAGTCGTAGTACGACGTCACTTCCGTCCCACCGGCGATCTGCTCCAGCCGGTAGCCGTAGACATGGCCGATCGGCGGCCTGACCGCGCCGACGACCGTCCAGGCGATCTCCCGGTCGCGCTCGAACGTGCGGATGGTCACGGTCACGTCGTAGAGGCCGAGCGGGTAGTCGTTGAGCGCCTCGCGGTCCATGTGCACGACGAACGTGTCGCCGACGGCGGACACCGGTGGCCCGCTCGCTGACATCAGCATGCCCGAGCTGTCGATGGCGACGTGGCCCTGCGGGTCGCAGAGCACGGCGAAGATCGCCGCCGGCTCGGCAGAGATCTTGCGCGGCACCTCGATCCGTTCCGTCATCTTGCTCCGGGGGTGGGGCTCGAACCCACGACATTTTGATTAACAGTCAAACGCTCTGCCAGCTGAGCTACCCCGGAATGGCTCCAGTCGAGGCTACCGCTACGACAGCCCATCGGCATCGCACGACGATCTGGGGCCGCCGTCAGCCGAGCTACTCGGTCTCGAGGAACTCGCGGAGGCGTTGGGAGCGTTGCGGGTGGCGCAGCTTGGCGAGTGTCTTGGCTTCGATCTGGCGGATCCGCTCGCGGGTGACGCCGAACTCGCGGCCGACCTCCTCGAGCGTCTTGGCCTGGCTGCCGTCGAGCCCGAAGCGCAGACGGACGATCTCCTGCTCGCGCTCGGACAGCTCCCCGAGCACGTCGCCGACCGCCTCCGACAGCATGATCCGCGTCGCCACGTCGGCGGGGCCGTCGATCGTCGGGTCCTGGATGAAATCGGCGAGATTCGACTCGTCCTCCTCGCCGATCGGCGAGTCCAGCGAGAGCGGATCCATCGAGATGCGCAGCAGCTCTCGCACCCGCTCCGGTTCGAGACTGACCTGGGTGGCGATCTCCTCGATCGTCGGCTCCCGCTCGAGCTCTTGGTGCAGCTGGCGCTTGGCGCGGATCACCCGGTTCATGTACTCGACCATGTGCACGGGGATGCGGATCGTCCGCGCCTGGTCGGCGATCGCCCGGGTGATCGCCTGGCGAATCCACCACGTGGCGTACGTGGAGAACTTGAAGCCCTTGGTGTAGTCGAACTTGTCGACCGCCCGCATCAACCCGAGGTTGCCTTCTTGGATCAGGTCGAGCAGCTGCATCCCCCGGTTGGAGTAGCGCTTGGCGATGCTCACCACGAGGCGCAGATTGGCCTGGGTCAGTTCGCTCTTGGCCCGTTCCCCCCGAGTGACGACACGCAGGAGATAGCGACGATCGATGTCCTCGCCGCCGGCGTCGATGCGCCCCGCCGCGAGATGGCCGGCTTCGATGAGCTGGGCCAGGCGCCGCTCGTCCTCCGTGGTGAGCAAGTCGACCTGGCCGATCTCACGCAGGTACATGCGCACACCGTCCGACGTCGACCCGTCGCCGCGACTCTGGATGCGCGTCGCCCGGCTGCGCCGCCGGCGGCTGAGCAACCGCTCGTCCGCCGGGTCGTCGGCGAGTTGCTCGAACGTCAGGGCGACCGTCCCGGCGGACCGCTCGTCGTCAGCGTCGTCGTCACCGTCGTCGACCGCCTCATCGATGCGGATGCCCTCACCGGTCAGCGCGTCACGGGTCGCTTCCAGGACATCACCGGTCAGTTCGACGTTGCGCAGGACGAGGGCGACCTCTTCGGCGTGTACCGTCCCGGTGGCCCGGCCGCGCTCGGTGAGCTCGGCCCACTCCTGCGGGTCGACGCCTTCGGAGTGGAACGGAGTGGCCTCAGTTCCCCCCTGCTGCTCGTTGCTCCATGCGGCGATGGAGCCAACCTAGCAACCACCCGGCCGCCGAGCCGGCGGCAATCGGTTGGGCCAGTTCCTCGAGCTGCAAGCGGGCCTCGGCATCCTCGCGAATTCGTGCCGGATCGCCGGCCGAGCCGGGATGGCTGAGCTCCCGGCGGACCGCCGCCGCGATCAGGTTGCGGGCCTCGACCTCGGGCTGCACCTCGAGATCGGCGACAGCCGCGCGCTCGAGGACGTCGCGCGCATCCGGGTCGGCGGCGTCGAGCGCTGCGGACAGGTCGCCGTCCGCGGCCGCCAGGGCGAGGAACGCCCGGCGGTGAGCTTCGTCGCGGAACAACTCTTCGATCAGCCACCCGGCGATCGCATCCCAGTCCTGGGCCAACAACGTCAAGGCGGCGAACTCGGCGTTCTCCCGAAGGCGCTGCGGCGGACGGGTGAACTCGCCGACCGGGCCGGCGCGACGGCGCTTGGCGACGTCCACGAGGTCGGCGACTGCCAATCCGGTCTGGGCGGCGACCTCGCCCGCGTACAACGTGCGTACGTTGACGTCGGGGTGCTCGTTGACCACCGCCATCGCCTCTTGGGCCAGTCCGGCTCGCTCCTCCGGAGTCCGCGCCCGGCGGCGATCGACCACCCGACGCAGGCGGAAGGCGAGAAACGGAGTCGAGTCCTCGACGGCCGCGGCCAACGCCGCAGGGTCCCGCTGAGCGAGCTCGCCAGGATCGATGCCGTCGGGAAGCCGGGCGACGGAGACCTGAATCTGGTACTTCTGCTCCCATTCGTAGAACCGCTCGGCGGCGCCCTGTCCGGCGGCATCGGCGTCGAATGCCAGCACCACGCGGCTGGCATAGCGCTTGAGCAGCCGAACGTGGTCTTCGGTGAATGCCGTGCCGCACGTCGCCACGGCGCGCGGCACGCCGGCTCGATGGAAGCCGATCACGTCGGTGTACCCCTCGCACACGATCACCTGGTCGTGGTTCGTGACGTCGGCCTTCGCCCAATTGAGGCCGTACAGCGTGCGCGACTTGGAGTAGATCGGGGTCTCCGGCGAGTTCTTGTACTTCGCCGCGTCGGCCGACCCGGGCAGCACCCGACCACCGATCGCTACTGCGTCTCCGGCGTCCGAGAAGATCGGGAACAGGACGCGGGCGCGGAAGGCGTCCTGCATTCGGCCGGCACGGTTGGAGAAGGCCAGGCCGGTGACGCGCAACAGCTCGGACTCGATGCCGGACTGCTTCGCCAGGGCGTCCCACTCGTCGGGCGCCCAGCCGATCTTGAACTGCCGGGCGACGTCGCCGTGCAGTCCCCGGCTGCGCAGGTAGTCACGAGCCGGCCGGGCCGCCGGGTCGTCGAGCAGGCGTTGGTGGTACCAGTCGACGGCGGTGGCCATCGCCTCGACGAGGCGCTTGCGCCGCTGTCGCTCCGCCGACTGCCCCGAC
Organism: Ilumatobacteraceae bacterium; assembly: GCA_963772825.1. Classification (GTDB taxonomy): domain Bacteria; phylum Actinomycetota; class Acidimicrobiia; order Acidimicrobiales; family Ilumatobacteraceae; genus Desertimonas. Next base: position 36,749 of record CAVYYX010000020.1, on the reverse strand, counting down.
GTCGTGTACTCCAACTGCATCCCGACCTTGGCGGCGAGGTACTCGACGGCGCCGACGAAGTCGACGTGGCGGGTCCGCTCGACGAACGTGATCGCGTCGCCGGATTGATCGCAGCCGAAGCAGCGGTATCTGCCAACCTCCTCGCGGACGTTGAACGACGGCGTCTTTTCGGCGTGGAACGGGCACAGCCCGACGAAGTTGCGCCCGACCTTGCGCAACGAGACGACCTCGCCGACGACGTCGACGAGCGACACCGTGGCCTTGAGCCGCTCGATGTCGTCGTCGCGGATCGCCATGCCGGTCGGCCCGCTCGGGGCTCAGCCCTTGTCGCGCGTCGCGTGGTCGCCGGTGACGTGAGGGTCGGTGGTCGGGTCGTGGTCGAAGGCGTCGTGCACCGCCTCGGACATCGCCTCGTCGCTCTCGGGTTCGTCGGGCTCCTCGGGCTCGCGCATCAACGAGGCCGCGATCGATACCCCGAGGATGACTCCGATGATCGGCAGCGAGATGTAGGTGGGGATGTGGAGATCCCACAACTGCGAGATGATCATCTTCACGCCGACGAAGGCGAGGATCACGGCGAGGCCGGTCTGCAGGTAGCGGAACCGGCCATGCAGGTCGGCGAGCAGGAAGTAGAGGGCGCGCAGGCCGAGGATGGCGAAGGCGTTCGACGAGAAGACGATGAATGACTCGTGGCTGACGGCGAGCACCGCTGGAACGCTGTCGACGGCGAAGATCACGTCGGTGAACTCGACGAGGACGAGCACCGCGAACAGCGGTGTGGCCAGGCGCTTGCCGTTGATCTTCGTGAACAGGTGTGGTCCGTCGAGCTTGTCGGTGCTCGGGACGACACGGTTGACGAAGCGCATGAACCTGCTGTCGGCCGGGTTGTACTCCTCGTCGCCTGACGTCAGCATGCGCACGGCGGTGAAGATCAAGAAGGCGCCGAAGACGTAGAGCACCCAGTCGAACCGCTCGATGAGCGCGACACCGGCGAAGATGAAGATCGCCCGCATCACGAGGGCTCCGAAGATCCCCCAGAACAGGACGCGGTGCTGGTACTTCTGGGGCACCTTGAAGTAGGCCATGATCAACGCCCACACGAAGACGTTGTCGATGCTCAGGCTCTTCTCGATGAGGTAGCCGGACACGTACTCGCCGGTCGCCGCGCCACCGAACCACCACAACACGATCAGCGAGAAGCCGACCCCGATGGAGATCCAGGCCGCCGACTCGATGGCCGCTTCCTTGGTGCTGACGGCGTGCGCCTCCCGGTGCACGACAAGCAGGTCGATGAGCAGCAGGGCGACGATGATCCCCAGCAGCGTCAGCCACTGCCACGCATGGACGTTGAGCTCGACGAAGTTGCCGCTGCTCCCAGCGGCGAGTAGTGGTGTCATCGGGTCCTGTTGTCGTTACTTGGTCGAGGTGGATGCGCCGACGATCGCCTGGGCCGCGGCAAGACGGGCGATCGGCACGCGGAACGGTGAGCAGCTGACGTAGTCGAGACCGGCGTCGTAGAACAGGGCGATCGACTCTGGGTCGCCGCCGTGCTCGCCGCAGACGCCGAGCTTGAGCTTGGGGTTGGTCCGGCGGCCGCGCTCGGCGCCGATGTGCACGAGCTCGCCGACGCCGCTCTGGTCGATGGTCTCGAACGGGTTGCGCTTGAGCAGGCCCTGCTCGAGGTACGCCGGCATCATCCGGCTCTCGACGTCGTCACGGCTGAAGCCGAACGTCATCTGCGTCAGATCGTTGGTGCCGAACGAGAAGAAGTCGGCCTCCTCGGCGATCTCGTCGGCACGGATCGCCGCCCGGGGCGTCTCGATCATCGTGCCGATGATCACGTCTGGCTTCTTCTTGAGCCCCTTGCCGGCACGCTCGATCTCTTCCTCGACCCACGTGCGGGCGAGGTGCAGTTCCTCGCGGGTGACCGTCAGCGGGATCATCACCTCGACGACCGGGTTCTTGCCGCGCTTGCGGAGGTTGGCGGCCGCTTCCATCAGGGCGCGCACCTGCATCCCGTAGAGCTTCGGCTTGACGACACCGAGACGCACCCCCCGGGTGCCGATCATCGGGTTGTGCTCGGCCCACGACTCGGCAGCGGCGAGCAGCTTCTTCTCGTCGTCGTCGAGACCGGTCGTCGCCTCCTTGATGTGCAGCTCCTCGATCGACGGCAGGAACTCGTGGAGCGGCGGGTCGAGCAGGCGGACCGTCACCGGCAACCCGTCCATCGCCTCGAGCACTTCCTCGAAGTCGGTGCGCTGGACGTCGAGCAACCCGGCCAGTGCCTCGTTCTCCTCGTCCGGCGTCGACGCCAGGATCATCTTGCGGACGACCGGGAGCCGGTCGGGGGCCAGGAACATGTGCTCGGTGCGGCACAGGCCGATGCCCTCGGCGCCGAGGCGGCGGGCGTTGGCGGCGTCCTCGCCGGTGTCTGCATTGGCCCGGACACCGAGCTTGCCCTTGCGGATCGTGTCGGCCCAGCCGAGCACGACCTCGAACTCCTTGGGCGGCTCGGCGAGCGCCAGCTGCATCGCCCCGAGCACCACCTCGCCGGTGGAGCCGTCGATCGAGATGACGTCGCCCTCGCTGACCGTCACTCCATTGGCGGTGAACGTCCTCTCGGCGATCTTCACCGAGTCGGCGCCGACGACCGCCGGCGTGCCCCAGCCGCGGGCGACGACGGCGGCATGGCTGACGAGACCGCCACGGGCGGTGAGGATCCCCTGGCTGGCCATCATCCCATGGACGTCCTCGGGACTCGTCTCGCTGCGTACGAGGATGACCTTTTCGCCACGTTCGGCGGCGGCCTCGGCATCGTCGGCCGTGAAGTACACGGCGCCGACAGCGGCGCCCGGCGAGGCGGCGAGGCCCTTGGCGATGACCTTGCCGGAGCCGACGAACTTGGGATGGAGCACCTGGTCGAGGTGATCGGCGGTGACCCGGGTCAACGCGTCGGCACGGGAGATCTTCCAGCGCTTGGCGCCCTTGCCGGTGCCCTTGGTCATGTCGACGGCCATCCGCAGGGCGGCGGCGCCGGTGCGCTTGCCGACCCGAGTCTGGAGCATCCACAGCTTGCCCTGCTCGATGGTGAACTCGGTGTCGCACATGTCCTCGTAGTGCCGCTCGAGGCGGTCGAAGATGTCGAGCAGCTCGGTCTTGATCTCGGGGAAGTGCTTGCCGAGCGTGTCGAGATCCTCGGTGTTGCGGATCCCGGCGACGACGTCCTCGCCCTGGGCGTTGATCAGGAAGTCGCCGTACGGCTTGTTCTCGCCGGTGGCCGCGTTGCGTGTGAAGCCGACCCCGGTGCCCGAGTTGTCGTCACGGTTGCCGAAGACCATCGCCTGCACGTTGACGGCGGTGCCGAGGTCGTGGCTGATCCGCTCGCGGACGCGGTAGGCGATCGCCCGCGCTCCGTTCCAGCTGCCGAACACCGCCTCGACGGCGCCGCGCAGCTGCTTGATCGGGTCCTGGGGGAACGGCTTGCCGGTCTCCTCCTTGACGACCGCCTTGTAGGCGGTGCACAGCTGCTTGAGCGCCGAAGCCGGCAGGTCGGCGTCGCTGGTGACGCCGGCGGCCTCCTTGGCGGCCTCGAAGGGGTGCTCGAACAGCGCCCCGTCGACGTCGAGCACGATGCGGCCGTACATCGAGATGAACCGGCGGTACGAGTCGTAGGCGAAGCGCTCGTCGTCGGTCGCCGCGGCGAGGCCCTTGACGCTCTTGTCGTTGAGCCCGAGGTTGAGGACCGTGTCCATCATCCCCGGCATCGAGAACTTGGCGCCGGAGCGCACGCTGACGAGCAGCGGATCGGCGGGATCGCCGAGCCGTCGGCCCATCTTCTTCTCCAGCGCCGTGACCTGCTTGGCGATCTCGGCGTCGAGCTCCTTTGGCCAACCACTGGCCAGGTAGGCGCGGCAGGCGTCGGTGGAGATCGTGAAACCGCCTGGAACGGGCAGCTTCAGCACGCTCGTCATCTCGGCGAGGTTGGCGCCCTTGCCACCGAGGAGGTCCTTCAGCTCCATCGGAGGGCGGCGGTGCTTGTGATCGAAGGCGTAGACGTATGGCACGACAGGTGAGTCTACGAGCGCCAGATTGGAGTGTTTCCTGCCGATGGAGTGTTTCCGGCCGACACGCCCCGCGGCAAACACTCCGACAGCAGCAAACACTCCAATGGGTGGGGGCTCGTACGCTGGCGGGCGATGGCCGCCCGCTCTCAACCGTTGTTCCGGCTGCTCGGCTTCCCGGTGCACGTCGGGGCCGGGTTCGTCGTGTTCATGGTGCTGCTGGCGTTCATCAACGACGGCGGCGAGTTCGGTTGGTGGTTGGCCGGCTCGGTCGCCGGCTTCACGCTGATCCACGAGCTGGCCCATGCCCTCGTCGCCCGCCGTGCCGGGGCCGAAGCGACGATCTCCCTCGAGTTCATGGCCGGTTTCACCTCGTACCACGCCCCGCACCCGCTATCGCGCCCGTGGACCATCGCCATCTCGTTGGCCGGACCGCTGACCCACATCGCCACCGGCGTCGCCCTGCTCGTTCTGCTCGGCGGTGACCCGTCCGAACGCCCGTCGGCCTTCGTCGAGCCGAAGGTCGCGGCGGTGTGGTGGGCCGGTCCGGTGATCGGGGCGATCAACCTGATCCCGGTGTTGCCACTCGACGGCGGGCACGCCACGACGACGGTGCTCGACCGCTTCCTGCCGGGCCGGGCGGAGACGGTGATGACCTACGCCAGCGTCGGCGTCACGGTGGCCGCGCTCGTCGCCACCCCGTTCGTCGACCGGCTGGCGGGGATGACCGTGTTCATCGGGTTCCTCCTGCTCATCCAGCTCCAGGGATTGTTCGCCCACCGCAAGCGGACGGCAGTGTCACCGATCGATACGGCGGTGGCGACGGCCCGGACCGGCGATCGCCAGCGCGCCGAGGCCCAGCTCACCAAGGCCTTCGGCCAGCGCACACCCCTGACCGAGACCCGCAGCAAGGTGCTCGATGGCGAGCACGCCGCGGTGCTCGCCTCGTTGATCGCCAACCTTCGTCAACCGTTGCCACGGGGCAACTCCACCAACGAGTACCTGCTGACGATCCTCCTGATCAACGCCGGGCGCAGCCGCGAGGCCGCCGAGTACGCCGCCGATGGCTTCGCCATCGAACCGACACCGATGGCCGCGTGCGGCGTCGCCCGAGCAGCGGCGGCGCTGGGCGATGGGGCGACGACTGCAGCCTGGCTGCGGACTGCCCTCGATCGAGGCCTCCCCGACGATCAGCTCAACGCCCTGGTCAACAGCCCGGCGATGGCTGCGGTGCGCAGCCACCCGGCCGTTCAGGCGCTGGCCGGTCCGGGCACGTCACCGACCGCTGCGCCGCGCCTGACGTAACCGAGCGCCTTGTCACCGGCCACCGACGTGATCTCGCCGACGTCGCCGAGCGCCGCGGCCTCGTCGAGGGTCAGAATGCGGAGTTGCCGAGGCGCCTGCGATCCGCGCGAGTCCATCCGTTCGACCAGCTCCTGACCCGGGTAGCAACCCTTCGTGAAGTTGACGGCCACCGCGACCACGGCGACCTCCGTCGCGATCCGCTCCCCCGGGACGATCTCCGTGCCCATCGCCGGCCACCCAGCGGCGACCCTGGCGCGTTCGTAGTCGTCGATCGTCGTGTCGGCCGAAGAGGTTCCTGAAGGCAGCTTGTCCATCCAGCTGCCGGTGCCCCACCACCCGATCCGGCCATTTTGGTGGGCGGCAGCGTGCGGATTCCTGCACGCTCCGCTCACCAAACTGGCCGAGGGGGGCGAACAGCGTGGCGGTCGACTGCTCGAGATCGGCCTTCACGCGGATGCGGAAGCGGTTGAGGCGGGCGGCGAGCACCTCGCCGAAATCGGCTTCCGTGTCGAGCTCGAAGTGGTCGTCGGCGACGCACAACACACGGGCCAGGACCTCGACGCGCCCATTGGGGTTGAGCACGAGCGTCCAGCGGCTCTCACCCGCGCCGAGCGACTGCACGTCCTGGCTCAGCTGCCCGTGCAAGTACGTGCGGGCATCCACACCGACGACGGTGACGACGTCCCGCTCGACGCCGAACAAGTCACCTGCCACATCGGTCACAGGATCAGTCTGGCGCTGAACTGGCAAACTGCTCCAGTGCAACCGACCGCCGGACTCCTCGCCGATCGGGCTACCGCCGTGATCACGCGCTACGTGCGCTTCGGCGCGGTGCTCGCCGCGATCGTCGCCTTGTTCGGCCTACTCGTCGCCGGCTCGGCGCTGCTCGTCGGCCGATCGGCGCTCGACGGAAGCGCCGAATCGGTGTGGACGGTCGTGGGCACGTTGTTGCTCATCGGGGCGGTCGTGCCGCCGTTGCTCGCCTGTTTCCGGTTGGTCTCCGTCGGTCGCTCGACGTCGCAACTCGCCGGCGACTTCCGCTCGTTGCTCGATGCCGGCGGCGACGCCTCGGCCGTCGTCATCGAAACGACGGAGTTCACCGGCCAAGGCGGTCCAGCGGTCGTGACGACGGTGATGCCGACGATGGGCCGCTTGCGTTCGCAGGCCATGCAGTCGGGGACCGCCACACGGCTGACTCGCATCCTCGAGACGCTGATGAGCCTGCCCCTGCTCCTGGCCGTCTCGATGATCGCCATGCTGTTCAGCGCCGGAGCCGGCTTCATCCTGCTTGCTGATCTGGATCTTCTGATCACCGCTGGCGGCGGTGCAGCCGAGCCCCGAGGTGGAGGTACTCGTAGCGCCGGTCCCCGGCCTGCTCGAGGAACGTGGCCGGCAGGTCATCGCCGAGCGCTTCCATCCGCAGCACGAAGCGCTGCCCGGCAACGGGGAGCAACCGACCCTGCTCCCGATCGCCGTCCGAGTCCGAGGTTGACGCGAGGTCGAGCAGCAGGGCGTCGTCCTTCGAGGTCACCGTCAGCCGGGACCCCACGCTCTGATACACGCCCACCAGTTCGTCGGTGTCGCCAACCGGGTGGCTCTGCGGCATGGGCCGCCCCGGAGTGACCGTCCCGATCCACGGATCGAACACTTGCTGGCCGAGCTCCATCGCCGCCCAGTTCTGCCCCGCAAGGTTGATCAGCAGGGCCCATGCGGCGTTGCGCTCCGGGATCAGCCGCAGGCACGACGTCAGACCGATCGTGTTGCCGTCGTGTCCGACGACCAGCGGGTCGGCAGCGGTGCGCAGAAACCAACCCAGTCCCCAGTGATCACCGAGCAGTTCCGGCTCGGGACAGGCGGCCTGCGGCTGGCGCATTGCAACGGTCGAGGCTTCGGTGAGCACGCGCGTCCCGTCGCCGGCAACACCGTCGGCGAGGTGCAGTCGGGCGAACGTCAGCAGGTCGCCGATGGTCGTGTTGATCGTCGACCCCGCCGGGCCGGCGGCTCGACTCATCTCCCACTTCGGCGCCACCACAGCGGGGCTGTCGCCCTGGCGAACGTGGCCGACGGCGAGGCTGTGGGTCACCATGTCGCCGGGGAAGAACAACGTGTCCTTGGCCCCGAGCGGTTCCAGAAGGCGTGTCGTCAGGGCCTGCTCGTAGGTCGTTCCGGTGAGCACCTCGATGACCCGCCCGAGCACGATGTAGCCGCTGTTGCAGTAGGACCACAGCCCGCCCGGTGCGGTGATCAGGGGGAGATCGACGAGCGACGACACATAGCGCGCCAAGCAGTCGTCGCCGCGCCCGAAGGCGAAGTCCTCGTCGAGGCGGTCGCCATCGATTCCTGCGGTGTGCGTCAGAATCTGCCGGCTCGTCAGCGTCTGCGACACACCCCCGTCCGCGAAGCGCAGATCGGGCAGGTACTCGCGCAGTGGCGCATCGAGATCGAGACGACCCTCGTCGACGAGTTGCATGATCGCCGTGGCGGTGTACGACTTGCCGATCGAGCCCGCTTGGAAGAGGGTCTCGCGAACGACCGGCAGGCCCGTGTTCAGGTTGGCGACTCCACTGGCGGCGACCGTCACCTCGCCGTCGACGACGACGCCGCACACCGCACCCGGGATGCCGCGTTTTGCGCACAGCTCGTCGAGGGCTTCTTGGATCTCTGGTTGTGTCGGCATCACGGCTCCTGTCCGGCTTCTACATAGCGTTCGCTATTCAAATAGCGTATGCTTTCTGACTATGCCAGCTGTTCGGCTGACGCGCAAGGAGAAACAGGAGCGGACCCGCGCCGCGATCCTCGGTGCGGCCGCCACGTTGTTCGCCGATCAGGGCCTCGAAGGCACGTCGATGGAAGCGATCGCCCGCCAGGCCGGGCTGACCCAGGGGGCGATCTACTCCAACTTCGCCAGCAAGGCCGAACTGTGGTGGGCGCTGGTCGACGAGCAGACCCGGACGATCGACCTCGCCGACCTGCTCGGCACCGAGCGATCCCTACGCGACGATCTGGCGAGCATCGGGCGGGCTGTCTGGCAACTGCTCAGGGCGACGTCGCGCACGGATCTCCTGTTGGCCCAGGAGTTCGACCTGTTCCTCATGCGCCGGCCCCGCGAGCGGTCGAAGTACGCCCGCGGGATGCGCCAGGGCCAGAGCAAGCTCGCCGCCCTACTCGCCGATCGGGCGGCCGAGCGGGGCGAGCCGCTGCCGATCGACGCCGACCGGCTCGCTCGAACCGTCGAGTGCATCGCTTACGGGTTGCTCCACACGTTCATGCTCGACCCCCGCGTCGTCGACGAAGAGCTCTGCGTCGGTGCCTTCACCTCGCTGGCGACGCAGTAGCGGATCAGCCCGGCACGCCGAGCTGCGCACGCAGCAGGCGCACGACGTTGCCACCGAGCACGTTGCAGACATCTTGCTCGGCGAGACCGCGTCGCAGCAGGGCGGAGGTGACGAGCGGCAGCCCCCGCGGGCCTTCCAGCCCGGGAATGCAGTCACGGATGTCGATGCCTTCGACCACGAAGTCGTCGCGCCACGACGGCCACACGAGCTCTTCGATCTCCTTGAGGAAGTCGGGTCCGATCCCGACGTGTTCGATGCCTGCCACCGAGGCGACGTGTTCGATGTGGTCGACGAGGCGGTCGATGGTGTGGACGGACTGGTCGAGGAACCCGGCGTAGAAGTTGACGCAGACGACTCCGCCGCCGGCGGCGATGCTCTTGATCTGGGAGTCGGTGAGGTTGCGGTGATGATCGCGCTGCGCCCTGGCGCTGGAGTGCGTGGCGATCACTGGCCGGGTGGCGAGCTCGAGGACGTGCTCGACGCTCGCTGCACCGAGGTGCGACACGTCGAAGAGGATGCCGAGGCGTTCCATCTCGGCGACGGCGGCGACGCCGGCGCGGGTCAGCCGCCCGCCGGTGCCGTCCTCGCCGCTCCCGTCGGCGAGCGCCGTGCGACCGAAGTGGGTCAGCGAGGCGATCCTCACCCCGAGGCGATGCATCGTGCCGAACAGCTCGACATCGGCATCGATGCCCGGACATCCCTCCAACGCCAGCACGAGGGCGATCCGCCCGGAGTCCAGCGTCGCGTCGAGCGCCGCACCGTCGAGGCACAACGCCACCTCGTCCGCGTTGTCCTCGGCGAGCCGTTGGGCCGCCTCGATCATCCGCAGCGTCTGACGCAGGGCGCCCTCTGGGCGATAGTCGTCGTCGACGAACACCGGCAGCACCTGAACGTCGACGCCACCGTCACGCAGCTGGGGCAGCCAGTTCTCGCGGAAGTAGCCGGCCCACCGGTCGGGCGGCCGGGCGACGACAGCCATCAGCAAGTCGTTGTGCGTGTCGGCGACAACCGCCGCCCGGTGCAACTGTTCGGCATCAACCGTCGTCATCGGTCCCCCATCGTCGTCGAGGTGCTCGTTCGATCCATTGTGCCCGCCAACCACGATGCGCCGGTCGCCGGCGTCGACGACATGTCGGCCGGGACCAATCCTCGCCGGACGTTTGTCGGAACGCCACGAAGACCCGCCGCCGCGGCGCTGCGACATTGAGGACGATGGGCACGGCCACGGCGCATGACCTCGCCGAGCAATCGGCGGCCGCGGCTGCCGCCGCGGCGACGCGAGCCAACGTCGAGATCCTGCCGATCCTCGACGCCGAAGCGGCCCACCGCGTGTCGGGGTTGCTGTCCGAGATCTGGGCGAAGGATCACGACCAGCCGATCGTCGCCGCCGAGATCATCCGCACCCTCGCCCACGTCAACGCCTACGGGGCGATGGCGGTGTCCGGCGTCGACGTCGTCGGCGCCGCGCTCGGCTTCCTCGGGTTTGACGATCGCGGGACGTACCTGCACAGCTACATCGCCGGCGTCACGGAGCGGCTGCGCGGCAGCAACGTCGGCTTCGCCCTCAAGCAGCACCAGCGCGCCTGGACGCTCCGACACGGCATGACAACGGTGACCTGGACGTTCGACCCGCTGGTCCGCCGGAATGCCTACTTCAACCTCGTCAAGCTCGGCGCCGCGGCGGTCGCCTTCCACAAGGACTTCTATGGGTCGATGCATGACGAGGTCAATGCCGGAGACTTGAGCGACCGCATCCTCATCGAGTGGAGCCTCGATTCACCACGGGCCGTCGAGGCGAGTGCGCTGGCTGCCGAGCCACTCGATATCACGGCGTTCGACAAGCGATCGACGGTGGTGCGGCTGTCCGTCGGGGCGGGTGGCGCGCCCGAGGTGGCGACCGAGCGGGGCACCGTCGAACTCGTGCGGATCCCCGACGACATCGTCGCCCTGCGCAACGCCGACCCCGGCCTCGCCCGCCGGTGGCGGCTCGCCCTGCGCGAGACGCTCGGGGTGGCCCTCGAGGAGGGCTACCGCGCCGACGGGATCACCCGCGACGGCTGGTACGTCGTTCGCCGGTCCGTCGACGGCTAGCTCCACTACGTTGACGCCACGAACCAGCACGAAGCATCCGAGAGTCCGCGCACCCTCGGTTCGACACTCGCCAACCTGGGCCAGGAGGTCCTCTCCGTGGTGTCAGCACCCCGCGGGCTGGACGTCGAGGTCGGCATCCCGACGCTGTTCGACGAACTCGACGCCAACAGCGTGCAACCGGGCGACGTCGTGCTCGGTGTCGGCGTCGCCGCCCGCCCGCGGGAAGCGATCGGGCTGATCGAGGAGGCCGGGGCGTGCGGTGCCGCGGCCGTCGTCCTCAAACTCGGGGGCGAGCCCGGGCCGGAGCTGGTCGACGCCTCGGCGCGGACAGGTGTCGCCCTGCTGTCGGCGCCGCCGGCGGTTGCCTGGGGGCACCTCTACACCCTCCTGCGGGTCGCCGGCGGGGCGGCGATGCCGGCCGGCGCGCAGGTCGACGGCGTGCCGATGGGTGACCTGTTCGCGCTCGCCAACGCCATCGCCGCGATCGTCGGCGGCGCCGTCACGATCGAGGACCCGCAGTCCTACGTGCTCGCCTACTCCAGCGCCGACCTGCCCATCGACGAGGCACGGCGCGAGGTGATCCTCGGCCGACGGGTGCCCGAGCGGTTCCTCCGCCGGTTGCGTGAGGCCGGGGTCTTCCAGCGATTACAGACCACCGACGACGTCGTGACCTACGTCGACCAGGAAGAGGAAGTGCTGCCCCGGATCGCCGTCGGGATTCGCGCCGGCGGTGAACTGCTCGGCTCGATCTGGGTTGCCGAGGCAACCGCGTCGCTCGGCCCCGACGCCAAGGCCGCCCTGCAGGAGGCGGCGCGGATCGCCGCCCTGCACCTGATCCGTCACCGCAGCTCCGGCGACCTCGAACGTCGCCAGCGTGGCGAGCTCGTGCGCGGCCTGCTCGACGGCGAACTGCACCCCGACGCCGCCGCGATGCTCGGCCTCGACGCGGCAACGGCCGTCACGGTCGTCGCCCTGCGCGTCGGCGATCCCGGCGAAGCGGTGCGCTCTGCCGCCGACGCCGTGGTCCGGATCGAGCGGGTCGCCGGCCTCGTCGCCCTGTACTTCGAGTCGTTTCAGCGGCACGTCGCCCAGGTGACGATCGGCCCGACGATCTACGTCATGATCCCCGAATCCCGCGACGGCGAGCGGCTGAGGTTGCTCCAATTGATCAGCGACCTCATCGAACGGGCCAGAGCGACGGTCCACACCCGGATCGTGTCGGGCGTCGGATCGACGGTTCCGTCGCTCACCGCGGCGAGGAGGTCCCGACGCGAGGCCGACCTCGCGATCCGCGTCCTGGCGATGCATCCCGATCGCTCGATCGCGCCGATCGAGGAGGTGCGGGCAGAAACCATCGTCCTCGCGCTGCGCGACCACGCCCTGGGCGACGCCTACCTCCAGTCGGGCCCGGTGGAGGCGCTACGCCACCACGACGAGCAGAAGGGGACGTCCTACATCGAGACGTTGACGGCGTACTTCGATGCGTTCGGCTTCGTTCCTGGGGCCGCCAAAGCGATCTTCGTGCATCCGAACACGTTTCGCTATCGGCTCCGCAGACTCACCGAGATCTCCGGGCTGAACCTCGACGATCCACTGGAGCGACTCGTCGCCGAGTTGCAGTTGCGGATCTTCATGGGCGACGCTTCACCCGATCTGTCCGACGACCGTGACGGTCGCCATACGCGTACCCGACAGATGCGTCCCCCCGACTTCGGCGGCACGAACAAGGTGAGGGCCCGTCCCGCTGAGCGATAGTGGGTTGATGGGAACCGATCAACGGGCGTTGCAGGAGTGGGTCGCCGAGGCGGCCGAGCGGCTCGCCGTGCCAGGCGTCGCGGTGGGGATCTTCCACGCCGGCGAGGAGCACTACGCCTTCCACGGCGTGACCAGCGTGGAGAACCCGTTGCCGGTCGACGAGCACACGTTGTTCCAGTTCGGCTCGACGGGCAAGACGTTCACGGCGACGGCGATCATGCGACTCGTCGAGCAGGGCCTCGTCGATCTCGACGCGACCGTGCGCACGTACCTTCCCGAGCTGCAGCTCAGCGACGAGAACGTGGCCCGCGAGGTCACCGTCCTCCAGCTGCTCAACCACACCGCCGGCTGGTCAGGGGACGTCTTCGACAACACGGGCGACGGCGACGACGCGCTGGCCCGCTACGTCGAGTTGATGGCCACCGTCGAGCAGGTCACGCCGCTCGGCTCGACCGTGTCGTACAACAACGCCTCCTTGTCGATCGCCGGCAGGATCATCGAGAAGGTCACCGGCAAGACGTTCGAGCAGGCGATCCGCGAGCTCACCTTCGAGCCGCTCGGCCTCGACCACTGCTACTTCTTCCCCAACGAGATCATGACCCGACGCTTCGCCGCCGGACACAACCAGCATGCAGATGGTTCGATCACCGTGGCCCGGCCGTGGGCGATGGCCCGCTGCGGCAATCCCGCTGGCGGCATCTCGTCCAACGCCGGTGACCTGATCACCTGGGCGCGCTTCCACCTCGGCGACGGGCGGGCAGCGGACGGCAACGCCGTGCTCGACGGCAAGCTGCTCGCCAAGATGCAGGAGGCGACCGTCGACACCCCGGGGAGCGCCCTCGGCGACGCCGTCGGGATCAGCTGGCTGCTGCGCGACGTCGAGGGCGTGCGCATGGTCGGCCACGGCGGTGACACCGTCGGCCAGCACTCGACGTTCGACATGGTCCCCGAGCGCCAGTTCGCCATCGTCGGCCTGACCAACTGCGGGCCGAACGGCAACCAGCTCCTCGACGAGCTCGGGCGCTGGGCGCTGGAGGCCTATCTCGGGATCGTCGAACGCGACCCGGAGCCGGTCGCCCTCGACGCCGACCAGTTGGCCGACTACGTCGGCACCTACGAGACTGTCGCCGCGATCGCAACGATCACCCGCGACGACAACGGTGGGTTGATCCTCGTCGCCGAGATCAAGCCGGAGGCGCTGGAGAAGCTGGCCGAGGAGGCGCCGGAGAACCCGCCGTTCCCGCTCGGCCTGCTCCCCGGACGCAGGCGACCGCTACATCGTCACCGACGGTCCGGGCAAAGGGATGAAGGGATACTTCGTGCGCAACACCGCTGGGGCGATCGAGAGCGTCCACGTCGGGGGACGGCTCGCCACCAAGGTCTCCGGTTCGACCGATGGCACTCGCTGACCTCCAGCCTCGGCTGGCCGAGCTCGTCGAGGAGCACGACGTCGCCGGCGCGGCGGTCGGCGTGCTCCACCAGGGTGACGTCACGACCGCCGCGGCCGGGTTCGCCAACCGGCGCGCCGGCGTGGAGGCGACGCCGGACACCGTCTTCCAGATCGGGTCGCAGGGCAAGATGTGGACGGCGACCGTGCTCATGCAGCTCGTCGACGAGGGGCTCGTCGACGTCGACGCAACGGTGCGCACGTACCTGCCCGAGTTCGCCGTCGCCGACCCTCAGGTCGCCGAGGCCGTGACGCTGCGCCACCTGCTGTCGCACACGAGCGGGATCGATGGCGACAACTTCGCCGACTTCGGGCGCGGCGACGACTGCCTCGAGCGCTACGTCGAGTCGTGCGCCGCGCTCGAACAGACGCACCCACTCGGCGCCACGATGTCCTACTGCAACACCGGCTTCTCGATCCTCGGCCGGGTCATCGAGGTGGTCACCGGCAAGGTGTGGGACGCCGCGATGCGCGAGCGGCTGTTCGATCCACTCGGGCTCGGGCACACCGGCACGCTGCCCGAGGAAGCGCTGCTCCATCGCGCCGCGGTCGGGCACGTCGCCCCGTCACCCGGCGCTGCGCTGGAGGTCGCGCCGGTGTGGATGTTGCCCCGCGCCTGTGGCCCGATGGGGCTGATCAACTCCACCGTCGACGATGTCCTGACGTTCGCCCGGCTCCACCTCGACGCCGGGAAGGGTCCGGAGGGAGATCAGCTCGTGTCGGCCGAGCGCATCGGGTCGATGCTCGAGCCTCAGGTCGCGAGCCCTGATCGTCACACGCTCGGCACGCATTGGGGTCTCGGCGTGATCCTGTTCGAGTGGGACGGCCGGCGCGTGTACGGCCACGACGGAGGCACGATCGGCCAGTCGTCGCGGCTGCGCATCGTTCCTGACTCAGACCTGGCGATCAGTTTGGTCGCCAACGGCGGGGCGGGGACGCAGCAGGTGTACGAGGACGCTGTTCGGTGAGTTGGTCGCCGAGCTCGCCGGCATCACGATGCCCGGTCCACTCCAGGCACCAGCCGAGCCGCCGGAGGTCGACCTCGAGCGCTTTGCCGGTTCGTACCAACGGCTCTCCGTGCGCTACGACCTGGCGCCAGAGGCCGGGCGCCTCGTCGGGACCGTCACGCTCAGCGGCCCGATCGCCGCGATCACGCCGGATCCGGTGACCAAGGTGACCTTGATCCCCGTCGACGACGAGACCTTCCTCCTCCACGACGAGGAGTCGGAGACCCCCACCCCGGCGGTGTTCTACGAGTTCCACGATGGCGTGCCGCAGTACCTCCACCACGGTGCCCGTGCCAACCCCCGCGTCGCCACCTGACCCGACGTTCGTCGGCTGGAACTACGAATGACGTCCGCATTTGGGTCCGCCCACGATTCGGTGGCAGCCTGACCGACCATACGGTTGGCGCCGCACCAGGGTGATCGCCATGGGCAGGGGGAGGACACGATGAGGGCGCATAACGTCACGACGAATCGTCAGCGGGGGGCCGACGAGCGTCGGGCGGCGCGCCGCCGGGCGGCGGCGGCCTCGGTCGCCGCCCTCGTCGGCTTGGGCGGTGTGGCCGGCGTCGCCAGTGCCGGCGAGGAAGCCGCCACTGCGCCGGCTGCCGGTGGGACGGCGACGGTTGTCGTCGGTGCCGATCCGGGCAGCCTCGATCCGCACCTCTCGGTGTTCGTGACGACCAACGCTGTCAACAGCTTCGCCTACGAGACCCTCGTCTACCTGGGGCAGGATGGCGAGATCACCCCCGGCTTGGCCGAGAGCTGGGAAGAGAGCCCGACAAGCGTCACCTACACGCTGAAGGACGGCGTCACGTGCGCCGACGGCACACCGTTGACGGCCACGACGGTCGCCGACAACTTCTCGTTCGTCGCCGATCCGGCCAACCAATCGCCGCTGCTCGGCCTGTACGTTCCGCCGGGCGTCACCGCGGAGGCGGACGACGCGGCGCGCACCGTGACGCTGACGAGTGAGACACCCGTCCCGTTCATGCTCCAGAACACCGGTGCAGCACTGTTCATCGTGTGCGACGCCGGCCTCGCCGATCGCAGCACCCTCGCCTCGGGGACCAACGGCACAGGTCCGTTCGTCCTCGAAGAGGCCGTGCCCGACGACCACTACACGTTCAGCGCCCGGGAGGACTACACGTGGGGGCCGGACGGAGCGACGAGCGAACTGCCCGGGTTCCCGTCCGAGGTGGTCGTGCGGATCATCCCCAACGAGTCGACTGCCGCCAACCTGCTGTTGTCGGGCGAGGTCGACATTGCCACGATCGCCGGTGCTGATCGCCAGCGTGTCGAGAACGAGGGCTACTTCGTCACCGAGAACCAGGCGATCGTCGGCGAGTTCTTCTTCAACCAGATGGAAGGCCTGCCCACGGCCGACGTCGCAGTGCGTCAAGCGCTGATGGGTGCCCTCGACCTGCAGGAGCTGATGAGCGTGCAAACGGCGGGCAACGGTGCACTGGCAAGCGGGCTCGCCGTAACACTCCCGAAGGCGTGCCCGGGGGACACCGTTGGAGCATTCCTCACCGCCGGCGCCGACGTCGACGCGGCCGGGCAACTGCTCGACGAAGCGGGCTGGGTGATGGGCTCCGACGGCGTGCGCGAGAAGGACGGCGCGCCGCTGACGATCCGGGCGCTGTACGTCGTCGAGATCGAGAACTCGGCGTTGTCGATGGAACTGGCCATGGCGGCATGGCAGGAACTCGGCGTCGACGTGCAATTGCAAGGTGTCGACCAGGCCCAGTTCAACACGATCGCCTTCGAGACGCGGGCGTGGGACGTGTTCCTCGCCGCCCTCAACCTCGACGTGCCGAGCCTGGCAGTGGCGTTCGTCTCCGGAGCTCAGCCACCCGACGGCGTCAACTTCTCCGCCGTCGCCAACGCTGAGTACGACGCCCTCGTCGCCGAGGCGAGCGCCCTCACCGGTGCGGAAGCATGCGAGGTGTGGGACGCCGCCGAGGCCGAGCTCTATGCCCAGATGAACATCCTGCCGGTCGCCGCCACCACGGCGCCGACCTTCGGCAACGGCGCCGAATTCGCCGTTGGACGAATCGGGATCATCGCCAACAGCCTGCGTCTCGTGGAGGCCTAGCCCATCACCATCGGGTCAACGGGAATCGAGGAGGCCGCCGGCTATCAACCAGTCACGGTAGGGACCCCGCGCACGGCATGGGGGAATCGGCACCCCTGGCCGGCGTTCATCCTCCGGCGTCTGGCGAGGCTTGTCGCCAGCCTGTTCCTGCTGATCACGGTGTCGTTCGCGATGATCCACGCGATCCCGGGCGACCCCGTGCGGACCGCCCTCGGTGGAATCACCGCCCAGCCCGAACTCGTCGCCGCTCGGCGCCACGACCTCGGCCTCGACAAGCCGTTGGCCGAGCAGTACGTCGCCTACCTCGGCGACACCGTCACCGGTGACTTCGGCACGTCGATCATCACCGGGCAGCCCGTCAGCGAGATCATCAGCGACCGGCTGCCGAACACCCTGAAACTCGTCGGGACGGCCTTCGTCTTCACGATCGTCGTCGCCTACCCGCTCGGGCTGGGGATGGCGATCTTCACGCAGAACGGGAGACACCGCAGGACCGAGGTTGGCTTCGCGGGCGTCACCGGCTTCGTGCAGGCGATCCCCGACTTCGTCCTCGCCACCGCACTCGTCGCCCTGTTCGGCGTGACGTGGCAGCTCCTCCCGGTTGCCGAGTCGTCTGGACCCTCGGCCTACGTCCTTCCCGTGCTGTCGTTGACCCTCGGATCGATCGCCGTGCTCTCGCGGGTGATCCGCCTGGAAGCGCTGCGCGTGCTCGGGGAGGACTACATCCGCACCGCCCGCAGCAAACGACTCCCGGCCCGCATCGTGTACCTGCGCCACGCCCTGCCGAACATGCTCACGGCGTCGCTGACGATCAGTGGGCTCTTCCTCGCCGGATTGGTGGCCGGCACCGTGCTCGTCGAGAACGTCTTCGCCTGGCCGGGCATCGGCAGCACCGTTGTCCGATCGGTGATCGCTCGCGACTATCCGATCGCCCTCACGCTCAGCCTCCTCCTCGCCGCGATCACGCTCGACCGTCAACCTGATCGTCGACATCCTCCTCGCCATCATCGACCCGCGCTCGGTCATCAAGGAGCACTAAGGCGATGAAGTTCGCCCATCGGATGCGAGCGCTGCTCTCGACGGCCAGTGGCCGTGCCGGCCTCGTCGGTGTGGCGATTCTGCTGTTCCTCGCCCTGTTCGCCCCGCTCATCTGGGGTGATGCCGCTGATCGAATCGACACTGCGGCAATGTTGCAGGGCCCCACCTGGGAGCACCCGGCCGGCACCGACGGGCTCGGACGCGACGTCTTCGCTCGTGTGCTCGTCGCGACGCGGCTGTCGCTGTGGTACGCGCTGCTGTCGACGGCGCTGGCGTCGACGCTCGGGATCACCCTCGGAGTACTTCCGTCGGTGATGAGCCGGCGGTCAGGTCGCGCCCTCACCGGGCTGATCAACATGCTCGTGGCCTTTCCGGGTCTGATCCTCGCCCTGTTCGTCGCCGTCGTGTTCGGTGTCGGCGCCGCTGGGGCGGTGGTCGCCCTCGGCGTCGCCGGGGCCCCGGCCCTCGCCCGGCTCACGCACACGCTCGCCTCGTCGGCCGGCGGAACCGACTACGTCGCCGCCGCCCGCGTGCTCGGCGTCGGGCGAACCCGCCTCCTCACCCGCCACATCCTGCCGAACATCGCCGAGCCCATCGTGCTCAACGTGACGACCGCGATCGGCACCGCCCTGCTCGCCTTCTCGGCGCTGTCGTTCCTCGGCCTCGGCGTGCAACCGCCGTTCTACGACTGGGGTCGGATGCTCAACGAGGGGCTCGCCCGGATCTACATCAACCCGGCCGGGGCGCTGGCGCCGGGAGCGGCGATCGTCTTCGCCGGACTGACGTTCAACCTGTTGGGTGAGGGCCTCGCCCAGGTCGCCAGTGGACGACACGCGATGAGCACGCCGCAGGGACGGCGACAGCGGCGCGCTCGACTCGCCGTGGCTCCGCCGACGGGCACCGACACCGACACCGTGCTCGACATCGGCGGCCTCGCCGTGTCGTTCCCGTCACCGGACGGAGAGATCCGGGCGGTGCGCGACGTCACGCTGACGGTTCGACGGGGCGAGCTGGTCGGCATCGTCGGCGAATCCGGTTCGGGCAAGTCCGTCACCGCCCTGGCCATCGCCCAGCTCGTCTCCGAGCCCGGTGAGGTGACCGTCGAACGGTTTCGGTTCGACGGGCACGACGTCCTCGAACTTCCGCCGGGCGAGAGCCGCCGGTTGCTCGGCACCTCGCTGCCGATGGTCTTCCAGAATCCGGGATCGGCGCTCAACCCGGCGTTGCGCGTCGGACGACAGCTCACCGAGGTGTCCGAGGTCCACGACGGGATGAGTCACACGGCGGCCACCGAACGAGCCGCCGACAAGCTTCGCCAGGTCCGCATCGCCGCCCCGCAGCGCCGCTTGCGGTCCTACCCCCACGAGCTGTCGGGTGGCATGAAGCAGCGCGCCGTCATCGCCATGGGGCTGATGGGCAAGCCCAAGCTGTTCATCGCCGACGAGCCGACGACCGCCCTCGACGTCACGGTGCAGCGTCAGATCTTCGACCTCCTTCGCCAGGTCAACCGGGACGAGGGTGCGTCGGTCCTGCTGATCTCCCACGACATCGCCGCGGTGGCCGAGCTGTGCAGCCGGATCGTCGTGATGTACGCCGGACGGGTCGTCGAGGAAGCCGACATCTCGACCGTGATCCGTGGGGCTGCCGCCCATCCGTACACGCGGGCGCTGGTCGCCGCCGTTCCCGACATGGCGGTCGACCGGGATCAACCGCTGGCATCGATTCCCGGCAGGCCGCCCGACCCGCGAAGCGTGACCCCGGGCTGCGCGTTCGCTCCACGTTGCCCGCACGCCGACGATCGTTGTCGCGCCGAGCTCCCCACGCTCGAGCCGATCGAGAGCAGTCGGCGTGTGGCCTGCTGGAATCCACAAACGAACCGCGACCAGGCAAGGGCCGATGAGGTGGTCCGTTCGTGAGCCTGCTCTCGGTCCGCGACGTCACGGTGCGATATGGAACCGGACGGCGGGCGATCGCCGCGGTCGACAACATCAGCCTCGACCTCCCCGCTGGCGGCATCGTCGGCCTCGTCGGCGAGTCGGGGTCCGGAAAGTCGACGCTCGCCAAGGCGATCGTCGGTCTCGCCGAGCTGTCCGGCGGGGCGATCACCCTCGATGGCGAAGCGATCTCCGGGCCGAGCCGGGACGCTCGTCAACGGCGGCGGCGCATCCAGATGGTGTTCCAGGACCCGCACTCGTCGCTCGATCCTCGGATGACGATCGGCGACTCGATGGCCGAAGCGCTGACGGCGGGCCGGAGGCTCGGCCGGCAGCAGCGCCGGCTCGAGACGAATCGACTGCTCGAGCTCGTCTCCCTCGAGCCAGCTGTCACCGGGGCGCTGCCCCGACAGCTGTCGGGTGGCCAACTCCAACGCGTGTCGATCGCCCGGGCACTGGCCGCCGAACCACTCGTCCTGATCGCCGACGAGGTGACCTCGTCACTCGATGTCTCCGTGCAGGGCTCGATCCTCAACGTCCTGCGCGAGATCCGTGCGGCGCTCGGCTTCACGATGCTGTTCATCAGCCACAACGTGGCGGTCGTCCGCTACCTCAGCGACACGATCGCCGTGATGTACCTCGGCCAGATCGTCGAGGTCGGGGCCACCGACGAGCTCATCGCCAACCCGCAGCATCCCTATACCAAGGTGCTCCTCGATGCTGTGCCTGGCACGGTCACCGGTCCGGACGAGGGAAACCGGCCGATCGACGGCGAACCACCCGATCCCCACCTCCCGCCGGCGGGATGCCGGTTCCACCCCCGTTGCCCGGTCGGCCCGTCGGCCGATTCGTCACGCATCGTGTGCACGACGGACGATCCCTGCGTCGGGGCGGCGACCCGCCGGCACCGAGCCGCCTGCCACTTCGTGGGGGATCGCTAGTCGGCGCGCCGGCGCATGCGGCGGGCTGCCGGGACGGCGGCGAGCAGGGCGGCGGCCTTGTTGCGGCACTCCAGATTCTCGTCGTCGGGGTCGGAGTCGGCGACGATTCCTGCACCGGCCTGCACGCTGGCCACGCCGTTGTCGACGAACATCGTGCGGATGGCGATCGCCGTGTCGAGGTTGCCCCGCCAGTCGACGTAGCCGACCACCCCGGCGTACGGCCCGCGCTTGACGGGCTCGAGCTCGTCGATGATCTCCATCGCCCGCACCTTCGGCGCCCCGCTCACGGTGCCGGCTGGGAGTGTCGCCCGGAGCACGTCGATCGGGCCGAGGCCGGGCACGAGCGTGCCGGAGACCTGCGACGTGAGGTGCATCACGTGGCTGTAGCGCTCCAACGTCAACAGCTCGTCGACGTGTACGGTCCCGAAGCGGGCCACGCGACCGACGTCGTTACGGGCCAGGTCGACGAGCATCACGTGCTCGGCGCGCTCCTTGGGATGTTCCACGAGCTCGGCGGCGAGGCGTCGGTCGTGCTCGTCGGTGCGGCCGCGCTTGCGCGTGCCGGCGATCGGCCGGGAGATCACCGTGTCGTCGACGAGCTTGACCATCGGCTCGGGCGACGACCCGACGACGGTGACCTCCGGTCCGCGCACGAAGTACATGTACGGGCTCGGGTTGATCTGGCGCAAGACCCGGTAGACGTCGAACGGATCGGCGTCGAGCTGGAAGTCGAAGCGCTGGGCGAGGACGACCTGGAAGATGTCGCCGGCGACGATGTGCTCCTTGGCTGCGACGACCGCCCGCTGGTAGTCGCCGTCGGGCATCGAGCTGACAACCTTCGGCGGGTGCTCGTCGGCGGACGGCGGGGCGACCGGTACGTACGGCAGTGGTCGCCCGAGGGCGCCCACGGCGGCTTCCAACCGCGCGACAGCGGCGTCGTAGGCGGTGTCCAGCTCGGCCTCGTCTTCCGTATGGATCGGCACGCTCTCGATGAGCGTGAGGCGTTGGAGCCAGTGATCGAAGGCGGCCAGCGATCCGATCATGCTCATCACCGCATCCGGGAAGCGCTGATCGCTCGGCGGCGCGTTGGGCAGCCGTTCGACCTCGCGGATCACGTCGTAGCCGAGGTAGCCGATGAGCCCACCCGACAGCGGTGGCAACTCCGGCAGCTCGGGAGCGTCGTAGGCCGCGAGAACCGCCTCGATGGCGGCGAGGATGCCCCGATCCCTGGGGACGTCGACGTGCTCGGAGCCTTCGACCAGCACGACGCCGTCGCGCAGCGTCATCGTCAGTACCGGATCCCACCCGACGAACGAGAAGCGTCCCCACCGCTCGCCGTGCTCGACCGACTCGAGCAGGAAACCGTTGCCCTCGCCGACCAGCTTGGCGAAGGCGGCGACCGGCGTCTCCAGGTCGGCGAGCACCTCGGTCCACACCGGTACGACGGTGTGCTCGGCGGCGAGCTCGCGGAACTCGTCCCTGCTCGGGCGCAGGCGGTTGGTGGTCACTCGCTCGCGGCGGCGACGGACAGCGGCGTGAAGAAACAGCTGTGCGCCCCGGTGTGGCACGCCCCGCGACCGTGCTGGGTGACCTTGAACAGCAACGTGTCGCCGTCGCAGTCGTAGAACGCCTGGCGCACCGTCTGCACGTCGCCACTCGTCGCCCCCTTGCGCCACAGCTCTTGGCGGCTGCGGCTCCAGTAGACCATCCGCCCCTCTTCGAGCGTCAGGCGCACGCTGTCGGCGTTCATCCAGGCCAGCATCAGCACGTCGCCGGTGACGGCGTCCTGGGCGATCGCCGGGACGAGGCCGTTGTCGTCGAACTTGATCGCCGCCAGATCGAGTTCGCCGCCGATGGTCACAGGTAGAGCCCCGTCGATGCCTCGATGCGCTGGGCGGCGACAGCGTGGATGTCGCGCTCGCGCAACATGATGTAGTCGCAGCCTTGGACCTCGACCTCGTAGCGGTCCTCTGGCGAGAACAGGACGAGGTCGCCGACCTCCGCCGAGCGGACGTTCTGGCCGTGGGCGACGACCTCCGCCCACACCAGGCGCTTGGCCATCTGGGCGGTCGCCGGGATGAGGATGCCGCCCTGGCTGCGCCGTTCGCTCTCACTGTCGGGGATGCGCACGAGCAGGCGGTCGTTGAGCATCTGGATCGGCAGCTTGTCGTCGGACGTGCGCACGACGTGCAAGCTATCGACGCCGGCTACTGGACCGCGGCGTCGATGCGTTCGAGGACGTCGGGGGTCAGCGCCGCGATCACGTCGAGGGCGGCGAAGTTCTCGACGACCTGACTCGACCTTGCTGGCGCCCGTGATCACGGTCGACACGTTGGGGTTCTTGGTGCACCAGGCGAGGGCCAGCTGGGCGAGCGTGCAGCCGAGCTCGTCGGCGATCGGGCGCAGCTTCTCGACCCTCGCCACGGCGGCCGGGTCGGTGATCTCCTCGGCCAGCCAGCCGTAGCCGGGCAGGGCGCCGCGGGAGTCGTCGGGAATGCCGTCGCGGTACTTGCCGGTGAGCAGCCCGGACGCCAGCGGGCTCCACGTCGTGGTGCCGTAGCCGAACTCGTCGAACAGCTCGGCGTACTCGACCTCGACTCGCTGGCGCTCGAGCAGGTTGTACTGCGGCTGCTCGGTGACCGGCTTGTGCAGGTGATGCCGTTCGGCGACCTCGATCGCCTCGCGGATCTCGGCCGCCGACCACTCGCTGGTCCCCCAGTACAGCGCCTTGCCGGACGACACGATGTCGCTCATCGCCCACACCGTCTCCTCGATCGTCGTCTCCGGATCGGGGCGATGGCAGTACACGATGTCGACGAAGTCGAGGCCGAACCGTTCCAGCGATCCGTCGATCGCCTGCAGGAGGTACTTGCGATTGAGCGTGTTCTTCATGTTGACGTCGTCGTGGATGCCCCAGAACAGCTTGGTGGTGACGACGTAGGACCACCGCGGCCAGTCCAGCTGGCGCAGCGCTTCGCCCATGATCGTCTCGCTGCGACCGCCGGCGTAGGCCTCGGCGTTGTCGAAGAAGTTGCACCCGGCGTCATGGGCCGCCTGCATGCACTCGACGGCGGCGTCGACGGCGACCTGAGTGTCGAACGTCACCCACGAACCGAACGACAACACCGACACCTTGATCCCCGTCCGTCCCAGCCGGCGGTACTCCATGCTCGTCTTTGTGCTCACAACCACCCGTTCTAGCCGACGACTGGGCGCACGGTGATGCCGTGGCTCCTCAGCAGCGCTTTGGCGTCGGCGATGCTGTGGTGCGCGTAGTGGAAGATCGACGCAGCGAGCACCGCGTCGGCGTGACCGTCGACGATCCCCTCGACGAGGTGGTCGAGGGTGCCCACTCCCCCGCTGGCGATCACCGGCACGCCGATGGCGTCGGCGACCGTGCGGGTGAGCTCGACGTCGAATCCTTCCCCCGTGCCGTCGCGGTCCATCGAGGTGAGGAGGATCTCACCGGCGCCCAGTTCGGCGGCCCGTACCGCCCACTCGACGGCGTCGAGGTCGGTCGGCGTGCGCCCGCCGTGGAGGTACACGGTCCAGCCCGCCTGCGGATTGCCGGGATCCCGGCGCTTTGCGTCGATGGCGCACACCGCGCTCTGCGCTCCGAACTCCGCAGCGATCTCGGACAGCAACGCGGGGCGTTCGACGGCCGCCGTGTTGGCGGCGACCCTCTCGGCACCTGCGCGCAGCATGCGCCGGGCGTCGTCGGCCGTGCGAATCCCCCCGCCGACGGTGAACGGGATGAACACCTCGTCTGCGACACGCCGGACCATCTCGATCGTCGTGTCACGCCGGTCGCTCGACGCCGTGATGTCGAGGAAGACGAGCTCGTCGGCACCCTCCGCGTCATAGCGCGCGGCGAGCTCGACGGCGTCGCCGGCGTCGCGCAGATCGACGAAACGGGTGCCCTTGACGACCCGTCCACCCGTGACGTCGAGGCACGGCACAACTCGTGCAACGTTCATTGCGTTCCCCGGCCACGCAGGCCGCTGTTGGACGCTCCTCGGCTGGCGCCTCGTCGCTCGCAGCGTGCGACGCGTTCTCTGGCCATACTCACGCCGGTACCTCGCCGATCGCCTCGAGCGCCTCGGCCACGGTGAAACGTCCCTCGTAGAGCGCCCTTCCCGTGATGATCCCACCGAGCCCGGGGACGGACGCGAGGGCTCGCACGTCGTCGAGCGAGGCAACCCCTCCGCTGGCGATCACCGCGACGTCCGACGCCATCACCGCGTCACGGATGCCCTCGAGGTCAGGCCCGGACAGCTCGCCGTCACGCTCGATATCGGTGATCACGAACGCCTCGGCCGACGGGAAGCGCA
This sequence comes from Ilumatobacteraceae bacterium, assembly GCA_963772825.1. Taxonomy (GTDB): domain Bacteria; phylum Actinomycetota; class Acidimicrobiia; order Acidimicrobiales; family Ilumatobacteraceae; genus Desertimonas. The sequence continues at coordinate 11,409 of CAVYYX010000020.1, read as the reverse complement.
CCAAGCCGTCCCGCAGCGCAAGCGACGACGCCGACGTCCATCCCTCGACGGCGACGACCCCGCGCCGGTGGTCGAGGGCCACGGCGACTGGAACTCGGCGGGCGACCGCTTCGACGAGCGACGGATCGGCGACGGCCGCGGATCCCATCACGACACGGGCGACCCCCGCGTCGGCCAGCTCGGCGGCATCGTCGAGCGAGCGCACACCGCCACCCGACTGGATGCGGGCCCGTCCCGCTACAGCGGCCGCCAGTTCGGCAATCGCCCGGCGATTCGTCGCCACGCCGCTGCGCGCCGCATCGAGATCGACGACGTGGATCCACGGCGCCCCGGCGGCGCTGAAGTCCTGGGCGACGACCACGGGATCGAGGTCGTAGGCGGTCTCGCGGTCGTAGTCGCCCTGGCGCAAACGCACGACCCGGCCGTCGCGCAGGTCGATCGACGGAAAGAGCTGAACGGTCACGATGCTGAAGCGGCGTCGACTCGATCGCGCTCAACGGTTTCGACGAAGTTGCCGAGCAGCGACAGACCCCACGACGCCGACTTCTCGGGGTGGAACTGCACGGCGGCAACCGACCCAACACGGAACCCGGCGTTGATCGTCGTCCCGTACGCACACGTCGCCGTGACGACGTCGGGGTCATCGGGAACGCCGTGCAGCGAATGGACGAAGTAGAACCACGGGTCGCGGACGAGTCCGGCGAAGAGCGGGTCCGTGTTCTCGCGGAGCGACACGATGTTCCACTGCATCTGCGGCCGCTTGACGTCACCCGGGATCCAGCGCACGACACCGGGGATCACGCCGAGCCCGTCGACGCCAGGGCTCTCCTCGCTCGCCCCGAAGAGCATCTGCATGCCTACACAGATCCCGAGGAACGGGCGGCCCGACGCCGCGGCGTCGAGCACCGGCTGCTCCAATCGACAGGAGCGCAGCGCCGTCATGCACGCGCCGAACGACCCGACTCCGGGGAGCACGACCGCGGAAGCGTCGGCGATCAGACCGGGGTCGTCGGTGAGTCGGGCGTCGGCACCCTGGCGGGCGAGCGCCTTCTGCGCCGAGTGCAGGTTGCCGATCCCGTAATCCACGACCGCGATGAGCGGCTGCGCAGTCATAGCGTGCCTTTCGTCGACGGCACACCTTCGGCGGCGGCGTCGATGCGCACGGCGTCACGAAGACAGCGGGCGAGGCCCTTGAACGTCGCTTCGATGATGTGATGCGTGTTGCGCCCCGCTCGCAACGCGAGGTGCAAGGTGATCGCCGCGTTGGTGGCGAACGACGACACGGCATGCTCGGCGAGTTGCGGATCGAACGGTGGGTCGCCCAGCGGCAGGCTCTCGGGCATCGGCACGTCCCAGGCGACGAACGGCCGGCCGGACAGGTCGAGGGCAACCTCGACGAGCGCCTCGTCGAGCGGGTACAGACCGCTGGCGAAGCGGCGAATTCCCGCCTTGTCGCCGAGCGCCTCGGCGAACGTCTCGCCGAGCGTGATCGCGACGTCCTCGACGGTGTGATGCGTGTCGATGTGCAGGTCGCCCTCGGCGTGCACCGTGAGGTCGAAACCGCTGTGCCGGCCGAGCTGGTCGAGCATGTGGTCGTAGAACGGGATCCCCGTTCTGACGTCGGTGCGACCGGTGCCGTCGAGCTCGACGGTGACGGCGACGGTCGTCTCCTTGGTTGACCGCTGACGAGACGCCGATCTCACGCCAGCTCCTTGAGCGACGCAACCCGCCGGCCCGGAGTCGCGACGGCCTCCTCGAGGGCGGCCAGAAAGCGGTCGTTCTCGGCGGGCAGGCCCACGGTCACGCGCAGGCAACCGTCGAGCCGCGGCCAGCCACTGCAATCGCGGACGAGGACGCCGGCGTCGAGGAGGCGTTGCCAGACGTCGCGGGCATCGTGCCGGTGGAAGCGCACGAGGATGAAGTTGGCACCGGACGGGAACGCCTCGACGCCCCGGTCGCCCAGGTCGGCCAGGCCCGCGGCGAGGCGACCCCGCTCCTCGACGAGCGCGCTGACCCGACGTTCCATGTCGGCAACGTGGCGGACGGCGAGCGTCCCAGCGAGCTGTTTGGCGGCATCGAGGTGGTAGGGCAACACGACCTTGTCGAGCTGGGCGACGACCCAGGTCGGCGCCACGGCGTAGCCGAGCCGGGCCGCCGCCATGCTCCACGTCTTGGAGAAGGTGCGCACCACGACGAGTCGTCCTTCGTCGCTGACCCGATCGAGCGCCGACCACGACGAGAACTCGGCGTAGGCCTCGTCGACGACGACGAGCCCGGGTGCCGCCGCGACGACGAGGTCGACGATTTCGGGCGGTTCGATGACTCCAGTCGGGTTGTTCGGCGAGCACAAGAACGTCACCGCCGGCTCGGCGCCGGCGATCACGTCGGCAGCGTGCGCCGGATCGAGCGTGAAATCGTCACGACGCTCGCCGGCCACGACGGTGGCCCCGGTGATCCGGGCGATGTGGCCGTGCAGTTGGTAGGTCGGCTCGAACACGACCACCGTTTGCCCGGGACCGGCATACGCCAGGAGCAGAGACTGGATGACTTCGTTGGAGCCGTTGGCGGCGAAGACCCGCTCGGCAGGCGCACGGTGGAAGTCACCGATCGCCGCCCGCAGCGCTGTGGCCTGGCGATCCGGATAGCGATTCCACGCGAGCGCGCCGACGGCGTCGAGGTACTCAGCGAGCCACGGCGCCGGTGGGGCGAACGGCGACTCGTTGGTGTTCAGGCGGACCTCGGCCCCGACCTGTGGTGAGTGGTAGCCGGGCAGCTCCCGGAGGTCGCCACGCACGGGCACCGGGTCTGCGCTCAGGCTGCTCACGCTTGGCGACGATAACGGTGGAGCGCGAACGTTGGAGGATGAGGTTTATCGTGTGACCGCGTCAATCGCCGCCGAACTGGGCGCCGCCGCCGAAGCGATCACCGACTACCAGGGGCGTGTCAAGGAGCTGGCCGGCCGCGTCGCCGTGGACCGAGACGACTTGCGGACGGCGATCGAGGAAGCCGAGCGTTCGTTGGGTGTCGCCGAGCGAGCGGTCCGCAGGGCGCTGAAGGCGGCCTCGCGCTGAGACTGTGCGCGGATTCGGCGCGATCTTCGTGTGAATCGTGTGCGCGAACTGGGCTTACAACGTGAACGACGGCCTCACGAAGAGGCCGTCGTTCGTGCGACGCCAGGCGGCGGATCCCGGCGTCGCGGCAACCCAGGTGGCGGGATCCTGGTTGATCTGTTCGATGGTAACACGCCGACATCGGGCTCGGAACATCTCATCCCTCGCTTGTGACGGTCGTCACACGACGGCGGCGGGTCGGCAAGCGACTCGACGGACAGATGTCTTCGAGGACGCAGTCCGCGCACCGCGGCGATCTGGCGAGGCAGACCCGGCGGCCATGGAGGATCATGCACAGGCTGAATCTGCCCCGTTCGGCGGCCGGCAGGTACCCGTTGAGCTCGAGTTCTACCTTCACCGGGTCCTCGTGGGTGGTCAACGCGAGGCGCCGCGACAGCCGTCCGACGTGGGTGTCGACGGGTAATCCGGGGAGGTCGAACGCCACGCTGCGCACGACATTGGCAGTCTTGCGGCCGACCCCGGGCAGCGTCACGAGGTCGTCCAGCCGCGAGGGTACCTGGCCGCCGAAGCGCTCCTCGACGGCCGCCGCCATCCCCAACAGGCTGCGGGTCTTGTTCTGGTAGAACCCAGTAGGACGGATCATCTCGGCGACTTCCCGCGGGTCGGCGGCGGCGAGGTCGGCCGGCGTCGGAAATCGACGGAACAGCTGCGGAGTGACCAGGTTGACGCCGGCGTCGGTCGTCTGGGCGGACAGGATCGTCGCCACGAGGAGCTCCCACGGGCTGCGGTGGTCGAGCTCGCAGACCGCGTCCGGGTACTCGGCGGTCAACCGTCGGGCAACCTCGCGGGTGCGTCCCTTGGGCGTTCTCGGTTTCGCCATCCAATCACTCGCTCGTTCGCTACGGTCGCAACGCATGGGCTCGCAGCCAGTCGGCGAATCGCCGTCGACCACCCGGCTGCTCGACGCGGCAAGCGCGCTCAACGTACAACGCCTGGTCGCTGACGCGGCACGGGCCGACGGATTCCGTGGTCTGTCGGATCAACTCGCCGCCGACCTCGACGATCTGGTCGGCGGCCGGGCCGCTCCCGCAGTCGTCATCCAGATCGTCGACGAAGGCCGCACCGCAATCACCGGGATGGCGATCGCCTCGCAACGCGACGGAGACTGGACGATGCAGACGGTGACCGATCCGCATCACCGTGACGGCAGCGCCATGCGGCTGCTCGTCGAGCGCCTCCTTGCCGCCGTCGCAGGCGAGGGTGGCGGACGCGTCGATTGGTGGGTGTACGCGCCGACCGCCACCGACGAGGCGATCGCCGCCGAGCACGGATTACGAGTCGACCGCGAGCTCCTGTTGATGCGCCGCCCACTGCCGACGGAGCGGCGGCCCGAGGTGGCGACCCGCGGCTTCCGACCGGGCGACGAGGACGCCTGGCTGGCGGTCAACAATCGGGCCTTCGCCGGCCATCACGAACAGTCGGGATGGACCATCGAGACGCTGCGCCAGCGGATGCGCCAACCGTGGTTCGATGCCGATGACCTGCGGCTCCACGAGCGCGACGGCCGCCTCGCGGCGTTCTGTTGGACCAAGCGTCACGATCCCGACCATGGTGAGATCTACGTGATCGGTGTCGATCCGGACTTCCAGGGGCTCGGCCTTGGAACGCAGCTGACGCTCGCCGGACTCGACCATCTCGCCGCCGCAGGGATGACCGAGGCGCTGCTCTACGTGGCCGCCGAAAACACGGCGGCGAGGGCGATGTACGACCGCCTCGGTTTTGTCGTCGATCGCATCGACCGGGCCTACGTCGGAGAAGTGCTGGCTAACGTCGAGTAGGTGCTCGACGCTGTGGAAGCCGCCGCCGATCTCGACGAGCTGCCCCGCTGGAGCGTCGTCGACCTGTACGGGTCGCTCGAGTCGCGCGAGTTCCGTGCCGCATTGGAGCAGGCTCGCGCCGACGTCGAACGGACCACCGCGGTCTTCGACCGCCACGAGATCCGCGCCATCCAGCCACGCCCAGCCACGGAAGCCGACGGGCGCTCCGCAGACGAGGCGATCGCCGTGCTCAACGACCTCGGCGCCCTCGTCACCTTGCTCCGCAGCTACGTCTACGCCACCGTCAGCACGGATAGCCGCATCGAGCGGGCGCAATCGCTGTTCGCCGAAGTGCTCACCGTCGAGGCCCGCGTCAAACCGCTCCTCGCCCGCCTCGCCGATTGGATGGGCGCGCTCAACGACAGTGCTGACGCCCTGGCGAGCCACAGCGCTGTCGCGGCTGAGCACGCCGGTCCGTTGCTCCGCCTCGCCGCCCAGTCAGCGCACCAGATGAGCGAAGCCGAAGAAGGTCTCTACGCCGAGCTGTCCACGGTTGGATCGACGTCGTGGAACAACCTGCACCGTGACGTCACGTCGCAGCTGAGCGTCGACGTCGAACTGCCCTCGGGCACCGTACGACTGCCGATGCCGGCGGTGCGCGGGCTCGCCAACGACGGAGATCCGGCGGTCCGCCAGGCCGGCTACGACGCAGAGATGACCGCCTGGCCGCAGGTCGCCGTGCCCTGCGCGGCGGCGATCAACGCGATCAAGGGCGAAGCGACGATCGTCAACCGGCGACGCCACTGGGACGATCCGCTCGACGCCTCGTTGTTCGCCAACGCCGTCAGCCGACCGACGTTCGACGCCATGCAGGCGGCGGTCGCCGACTCGCTCGGCGACTTCCGTCGCTGGATGCGGGCCAAGGCAGCGCTCCACGGTGGCGCCACCAACGAGGGTTTGAAGTGGTCCGACCTCGTCGCCCCGTGTCCCGTCGCCGCAACGAGCGTGAGCTGGGAGGAAGGCGTGGCGACGGTCCGCGACGCCTTCGCCGAGTTCAGCCCCCACCTCGGCGGCCTGGTCAGCCGTGCTGTCGACGAGCAGTGGATCGACGCCGCACCGCGCGACGGCAAGTCGGGTGGGGCGTTCTGCATGCCGTTCATCGGCCCCCGCTCGCTGATCCTGCTGAACTGGTCGGGCAGCGCCGACGCTGCCCAGACGCTGGCCCACGAGCTAGGCCACGCCTACCACAACACGACGCTCGCCGAGCGCACCTACCTCCAGCGGCGGCTGCCGATGGCCCTTGCCGAAACAGCGAGCATCTTCTGCGAGACGTTGGTCGTGGAGAGCGCGCTGCGACGGTACGAGGGCGCCGAGCGCCTGGCGATCCTCGACGTCGACCTCGCCGGAGCCAACCAGGTCGTCGTCGACATCCATAGCCGCTACCTGTTCGAGCGCGAGGTGTTCGCCCGGCGGGGTGACCGAACCCTCGGAGTCACGGAGCTCAACGACTTGATGCTCGACGCTCAGGCCACGGCGTACGCCGACGGTCTCGACCAATCGACGGCCCACCCGTACATGTGGGTCCTCAAGCCGCACTACTACAGCTCGCACTTCTACAACTGGCCGTACACCTACGGGCTGCTCTTCGGCCTCGGACTGTTCGCCCGCTATCGCGAGGATCCCGAGCGGTTCCGCTCCGGTTACGAGACGCTGCTGTCCCGGGCCGGGATGGAGTCGGCCGAGCAGCTCGGGACGGCGTTCGGGCTCGACGTCACCGACGAGGCGTTCTGGTCGGCGAGCCTCGACGTGCTCCGGGCTCGCATCGCCGACTACGAACACCTCGCCGCCGACATCGGATGATGCCCCGGTGACGACCCGCGAGCTGTCCTTGTCGCGCCGGCGTCCGCGACGGCCGAGCGGACCAACCCGCTATGGCGCAACCCGCGACGTCCTCGCCGAGCTCCTCGCCGGCGAGCCGCGGTACCGCGTCGACCAGGTCTGGGAGGGCCTGTACGTCGGTCTGCGGAGCCCCGACGAGATGACCAATCTCCCGCTTCGCCTGCGCGACGACGTCGGGCGCCTGCTCCCGACCGAGCTCACGCCGATCGCCGAGACGGTCTCCGACGACGGCAACACCGTCAAGTTCCTCTCGGCGCTCGACGGCGGGTTTCAGGTCGAGACGGTGCTGATGATCTACCGCGACCGCGCCACGGTCTGCATCTCCAGCCAGGCGGGTTGTGCGATGGGTTGCGGATTCTGCGCCACCGGCCAGAGTGGCTTCGACCGTCACCTCTCGACGGGCGAGATCGTCGAGCAGGTCGTCGTTGCGGCACGCCGTGCCCGGGTGTCCGGCCACCGTCTCAGCAACGTCGTGTTCATGGGCATGGGCGAGCCCTTGGCGAACGAGGCCGCGGTGTGGGCAGCGACGCAACGGATCCACGACGCCATCGGGTTGTCGGCACGGCACATCACCCTGTCGACCGTCGGAGTCGTGCCCGGCATCGTCGCCCTCGCCGGCCGCCAGCTTCCGGTCACCCTGGCGGTGAGTATCCACGCCGCCAACGATTCGCTGCGCGACGAGCTTGTGCCGCTCAATCGCCGCTACCCGCTCGATGCCATCGTCGCGGCCTGCCAGCAGTATCTCGACGCCACGGGCCGCCGGATCAGCTTCGAGTGGGCGATGATCGACGGCGTCAACGATCGGCCCAGCGATGCCGTCGAGCTAGCAGCCCTCGCCCGGCGGCTGCGCCCCGCTGCCCACGTCAACCTCATCCCGCTGAACCCGACGCCGGGCTGGCCGACGACGGGTTCACCGGCCTCACGCGTCAGACAGTTCCGCGATCAGCTCGACACGCTGGGCGTGTCGGCGACCGTGCGCCGCAATCGGGGCACCGACATCGACGCCGCCTGCGGCCAGCTCGCCGCCCGCCACCGCACCTGACACTCCGGTGCGGTCGGTCAGCAGCCGGCGGAGCGGACGTAGGGGTACGGGTTCGTCGCCGCCCCTCCGCCGGGATGCACTTCGAAGTGCAGGTGCGGTGTGCCCCGGGCGTTGCCGGTGTCGCCGACGTATCCGATCACCTCGCCCTGGGACACGGAACGGCTGGAACCGGCGAACGAGCTGAGGTGGGCGAAGAAGTAGCGGTTGCCGTCGTTGCCGGAGATCCAGGCCGAGTTGCCCCCGAGGCTCGTCTGCTTGAACTGCACGGAGCCCGACACGACGGCGACGATCGGTGTGCCGGAGCCAGCGAGCATGTCGACGCCTTGATGGCTGCGCCCACCTGAGCGCGATGCGCCCCAGGTGTCCGAGTAGGCCGCGCCGCGCACGGGGCAAGCGATGCCGCTGCGAGGCGGCTCGGTCTGTGGCGGAGCTGTCGGCTTCGGGGCGGCGGTCTGCGGTGGCGACGTCGGCGACGGTTCGTCGTCCTTGCCATCGTCGGTGCTCGGCTGCGTGGCGGGCGGCGGCGCCGCGCCATTGTCGCCACCTGACGGCGCCGGGGCGGCCGGCAGCTGTGGCTCGTTCTGTGTCGGCTGCGGAGCGGGAGTGCCAGGGCGCTTGACCCGATGACTGACCGGTCGAGGCCTGAGCCTGGGCTGCGGCCTCGGCCGCGCGGGCGTCGGCCGCGGCTTGTTGCTGACGCAACTCCTCGGCCCGCTGGGCCTCGAGAATCCGCCGCACGCGCTCGTCTTCGAGACGCTGTGCCTCGACCTCCTGGAGTCGCTCGACTTCGGCTTCGGCCGCCTCCTGGGCGGCGGCGTAGGCGTCGCGCTTGTCCTCCAGCTCGTCCTCTTTGTCCTCCAGCTCCTCTCGCAAACCCTCCAGGTCGGTCGACGCAACGGCGTACTCGTCCATCGCCGAGGTCGAGCTGTTCGTGGCGGTGGCGACGAGCTCGTTCGCCACGATCTGCTCGGTCGATGCCTGCGGTCCTTCGAAGATCGTCATCCCGGTTGTTCCTGCCGCCAGGTACCGGTTGATGGCGACCTGCTCGGTGGCGCTGCGCAGCTCCTCGACATCGGCCTGCAGGGCGTCGTACTCGGCCTGCAGCTCACCCACCTGCTCGTCGAGCTCGTCGAGCTCGATGCCCGCCTGAGTCCATGCCGCGGCAGCGGCGTTGGCCTGATCGCGGGCATCCTGAATCTCCGCGGCGGCACGCGCCGCGGCGTCGTCGTCACTCTGGGCGGTCGCCCCCGTCCCGACACCAAGACCAAGCGATGGGGCGCCCAACGTCAAGCCGAACACCGCGAGCACGAATCGTGTGCGGCGCCAGGTCACGGGGCGAAGTGTAGCCGATGTGTTTCAGTTGGATGACGATCATGACGAACCGGACACAGTTTGATCTCGGCCGCCAAGCTGGCGCCGTGAATCAGCCGTACGCAGCCCCCGCAGCGGCGGCGGGGACCAGCCCGCTGCAGCTCCGCGACATCCACTTCGTGCGCGGCGCCACGACGATCCTCGACGGCGTCGATCTGTGCGTCCGCCACGGGGAACGCTGGTTGCTGCTCGGTCCCAACGGTTGCGGGAAGACGTCGCTGCTGCGGATCGCCGCGCTCTACGAGCATCCAACATCCGGCGTCGTCGAAGTGCTCGGCGAACGCCTCGGGGCGACGGACGTGCGCCTCCTGCGACGGCGCATCGGGTTTGTCTCCGCGGCGCTCAGCGACCAGCTGCGGCCAACACTCTCGGCGTTCGACGCAGTGCGCACCGCTCGGTTCGGCGCCCTCGAGCCGTGGTGGCACCGCTACTCGGCAGGCGACGACGAGCGGGCGGCGGAGTGCCTCGAACGGATGGGGGTCGGCCACCTGGCGGGGCATGCCTTGATCACACTGTCGTCGGGCGAGCGCAGTCGCGTCCTGCTCGCCAGGTCGCTGATGAACGATCCGGCCATCGTGCTGCTGGACGAACCGTCCGCTGGGCTCGACCTCGCCGGACGTGAGCAACTCGTCGAGGCCCTCGACCACTTCGCCACCGATGCCGGCGCTCCCCCGCTCGTCGTCGTCACCCATCATGTCGAGGATGTGCCGACGTCGCTGACCCACGCGATGCTCATGCGCCACGGAACCACTGTCGCCCGCGGCGAGTTGGGCGAGGTGCTCACCGCCGCCCGGCTCAGTGAGACGTTCGGCCTCGAGCTGCGACTCGAACGACGTGGCGACGGCCGACTCAGTGCGTGGGCGCCTCGTTGAGCAGCCGCGCCAGCGCCGCCGTGCTGCGGCGCACCTCGTCGTCGAGAATCTTGCCGAGCACGCTCCTGCTCCACAGCTCACCGGTGTACTCCAGGTGCATCGTCAGCAGGGCACCCCGGCCAGCTTCTGATACCTCACCGACGAGGATCCACTCAGCATGGTCGCGCTCGTCGTCCTCGACACGTTCGAACTTCACGAGCTCGTTGTCGACGAACTGCGTGCGCACCATGCGCAGCTGCTTCGACCTGGTGAGCGGACCGACCCGCGCTCGTAGCTCGACCCACCAGGCGAGTCCACGCTCGTCGGCGATCATCGGCGTCACGCGGTGCACGAGGCGCATCCACGGCGGGTAGCGATCGAGCGTGGCGATGTGCGCGAACAGCGTCGCCGGGCTCGCGTCAGGGAACGGCTCGGTGATCGTCGCCTTCATCGAGTTGCGGTCAGCGCGGCCGCGTCGAGCCCTGGAAGGCGCGGGCGAGCAGCGGCGAGTCGGCGCGCAGCAGCCCGTCGAGGTCGTCGCGGACGTCGAACACGGGCATCCACGGCAGCGCAACCGTGGCGTCGGGATCGTCCGGCTCGGCACCGCTCAGCTCGGCGACGGTGTGTCCCGGCCCCGCCTGCAAGGGGAGCTCGTTCGCCCGCCCTGGAACGACTGGACTCGTCGGGCTCGGCTGGCGGCGAGGCTGCCGCTTGCGCCGTGGCGCCCGCGGCGCCTTGAACAGCGGCGGCTTCGGATCGCGCGTGTCGTCGAGTGTCCAACCGACGGGGACCACCATCGAGTCGGCGTGGCGCTTGCACAACACGCCGGCACGGCTGCGCTCGACATCGGGATCGAAGGCGGCGAGCCACACGAGGAGCCGATCGGCATCGAAGCCGTAGGCCACGGCGCCGCGCTCCGAACAGCCCGGTCGTTCGCACAACCTACCCATCGCCACATGCTAGACGTCGCGCGAACAACCTGCTAGTGATGCCCACGCCCGCCGAGCCGTTGCCGTTCCGGGCGGCCTCCGGTCCATTTTCCGATCCGGGCGGTCTCCGGCCCGGATCTGCGGCGCTTGGCCGCCCAGATCGGCCAAGCCAGACGGCGCGATACGGGAACCCCTACCTCAGGACGCCGGGTACCCCGGTTCACCACCGGGACCGAGTCTGACACCGTCGACGCATGTCTCGTCGCCCCGTCCTCGCCGCCCTTGCGGCGTCCGCGAGCGCGATCATCTGGACGGCGACGGCGACGGCGACGGCGGCGGCACCACCCCGCCGCAGCTCGTCGTGTCTCCACAGTCCGGCGAGCCCGGCGATCAACTGAACGCCAACGTCTCGGGTTTCGAGCCGGGCAC
>CAVYYX010000019.1:0-53708 GCA_963772825.1 Ilumatobacteraceae bacterium | reverse complement strand
TGTCGGAGGGGGGACTTGAACCCCCACGGGATAAATCTCCCACTAGCACCTCAAGCTAGCGCGTCTGCCATTCCGCCACTCCGACGTGGTGGCCCTCCAACGCTACAGCGGTGCTGCTAGCGCACCAACAGGAAGCCGAGGGCGATCACCGTGATCACCCAGATGAGGGCGAACACGAACGTGATGCGGTTGAGGTTGCGCTCGGCGGCCGACGATCCGAGAGCCGCGCCACCGCCGCCGCCGAACATGTCGGACAGGCCGCCGCCGCGTCCACTGTGCATGAGGATCCCGGAGATCATCGCCACCATCGAGACGACGTTGAGGACCAGGGTGATGTACAGAACAGCGTCACGCACGGCTGGCAAGGCTACCGGCGCCATGCCCGGGCGCGACCGGTGCTCCGCGGCCGGCGATGCGATGGTACGTTCGGGAAACGCAGATCCCACTTGATCGAGGTTCGACGTCGTGAGCTTCGCGACGAGTGCGGCTCGGTCGTCGCAACGCGGGCTTGTCGACGATGCCGGCAGTCCGATCAGCGATGCCGAGCTCGAGCAGGCCACGGACCTCATCGAACGCATGGTCGTCGCCTACGACGCCAGGCTGGTCGGCCAGGCCCAACTGCGCACCAGCCTGCTCGTCACGTTGCTGGCCCAGGGCAACGTTCTCGTCGAGAGTGTGCCCGGCCTGGCGAAGACCACCGCCGCCGCGACCCTCGCGGGCATCGTCAATGCGTCCTTTGCCCGTATCCAGTGCACCCCCGACCTGCTGCCCAGCGACATCGTCGGCACCCAGGTGTACGACCCGTCGAACGGCGAGTTCGACACCCGACTCGGGCCGATCCACGCCAACTTCGTGCTGCTCGACGAGATCAACCGGGCGAGCGCCAAGACCCAGAGCGCCACGTTGGAGGCGATGCAGGAACGCCAGACCAGCATCGGCGGGGTGATGTACCCGTTGCCGCGCCCGTTCATGGTGCTGGCGACCCAGAACCCGATCGAGGAAGAGGGCACCTACCACTTGCCCCAGGCACAGCTCGACCGCTTCCTACTCAAGGACGTGATCGACTATCCCACACCCGACGATGAGCTCGAGGTCCTCAAGCGGATCAACAGCGGCGTGCTGGGCACCTACGCACCCGAACCCGAGCCGGTCATCGGACTCGACGATCTTCGGCGGTTGATCGATCTAGCGGCGCGGGTGTACGTCGACGAGGAGATCCAGCGCTACGCCGTCGCACTCGCCCAAGCAACGCGAAACGCGGCCGGCGTGATCGAACCTGAGCTCGCCAGCTACATCGAACGGGGCTCCAGCCCTCGCGGGGCGATCGCCTTGCAGCAGGCGTCCAGAGCACTCGCGCTGTTGAACGGCCGGACGTTCGTCGTGCCCGACGACGTCCGCGACCTCGGCCACCGTGCCCTCCGGCACCGTGTGCGGCTCGGTTTCCACGCGATTGCCGACGACGTCCACGTCGAAACGATCATCGACGCCGTCTTCGCCAGCGTCCCGACACCGTAGGGGGCCACCCTCGGTGTCACGAGAGTTGCTCCTCGCCAAGGTCAGGTCACGCCTGATGATCCCGACCCGGCGGCCCACCGAGCAGATGGACGATGGCGCGCACGGCTCGATCCACCGCGGCCGCAGCATGGACTTCGACGACCTGCGCGAGTACGTGGTCGGCGACGACGTCCGTGACATCGATTGGAAGGCGACCGCCCGCGCCGGACGCCCACTCATCAAGCGATACGTCGCGACCCGCCGCCACGCGGTGCTCCTGACGGTCGACACGGGCGCGACGATGGCCGGCCTCGCCGCGGCGACGACTCCGAAACGTGATGTCGCCGTGCTCGCCGCCGGCGTGATCGGACAGATCGCAATGCAGCACGGCGACTCCGTGGGCCTCGTCGCCGGGCCGATCGCCCAGAGCCCCGATGGGCCGGGCGCCCTTGTGCGCAACCGCGAGCGCATCGTCTACCTTCCGCCTCTGCGCGGCGACGTGCATCTCGAGCGAGTGCTGCGCACGATCCACGACGCCATCGACGTCGACGGCGAGCCATCGCGGCTCGACGACCTGCTCAGCTTCGTCGCCCGGCGCTTCCAACGGCGGATGGTCGTGGTCGTCATCGCCGATGACATCGGGTTGGACGAGGCCAGGCTGAAACAGCTCCGGCGCCTCGCGGTGCGCCACGAGGTGCTCCACTGCACGGTCGGGGACGTCGCCATGACAGAGCCGGCGCTTGCCGAATCGACGCTTCGTGCGGTCGGTACACCGCTCACCGTGCCCCCCTACTTCCGCGCCGATGCCGAGCTGCACGTCGACCTCGGCGAGCTCGCCCGGCAGCGGGAGCGCGACGACCGGGCGGTGCTCGCCGCCATCGGCATCGCGACGGTCCGCCTCGCCGACGAAGCGGCGGCCGTCGGGACGGTCATCCAGCTGGTCCAGCGCCAGCGGCTGTTCGGGGTCGGACGTCGGCGATGACCGCGGCGGCAACATTGCTCGGGCTGGCGTCGGCGGCCGATCCACTGCCGCCCGCCGACGACCGGCTCTACGGTCCCCAGGCCTTCGGCGCCGGCTGGCTCGTCGTCGGGATCGCCGCCGTGTTGCTCGCCCTCGCCGCGCTGGTGTGGGCAGTGCGGCCGGCCCGCCGGACGGCTCCAGTGGCGCCCGCATCGGCGGTCGACCTGAACACCGCCTACCTGCGACGCCTCGACGAGCTCGAGCAACAACTCGCCGCCCGCCGGCTCACACATCGAGCCCTGCACCACGAGCTGAGCCGGACGTTGCGCCGGCTGGCATCGGACGCCGGCACACGCGGCGCCACGGCGATGTCCGTTCGCGCTCTCGATGCATCGGGGCAGCCGCAGGTCGCCGCAGCCGTGCGCAGCTACGAGCATCCCCAGTTCGAACCGCTTCCCGACGGCGATCCCTACGTCGCGCTCGGGCGGGCGAGGCGAGTCGTCGACGAGACAACCGCAGCACGGCGTAGCGGTCAGGACGTCTCCTGGTGATCGTCGCAGCCTCGTTCCGTCACCCGTGGATCGGGCTGCTCGCCGCAGTCGCCATCGTCGTGGTCGCGGTGGTCCTCGCCTGGCGATGGAGGCGGCCGCGACGGCCGCCATGGCGAGGAGAGGGAGCGATCTCCAACGTCGGGCTCGCCGAAGGTTCGCCGGTGTTTCGGCGGTTGCGGCGGCGCTACCGGACGCTGATCGGCGTCGAGATCGCCGTGCTGGCGACGATCGGCGTCGGGTCGGCAGTACTGGCGATGGGTCCACTCGGCGAGCAGTCCCATGAGCTGGAGACGCGGAACCGGGACGTGATGCTGTGCCTCGACGTTTCGGGGTCGATGAAGGAGCTCGACAAGGCGATCCTCGGCACCTTCGCCGACATCGCCGCCGACCTGCCGGGCGATCGCGTCGGCCTGACGATCTGGAGCGGGTCGGCGATCACCGTGTTCCCGCTCACCGACGACCACGGCTACGTCGCCGCGATGCTCCAGCATGCTGTCGACGAGTTCGAGGGCGGCGGCCGCGAGTTCGTGAGCGGTACCGAGCTCGGTGGAAGCTCGCTGATCGGGGACGGTCTCGCCTCGTGCGTGATGCGCTTCGACCGCCTCGGCGACGAGCGCGCCCGGTCGGTCGTCTTCGCCACCGACAACAAGTCGGCGGGCGAACCGCTCGTGTCGCTCGACGACGCAGCCGCCTTTGCCCGCGATCGCGACGTCCGCGTGTACTCGGTCGCTCCCGCCAAGTACATGAGCTACCGGGAGACGCGGGATCTCGAGGAGGCGGTGCGCCTCACGGGCGGCGAGTACCTCAGCACCGAGGACGTCCGGGTCGTCGATCACATCATCGAGCGGATCAGTGAGTTGGAGGCCACCCATCTCGAGCGCCCGCCGGACGTGGTGGTCGACGACCGCCCGGCGATGTGGGCGGCAGTCGCCGTCGCGGGTGTCAGTGTCCTCGGTCTCGTCGCCTGGAAGCTCCGCAGGTGAGCGATGCAACTTGACGCGGTGCTGCCCGTCCCGCTGATCGTCGCTGGGGTCGTCACGACGTTCGGCTTCGCGGCGCTGCGCATCCGCAGTCGGGCCGCTCGGCCGGGCCTCTTCCGCACGACGGCGATGGCGGTGCTGGCGCTGGTGATCGCCCTCGATCCCACGATTGCGGGTGGGTCCGGGGAGGTGCGCACCGCCGCCGTCGATGTGCTGTTCGTCGTCGACACCACCGGCAGCATGGCGGCCGAGGACTACGACGGGGACTCGCCGAGGCTCGACGGTGTGCGCGCCGACATCGTCGAGCTGGCGGCCCGATTCCCGGGCGCCCACTTCTCGCTGATTCGCTTCGATTCCCAGCCGCGGTTGGAAGTCCCGTGGACGACCGACGCCGGCGCCCTCGAGGCAGCCGTTTCCGTGTTGCGCCAGGAGCGCGCCGCGTTCAGCGCCGGCTCGTCGCTGGACCTGCCCCTCGGCCTGATCGATCAGCAGCTCCCCCGAAGCTCAGGAGGTGCCGGCGTCGTCTTCTACTTCTCCGACGGCGAAGAGCGCGCCGGGGATCCCGGGGATCCGGCCATCACCGAGCAAACCCCACCGGCGACCGCCGCCGATGAAGCGCCCGCGTCGTTCGCCGATCTGGCAGCCACGATCGACGGCGGTGCGGTGTTCGGCTACGGCACCGCCTCCGGCGCTCCGATGGCCGAGTTCGTCGGTGCCGCGGAGATCGTCGAGTCCAGCGACACCGGCTACGTTCGCGACTTCTCCGCCGACGCGCCGGCGATCTCGCGGCTCGACGAAAGAGAATCTCGTCGCGGTCGCCGACGAGCTCGGACTCCCATACTTGCATCGCGGCGGACCTGGGTCGCTCGCCGCCCTCGCTTCGTCGATCGCCGACGACGCGCCGACCACCAGTGACGGGTCGGGTCAGACGCGCCGGCACCTGTACTGGATCCCCGCCCTCGCCCTGTTCGCCATCGTGCTCTGGCAGGCGGCGGCCTCGGTCAACGAGCTGCTCACGACCCGGCGGCTGTTCCGCGAGACGAACAACGCCGAACGGGTGTCGGCGTGAGCGACCCGAGGCCCCGGCAACGGCACCGCCGCCTTCTCGTTGTCCTGCCGTTCGTCGCCGTGTTGCTTGCAGTCGGCATCAAGCTGGTGACGATGTACGCCTTCAGCGCGGCCGGCGTCGCCGCCTACGACGCTGGGGCGTACGCAACCAGCGAGTCCCGCTTTGAGCGGCTCCAACCGTTCAACCGCCTGCATCCGTGGCGAGCCCACGTCGGCATCGGCGACGCTCGTTACCGCCAAGGCGACCTGGCGGGCGCCGAGCGATCGTTCGCCCGGGCACTCCAGCTGGCACCCACGCGATGCGACGTGCGGTTCAACCTCGCGGTGACGCTCGAGGCGCAGGGCGATCTGCTCGTGTCCACGGACGTGGTGGCTCGGCGGCGTTTCGATCTGCCGACAGCCGGGGACGCGATCGCCGGTGATCCCGTCGAGCGCTACCTCGCTGCCCTCGATGTCGTGAACGCCGGGGACTGCCCGTCGGAGCGTGCCGACGACCCCGGCGAACGAATCGCCAGGACCGGCGAGCGGGTCCTCGACAAGCTGGTCGCCCTCGACCCGCAAAACGCTCCCGGGGAGGACGAGGGCAACGAGCCGGGCGAGTCGAGCGAAGGCAACGACACCGGCAGCGGCGAGCGGATCGAGCAGCTCGGCGACCTCGCCGAGCGCAACCGGGCGGCCGCCAGTCAGCGCGACGAGGGCCGTGATCGGGGCGCGCCAGGCGTCATCCCCGAGGGGCAATCCAACTGGTAGTTGCTACTCGACGGCGTGGATGACGTCGCGCTCCTGGGCGAAGTGGCAGGCGCTGGGGTGGGTCGCCGCACCTCGTTCGACGAGCGCCGGCTCGTCGGCGAAGCAGATCGCTTCGGCCTTCCAGCAGCGGGTGCTGAACCGGCAGCCGGATGGCGGGAACGCCGGTGAGGGCACGTCGCCTTCCAAAACGATCTCGTCTCGTTGCCCACGCAACGTCGGGTCGGGTACCGGGGCCGCCGACAGGAGCGCCTGGGTGTACGGATGGGTCGGGTGCTCGTAGATGTCGACGTGGGTGCCGGTCTCGACCACCTTGCCGAGGTACATCACGGCTACCCGATCGGCGATGTGCCGGACCACCGACAGGTCGTGGGCAATGAAGATGTAGGAGAGCCCAAGCTCGTCCTGTAGCGATTCGAGAAGGTTGATGACCTGGGCCTGGATCGACACGTCGAGGGCGCTCACCGGCTCGTCGCAGACGAGGATCTGCGGGTTGAGCGCCAACGCCCTGGCGATGCCGATCCGCTGCCGTTGCCCGCCGGAGAACTGGTGTGGGTAGCGGTTGAGGTGATCGGGGTTGAGCCCGACGAGCTCGATCAGCTCACGCACACGCGCTCGGCGCTTGTCCTTCGGCACGACCTCTGGATGGATCTCGAACGGCTCGCCGATGATCGCCTCGACGGTCATTCGGGGGTTCAGCGACGTGTACGGGTCCTGCATCACCAGCTGGATGTTGCGTCTCGCCTTGCGGGTCTCGGCAGCCGAACGGCCGGCGATGTCCTCGCCGCTGATGAGGATCGATCCTGACGTCGGATCCTCGAGGCCGACGAGCAGTCTGGCGAACGTCGACTTGCCGCAGCCGGACTCGCCGACGACACCGAGCGTCTCGCCTCGGTGCAGCTGCAGACTGACGCCGTCGACGGCACGAATTCGTCCGATCTCCCGCTTGAACACGATCCCGACGGCGATCGGAAAGTGCTTGACGAGATCGCGGGTCTCGACGACGACCTCAGCCACGGCCGACCTCCTCCCAGAAGTGGCAGGCGCTGTAGTGGCTCTCCGTCACTGGCTCACGCGGCGGTGGCGGCGGCTGCCGGCACTTATCGCGGGCGTAGCTGCATCGCGGGTGGAAGGCGCAGCCTTCGGGGATGCTCGTGAGCGCCGGCGGAAGCCCACCGATCACGGCGAGCTTCCTGCCTTTGTCGTCGACGCGTGGCACCGAGAGCAGCAGGGCCTCGGTGTACGGGTGCGCGGGGCGTGCGTAGATGTCGTAAACGTCGGCGGACTCGATGATCCGCCCGGCATACATCACACAGATCCGGTCGGCGACGTCGGCCACCACACCCATGTCGTGGGTAATCAGGATCAGCGACATGTTGCGCTCGCGCTGCAACTCGGCGAGCAAGCGCATGATCTGCGCCTGGACCGTCACGTCGAGAGCGGTCGTCGGCTCGTCGGCGATCAGCACCTCCGGGTCGAGGGCCAGGGCCATGGCGATCATCACCCGCTGACGCATGCCTCCGGAGAACTGATGGGGGTAGTTGCTCACCCGATCCTTGGCCCCCGGGATGCCGACCATGTCGAGCAGTTCGACCGCCTTCTTGCGACCGTCCTTTCGTGACATGCCGCGGTGCTTGCGGAACAACTCGGCGAGCTGGAACCCGACCGTGAACACCGGGTTGAGCGCCGACAAGGCGTCTTGGAAGACCATCGCGATGCTGTTGGCGCGCACGGCGCGTCGCTGGTCGTCCGGCAGGGTCAGCAGGTCGACGCCATGATGGAGCACCTTGCCACCGGTGACGAAGCCGGGTGGCGAGTCGAGGATCCCCATGATCGCCTGGGCGGTCACGCTCTTGCCGCACCCGGACTCGCCGAGGATCGACAGCGTCTCGCCGGCGGCGACGTGGAAGCTGACCCCGTTGACCGCTTTGGCGTGGGTGCCGCGGAGGCGGAACTCGACCTCCAGGTCGACAACTTCCAACGGGAACGCCGATTCGTCGAAGCCGGGTCGGCCGGCAACGGCGTTCCGTGGGGCGGCGGCGGATGCCGTTGTTGCGGCTCTTGTTGTTGTTGTCGTCGTCAACGTCTCACCGCAGTTTTGGATCGAGGGCGTCGCGCAGTGCGTCGCCGATGAGGATGAACGACAGCACGGTGAGGAACAGCAGGCCGGCGGGCCACAACAGCAGGTTGGGATGCTGCAGGAAGCGGTTCTCGTGCTGGGTGATCATGACCCCCCAGGAGATCGCCGGGGGCCGCAGGCCGACACCAAGGAACGTCAGCGTCGCCTCGACGGCGACGTATCCGCCGAACAGGATGGTGGTGTACACGAGCACCGGGGCGATCGCGTTGGGGAGGATGTGCTTGACCATCACCCGCCGGTTCGACGCCCCGAGCGCCTTCGCCGCTTGCACGTAATCGAGGTTCTTGCCCGACAACACGCTCCCGCGCATGATCCGGGCGATGATCGTCCAGCTGAGGATGACGATCACGGCACTCACCGTCCACACGCTGTAGATCTTGAGCACGCCGAGGAACACGAAGGCGCCGAGCAGGAACGGCAGGGCGAGAATGAAGTCGATCGTCCGCGAGATGATGGAGTCGACCTTGCCGCCGTAGAACCCGGCGATCATCCCCATCGCGCCCCCGATCACGGTCACCCCGAGGGTACCCAGCAGGGCGATCGTCAGCGAGGGGCGCGCGCCGTAGATCCCATGGGCGTAGTAGTCGCAACCGACGACGCTCGTGCCCATCCAGTGCTCGCTGCTGATCGGCAGCCGGGCATTGCTCACGTTGCAGGCCCGCGGGTCGATGCTCGTCCAGAGCCTCGGCACGAGGGCCATCGACGTGACGATCACGACCCAGAAGCACGACATCACGAACACCTTGGAACGGATCAGCTGTCTCCGGGCGTCCGCCCAGAGGGTGGCGTGTCGCTCTCCGGTCGGCTCGCCCAGGTGACTCAGATCGCCCAACGGTGCGCCGGGAATCCCCTCGGCGAGTTCGACGGGAGCCGGATGGTGGCCGGGCCCGATTTCGGTGCCGGCGGTGAGGTCAGTCATAGCGAATCCGCGGATCGAGCACGGCGTACAGGACGTCGACGAGGAGGTTGGCGACGAGGTACACGAGGATCAAGAACGTCGTCACGCCGATCACGACCGGTGCCTCACCGCTACGTGCCGCCGGCACGACGAGGCTGCCGATCCCTGGGATGTTGAAGATCGTCTCGGTGATCAGCGCTCCGGCCATCAGCGTGCCGAGGTCGATTCCGATGTAGGTCACGACCGGGATCAATGAGTTGCGCAGCGTGTGCACCCCGATGACCCGTCTCGTGCTGAGACCCTTTGCTTTCGCCGTTCGCACATAGTCGGATCGATTGTTCTCGAGGATGCTCGTGCGCGTCAGCCGGGCGACGGTTGCCAACGACAAGGCGCCGAGCACGAGCCCGGGAATCACCAGGCTGGCCCATGGGTACTCGCGCTTGAAGCCCGGCGAGAAGACCCCATGGGAGATCCAATCGGGTATCCACTCGGCGCCGCGCAGCACGTTGCCGAACTTGACCCCGACGAACTCCCTGACGACGAACCCGAGGACGAACACCGGGGTGGCGATGAACACGACCGTCGACAGTTTGACGAGCTGGTCGACGAAGCCGTCCTTGCGCAGGCCGGCGAGCACGCCGGCGGTGATGCCGATGACCGCCTCGAAGATGATCGCGATCACGACGACTTTGGCCGTGTACGGGATCCGTTCGGCAATCAGCTCGGTCACCGGTCGCAGCCCGAAGTCGACGCCGAAGTCCCAGTGCAGGAAGATCCCTTCCATACGGTCGACGAACAAGCCGAGACAGGGGTCACCGCGGCGCTGGAGGCACGGGTCGCCGAGCCCGAGTCGCTCGGTGAGGTTCTCGAGCACCGACTCCGGTGGGGTGCGGTCGCCAAACAGCGCCCGCACCGGGTTGCCGCTGAACTGGATGCCGACGGACGTCAGATAGTGCAGCAGGAACATCGTGGCCAGCACGGTGGGGATGAACTGCAACAGTCGTCGGGCGAGATACCTACCCATCGATGTTCCGTTTCAAGTCGAGGCGGGTTGTTCCCCGGTCAGCCGACGGCTGCCCGGGGAACCACCCGCGCTAGTGACGGTCAGCGGTCAGCGACCACCATCTGGCCGTATTCCGGATCGTTGATCGGGTTCCAGACGAACGTCTCGACGTTCTCGCTCCAGATCGCCCCTTCCTTGTTGAACCACATCGGGATCACCGGCATGTCGGCGATGACCATGTCCTCGGCCTCCTGCCACAGCGGGATCGCCTCTTCGAGCGACGGTGCGCTGTCGCCCTCGGTGATCTTGGCGTCGAAGTCGGGGTTCGTGTAGCCGGTGTTGTTCGACGAGCCACCCGTGCCGTACAGCGGCGTCGAGGTACGTCTCCATCACCGGGTAGTCCGGGCCCCAGCCGAGTCGGAAGCCGCCCTCGAAGTCCTGGGCCGTGGCCCGGGCGAGGTACTCGGGGAACTCGAGGTTGACCTGCAACTCGTACTCGATGCCGAGGTTCTCGCGGAGCTGGTCACCGACTGCCTGCAGCCACGTCTCGTGGCCGGCGCCGGCGTTGGCCTCGAGGATCAGCGTCCCCCCTTGCCAACCGCCTGCTTCTTCGAGCAGCGCTGCCGCCCCCTCGGGGTCGTACGCGCAGGCGTCGCAGGCGCCTTCACGGTAACCGTCGAAGTTCGGGCTGACGAGGCCGTCCGCCGCCGAGAAGCGACCGTCGAACACGTTGTCGATGATCGGCTGGCGGTCGATGGCCATCGACAGCGCTCGCCGGACGTCGGGATTCTGGAACTGCTCGAGGTACAGCGGCAGGCCGACGAACGTGAAGCTGTCGCCTGGCCGTTCGTAGAGCCGATCTGGCTGGCCGGAGAGAACCTCCTGGTAGCGCTCCGGCGGGATCGTGTACATCACGTCGATCTCGCCGGCCTGGTAGGCGGCGTAGCCGGCCTCGATGTCGGCGTAGATCCGGTACTCGAGCACGTCCGGATTCGACTTGCCGGGGTCCGGGTAGGCGTCGAAACGGTTCAGCGTGATGCCGACGCTGTGCTCCCATGAGCCGTCGATCTGGTACGGGCCGTTGCCGATCGGTGTCTCGTTGCACGCGGCGAAGTCGGCGAGACAGGCCTCGGCCACCGGGAAGAACCCGGAGTAGCCGAGCACGGCCACGAATCCGACGAACGGCGCTTTGAGCTCGACGGTGAACGTCAGGTCGTCGACCTTGACGACGCCCGACATCGTGTCGGCGCCTTCCTGGGCCTCGTCCCAACCGACGATGCGGGACATGAAGTAGGAGTTGTTCTGGGCGTTGTCGCCGTCGGCCGTGTAGTTCCACGCCCGGATGAACGAGTCTGCGTTCACCGGCTCACCGTTGTGGAACGTGTAGCCGTCCTTGAGCGTGATCGTCCAGTTCTGCTGGTCTTCGCTCTCGATCGACTCCGCAATGTTGAGCACCGGTACGCCCTCGAGGTCGTAGTCGACCAATCCGCTGAACAGCTGGCGGATCACGAGGATCGCCGGCTGGTCGTCGGCCGCCGTCGGTACCAGGAACGCCGGCTCGGACGCGTAGATGCGCAGCGTGCCACCGGTGAGGCCCGCCGCGTCACCACCCTCGTCCGGGACCGTCGTCGCTCCCGCGATGCCGCCGAACGCGACCGCCGCGGCGGACGCCCCGGCGAGTAGTGAGATAAGTGTCTTGCTCCTTCGACGACTTTTCACGTCATCGACCTCCTCGTCATTGAGTTGATTCGTAGTGGCGGTCGAACGGCAGAGTCACCAGCCCGAGGCCCCCTCCCCACTGTGGGTCGCGACAACCTAGCAACTGAGTTCCACTATTCGGGCAAATCGAGTGTCATCGGTCACAGAGTTGCAACATCGCCCGAGGTCGCGGACCTGTCGAGCTACGGCCGGACGGCGTTGGCCACGATCTTGGCGAACTCGTCCGGATCGAGGCTGGCCCCGCCGACGAGCGCGCCGTCGATGTCGTCCTCGGCCATCAGCTCGGCGATGTTGGCCGAGTTCACCGATCCGCCGTACTGGATGCGCACGGCCTGGGCCGTCGCCGGATCGGTGACGTGACCGACCCGCTCACGAATCGCCGCGCACACGGCCTGGGCATCGGCGGCGGTCGCCGTGCGGCCCGTGCCGATCGCCCAGATCGGCTCGTAGGCGATGACCATTGCGGCGATCTGCGTCGTCGCCCGTCCGGCAACGATTGCGTCGAGCTGGCCGATCACCTTGTCGGTCGTGCCCCCCTGCTCGCGCTCCTCGAGCGTCTCGCCGACGCACACGATCGGCATCATCCCGTGGCGTTGGATCGCGGTGACCTTGGCCGCCACCACGTCGTCGGTCTCGCCGAACAGCTCGCGCCGCTCGCTGTGTCCGCACACGACGTAGGCCACGTCGAGCTTGGCGAGGAACGCCGCCGAGACCTCGCCGGTGAACGCCCCCTTGTCCTCCCAGTGGCAGTGCTGGGCGCCGAGCGAGAACGCCAGCCGGTCGGCGTCGATGAGCGTCTGGATGCTACGGAGGTCGGTGAACGGCGGGTGGATGCTGATGTCGACGACCTCGGTGACCTCTTTGGGGACGAGATAGGCGAGCTTCTGCACCGTCTGGATCGCCTCGAAGTGGTTGTGGTGCATCTTCCAGTTGCCCGAGATGAGTGGTCGGCGCTGGGTCACGGGGTGTTCCTCCCCTGGCGGAGCGCGGCGAGTCCGGGGAGATCCCCGAGCTCGAGCAGCTCCAGCGACGCGCCTCCACCCGTGGACACGTGGTCGACGTCGTCGTCGAGGCCGAACTCGGCGAGCGCCGCTGCCGAGTCCCCACCGCCGACGACCGTGAACGCCTTCGTCGCCGCCACCGCCTCGGCGATCGTTCGCGTGCCGGCCGCGAAGCGCTCGTCCTCGAACCTCCCCATCGGTCCGTTCCAGAACACGGTGCGGGCCTCCGTGATGACGTCGGCGAACTCGGCCGCCGAGCCCGGACCGATGTCGAGGCCCTTGCCGCCGTCCGGCACCCGGGCGCCCCAGGTGGCGACGTTGCCGGCGGCATCGAGACCGACGATGTCCGACGGCAGGTGGATCTCCTTGCCACTCGCCAGCAGCCGCTTGCACGTGTCGGTCTGATCCGGCTCGAACAACGAATCACCGATCGAGCGACCATCGGCGGCGAAGAACGTGAAGCACATCGCCCCGCCGATGACGAGGGCGTCGACGGTGTCGAGCAGCGCTTCGATGACGCCGAGCTTGTCGCTCACCTTGGCGCCACCGAGCACAGCGACGAAGGGACGCTTGGGGTTGTCCCGCAGACCTTGCAGCACTTCCACCTCGCGCTGCAACAGCCTGCCCATCGCCGACGGGAGGTAGCGGGGCGGGCCGACGATCGAGGCGTGGGCGCGGTGCGACGCGCCGAAGGCGTCATTGACGTAGCCGTCGATGCCTTCGATCAGCTGTTTGACGAAGGCGTCGTCGTTGGCCTCCTCGGCTGGGTCGAAGCGCAGGTTCTCGCGCAGTTCGACCCCGGGCGCCAGCTCGGCGAGCCGGCGGCGGACAGGCTCCATCGAGAACTCGGGCGTCGGTTTGCCCTTCGGGCGTCCGAGGTGACTGGCCGTGACGACCTGCTGCACCGCGGTCGGTCAGCCAGTTGATCGTCGGCTAGGGCGGCGCGGATCCGGAAGTCGTCGGTGATCGTGTCCCCGTCGAGGGGCACGTTGAAGTCGGTGCGCACGAGGATGCGCTTGCCGGCGAGGCCATCGAGTTGCTGCTCGAGATCCTCGAGGGTCGGGATCCCGCCTTCCATCAGTTGCGACGACGCTTGGGCAGCTTGGAGCCCGTGTAGCTGACGATGTCGACGAGGCGGCAGGAGTAGCCCCACTCGTTGTCGTACCAGCCGTTGACCTTGACGAGCTTGCCCATGCTCATCGTCAATTCGGAGTCGAAGATGCACGAGTGCGGGTCGCCGACGATGTCGCTGGACACGATCGGGTCGTCGGTGTACCGGATGATCCCCTTCAGCGGGCCGCTCCTGGCCGCCTTGGCGTACGCCGCGTTGATCTCGGCGACCGTCGCCTCACGCTTGAGCAGGGCGTTGAAGTCGGTGACCGAGCCCGTCGCCACCGGCACCCGCAACGAGGAGCCGTCGAGCTTGCCCTTCATCGACTCGAGGACGAGCGACGTCGACCGCGCCGCTCCGGTGCTCGTCGGGATGATGTTGATCGCCGCCGCCCGGGCCCGGCGGGCATCCTTGTGCGGCCCGTCGACCAACATCTGGTCGCCCGTGTAGGCGTGGACCGTGGTCATCAGACCCTGCTCGACGCCGAAGGCGTCGTCGAGCACCTTGACCAACGGCACGAAGCAGTTCGTCGTGCAGCTGGCGTTCGAGATCACCTGGTGCTTCTTCGGCTCGAAGTCCTTGTGGTTGACGCCGTAGACGAACGTGGCGTCGGCCCCGTCGCTCGGCGCCGAGACGACGACGAGCCGTGCTCCGGCCTCGAGGTGGGCGGCCGCCCTGATCCGCGACGTGAAGATGCCGGTCGACTCGACGACCACGTCGACCCCGAGGTCGCCCCACGGCAGCTCGGCCGGATCGCGGACCTGCAACACCTGCAACTCGTCGCCACCCACCGAGATCCCGCCCTTGCTCACCTTGACCGGCTCCGGATACGTGCCGAGCACAGAGTCGAAGCGCAGCAGGCGGGCCATCGTTTCGATGCTGCCGAGGTCGTTGACGGCGACGAAGTCGAGGTCCGACCCGAGGGCTTTGGCGGCCCTGAACAGGTTGCGCCCGATGCGCCCGAAACCGTTGATTCCCACGCGAACTGTCATGCGTCGAGAGGGTACCTGCTAGCTGCTCGAAGGGCAGCGGGAGTGAAGCGCTCAGCGGGCGACGTCGCGATGACTCGTGCGCACCGCGAGGCCGCGGGCTCTGAGTCGCTCGGCGATCTCCTCGGCGATCGCCACCGACCGGTGCCGACCGCCGGTGCACCCGATGGCGATCGTCAGGTAGCTGCGGCCCTCGGACTGGTAGCCGGGCATCACCGAGCGAAGCATCGCGTCGAACGAGTCGAGGAACTCCGACGTCGTCGAGCGCTCGATCACGAAGTCGCGAACCGCCGGATCGTGACCGGTCAGCGGACGGAGCTGTTCGTCCCAGAACGGGTTGGGGAGGAAGCGAACGTCCATCACGATGTCGGCGTCCATCGGCAAGCCGTGCTTGAACCCGAAGCTCTCGACAGCGAGCTGCATCTGCGTCGACCCGCCGTCGGAGAACGCCGACAGGACCCGCTCCTTGAGTTGATGGACGTTCAGGCCAGTCGTGTCGATGACGAGATCGGCTGCCTCGCGCGTGGCCTGCAGCGTGCTCCGCTCGAGCTCGATCGACTCGAGCAGCCCGTCGGCATCCGCCGCCAGCGGATGCTTGCGCCTGGTCGCGTCATAGCGGCGGATCAGCTCGCTCGACGAAGCATCGAGGAACACGAGCGTGACGCGGTGGCCGAGGGCGCGGATGGCGGCGACCCGCTGGAGGAGCTCGGAGTGGTTGCGCCCGGCGACGAGGGCGAGGTGGTCGATCCCACTGGAACCTGGCAGTGACGCCAGCTCGACAACTTTCTCGACGAGCGATGTCGGCAGGTTGTCGACGACATACCAGCCCAGATCTTCCATCACGTCGGCGACACCAGAGCGTCCGGCACCGGACAATCCGGTGATCACGACGATGTCAGCCATCGGTGCCCAACCTAGTTCCGGAGGCACAGCGATCACTCTGATCTACGCTCTCGACGATGGCGGACGATGGCCACTTGGACATCAGGTGGCTCGGGCACGCCACGACGCTCATCGAGCTCGACGGCGTCCGCTTCCTCACCGATCCGGCGTTGACCTCGCGACTCGCCCACCTCCGCAGACACCATCTCGTCGACGTCTCGTCGCTCGGCGACATCGACGTCGTGCTGATCTCCCACGTCCACATGGACCACCTCCACCTGCCGTCGCTGCGACTGCTCGGCGACGTCGACCTCGTCGTGCCGGCGGGGGCCGAACGGTTCATGCGCCGCCACGGCTTCGCCAACGTCGTCGAGACTCGGGTCGGCGACCACCGGGCCTTCGGCGGGGTGGTCGTGGAGACGGTCCCCGCCGCCCACCCGGCAGGACGAGGGCCGCACAGCCGGACCCACGCCCCTGCCGTCGGCTACGTGCTGCGTTCGGCGCACGGCTCCGTGTACTTCGCGGGGGACACCGACCTGTTCGACGGGATGGCCGACCTCGGGGCGATCGACATCGCCTTGCTGCCGATCGCCGGCTGGGGCCCGACGCTCGGCACCGGCCACCTCGATCCGCAGCGAGCGACCCAGGCCACCGACCTCGTACGGCCCGGCCTCGTGGTGCCCATCCACTGGGGCACGTACAGCCCGATCCGTGTTCGCCCACGCCCGCCGCGCTGGCTGCGCCAGCCCGCCGAGCAGTTCGCCGCAGCCATGTCAGAGGCCGGCCACGTCGATCGGCTGCGCTTGCTCGACCCCGACGGGCGCCTCGAGATCGGTGCACCCGGGATTTCGACGCACACCGCGACACGCGACCGGCACCCGGCGTGACCGCAGAGGTCCTCCGCCAGCCCGACGAGCGCCCGTCGTGGGCGCACGTCATCGGCCGCAGCGCGCTGGTCATCGTCCTCACGAGCGTGACGTTGTGGATCCTCGCCGCCCTGCTCGAGGGCTTCTCCATCGACCGGCCGCGCGACGCCCTGCTGGCCGGGCTGGTCGTCGGCCTCGTCGGGGCAGTCGTGTGGCCGGCCCTTGCGTTCATCGTCGTACCGATCTCGGTGCTCACCCTCGGGCTCGGCGCGATCGTTCTCGAAGCGCTGTTCGTCGCGTTGTTCCTCGACGCCCTGCCGGGTGTGCATCTCGACGGGTTCTGGACGGCGATCGTCGTGGCCCTGGCTCTCGCCGCGGTGACCACGGCGGTGAGCAGCCTGCTGGCGCTCGACGACGACGCGTGGCAGGACCAACGGACCGCTCGGCGCGCCCGTCGGCTCGCCGGCGCGACGTCCGACAGCGACGTTCCGGGTGTCGTGTTCGTACAGCTCGACGGCGTTGCCCGGGTTGTGCTCGAGCGGGCGATGCGGTCGGGCGACGTGCCGACGATCCATCGATGGATCCGTGACGGTAGCCATCAACTCGTCAGTTGGCAGACGGGCTGGTCGTCGCAGACCGGCGTGAGCCAGTGCGGGATCCTCCATGGCTCGACGGTCGACATGCCGGCGTTCCGGTGGGTCGACAAGTCGACGGGTGACGTCGTCGTGTCCAACCATCGCAAGTGGGCGGCGGCGATCGAGAAGGCCCACTCGGATGGCAACGGGCTGCTGGCGCACAACGGTTCGAGCTACGGCAACCTGTTTTCCGGCGATGCCGAGCGGGCGGTATTGACGATGAGCAGGGTCGCCAGCAAGAAGGAGGGCCGGCTGGGAGCCGGGTATTTCGGCTACTTCTCACGGCCCCAGCAGGCCGCCCGGACGATGCTCGCCGTCCTCGCCGAGGTCGCACGTGAGCGCCGGGCAGCCGGCCAACAGGTTCGCCGCGACGTCCAGCCGCGAGTGCACCGCAGCTGGACCTACGCATTGCTGCGTGCCTTCACGACGGTGGTCAGCCGTGACGTGTCGGTGCAGGGCGTCGTCAACGACATGTGCGAAGGGCGGGCCGTGATCTACGTCGACCTGCTCGGCTACGACGAGGTCTCGCACCACTCCGGACCAGAACGCGCCGACACGCTCGCCGTGCTCCGTGACCTCGACCGGCAACTCCGGCGCATCGAGCGGACCTGCCAGTGGACCCCCCGTCCGTACCGGATCGTCGTGCTGTCCGACCACGGACAGACGCAGGGCGCGATGTTCGTCGATCGCGCCGGGGAGACGCTCGCCGAGCTCGTCGGCCGGCTCTGCGGTGGCGCAGCGTCTGGCGACACGGACGCCGAGGCAGGGCGCACCGAGTCGACGGCCTGGTTGCGTGAGGCTCGCCACGAGGACGGGTCGACGAAGACCGCAGCGGCCGACGCCCCGACGGTCCTGGCTTCGGGTGCCCTCGGGCTGATCTCGTTCCCCGGCGAGCCGCGACGTCTCACGCGCGAGGAGATCGACGCCCGCTACCCGGGTCTCGTCGATGGCCTCGTCAACCATCCGGAGATCGGGTTCGTGTTGGTCCGCTCCGCCGGCGGGGCGTCGCTCGTGCTCGGTGGGTCCGGGAGCCGCAACCTGCAGAGCGGCGAGGTCACCGGGAGCGACCCGCTCGGGCCGTTCGGGCTGGACGCCGTCGCCCAGGTCAGCGAAGTCGACGGCTACCGCACGACGGCCGATCTGATGGTCAACAGCCGCTACGACCCTGACCTCGACGAGGTGGCGGCGTTCGAGCACCAGGTCGGATCGCACGGCGCGCTGGGCGGGCCGCAGACCCACCCGTTCGTGCTGCATCCATCCGACCTCAGCGGGCCGGTCGAGCCGGTCCTCGGATCGCCGGCCGTACACCGCCTCCTCAAGGGCTGGCTGGCCGACCTCGGGCATCCGGTCACGACTCCGTGGCGAGACGCCGAGGCGAGGCTCTAGCCGTCAGCGCGCCGGCACCGCAGGTAGAGCAGGCGCGGCACGGTCGCCGCTTCGGAGTACTCCGGGGCGAGGGCGAGGAATCCCGGCGGCGGGGATGGTTCGACCATCCGCTCGACGTACATCCCGTGGTCGGCGAGGCCGTTGACGTAGCGCGACAACGGACGGTGGATGAAGCGGATGTGCACGCCGAGCTCGACCTCCTCCATCGTCTCGGCTTCCTCGAGGTAGCGACCGATCCGCCAGTACTGCTCGGGCGGTTCGACGACCTGGTCGTCGATCCACCCGCTGTCGGGTGTCTGCAGCAGTGGATGGTTGAGGAAGAAGCAGAACCGTCCGCCAGCGTCGAGGACGCGGGCAACCTCGGCGATCGCCGCGTCGACCTCGTCGATGTGCTCGAAGACGAGACAGGCGACCACGGCATCGAAGCTGCGATCGGGGAACGGCAACTCGTGCGCGGCGGCTCTGGCAAACAGGGCCCCGCCACGTTCGACGGCGACGCTGATCTGGTTCCACGTCGGATCGACACCAGCCGCCAACTCGACCCCATCGAGGCGAGCCGCGAGACGGCTGACCTGACCCTCTCCACAGCCGACGTCGAGGACCCGTGTCGCTCCGAGCAGTTCGGCAGCGGCGAGCGGCAGGATCTGTTCGTCGTACTCGGGGTCGGCGCCACTGGTGAACCCGTCGATCCACCACCGGGCGTGCTCCTCCCAGAGGTCAGCGCTGCTCGGCGGTTGCTGCGCTGCGTCCTCGGCCACCGGCGCACGCTAGCCCGGGGTCGCTTTCCTATTTGTAAATCAACTTGATGTATTAAGCGAGGTGGATTACTGTCCTTGTCGTGGCGCGCGTGGACCACGGCGGACGTTCGTCGTCGTCACGGCAACGAACCGGATTCGAGGGGCGGCGCAAGGCGTTGCCCGCCGATGCCCGGCGCCAGAACCGCTCGCTGTTGCTCGGGGCCCTGTTCCACGTCGGGCCGATGAGCCGCGCGGATCTGGCGAGGGCCAGCGGTCTCACCCCCACCACCGTCTCCAACGTCATCGGCGAGCTCGTCGCCGAGGGGATGATCGAAGAAGCGGGACGGACGCTGTCGGGATCCGTCGGCAAGCCGGCAACGCTCGTGTCCGTCATCCCCGACGCTCGACACGTCGTGTGCCTCGACCTCAGCGGCGCTGGCGAGCTTCGAGGAGCGGTCGTCAACCTGGCCCGCAAGGTCGTCGCCCGTCACCGTGTGCCGCGTCACGACGCCTCGGGGGTGTCGCTGAGTGGGCAACGCCTGGCGAGTGCTGCCATCGAGATCGCCGGCGAGCTGGCTGGAGCGACCGACCGCCCGCTGCTCGGGGTTGGGGTTGCGACGCCCGGCGTCGTCGACACCGACGGCGTCGTGGTTCGCGCCGCCCACCTCGACCTCGACCACGTCGCCCTCGGTCCGCAACTGACCGTCGCTCTCGGGTTGCCGGTGCGCGTCGCCAACGACGCCCACGCGGCTGCCCTCGGTGAGCTCGCCTTCGTCACCAGCGAGTCGGGAAACGTGCTGCTCGTGCGTATCGCCGAGGGCATCGGCGCGGGTCTCGTGATCAATCACCAGCTGTTCACCGGAACCGCTCACGCCGCTGGTGAGATCGGCCACGTCGTGGTCAACCCGCGGGGCGAGCTCTGCGCCTGCGGCAAGCGAGGTTGCCTCGAGACGGTGATCACGACGCCGCTCGCCGCCGCCCGTGCCGCTGGACGGGTCGATCGCACGGTGCTGGTGAGCGCCGGCCGCCATCTCGGCACCGCCTTGGCCCACCTCGTGAGCGCGTTGAACATCGATTCCGTCGTGATGTCGGGGAGTGACGACGTGCTCGGCGAGACGTTCCGTGACGCGGCCCGTGACGCCATCCGCAAGCGGACGCTCGACGACCTCGGCGCCGCCGTCGAGCTGCGCCCGAGCACGTTCGGCAACGACGACGCCCTGCTCGGTGCCGCCGTGCTGATCCTCGATCAGGAGCTCGGCGTCGCCTGAGTGCCGTTGGAGTGTCACCTGCCGGGAAATCCAGCAGGTGACACTCCAACGCACGAAACACTCCAATCAACGGTTGTACAACGGATGATCCTTCGTGTCCCCGTTCCAACGTCGTGCTCGCGGCGGCGGTCGGTTCGCCCTCGAACACGGCGTCGCGAGCCGATCCACCGATACGACGGCGTTGCGGTGGATGAGCAACATGGCGACGAGCCGCCGCTGGCGCGGACCACTGACGCCCGCCTCGTCGCCGTTGCCGGAGATGGTGAGGCCCCCCAACGTGTGGAACTGAGTCATCCGCCACCCCTCGTCGTCGCACCGTACTCGCCACAGTGACGGAACGCTGTGGCATTTGCGTGGCACGGTGAACGGCGGCAACAAGTCGGTAGCTGGACCCGAGAATCCGGACCGCACGCCGCCCAGATCGCCGATCAGCAGCGCTACGAGGCGCGGATCTCGGGGCCGTGGAACTGGTCGTAGACGGCCTTGGCGACGTTGTTGGGCAGCCACGAAAGAAGTTCCAGCTGCTCCAGTGACGCCCGCCTCACCGCCCCGACACCGCCGAGCTCCTTGAGCAGTCGCTTGCGGCGTGTCTCGCCGAGGCCGGGAATCCCCTCGAAAGCGCTCTTCGTCATCCGCTTGCTACGCCGTTCGGCGTGGAACGTGTTGGCGAAACGGTGCGCCTCGTCGCGGATCCGCTGGAGCATGAACAGTGCCTCACTCCCCCGCGGGATGTCGACGGGCGCCGATTGCCCAGGCACGAAGACCTGCTCGAAGCGCTTGGCGAGGCCGGCCACCGGGATCTCATCGGCCAGCCCCAACTCGGCGACGACCTGCTCGGCGACACCAAGTTGGCCCTTGCCGCCATCGACGAGCAGGAGCTGGGGTGGATAGGAGAACTTCGACGGTCGCTGCCCCGGCTGGGGCGTCTCGCGCCGCGCCGCCAGGTAGGCCTGCAAACGCCTGGTCAGCACCTCGCGCATCGCCGCGTAGTCGTTGTTGCCGGGCACGTTGACCTTGAAACGCCGGTACTCGCGCTTGTTCGGAAGGCCGTCCTCGAGCACGACCATCGAACCGACGTAGTCGGTGCCCTGCAGATGGGCCATGTCGTAGGCCTCGATGCGCAGTGGCGCCTCGGGCAGGCCGAGCTGTTCCTGCAGCTCGGATAACGCCCGGCTGCGTGAGTTGTGATCGCCGGCGCGGCGCAGGCGGTGGCGGTTGAAGGCCTCGCGGGCGTTGTTCGTGACGGTCTCCAAGAGGGCCCGACGGTCGCCGCGCTGGGGCACGCGGATTGCCACACGCGACCCGCGCAGCAGCGCCAGCCACTCCTGGTACAGCTCAGCGTCCTCTGGCTCGATCGGTACGAGCACCTGCTTGGGCACGCCTTGGGGTGGATCCTCGCCGTACAGCTGCTCGAGGATGCGGTCGACGAGACGCCCGGGGGTGAGGTCCTCGACCTTGTCGAGGATGAATCCGTTGCGCCCGACCACCCGACCTCGGCGGACGTAGAAGACCTGCACGGACGCTTCGAGGTCGTCGTCGGCCAGGCCGATGACGTCGAGGTCCTCATTGCGGTCGGCGACGATCTGCTGACGCTCGATCGAGCGGCGCACCGCAGCGAGGCGGTCGCGCAGCCGGGCCGCCTTCTCGAACTCGAGCGACGAAGCGGCTCCCCGCATCTGCCGTTCGAGGCGCTTGAGGATCGGGCCCGTGTCGCCGTCGAGGAACTCGCACAGCTCCTCGACGAGCTGACGGTGGGCCGCTTCGTCGATCTCGCCGACACACGGCCCCGAGCACTTCTCGATGTGGAACAGCAGGCACGGCCGGCCGAGGCGCTGATGCTGCTGGAACTTCGCCGGGCTGCACGTGCGGATCGGGAACGAGCGCAACAGCTCGTCCAGCGTCTCGCGGATGGCGTAGGCGTGGGCGTAGGGACCGAAGTAGCGGGTCCCCTTGCGCTTCCGCCCGCGCATGACCAGTGCCCGGGGGAACCTCTCGTCGACGGTCACGGCGAGGAACGGAAAGCTCTTGTCGTCGCGCAGCCGGACGTTGAAGCGCGGATCGTGCTCCTTGATCAGGGAGTGCTCGAGCATCAGCGCCTCGACCTCGTTGCGCACGGTCGTCCACTCGACTGATTCGGCGACCGACACCATCTGCCTCGTGCGGGTCGGCAGCGTGCGCGGGTCGGCGAAGTAGTTGGACAGGCGCTGGCGGAGGTTCGCCGCCTTGCCGACGTAGATGACCCGCCCGGCGGCGTCCTTGAACTGGTATGAGCCCGGGGCGTCGGGAATCGTGCCGGCCGGCGGACGTTTGATCATCGCTCTCGAGGATACGGACGACCTGTCAGCTGGGCCGGTGCTCGGTTGCGAGCGACCGAGCGCTTGCACGTCAGGTGCGAGCAAGCGAGCGCCAGCGAGCGAGCGTCCATGACCGGCCTGCGTGGCCGGGGAACGCCTTGACGGCCTGCGTGACCGGGGAACGCAGTGACGTGTCACCCGTTAGGTTGGCATCCGATGGCCGGCCGATTCTCGATCTCCGTTCCGGGACAACGCGGCCCCAACGATCCGTGGTTCCGGATCGGGACGCTCGACGTCACGACGACGGTGTTCGTCATCCTCACGTGCGTCGCCAGCATGTTCGTCTGGGCACTCGAGGGCCCCGAGCACCCGATCCTCGACAAGCTGATCCTGTGGCCCGACCTCGTCCTCGACGGACAGATCTGGCGGGTCGCCACGTGGCCGGTCCCCAACGCCCCGGACATCTGGCTGGTGATCATGCTCGCCGTGTTCTGGTACTTCGGCACGGAGGTCGAGCGGCTTCTCGGCCGCGTCCGCTTCGCCGTGTTCATCGGACTGGTGACCGTGATCCCTGGAATCGTCGGCGCCCTGATCGACCTCCCGCAGTGGGGGATCCGCCCCGTCGAGCTGTGCGTGTTCCTGCTGTTCGTCGCCGAGTACCCGTTCGTGAGGTTCTTCTTCGGGATCCCCGGGTGGGTGATCGGGGCGGTGATCCTCGGCATCGAGATCCTCCAGCTGCTCGGCGATCGCAACGAGAAGGGGATCGTCTTCCTCTTCGTCGCTCTTGTCGTCGCCGCCATCACGGCTCGCTCGATGGGCCTGCTCGGCAACTACCCCTGGGTCCCGGCGGTGCCGATCGGCGCGATGAGCCGGAGCCGAGGGCGTCGGCAATCGAAGTCCAAGCCGCCCAAGCCCCGACGCAGCAGCGGTGGCGGCGACGTCGTCGCCGGCCCGTGGACGGGAGCGAGCCGGAGCGGACCGACGGGGACGTTGCCCCAACCACCGCCGCCCAGCGCCCAGGCGGCAAGCGACCAGGCCGAGCTCGACGCGATCCTCGACAAGATCTCGGAGTTGGGGATGGACGGGCTCTCGGGCGCCGAGAAGACGCGCCTCAACGAGCTGTCCAAACGGATGCGCCGCGGCAGCTGAACGTTTGCGTCAGCTCGATGACCGATTGTGAGGCGCCCGGCTGACGCAAATCGTCATCAGAGCAGGTCGCGGAGGTAGTAGCCCGTGTGGCTCGTCTCCACGGTGGCGATCTGCTCGGGCGGGCCTTCGGCGACGACCGTGCCACCGCCGCTACCGCCTTCAGGCCCGAGGTCGATGATCCAGTCGGCCGTCTTGATGACATCGAGGTTGTGCTCGATGACGAGCACGGTATTGCCCTGGTCGACAAGTCGCGAGAGCACCGTCAGCAGGCGCCGAACGTCGTCGAAGTGCAGCCCGGTGGTCGGTTCGTCGAGCAGATAGATGGTGTGCCCGGTCGAACGCTTGGCGAGCTCGGTGGCCAGCTTGACGCGCTGCGCCTCACCGCCCGACAAGGTCGGCGCCGGCTGGCCGAGGCGGACGTAGCCGAGCCCGACGTCCATCAGCGTCTCCATGTAGCGGCCGATCGAGGGCTGGTTGGCGAAGAAGTGGACCGCCTCGGCGACCGGCATGTCGAGGACATCGGCGATGTTGTGGCCCTTGAACTCGATGTCGAGGGTGTCGCGGTTGTAGCGGGCTCCCTTGCACACCTCACACGGGACGTAGACGTCCGGCAGGAAGTGCATCTCGATCTTGATCGTCCCGTCACCGGCGCAGGACTCGCAGCGCCCACCCTTGACGTTGAAGCTGAAGCGGCCCGGTAGGTAGCCGCGCACCTTCGCCTCGTTGGTGGCCGCGAACAGCTTGCGGACGTGGTCGAACACCCCCGTGTAGGTCGCCGGGTTGGACCGCGGGGTGCGCCCGATCGGCGACTGGTCCATGTCGATGACCTTGTCGAGCAGCTCCAAGCCGACGACGCGGCGGTGCTTTCCGGGAGGTGTGCGCGACGTGTAGATGTGCTGCATCAGCACCGGCAGGAGGATGTCGCGGACGAGCGTCGACTTCCCCGAACCGGACACGCCGGTGACGGCGACGAAGTTGCCGAGCGGGATCGACACGTCGATGTCGCGGAGGTTGTGCTGCCTCGCCCCCTGGATCTCCAGCACCTCGCCGGTGAGCGGGCGGCGAACGGCGGGTACGGGGATGCGCTCGCGGCCGCTCAGGTAGCGGCCCGTGATCGACCGCGACACCTTGGTGATCCCGGCGACCGGTCCGCTGTAGACAACCTCCCCACCGTGCTCGCCGGCGCCCGGTCCGATGTCGACCACCCAGTCGCTCTCGCGGATCGTCTCCTCGTCGTGCTCGACGACGATGACCGTGTTGCCGAGGTCGCGCAGCCGGGTCAACGTGTCGATGAGTCGCCGGTTGTCACGCTGGTGGAGGCCGATCGACGGTTCGTCGAGGACGTACAGGGTGCCGACGAGGCCCGAGCCGATCTGGCTGGCGAGGCGGATCCGTTGTGCCTCACCGCCGGCCAGCGTTCCGGCCGATCGCGACAACGTGAGATAGTCGAGGCCGACGTCGAGGAGGAACCCGAGCCTGGCGTTGATCTCCTTGGTGACCCGCTCGGCGATCATCCGGTCGCGCTCGGACAGCTCGAGGGCGGCGAGGAACTTGGCGCTGTCGGCGATCGCCAGCTCGCAGATCTCGGCGATGTTGCGCCCGCCGACCGAGACGGCGAGCGACGCCGGCTTGAGCCGCGCCCCGTTGCACGCCGGACAGGGCACCGAGCGCATGTACCCCTCGTACTGCTCCCGCGACCACTCGCTCTCGGAGCCCTCGTGGCGCCGCTTGATCCACGGGATCACGCCCTCGTAGTCGGTGGAGTACTGGCGCTCCCGGCCGTAGCGGTTGCGGTACTTGACGGTGACCTTGCCGCCGGTCCCCTCGAGGATCACCTTCTGTTGCTTGGCAGTGAGCTTCGTCCAGGGCGTGTCGAGATCGATGTCGTTGGCCCCGGCGACGGCCTGCAGCATCCGGGTGAAGTACTGCGTGTGCGCCGTGCGCCAGGGGGCGATCGCGCCGGCGTTGATCGACAGGTCCGGGTCGGGCACGACGAGCTCGGGGTCGATCTCGAACGTCGTGCCGAGCCCGTCGCAGGTCTCGCAGGCGCCGTACGGCGAGTTGAACGAGAAGTTCCGCGGCGCCGGCTCGTCGTAGCTCCGGCCGCACTTCGGGCACGAGAGGTGCTGGGAGAACGTCATCGTCTCGTTCTCGTCGGCCGTGTCTCCTGGGGTGTCCCCAGACCCCGTGTCTCCTGGGGTGCCCCCAGACCCCGTCTCCCCCGAAGTACCGCCGACGATCTCGACCTCGGCGACACCGTCGGCGAGGCGCAGGGCGGTCTCCAGCGAGTCCGTGAGGCGGCGCTCGATCCCCTCGCGTTGGACGAGTCGGTCGACGATGACCTCGATCTTGTGTTGCTCGTAGCGAGCCAGCCGGGTGTCTCGCTTGAGGAACTCGTCGATGACGACGACCTCGCCATCGATGCGGGCGCGCACGTACCCCTGCCCGGAGAGGTCTTCGAGCAACGTGTCGTACTCGCCCTTGCGACCGCGCACGACCGGGGCCAGCACCTGGAAGCGCGTCCCCTCCGGGAGGAGGAGGATGCGGTCGACGATCTGTTGCGGCGTCTGGCGCTGCAACCGAGTTCCGTCGAGCGGGCAGTGCTGCTCACCGATGCGGGCGAACAACAGGCGGAGGTAGTCGTAGACCTCGGTGATCGTGCCGACGGTCGAGCGTGGGTTACGCCCTGCCGACTTCTGGTCGATCGAGATCGCCGGCGACAACCCGTCGATGACGTCGACGTCCGGCTTGTCCATCTGCCCGAGGAATTGGCGGGCGTACGACGAGAGCGACTCGACGTAGCGCCGCTGGCCTTCTGCGTAGATCGTGTCGAAGGCGAGCGACGACTTGCCGGACCCGGAGAGGCCGGTGAACACGATGAGCTTGTCGCGGGGTAGCTCGACGTTGACGTTCCTCAGGTTGTGCTCCCGCGCCCCGCGCACGACGATCTGGGCGCCGTCAGGCGCCCTCTTGGTGCTCGCCTTGCTCGTCTTGCGAGGGGTCCGGGCTGTCCGGGGGGTCATGTTCTGCCCACGCTACCGAGGAACATCACTGGCGTAGTTTAGCACCGGCCACGAACAGATGTACGAGGCCGTTTCACCACACGTCGCCATCACGCCAGTCGCAGACGAGGTCCCCGGACAGGTCGAGCATCGTCTCGAGGGCCATCACGTAGGTGCTGTCATCGTCGTCGGGAGTTCGCTCGATCCCGGCAGGCGTCAGCGCCCAGGTGGCGCCGTGCCATCGCTGCCAGCCGAGCGACATGTACAGCCGTCCGGCATCCGGGCCGGCGGCCAGGGCACCGAGGTCGTAGGCCCCACGGATCACCGGTGCGAGCGCTTGCATCACCGCCCCGCCAAGGCCGCGTCGTTGGCGGTCGGGACGCACGGCCACCGCCTCGACATACCCGGTCCGCAGTGCCCGCTCGCCATGAAGCATGCGCCGTTGGACCACCGCAGCGT
Organism: Ilumatobacteraceae bacterium; assembly: GCA_963772825.1. GTDB lineage: Bacteria > Actinomycetota > Acidimicrobiia > Acidimicrobiales > Ilumatobacteraceae > Desertimonas. The sequence continues at coordinate 26,368 of CAVYYX010000019.1, read as the reverse complement.
GGGCGACGATCGCCTCGCCCTCGGTGGCGATGGCGTGGACTCCACCGAGGGTGTGGTCCCAGTCGTTGTCGTCGAAGTTCCCCGGGAACGCCTCGGCCGAACGCGTCGGCGCACAGCTGGCGGATGGTTGCCAGCGTCTGAGTGTCGAGTTCGTAGGTGTGGGCGAGACGGACGGACGACATCGGTCACCAGGCTGACAGGTCATCGGGTACATTGACCAGACGCGGTCGGTGATCGACGTCGACGGGTTGATCGCTCCGTCCCCTAGCCACCCATCGGCGACTTGTGCGTCGGTCAGCCGGCGTCGCGGAGCTCGCGACGGAGATCGTTGATCTCGTCACGCAGCTTGGCGGCGTACTCGAAGCGCAGCCCGGCGGACGCCTCGTGCATCTCCTCTTCGAGCGTCTGGATCAACCGCTGCATCTCCTGCTGCGGCAGCGTGCGCAGCTCGCGCTGCACCTTGTCGCGCTCGCGCTGGCGACGACGATCCTTCATGGGCACCGGCGAGAGATCGTCGGGACGCAGCAAGGAGAGGATGTCGCCGACCGCCTTACGGATCGTCTGCGGGTTGATCCCGTGTTCGGCGTTGTAGGTGATCTGCCGGGCCCGTCGTTCCTGGGTGACCTCGATCGCCCGCTTCATCGAGTCGGTGATCCGATCGGCGTACATCACCACTTGGCCGTCGACGTTGCGGGCGGCGCGTCCGGTTGTCTGGATCAGCGAAGTCTCGGAGCGCAGGAAGCCCTCCTTGTCGGCGTCGAGGATCGCGACCAGCGACACCTCTGGCAGGTCGAGTCCTTCCCGCAGCAGGTTGATGCCAACGAGGACATCGAACTCGCCGAGGCGCAGCGCCCGCAGGATCTCGATGCGCTGCACCGTGTCGATGTTCGAATGCAGGTACCGCACGCGCAGGCCTTGCTCGAGCAGGTACTCGGTGAGGTCCTCGGCCATCTTCTTGGTGAGCGTCGTCACGAGCACGCGGTCGCCGCGCTCGACGCGTTCGTTGATGCTCTCGATGAGATCGTCGATCTGACCCTTCGTCGGCTTGACGATGATCTCCGGATCGACGAGACCGGTGGGGCGGACGATCTGCTGGGCGACCTGCTCGGAGACGCGGAGCTCGTAGGACCCGGGCGTCGCCGACATGAAGATGCACTGGTTGATCCGGGTCAGCACCTCATCGAAGGTCAGCGGGCGGTTGTCGCGCGCCGATGGCAGACGGAAGCCGTGCTCGACGAGGAGGTTCTTGCGGCTGCGGTCGCCTTCGAATTGACCGTGCAACTGCGGGACGGCGACGTGACTCTCGTCGACGACCAGCAGGAAGTCGTCGGGGAAGTAGTCGAGGAGAGTGAACGGGGGTTGGCCGAAGTCTCGCCCGTCGATGTGCATCGAATAGTTCTCGATCCCGCTGCAATAGCCGACTTCGGCCATCATCTCGAGGTCGTACTGCGTGCGCATTCGGAGACGCTGCGCTTCGAGCAGCTTGCCTTCCTTCTCGAACTCGGCCAGTCGCTCCTGCAGCTCGGCCTCGATCTTGACCATCGCCGTGGACAGACGCTCCGTGCCCGCCACGTAGTGGGTGGCCGGGAAGACCTGCGTGCGGGCAAGCTCGCGCAGCGTCTCGCCGGTGAGTGGGTCGATCACCGTGAGGCGGTCGACGGTGTCGCCGAACATCTCGATGCGCAGCACCGACTCCTCATAGGAGGGGTGCACCTCGATGGTGTCGCCGCGGACGCGGAACTTGCCGCGGCCGAGGGCGGCGTCGTTGCGGTCGAACTGCATGTCGACGAGCCGGCGCAGGATGCTGCGCATGTCGTAGTCGATGCCGACGGAGAGGTCGATGAGCTGGCCGCGGTACTCGTCGGGGCTGCCCATGCCGTAGATGCAGCTGACGCTGGCGACGACGATCGTGTCCCGCCGGGTGAGCAGGGCGGCGGTGGCGGAGTGGCGCAGGCGGTCGATCTCGTCGTTGATCGAGGAGTCCTTCTCGATGTACGTGTCGGTCGACGGGATGTACGCCTCTGGCTGGTAGTAGTCGTAGTAGCTGACGAAGTACTCGACGCGGTTGTTCGGGAAGAACTCGCGCATCTCCTGGGCGAGCTGGGCGGCAAGGCTCTTGTTCGGCGCGAGGATCAGCGTCGGTCGCTGGATCTGCTCGATCGTCCAGGCGATCGTCGCCGACTTGCCCGAACCGGTGATCCCGAGCAGCGTCTGGAAGCGGTCGCCGCGCAACACACCCTCGCTGAGCTGTCCGACGGCGACGGGCTGATCGCCCGCCGGAGCGAAGTCGGAAACGACCTTGAACGGCTCGTCGTCGACCGGCCCGAACGTCGACGGCGTCGGGAACGTCGTGAGGTCGATCGGCGTTGCGGCAGGCGGGTCAGCCACCCATCCACTCTATCCCCGAACAACCGTTCTGGCCGTCTGTGTAAGCGTCCATGCCCGCTGCGGGCTTACACGCTTACCCAGAACTCGGTGGCCCGGCGACCCGGCCGAACCCAGCCACCGGTCACCGGCACCTTGCCAGCCGCTCGTTAGCCGCCGATGATCAGGCCACCGATGAGCAGGAGTTGGCCGACGTGGTAGGTCACCATGATCGGCAGGTCGGCACGCCGGAACGGCCGCACGAAGCGGTTGTAGGCGATCATCGAGTCGCTGATGGCGAACAGCGTGGCCCCGGCGAACGCCAGCCAGCTCGGCGTGCCCGTCGCCGCGACGACCATCGCCGAGATGATCAGCGAGTACGTCGCCACAGCGATGAACATCGACTGACCCCCGTGGCGGCGCGCTCCGGAGAGCATTCCTGTCCCGACCTGGACCCCGAGCAGCACCACGAGGACCGGAAACGCCACGGCCAGCCGCGGCCACGAAACGCCGACGAACAGCGCTGTCACCGCGTAGGCGATGTGGCCGAGGGCGAACGCCGTGAGTCCGGCGAGGAAGCGCTGCTCGCTGCGGCCGAGCAGCGCCACGTCACCGATGAGACACAAGGTGACGGCGACAACCAGGAGGGCGCGCGCCTCGCTCTCCATCTCGCCGGCCAACACGGCGATGAGCAGGAGGACGGCAGTAGCCGCTGGCTTGGTCAACGACCGAAGATGGTCAGAACCCCGCCAGATCGCCGTCCAGTCGGCGACGGCGCACACGGCGAACGCGCCGACGAGCAGGGCCGTGAGCGAATCCACGCGTCAGCCGGCGTGCGGTGGCAGCGTGTGGATCCACTCCCAGACGTCGTCGACCTGACGTTCGAGCGCGTCGCGATCACCGGAGTTGTCGATCACCCGATCGGCCAGTGCGACGCGCTCGTCCCGAGAGAGCTGGGCCGCCATCCGTGCCCGAATCTGCTCCGCCGACAGCTCCCGACTGGCGACGAGTCGTTCGATGGCGATCTCCGGCTCGACGTCGACGACGACGAGGCCGGCCATCGCGTAGGTGTGTCGTTCGGTGAGCAGCGGGATGTCGAGAACGACGACGTTGTCCGTACCAGCGTGCGACGCCACGCGGCGGGCGATCTCGGCACGCACCGCCGGGTGGACGACGGCGTTGAGGTCCCTGACAGCTCCGTCGTCGCCGAACACCAGCGCGGCGAGCTTGCCACGGTCGAGGGCACCATCGGCCGTGATGATGTCGCGTCCGAAGCGCGCTGCGAGGTCGTCGAGCAACGGCGCGCCCGGCCGTTGCAGTTCGTGAACGATGGCGTCCGCGTCGATGATCACGGCGCCCCGGCGCGCCAACAGCTCGGTGACCGTCGACTTGCCGGAGCCGATGCCGCCCGTGAGGCCGACGACGATCATCGTCGTGTCAGCTACCGGCGGCGGCTGAGCTCACTCGGCGGTCGTGCTCGCCGTGGTGGTCTCGTCGGCGGTCGGCGCCTCGGCTTGCTCGGCCTCCGCTGGGGCACCGGCCTCATCGCCGTAGTACTCGGACCACGCCGCCTCGCGCTCGGCATCAGAGTCGCCGGACGCCCAGTTGCCATGCTCGTCGACCTCGAAGTGCTCGCGGTACTCCTCGGCGAGCTCGCCACCCTCGGCAGCCTGTTTGATCGAAAGGCTGATCCGGCGGCGGGCGAGGTCGAGATCGATGATCTTGACCCACAGCTCCTCACCGGGGGTGACGACCTGGTCGGGCGAGTCGACGTGGTGGGTGGACATCTCGGAGATGTGCACGAGCCCTTCGATCCCGTCGCCGACCTGGACGAAGGCGCCGAACTGGACGAGCTTGGTGACCCGCCCATAGACGAGCTGGCCGACCTCGTGGGTGGAAGCGAACTCCTGCCACGGGTCCTGCTGCGTCGCCTTCAGTGACAGGCTGATGCGCTCGCGGCTCATGTCGACGTCGAGCACCTGGACGGTGACCTGATCGCCGACGGCGACAACGGAACCGGGGTGGTCGACGTGCTTCCACGACAGCTCGCTGACGTGGATCAGGCCATCCATCCCGCCGAGGTCGACGAAGGCGCCGAAGCTGACGACCGACGACACCGTGCCCTCACGGACCTCGCCGACCTTGAGGTTGTTGAGGAACGAGTCGCGGGACTCCTTCTGGGTCTCCTCGAGGTGGGCGCGACGGCTGAGCACGACGTTGTTGCGGTTCTTGTCGAGCTCGATGATCTTGGCCTGGATGCGCTGGCCGACGTAGGGCTGCAGGTCGCGAACCCGGCGCAACTCGACGAGCGAGGCGGGCAGGAAGCCGCGCAGGCCGATGTCGACGATCAGGCCGCCCTTGACGACTTCGATCACCGGACCTTCGACGACGCCTTCCTCTTCCTTGATCCGCTCGATCGTCCCCCACGCCCGCTCGTACTGCGCTCGCTTCTTGGACAGGATCAGGCGGCCCTCTTTGTCCTCCTTCTGGAGGACGAGCGCCTCGACCTTCTCCCCGATCGACACGATCTCGTTGGGATCGACGTCGTTGCGGATGCTCAGCTCACGTGACGGGATGACGCCTTCGGACTTGTAGCCGATGTCGAGGAGGACTTCGTCCTTGTCGATCTTGACGATCGTGCCGGTGACGATCTGGCCGTCATCGACTTCGACCATCGTGCCGTCGATGGCATCGGCGAAGGACATTCCGAGATCGTCGACGGAGATCTCGCGGGGGGTGTAGTTGCCCTCCTCGTCGAAGGTGCCCATCGACGAGGGGGTGATCGTGGTTTCGGACAAGAGTTCGTGCTGCTTTCGGAGGGACAGGGTCGTTGGTGGATAGGGAACTGGGCGACGAGCTCACCGTCGGCGATGACCGCGCGGGAGAGCCCGAAGTCCGGCGGCACAGGCTAGCAGCGGTGATGCCGCACGGCTCCTGTCGCGCTGACGCCGCGGATCTACGACGGGTCCGGTTCGTCGAGCGCCGCGGAGATCGGTCCGATCGGGGTCATCGGCGGCACGTCGCCCGTGGCGAGCACGGCTCGAGCAAGCGGGGTGAGCAGCGTCATCAGCCGGTCGACCTCCTGGTCGTCGAGGGCTTCGTAGGCGCTGAGGGCCACGCGATCCGTGCGTTGTTCGAGTTCCGCCTTGAACGCTGCTCCGCCGGCGGTCAACTCGCCGTCCGGCGTGAGCAGGTCGCGCTCGGCGAGGCGGGCGACGTTGGCGGACCATTCGGCATCGTCGTAGTCGCGGCCAAAGCTCATGAACTCGCGCGGCGCCCCGCCGGCACTGGAGTGCAGGACGTTCGCCTCGCGGCCGGCGATGCCGGCTGCAGTCAGCGCGGCGACGTGACCGTCGCCGCGATGCTCGCGCAGCAACGTTGCGGCGTGCCACAGCTCGCCGAGCGGGTCGTCGGGCCATGGCAGCGCACTGTTCGCGGCGAACAACGTGCGCCCTTCCAGCGGCGCAGACACGGCGGCGCGTCGAGCCAGCGTCGCCACTTCGGAAACGTCCATTTCGCCGAGCGCCCGTCGCAAGGCAACGATCGATCCGTCGAGCCGCGCCGTCAGCGCTGCCTCTGGCGGCGCAAACCCCCAAGCATCGGGAATCGCTCTCGCCACTCGTGAGGGAGCGAAGTTGTAGAACGTCGCCGTGACGACCTCCGATCCAACCGGACCCAACGGTGCGGCACGCCCGGCGAAGTAGCCCATCCAGTAGCCCTTGTAGCCGGCGTCGCGCAGGGCCGCCACCGGTTCGGAACTGAAGTAGGTGACGGCGTGGATCAGCTCGAAGCGCTGCCAGAGGCGACGAGCAAGGGCGGGCTCACGGGACATTGACCTACTCTCGCAGGGATGATCACGTCGATCCACACGCTCATCTACTCCGACGACCCACCGGCGACCCGCGCATTCCTGCGCGATGTGCTCGGCTGGCCCTACGTCGAGGACGCTGAGTCGGAGCCCGGCTGGCTGATCTTCCGAAGCGGTCCGAGCGAGCTCGGCGTGCACCCGACATCCGGCACGTGGGAGGGCGCCGAGTTCTCGCATCCCGTGCATCACGAGATCGCGCTGATGTGCGACGACATCGCTGCAACCAAGGCCGAGTTGGAGGCCAGGGGTGCCCACTTCGACGGCGACATCAACGACGAGGGTTTCGGCATGGCTGCCATGCTGCAGGTCCCCGGCGCAGGCCAGATCATGCTCTACGAACCCCGCCACCCCACCGCCTACAACTCCCAGCCGACCTGACCCGGTTAGGACTTGGCGTCGGCCCAGGTCTGGCCCCAGGCGGAGTTCACTTCGAGGGGGACGTCGAGGTCGGCCGCGTGGCGCATCAACTCGACGACGTACGGGCCGGTCTCGTCGCGCTCGTCCTCGGGCACCTCGAGGAGCACCTCGTCGTGAACCTGGAGGACGAGACGGGCCGCGCTCCCCCGCTCGCGCAAACCCTCGTCGATGCGCACGAGGGCGACCTTGAAGATGTCGGCGGCTAGCCCTTGGATGCCGGCGTTCATCGCCTGGCGCTCGCCCGCCTGGCGGATCCGCCAGTTGCCGTCGAGTAGCTCGGGGATCGGCCGGCGGCGACCGAACAGCGTCTCCGTGTAGCCGACCTTGCGGGCCTCGACGACGGTGCGATCCATGTACGACTTGACGTTCGGGAACGCCTCGAAGTAGGCGTCGAGGATCACCACCGCCTCCTCCGTGGGGATGTTGAGGCGCTGTCCGAGACCGTAGGCCTCCATCCCGTAGGCGAGGCCGTAGGACACCATCTTGGCCTTCGATCGCTGATCGATCGTGACCGCGCCGGGATCGACGCTGAACACCCGTGCGGCGGTGGCGTTGTGGATGTCCTGGCCGCTCGTGAACGCAGCGATCAGGCCGGGGTCGGCGGCCAGATGGGCGATGCACCGCAACTCGATCTGGTTGTAGTCGGCGACGAGCATCGTGTAGCCCGGCGCCGGCACGAAGACCCGCCGGAACTGACGGCCCTCATCGCGCCGCACCGGGATGTTGTGCAGGTTGGGCCGGTCTGAGCTGAGCCGCCCGGTGCGGGCGACGGTCTGGTTGAAGGTGGCATGGATCCGGCCGTCGGCGGCAACCTCGAGGAGCAAGCCCTCGCCGTACGTCCCGCGCAGCTTCTCGACCTCGCGGTATTGCAGCAACGGGCCGATGAACTCCGGCCACTGCTCCTGCAGCTTCTCCAACGACCCGGCGTCGGTCGATGCTCCCGTCTTCGTCTTCTTGACCGGCGTCAGGCCGCGCTCGGTGAACAGGATCTGGCGCAGCTGGATCGTCGAGTTGACGTTGAGATCGTCGTGACCGGAGATCGCCCTCACCTCGGCGCCGAGGCGGGCTACGTCGGCGGTGAGCTTCTGGTAGAGCTGCTCCAGATGCGGCCGGTCGACGGCGATGCCGACGTGCTCCATCCGGGCGAGGACGACGACGAGCGGGTTCTCGATCGTGGCGTAGAGCCCGTCCATGCCCTGCTCGGCGAGGCTCGACATCAACGGTTCGACGAGCGCCTCGACGGCGAGGGCGTCGCGGGCGGCGCGGACCTCTGCGCTCACGTCGGTCCCGCCGAGGTCGAGCTGACCGCTCACCGCCGGGTCGTCCTGCGGCGCGGCGTACGTCGTGTAATCCTCGAGGATGTGGCCGAGCTCGTAGCGGGCCTCGGCTGGGCGCAGCAAGTAGGCGGCGATCGCCGTGTCGAGCTCCAGTCCATCGACCTCGATGCCCTGGTCGAGCAGCGAGCGCATCAGCGGCTTGGCGTCGTGGGCCCGGAACCGCACCGTCCCCAGAGCCGTCGCGACGGTGGGGTCGGCAAGGTGGGCGCCGGGAATCCAGGTGACGTCGGCGGACTCAGGCGCCGTCACGACGGCGAGGCCGGCGACCGGTGTGCGGCCAGGCTCACCGTCGTAGGCGGCGGCGATCGACACCGCCTCCAGGCCGGCGAGGGCGGCGGCCGACTGCTCCGGCGTCTCGCTGATCGTGAGCTCGGGATGCAGCTCGCTGCGGTCGGCGGAGGCGACCACTGCGGCGGCCGGCCCGAGGGCCTCGGCGAGGCGGGCCTCGAACGTGCGGAACTCGAGGAAATCGAACAGCTTCTTGACCTCGGCCTGGTTCGGCCGAATGACGAGGTCCTCGGGGATCTCCACAGGGGCATCGCGGCGCAGCACGCTGACCTCGAGGTTCTTGCGGACCCGCGCCTCGGACTCGGCCAATGAGCTGCGCAACTTGGGGGTCAGCTCGTCGAGGTGAGTGAAGATCCCGTCCAGACCGCCGTAGGTCGAGATCAGCTTGGCCGCCGTCTTCTCGCCGACCCCGGGTACACCGGGCAGGTTGTCGCTGGGGTCGCCACGCAGCGCGGCGTACTCCGGGTACTGCGCCGGCGTGACCCCGGTGCGCTCGAAGATGCCGGTCTCGTCGTACAGCGAGTAATCGCTGACGCCGCGACGGTTGTAGAGCACCTTGACGTGCGGGTCGCGGACGAGCTGGTAGGCGTCGCGATCGCCGGTGACGATGACGACGTCGTCGCCCCGCGCCTCGGCCTGCTCGGCGGCCGTGGCGATGAGGTCGTCGGCCTCGAACCCGGCGAGCTCGCACACCGCCACCCCGAGGGCGTCGAGCACCTGACGCACGAGGCCCATCTGCTGGCGCAGCGGGTCGGGCGCCGCCTCGCGCTGCGCCTTGTAGGTCGGGTCGGCCTCGTGGCGGAACGTCGGCTCCGGTCGGTCGAAGGCGACGAGCACCTGGTCGGGGCGCTGCTCCTTCATCACGTACATGAACATCGACGTGAACCCGAACACGGCGTTGGTCAGTTGGCCACTGGCCGTCGCCATGTCTTGGGGTAGGGCGAAGAAGGCGCGGTAGGTCAGCGAGTTGCCGTCGAGCAACAGCAGTTTCGTCACGGCCGGAGGGATCCGTCGATGACCCGCTCGGCGACGGCGCGCATCTTCGAGCGCTCGCTCATCGCCGTGCGCTGGATGAAGGCGAAGGCGTCGTGCTCGGTCATCTTGCGCTCGTCCATCAAGATCCCCTTCGCCCGGTCGATCGCCTTGCGCGCCTCGAGCTGTTCACCGAGCGCGTCGATTTCCCCGGTGAGCGAGCGCAATTCGCGGAAGCGGCCGATGGCCACCTCGATCGCCGGTACGAGGTCGGCCTTCTGGAACGGCTTCACGAGGTAGGCGAGGGCGCCGGCGTCGCGGGCGTCCTCGACGATCTCGCGCTGGCTGAACGCCGTGAGGATCAGCACGCCGCACAGCTTCTCCTGGTTGATCAGGCGGGCGACTTCGAGACCGTCCTTACCCGGCATCTTGACGTCGAGAATGGCGAGGTCGGGAAGCAGCTCGCGGACGAGCTCGATGGCTCGATCGCCGTCGCCGGTCTCGCCCACGACCTCGTAGCCCTCCTCTTCCAAGGTCTCGCGCAGGTCCATCCTGATGATCGCCTCGTCCTCGGCGATCACGACACGGATCGTCACAACTTCAACTCCTCTAGGTCCTGCTCAGCTGATCGAGCAGATCGTCTTGGCGCCGCTCTAGCTCGGCGATCTCACCGGTGACGTGGGCGCGGTGCTTGCGCATCGCATCGAGGTGCTTGCGCGCTTCGTTCGACTCGTGGGAGGCCTGGGCCGTCTCGGAGACCAACGCGCGCAGCGACAGCTCGTCGGCGTCGTCGGCGAACTGGACGAGTTGCTCGTCGATCATCGCCAACTCGTCGCGCAGGGAACGCAGGCGCGTCGCCACCTGCGTGAGGCGTCGTTCGGTCAGCCAGGTGCCCATCGGCGTTCCACTGTAGGAGCCGTGGCTCGGGTTCAGGTCTGCCCGCCGGTGCGCATCTGGTCGCGCAGGTCGGCGGCGTGCCGGCGGGACGAACGACGGGAGCGGACCAGGTAGGCGGTGCCGAGCACCGCTGCGGCGCCGGCGATGGCGCCAATCAGGCTCCACGCACGGAAGCCAGGACCCTCGACCGACAGCGTCCTGTCGCCGTCGTGAGCCGCGTCGCTGATCCCGAGCACGATGCCGAGCGTCATCAGGTTCGGAGCGGCGAGGAGCAGCACGAGCAGTCCCCAACCCACCCAGCCGAGCCATGTCCGCCGTCGGTGACCGCCACTTCCACACGGCGAGGAGCAGGAGTAGCGGTGCAACGGTGAACACGAACCCGATGAACAACCCGTAGAGGGCCCCGGTGGTGAGACTGCCGTCGACGACCCTGGCGACGCGCTGCGCCCACCAACGGGGGATGACCGCGGCGGCGATCAGATAGCCGAGCACGACGGCAAGGACGGCGACGATGCCGGTCGTGATCCGGCGCTGCCAGTTCGGCCCGGAGGGAGTGTCGCCGTCGTGCATCGCCACCATCGTGTCAGCATCGGCGAGCCCCGCCCTGGATCCGCGCGGCACCACGGGTTTCGATGACGACGCAGCCGGGTAGTGGAAGGACTGATCATGAGGAGGAATCGCAGATGCAGGCATCGACACTGAAGGACGCCGCCGGCACGGTGAGCGAGACGGTGACCGATCTCGCCCGGAGCGTGGCTGAGATCACCCCTGACGTCGCCGGCAGGGCCGGCGACGTCGCCAGCAAGGTGGGCGGTACGGCGGTCAAGCTCGCCGCCCTGACGCCATGGGTCGACGAGGCCACGAAGTCTCGCTCGATGCGGCGCTGGATCCTGACGATCGGCACGGTCGTCGCGCTGGTCGGGTTGATCGGCTGGTGGCAGAAGAGCCGTCAACAGGACGATTACGAAGTCAGCGAGCACCGGAAGCGCACCAACCGACGCCGAACGTCACCTCAAGGCGGCTGCCGGTCGGTAGACATCCTGCCCGGCGCCTGGGTTACCAGTCAGCTGGGGTTACCAGTCAGCTGGATCGCATCTGGGGAAGATCCGTCGCAGACGTCGACTACGGACTTCCCCGGTTGCGTAGATGACACGGATCTTCCCCAGGTGAGGGGTCGACCTGTGCCCGGGGCGGGACTTGAACCCGCAGCCCTTTCGGGCAATGGTGTTTGAGACCATCGCGTTTGCCAGTTTCGCCACCCGGGCAGGTTGGGCGAGTTTACTGCCACCCGACTGTCGACCGATTCCACGGCCGCTTCGAGCAGTCAGGGAATCCCGCTGCTGTGCGGCGGGCCGTCTACTGTCGAGTCGATGCTTGCCTTCACGTTTCCCGGGCAAGGCTCGCAGCGTCCGGGGATGGGTCGGCCGTGGCTCGATCACGAGAGCTGGGAACTGGTCGGCGAAGCCAGTGAGATCGCCGAGCGCGACGTCGGCAAGTTGTTGCTCGACGCCGACGCCGACGAGCTGCGCGACACCCGCAACGCCCAGCTGACCACGTTCGTCTCCAGCCTGATGGTCCTCGACGCCGCCGAACGCCTTGGCATCGAGCCGAGCTACTGCGCCGGGCACAGCCTCGGGGAGTACACCGCGCTCACCGCGACGGGTGCGCTGCGCTTCGACGACGGTGTGCGGCTCGTCATCGCCCGGGCCGACGCGATGCACGACGCCGGCACCGAACGGCCGGGCACGATGGCCGCCGTTCTCGGCCTCGATGATGAGCAGGTCGACGTCGCCTGCCGGCGGGCGGACGCCGAGGTGTGGGTCGCCAACTACAACGCACCGGGGCAGGTCGTCATCGCCGGCTCGCCAGACGGCGTGAGCGCGGCAGCCGAGCACGCCAAGGCACTCGGCGCCAAGAAGGTGATGCCGCTGCAGGTCTCGGGCGCCTTCCACACGCCGTTCATGATCGGCGCGCGCGACCGGTTGCGGACCGCGATCGCCGCGGCCAACCCGCTGGACACCGAAGTCCCCGTCGTCTCCAACGTCGACGCCCTCCCCCATCAGCTCGGCGCCGAGTGGGCCAGCCTGCTGTCCGCCCAGCTCTCGTCGCCGGTCCGCTGGAAGCACGTGCTCCTCGAGCTGGCCGACCAGGGTGTCGACGAGTTCGTCGAGCTGGGACCCGGCGGTGTGCTCACCGGGATGGCCAAACGCACGACGACGGCCGCCCGGACGATCTCGATCGCCACGCCAGAGGACCTCGACAAGCTCATCGAGTTCGTCCAGCAGGAGATGCCGGCACGTCCCGCACGGATCGAGGGCGAGCACCTCTTCGCCAGCGAACGCCTCGTCGTCAGCCCGGCCGCCGGGATCTTCAGCCGGGCCACCATCATCGGAGACGGAGCGTCGATCGAAGTCGGCACCGTGCTCGGCCACGTCGGCGACCAGGAGGTCCGATCTCCATTCGCCGGCGTGCTGCAGAGCTACATCGCCGTCGACACCGAGCGGGTCATGCCCCGCCAACCGATCGCCTGGTTGCGCACGTCGTAGGATTGGCCGGAGTCTCAGGAGAGGGGTAACCCGATGCCGACCGTTCCATCGTCCGCCCGCGGTGCGGTGATCACCGGGTGGGGCACCGCCCTGCCCGACAAGGTGCTCACCAACGACGACTTGCGGGCCAGCGGACTGGAGACCAGCGACGAGTGGATCGTCGAGCGAACCGGCATCAAGCAACGCCACGTCGGTGGTTCGACGGCCTCGTTGTCGGTCGAGTCCGGTCGCCAGGCAATCGAGATGGCCGGCCTCGAACCGGCGCAGATCGACGCCGTGGTGCTGGCGACCACGACGCCCGACCGCACCGTGCCCGGCACGTCGCCGACCGTCCAGAACGAGCTCGGCTTGCGCTGCGGGGCGTTCGACGTCAACGCCGCGTGCTCCGGGTTCACCTATGCCCTCGTCGTCGCCCACGGGCTCATCGCCCTCGGCTCGGACCGGGTCCTCGTCATCGGCACCGACACCCTCTCGAGGGTGGTCGACTGGGACGACCGCAACACCGCGGTGCTCTTCGGCGACGGCTCCGGCGCTGTCGTGCTCGAAGCGGTCGAAGGTCGCGGGCAGCTGTTGGGTTGGGACCTCGACGCCGACGGAAGCGCCGAGGAGCTGCTCTACGCCGACGTCGGCGGCTACATCCACATGGACGGCAAGGAGGTCTTCCGGCGCGCCGTGCGGATCATGGTCGACTCGGCCGAGAAGTCGATGAAGGCCGCCGGCGTGCACGCCGACGAGATCGCCTTGGTCGTGCCCCACCAGGCCAACGCCCGGATCATCAAGGCCGCCTGCGACCGCCTCGGCATCGGCATGGACCGGGCCGCCATGGTCCTCGACCGCACCGGCAACACGTCGTCGGCGTCGATCCCCCTGGCTCTCGCCGATGCCCTCGACAACGGCAGGATCAACGAGGGCGACCTCATCCTGCTCGTCGGCTTCGGCGCCGGGATGACGGCCGCCAGCTCGATCATCAGGTGGGCCGGCACGAAGCGTGAGTGATCACCTACCGGAGCGAGCGACCGGAGCCCCAGCGCAGGGAGCGTCCAGCAACTGCGCAGGCAGAGTTCGGCGTGGCCGGGGAACGCGACGAACGTGACTGACCGCTCACCTGTCGCGCTCGTCACCGGCGGGTCGCGCGGGATCGGGTTGGCGTGCGCCCGGCGCCTCGCCGCCGACGGACTGCGCGTTGCCGTGACCTACCTCTCGTCGCCGCCACCCGACGGGCTGTTCGGCGTGAAGTGTGACGTGAGGTCCGGTGACGACGTCGACCGCGCCTTTTCCGAGATCACCGAGCAGTTCGGCGATGCGGTCGAAGTCCTCGTCTCGAACGCCGGGGTAACCCGTGACGGCCTGCTGCTGCGGATGAGCGAGGACGACTTCACCAGCGTCCTCGACGCCAACCTGACGGCCTCGTATCGCGTCGTCAAGCGAGCGGCGCGAGACATGCTGCGCGCCCGCACCGGACGGGTCGTGCTGATGTCCTCGGTCGTCGCGTTGCTCGGCTCGGCGGGACAGGCCAACTATGCGGCCTCGAAGGCCGGACTCGTCGGGCTGGCTCGGTCCCTCGCCCGCGAGCTCGGGTCGCGGAGCATCACGGTGAACGTCGTCGCCCCCGGCGTCGTGGCCACTGACATGACCGCTGAGCTGGGAGAGAAGCGCCTCGCCGAGCTCACCGCAGCCGTCCCGCTCGGACGGATGGCCACGCCGGACGAGATCGCCGGGGTCGTCTCGTTCCTCGCCTCACCCGACGCCGCCTACATCACCGGCGCCGTGATCCCCGTCGATGGCGGCTTGGGGATGGGGCATTAGAGGTTGCTGTGGCACACTCTCTGGACACGATCCAGTGACCCAACCGCTGACAAGGAGCCATCGTGGATCAAGAGACGTTCGCCAGGTTCAAGAAGTGTGCCGTCGAGGTGTTGTCCGTACCAGAGGACAAGGTCACCCCGGATGCCCGCTTCGGTGATGACCTCGATGCCGACAGCCTCGACCTCGTCGAGCTGGTGATGGCACTCGAGGAGGAGTTCGGGGTCGAGGTGCCCGAGGAGGAGCTCGAAGGAGTCGAAACCGTCGGTCAGGCGTACGACCTGATCGCCGGCAAATTGGGCTGATGGACGGTCGCGGGCGGCGCGTCGCTGTCACCGGTCTCGGCGTCGTTGCGCCGTGCGGGATCGGTGCACCCGCGTTCTGGGACGGCGTGCTCGGCCCCGGGATCACCTCGGGTAGGTCGGTGCGGCTTGCCGATTGGGACCCCTCCCCCTGGTACGACAGCCCCAAGGAGGCGCGCCGCGCCGACCGTGTCGAGCAGTTCGCCACCGCCGCAGCCGCCGAGGCGATGGAGGCGGCCGGCGACGTCGGTGTCGATCCGGCACGCTTCGGGACGATCTTCGCCACCGGGATCGGCGGCCTGGAAACGCTCGAGGAGCAGGTCGCGTTGCGCATCGAGAAGGGCGAGCGGCGCGTGTCCCCGTTCCTCGTCCCGATGATGATGGCCAACGCCAGCGGCGCCGCGATCTCCATGCGCTACGGCTTGCAGGGCCCCAACGAGACGGTCTGCACGGCGTGCGCCGCCGGCACCCACGCCATCGGCAACGCGGCACGGCTGATCGCCTGGGGTCGCTGCGACGCGGTCGTCACCGGCGGAGCCGAGGCAGCGGCGACCGTGACGTCGCTGGCCGGGTTCGGGAACATGACGGCGCTGTCGACCACGGGGGTATCACGCCCGTTCGACGTCGCCCGCGATGGCTTCGTGATGGGCGAAGGCGCTGCCGTCTTCGTGCTCGAGGAATGGGAGCACGCCACCGGCCGAGGCGCCACGATCATCGGCGAGATCGTCGGGGCGGCGAGCAATGCCGACGCCCACCACATCACCGCCCCGTCACCAGGCGGCGCGGGGGCGATCGTCTGCATGAGGCTGGCCCTCGAGGACGCCGGCCTGGAGCCGGGCGACATCCGCCAGATCAACGCCCACGGTACGTCGACGCCGCTCAATGACGCCGCCGAGGCGGAAGCCGTGCGCAAGGTGTTCGGTGAACCGGGTCCGCCGGTGACGTCGATCAAGGGTGTCACCGGACATGCCCTCGGTGCCGCAGGGGCACTCGAAGCGGCGGCGGTGATCCTGTCGTTCCAGCACCGCCTGATTCCGCCGACTGCCAACACCGTCGACGTCGATCTCGGCATCGACGTGGTCACCGCCGAGCCGCGCCCCTGGGAGCCGGGTCCGACGATGTCCAACAACTTCGGCTTCGGCGGTCACAACGGCAGCGTGATCATCGCTCCGGCCTGACTCGACGGGCCAGCCCGTCGACGAGGGCGACCGCCACCGCTGCGGCCCCGAGGGCGATGAACACCCCTGCGGCCGTACGCAACCATGGGCTCGCCGGGAGCACCTGGAGCAGTTCGGGCATCGGCCGGCCTCGATCGCGGGGGCGCCGTTCCGCCGTCGGATCGACACCTGATGGCAAGTTGCGCAGCGCCCACCATCCCATCAGCACGACGGTGATGGCAGGGAGGACTCGCGGCCACAACCGATCGAGGCCGAGGGCGAACAGGGCGGCGGCGACACCCAATGCCGGGAGCAGGTAGCGGGAGTACCGGCTGCCGCCCCCCGACACGTGCTGGGCGACGGTGACGATGACGACGAACACGACGGTGACACACAAGGCGAGGCCCGGTCGGGTGACGATGCCGCGGAGCCCATTCGGCGAGGTCGCCGTGGCGTCGTCGCGCCGCACGACATCGCCGGTGCGCCCGGTCAACGCCACGATGACGACGCCGACGACCGCAAGCAGGAGGGCGAGGTTGAGCAGCGGCGCCCGGATCGTCACGATCGGAGACGGCGACATCAACATGTGGTAGAGGTCGACCCACAGGTTGCCCCTGGTCAAGATCTCGAACAGCGAACCGCGGGGATCGCGACCGAATCGGTCGAGCAGGAACTCCGAACCGGCGAAGTCGCCGTACAGGTGGTTGTTGCGCAGGTAGTGCCAGCCGAACAGTACGAACGGTGGAATCAGGCCGAACGCCGCGACCTCGGCGGTCGCAGCGACGCGGGCACCCGGTGAGCGACCGGACGACGTCAGCAATCGGGCGGTGGCGACCCAGGCGACGACGACGACAGCGACGACAAGCGTCGCACTGCGCGCCCCGGCACACATCGCCGCCGCAGCCCCGAGCACGACGAGGTCACGACGTGCGAACCGGCCGGGGCTCGTGCCGATGCATCGCACGCCGGCCCACGCCATCGCCGTCCCGGCCGCAAAGCCGAGGCCGTCGTTCATCGCCTGGGAGAACAACGTGTGGCCTTGCGGGACGAGGGCGGCGATCGCCGCCGCGGCGACCCCTATGCGCCTGACCCCGCCGCTGAGGTCGCGGCCGAGCAGGTAGGTGAATCCGACGCCCGCCGCGGCGAAGGCGATGTTCGCAAGGCGCAGGAACATGAGGCCGCCGTCGGGTCGCCCGGCAGCATTCGAGATCCAGATCAGCGGGGCGGTGGCGACATAGTTCAACGGCGGGTGGTTGGCTACCCATACGGAGCGGTAGCGGTCGTCTCGCCCAGACTCACGCTCGGCCTGCCACTGCGTGGCGCTGTCGGGCACCTCGGGGAATTCGGTGACCTCGGGCAGGTCGAAGCGAGCGATCTCGTGGGCGTAGCCGACGTGCGCCGTCTCGTCGGGCGCCACGAACGGGGGCTGCTCGAAGGCGAACAACAAGGCGATGCCGACGAACAGGACGAGCGCACCGACGACGCCGATGCCGACCGAGTGACGAGAAACGGTCCCGGAAACGCTCACGCGTCGACGACGACGAAGAGCAGCTCGCACGAGCAGGCCAGCTCACCGTCCGGACCGCCGAGTAGCGCCCGGCCGGTGCCCTTGCCGGCGCGTGCCGACATGCGCGCCAGTTCGACCTGCAGCCACAGGGTGTCGCCCGGCACGACCTGCCGGCGGAAGCGCGCACCATCGAGCCCGCCGAACAGCGGCAGCTTGCCGGCAAAGCGCTCGTCCGTGAGCACGGCGATCGCACCCACCTGGGCGATCGCCTCGCACATCAGCACCCCCGGCAACGTCGGCCGCCCGGGGAAGTGCCCGGCGAAGAACCACTCGTCGCCCGTCAGTGTCCACCTGCCCGTAGCAGCGCTGCCCGGATCGAGGTGGGTCACCTCGTCGACGAACAGGAACGGCGGCCGGTGCGGGAGGACGTCCGCCGGCTGGGGCAGCGCCATCACAGCGCGGCGAGCAGGTTCTTCGGCGTGTCGGCGGGGCTCACCTTGTACCAGGCATTGGTGATCGTGCCCTGCTCGTCGACGAGAAAGGCCGACCGAACGATCCCGAGGTACGTGCGGCCGTACATGCTCTTTTCCTTCCACACGTCGAATGCCTCGGCGGTGCTGTGGTCGGTGTCGGAGAGCAGTTGGAAGCCGAGTCCGTACTTCTCGGCGAACTTGAGCTGCTTGGACGGCTTGTCCGGGCTGATCCCGAGGATGACCGTGTCGCCGACGTCGCCGAGCACGTCGTTGAGGCCACACGCCTGCTTGGTGCACCCCGGCGTGTCGGCCTTCGGGTAGAAGTACACGAGCACCTTGTGACCACGCAGATCGGACAGCGTGACGGTGTTCTCGTGCTGGTCGAGGAGCTCGAAGTCGGGGGCCTTGTCGCCGGGCTGCAGCATGCGACGACCATACCCGGCCCGTCTCGCCCGTCGCCCCCGCTCTGAGTAGGCGTATGAGCCGCCTGCGGGCTGACGCGCTCACCCAGACGGGTCGGACGTGAACGGGTGATGACCGAAACGTGGCCCGACGGGACCCTCCAGATGAACGTCGGCTAACATCGCCAGGATGCTGAGCTACCTCGACCCCGGAACCGGGAGCATGATCGCCGCTGCATTCGCCGGCGGAATGGCCGGATTCGGCGTGTTGATGCGGGTCTACGGCAACCGCATCGCCGGTGTGTTCTCGAAGAAGCACCGGGCTCGGGCCGAGGAAGCACGCGCCGAACTTCTTGGCGACGACGAGGAGTGACACCGGCCGACGGGCCAACCAACAGCGTGACCGCCCGGCCCGACGCCGGGTCGTTTCGTGACCCACTCTCCCGGGTGTTCGTCGACGACGACGCCGTCTGGCGGGGTCTGACCGCTGCCGCCCTGGCCGACTTCGACGCTCTCGCCTCGTCGAACTTCTTCGCCGCGGCGCTCGAGCGCGGCGACATCATCGCCACCGAGCGGGTCGCCGATGGCCATCCTCTGCCCGGCGACTGGACCGGCGTCCTGCGCCACGCCCGCATCGGTGTCCTGTCGTATCCCTACGAGTGGTCGTTCGAGATGCTGCGCGACGCAGCCCGGCTGCAGCTGACGTTGACCCGCGAGGCGCTCGCCGAGTCGTTGATCACCAAGGACGCCAGCGCCTACAACGTGCAGTTCGTCGGCAGCAAGCCGGTGTTCATCGACGTCGGCTCGTTCGAGAAGGTGCGTCGAGGTGAGCCGTGGGCGGGCTATCGACAGTTCTGCGAGCTCTTCCTCAATCCGCTCTACGTCCAGGCGGTACGTGACGTGCCCTTCCAGCCGCTGCTGCGCGGCAACATCGACGGCATCACCCCCGGCGTCGCGGCGGCGATCATCGGCAAGGGTGGGCGCTTCCGCAAGGGCGTGTTCACCCACGTTCGGCTGCACGCCCGCGCCGAACGGAGGTACGCCGACGCCGACCGCGAGCGCGACGTCCGCGCCGAGCTCAAGCGAGCCGGCTTCGGGCCCGCGCTGATCGACGCCCAGCTGGGCAATCTCCGAAAGGCCATCGACCGGCTGTCGTGGAAGCAGCAGGCCTCGACCTGGTCGAGCTACGGAGATCGGGGCCACTACACCGACCGCGACCTCGATGCCAAGTCGTCGTTCGTCGCCGCCGCCGTTGCCGCCATCGGCGAGCCGGACAACGTGCTCGATCTCGGCGCCAATGACGGGCACTTCTCGCGCATCGCCCTCGATGCCGGCGCCCGTTCCGTCACGGCCGTCGACTCCGACCACCTCGTCGTCGACCGCCTCTACCGTCAGCTCCGCGAGCAGGGCGAGCGGCGCATTC
Source organism: Ilumatobacteraceae bacterium (assembly GCA_963772825.1). GTDB lineage: Bacteria > Actinomycetota > Acidimicrobiia > Acidimicrobiales > Ilumatobacteraceae > Desertimonas. The sequence goes on along the minus strand of CAVYYX010000019.1, from coordinate 6,613 downwards.
TGCCCCTCGTCGTCAACCTCGCCGACCCGTCACCAGCGCTCGGCTGGCGGTCGCGGGAACGTCCCTCGTTCGTCGAACGGATGCGCCCCGACCTCGTGTTGTGCCTCGCCGTCGTCCACCACCTGGCGCTGACCAACAACGTGCCGCTCGACGAGATCGTCGCCCTGCTCGCCGATTTCGGGGCGCCCGTCGTCGTCGAGTTCCCCCATCGCGACGACGTGATGGCGACTCGCCTGCTCGCCCGCAAGCGCACCGGCCTGTTCGACGCCTACGACATCGCCGACTGGGAACGGGCCCTCGAGCATCGCTTCGTGATCGATGAGCGCCAGTCGCTGCCGACCGGCACCAGAACGATCTACCGCTGCCGCCCTCGGGGTTGATCAGCCGGCAGGGTGCAGGGTGACGTCGCTACCGTCGCCGCTGGCCTCGTAGACGGCTACGTCGTTGCTGCCCGGGCGATAGAGGTCGGCGAGGTACCCGATGAACGTCCACCCGCCGCCATCGGGGACGTAGCCGCCCAGGACGCCGGCGATCCGGCCGTTGACGGCGACGAGCAGTTCCGGCGGTTGCGTCGGCCCGTCGACCCTCCCGGAGACGACGAAGGGCATCTCGCCGTCGGCGGTCGGCAACTCGGCGAACTGGTCGCGCTGATCGATCGCCGCGATGTAGTCGCTGTCGGCCCCGGCCTCGAACTCGGCCACGTGTCGCCCGACGAGGTCGCCGTTCTCGCCCACTGCCGCGAGCCCGATCCAGTCGTCACCGTACGGGAACTGTTCGCTGCGCCGGGCGGCGATGTCGAGCGCTGCGGCGACATCCGTCGACACCTTCGGTCCGACCGTCGGCGTCGATCCGTCGAACAGCGAGTGGCCGTCGAACTCCCAGTCGACCTCGGCGTCGAGCAGGTCGACGATCGAGGGCAGCACGTCGATCACTTGGGCGCTGTCGTCGCGGATCTCACCGGTCGTCTGGCCCGGCGCCTTGACGAACAGCGGAACGCGGAAGGCCTCCTCGCGGTTTGCATCGGTGATCTTCATCCGCCCGAGGTCGGGCGGCGTGAGGTTCGAGCCGTGGTCGGAGGTCACGACCAACAGGGTGTCCTCCCACGTCGGCAGGGCGCGCAATCGGTCGAGCAGGTCGGCGATCAGCGTGTCGGCGGCACCGACCTGCATGCTGTGTAGTTGGAACTCCATCCTGTTCTCGAACGCATAGCTCGGGTCATCCGGATCGCGGATCAGCTCCGGTGCGAACGATGTGGCGTATCCGCTCCGCGACAAGACCCATGGCCGGTGCGGAATGGCGACGTGCATGAAGTGCAGTGCAGGTTCGGCGGTAATCGCCGCCGTCCGCTCGCTGAGCACTGCAGCCTGACCGAGCGGACTGCGCTCGTCGGCACCGAGTCCCAACCATCTCGAATAGGCGTCACGGATGTAGTCGTCGCCACCGCCGTCCTCCTGCGCTCCGTACGCGCCCCACGAGTTGTCGATGGGCGGCAGGCCGTCACGTAGCGCCCCCGGGAGCAGACGGTGGCCGTACACGATCGAGGCGTCCTCGAGCGCTTGGCTCAGCGGCTGCGGCGCGGCGTCGGAACAGAGCGTGGGTGGACAGAGCGACGTCACCGATTCGTAGCTGTGCACCGGGATCTCGCCACCGAGCAACGTGAACAGGCTGCGGGGGTGGTCCTCGTAGGTGGGCAGCGTCTCACCCTCGGAAACTCGACCGTCGAGGATCGAGGGAACGGCCCGGTGCGTGAGGTTGTGCTGGCTCGACGCGTTGCGAAACCACGTGCTGAACCCGACGAGTTCGGCAAACCCCGGATACCGATCGCCGTTGATCGTGCCATCCGCCCGCATGATCGTTGCCGCCGGGAACTCGTCGAGCACGAGCACGACGACGGGGCCACCGATCTCCGGAACGGTCACCTGCCCGAGATCGCCGGTGCCGTCCCCGGCGATCAGCTTGGCCGTCGGACTGGCGAACAGGAACAGGACGACGAAGGCGAGGTTGGCCGCGGCGAGATACGACAGCAGCAGCCGACCGGCATGCGTCCGCAGCGCCAGCACGACGGCGGCCGCCCCACCTGCCAAGGCCACGAGGATCACGACGACGAAGGGGTCGACGCCGATCGTCCGGAGCACGGCGAGGACGAACGCGGCGCCGAGCACGGCGACGACGATGCCGTAGACCACCGTGCCGGCTCGACGGTTGATCAACGTGGCCAAGCAGATCGCCGCGATGCCGATCAGCGGCGGCAGCAGCGTGATCAGCAGGGCGAACCACACGATCTGGGCCGTGCTGTAGTTGCCGGCGACGAAGAACTCCGGGTTCCGCCCGAACAGGTCGAGAAGCGGCTGGGCCACGGCCAGGCTGCTCAGTCCGAGGACGACGAGCGATCGGGTGCGTAGCTCCTTGGCCATGGAAAGCCGGACTCTACGGCACGGTTGGTCGCCTCCACCTCGCGAGCCCGACACAGCAGGCGACGGCGACGACGAGCGCCCCGGCACCGATCAGCCCGGCAGCGACCATGCGCCAGCCCTCGCCGACCGGCAGCTCACGCAGCGCCGGCGGAGGCACGGCGCCCCGATCCCGAGGACGTAAGGCCAGCGCCGGGTTGACGCCGATCGGCATCTGACGGATCGCCCACCATGCCATCGCCGCGACGAGCAGCGCAGGGAGCACCCGCGGGATCAAGCGATCGAGGGAAAGGGCTACGAGGGCGGCAGCGACCCCGAGCACCGGGAACAGGTAGCGGGCGTATGGATTGCCGCCACCGGCGATGTGTTGGGCGACCGTCACGACGATCAGGGCGATCGACGCGAGACACAGGGCCACCGACCGTCGGGTCGTCGACGATCGCGTCGTCACGAGGACGGTGACCAGCCCGCCGACGGAGACGACCGCCACGATGTTGGCGAAGCGCGGCCAGGCCCATGACAACGGCGCGGTCGACGCCAGCCGGTGGTAGAGGTGCGACCACAGCCGACCGGACTTGAGCGTCTCGACGACGGTCCCTCGCGGGACGCGCCCGAAGTAGTCGAGAAGGAACGACGATGCCCCGACGTCGCCGTAGAGCACCTGGATGCGGACGTAGAACCAGCCGAACAGCACGGCCGCCGGCGCGAGCCCGATGACCGCCACGGTCGCCGCCCCGCGCACCCGGTGACGCCAGGTCTCGTCGGAGTCGAGTGCCAGACGATTGAGCGCGACCGCACCGACGACGAAGGCCGCGAGGAGCATCGTCGCCGTGCGCGCACCGGCGGCCACGGCCGCCGCGGCGGCGAGGACGTACAGATCGCGCCTGTCCGTGGGACGACGAAGACATCGCACTGCGGCCCACAGCAACGCCGTGCCGGCGGTGAAGGCGAGCCCGTCGTTGAGGGCGCGCGAGAAGTACGTGTGCCCTTGGGGCACGAGGGCGACGATCGCCGCGGCAGCCAGCCCGACGCGACGTTTGCCGGCCAGTTCCGTTCCCAGCAGGTACGTGAAGCAGACACCGATCGCCGCCAGCGCCGTGTTCGCCAGGCGCATCAACAGCAGGCCGCCGTCCGCACGATCGGTGGCCTCGGCGAACCAGATCAACGGCGCCGTCAAGACGTAGTGGAGCGGCGGGTGGTTGGCCACCCACACCCCGGCGTGGCGAGCAGTGCGGGCAGTCGCTCGTTCCGTCTGCCACTGCCTGGCGCTGTCTGGCACGGGAGGCTGTCGGTCGATCTCGGGAAGGCGAAACTCGGCGATCTCGTGGGCGTAGCCGAGGTGCGCCTTCTCATCAGAGTCGTAGAACGGCGCCTGCTCGAACGAGAACATCGCTGTGATGCCGACGAAAGCGATCACCACCCCGATCAGACCGATCACCGCCGTGGGCACCCGACGGCGCGTCGCGATTGAATCGATGGCGCGGCGACTGGTGTCGTCGTCGGCGCGGCTAGGTTCGGCGGATGTCGCCGTACCGGCGACCAGCTCGGCGGTGCTGATCGGCACACGGTAGCCAGCGGCGCCAGCTCTGTGCTCGTCGACCGACCGGTTTCACAAGTCGATCGCGGCGCGCACCTCGGCGACGTAGGTCCCCACGGCGTCGGGCCCTTCCTCGACCAGACGACGCACGACGGAGGCGCCCTGGACGACGCCGTCGGCGACCGCACACGCCTCACGAGCCTGTTCGGCGTTGGAGACACCGACCCCGACCAGGACCGGCTTGTCGGTGATCCGCAGCAACCGCCCCGCCAGCGCGGTGGCCGTGGCGGCCAGTTGGGCGCGCTCGCCGGTCACCCCGAGCAATCCGACCGAATACACGAAGCCGCGGGTGCGGTCAACGATGCGCGCGAGGCGCTCGTCGGAGGCGGTCGGCGCGGCGAGCATGATCGTCTCGATACCCACATCGTCGGCCGCCCGGGTCCATGGCTCGGACTCCTCGAGCGGCAGGTCGGGAACGATGCAGCCGCGCACCCCAGCGGAGGCGAGCCGGCCGGCGAACCGGCGGTGACCGTCGTGGTGCACGATGTTGTAGTAGGTCATCGCCGCGAGCGGGATCTCGACGTCGAGGTGCGCCGCGGCGTCGAGGATCCCGGCGGGGGTGGCACCGGCGTCGAGGGCGGCCTGCGAGGCGCGCTGGATCATCGGTCCGTCGATCACCGGGTCGGAGAACGGGATCCCGAGCTCGATGGCGTCGGCCCCACCGGCGGCGGCCGCTTGGATTGCCTCGAGCCACCCCGGGTACCCCCCGGTGATGTACGGCACGAGCAGTTTGTGACCCTGTGCCTTGGCCGCCGCGAACTGGGTTTCGATCGTCGGTGCCACGTTGTCAGCCCAGCAGGTCCATCGCCTGGGCGACGTCCTTGTCACCGCGCCCAGACAGGTTGACGAGCACCGTCTGGCCGGCGAGCGACGGCGCCTCGCGGACGACCCAGGCGATGGCGTGGGCGGACTCGAAGGCGGCGATGATCCCCTCCGTGCGGGCCAGCAGGGTGAACGCTCGGAGGACCTCGTCGTCGCTGACCGACGGGTACTCGGCGCGACCGATGGCATGGAGGTAGGAATGCTCGGGACCGACGCCCGGGTAATCGAGCCCGGCGGAGATCGACTGGGCCTCCTCGACCTGGCCGTACTCGTCCTGCATCAGATAGCTGCGCATGCCGTGGACGACGCCGGGTACACCGCGCCCGACGGCCGCCCCGCCCGCCGGCTCGGCGCCGACAAGTCGCGCGTCGGTGTCGATGAACCCCGAGAACAGCCCGATCGCGTTGGAGCCCCCGCCGACACAGGCGACGACCACGTCGGGGTTGCCACCCACGAGGTCGGTGCACTGAGCGCGGGCTTCGGTGCCGATCACCCGGTGGAACTCGCGAACCATCCAGGGATAGGGGTGCGGGCCCATCACCGATCCGAGGCAGTAGTACGTCGACTCGACGTTGGCCACCCAATCGCGGAGGGCGTCGTTGACGGCGTCCTTCAGCGTCCGGCTACCGCTCTCCACGGCCTCCACGTCGGCACCGAGGAGGCGCATGCGGAAGACGTTGAGCTCCTGGCGGGCGATATCGACCGCCCCCATGTACACCTTGCACTCGAGTCCCATGAGCGCCGCGGCGGTCGCCGTCGCGACGCCGTGCTGACCGGCGCCGGTCTCAGCGATGAAGCGCGGCTTGCCCATCCGCTTGGCGAGCAGGGCCTGGCCGAGCACGTTGTTGATCTTGTGCGAGCCGGTGTGGTTGAGGTCCTCGCGTTTGAGCAACAGCCGCAGTCCGAGCTGGCGTCCGAGGTTGTGGCATTCCGACAGCAACGACGGCCGGCCGGCGTAATCGCGGAGGATGTCGTCGTACGCCTGCCGGAAAGCCGCGTCGTTCCATGCTTCACGGAAGGCGGCCTCCAGCTCCTCGCAGGCCGGCACCAGTGTCTCCGGCACGAAGCGTCCGCCGAACTCCCCGAACCGACCGAGCCCGGTCGGCTCCCCCATCAACGGGCTCACTCCTCAGACCAGTCGTACAACGGCAATTCGTCGTCACCGAGATACGGCACGGGGGCGGCAGCCCTGGCGCGCTCGATGAACCGCTTGACCTTCAAGGCGTCCTTCTTGCCGGGCGCCGACTCGACGCCGGTCGCGACATCGACACCCCACGGCGAGACCGTCTGCACGGCGTCGGCGATGTTCTCCGGTGTCGAGCCCGCCCGCGAGGATCATCCGCATCCCTTCGGGAAGCTCGCCGACGAGCGACCAGTCGAAGAGGTGCCCAGACCCGGGCGACGGACCGTCGATCAGGATCGTGTCGGTGGCCAGCGACGCCGACGTGGCGATCAGCGGCGACCCGGCGGGATACGCCTTGACGAGGAAGCGCACCGCCTTGGCGACTTCGGCGACGACGTCGGCCGATTCGTTGCCGTGGAGCTGGGCACCCTTGACGCCGGAGCGGTGGACGATCTCGACCACTCGCTTGGGATGCTCGTCGCGGAACACGCCGACCGTCATGATCTCGGGCGGCAGCCGGCGGGTGATGTCGTAGACCTGCTGCACGGGCACCTGGCGCGGCGACGGGGCGAAGACAAAACCGACGGCGTCGGCGCCCATCGCCACGGCGAGCAGGGCGTCGTCCTCAGTGGTGATCCCGCAGATCTTCACGAACATGTG
>CAVYYX010000018.1:0-68429 GCA_963772825.1 Ilumatobacteraceae bacterium | reverse complement strand
GCGTGAGTTTCGTCGTTCGCTCTCCACCGAGTCGGCGAGCGGACGGACCTTGCTGCTGGAGCGGCGGGCTCGGGAGAAGCGGCGACGCATCATCGAGATGATCGCCGGCGCCGGACTCGGCCACGTCGGCGGCGATTTGTCGGTCACCGACATCCTGACGGCGCTCTATGACGCAGTGCTCGACATCGATCCCGCCGACCCCGACCGCGAAGACCGTGATCGACTGGTCCTCTCCAAGGGCCATTGCGCTGCCGCGCTGTACACGTCGCTGGCGATGTGTGGCTACTTCTCTACCGACGAACTCGAGACGTTCATGCAGCCGCTGTCGGCGCTCAACGGCCATCCGAACCGCACCAAGGTTCCCGGCGTCGAGACGAACACCGGCCCGCTCGGCCACGGCCTGCCGTACGCCGTCGGTGCCGCCATCGGCCAACGCCTGCGCGGCAATCGGTCTCGCGTGTTCGTGATCGTCGGAGACGGTGAGTTGCAGGAAGGCAGCAACTGGGAGGCGCTGATGGCCGCCGGACACGCCCGCCTCGACAACCTGTTCGTCGTCGTCGACCGCAACCGCCTGCAGCAGGGCGATCGCACCGAGAGCACGAACGCCCTCGATCCACTCGCCGACAAGCTGGCTGCGTTCGGGCTCGAGGTTCGCGACATCGACGGCCACGACTACGCCGCGCTGCTCGACGCGTTCGGCCCGTCGACGTCCGGTCGCCCGGTCGGCGTGATCGCCAACACGATCAAGGGTCGCGGCGTGTCGTTCATGGAGGATCGAGTCGAGTGGCACCACAAGGTGCCGAACGAGGAACAGGTCGCCCGGGCCCTCGCGGAACTGCGATGACGAGCCCGACCGACACGGTGAGCACCGCCGACGTCGCAATCGCGGCGCCGACCTTCGACAACCGCGATGCGTTCTCCGAGACGCTGCGAGCTGGCCCGCGCCGACGAGCGCATCGTGGCCGTCTGCAACGACTCGGTCGGCTCGAGCAAGTTGGTCGACTTCCGCGCCGAGTTCCCCGATCGCCTGATCAACGTCGGGATCGCCGAGCAGAACATGATCGGCGTCGGCGCCGGCCTCGCCGCCTCCGGACTCATCCCGTTCGTGTGCGGCGCCGCACCGTTCCTCACCGGACGGGGTCTCGAGCAGATCAAGGCCGATGTCGCCTACAGCCAGCACGCCGTGATCCTCTGCGGCATGAGCCCGGGTTCGCCTACGGCGAGCTCGGCCCGACGCACCACTCGATCGAAGACCTGTCGTGGCTGCGCGCCCTGCCCGGCCTCGACATCGTGGTTCCCGCCGACCGCCATCAGACGCGCCGGGCGGTCGAGTTGGTTGCCGCCGACCCGCGGCCGACGTACATCCGTGTCGGCCGGTTCCCGGTCCCCGACGTGAGCGAACCGGACGGCGCCGTTCGAGCGAGGACGGATGATCACCGCCCGGGCCGGCACTGACGCCACGGTGGTCGCGGCCGGCACGATGGTCTCGCGGGCGCTCGCCGCCGCCGCCGAGCTCGCCGCCGAGGGCATCGACGTCCGCGTCCTCGACGCCGCGTGGATCGCCCCGTTCGATCGTGACGCGGTCGTCGCTGCGGCGACCGAGACGGCCGGCATCGTCACCGCCGAGGAAGCGGTCGTGTCCGGCGGCCTCGGCGCCGCGGTGGCCGGGATCGTGGGCGCGCTCGGTGCCGATGCCCGCCGTCCAGTCATCAGACTCGGGATCGACGGCGAGTTCGCCCCAACGGGCGACACGGCGTTCCTGCTCGAGTACTTCGGTCTGACGGTCAGCGGGATCGCCGCCGCCGTCCGAGAGGCGCTCGGCCGTGGCTGAACATCCCCGCTGGTCGTCGGGGTCGACCAGGGCACGAGCTCGACCAAAGCCGTGCTCGTTGACGCCGCCGGCACGGTCCTGCGCCGTGCCACGGTGCCTGTCGATGTGACTTATCCGCGGCCAGGTTGGGTCGAGCAGGACCCCGAGCAACTCGAGACGTCCGTGTTCACCGCCATCGCCGACGTCGTCGATGGCCTCGACGATGCCCGCGACGGCGCCGTGGTCGCCCTCGGCGTCAGCGCCCAGCGTGAGTCGGCGATCGTGTGGGAGCGAGCGTCGGGCAAGGCGCTCGGGCCGGTGCTCGGCTGGCAGGACCGCCGCACCCAGGATGTCGCCGCAAGGCTGACCGCCGAGGGCGTTGCCGACGAAGTGCGATCGATCACCGGTCTACCCCTCGATCCGATGTTCTCGGCGCTCAAGTTCGGATGGCTGCTCGACGCGATCGATCCCGATCGTCGCCGCAGCCGCAACGGCGAGATCGCCGTCGGCACCGTCGACGCCTGGATCGTCGCCGCGCTGACCGGACACCATCGCGTCGAGGCCGGCAACGCCAGTCGCACCCAGCTGCTCGATCTCGCGTCGGTGCGGTGGTCGGAGCGCCTCTGCGAGCTGTTCGGCGTGCCCAGCGCCACCCTGCCCGAGGTCGTCGCGTCCGACGCGCCGGTCACGATCACCGCTGGGCCGCTCGCCGGCGTGCCGGTGGCCGCCGTGCTGGCCGACTCGCACGCCGCCACGTACGCCCACGGCATCCGCACGCCGGGTCGCATCAAGGCCACGTACGGAACGGGCAGCTCGATCATGGCGCTGTCCGACGGCGTCAGTGGCTCCACCGACACGGGCCTCGTCGAGACGATCGCCTGGCAGATCGGCACGACGTCGTACGCCCTCGAGGGCAACATCCTCGCCACCGGCGCAACCGTTCGGTGGATGGCCGAGCTGCTCGGCTGCACCCCGGGCGAACTCCACGAGCTCGCTGCGACTGTCACCACCCCGTCCGACGTGACGGTCGTCCCCGCCTTCTCCGGCCTCGGTGCGCCGTGGTGGGACCCGGCGGCGCGCGGTCTGATCGCCAACCTCGATCTCGCCACCGGACGCGTCGACCTTGCCCGGGCGGCATTCGAATCGATCGCCCAGCAGATCGAGGACGTCGTCGAAGCGGTCGTCACCGCAACCGGCACCGACGTCGAGACGATCGCCGCGGACGGTGGACCGAGCGCCAACGACTGGCTGATGCAGTTGCAGGCCGACACGAGCCAGCGCGCTGTCGTGCGTTCCGCAGCTCCGGACCTCTCGGCGCTCGGCGTCGCCGACCTCGCGGCCACGAGCGTCGGCACTCGCCCGGCGTCTGCCGACCCGCTCAGTTCGGGCGGCACCCGATTCGAACCCGGCGGCGCGGCCGACGCGAGACGGCGACGACGTGTCTGGTCGGACGCGCTCGCCCGCGCCCGGACCACCCCGGCTGCCCAAGGGGGATCGACGTGACCGAGACCGCCACGACCGGCGAGGCCGCCCCGACTCCCGATCCCGCGCCGCGGATCGGCGCCACCAGCACGGCAGCCGGCGCCCGTCCGACGTCACGTGTTCGACCGTGGATGGTCTGGACCGGCCTGCTCGTCGTCTTCCTCGTCGCCGCCGGGCTGACGACCGAGCGGGTGAGCACGAACGAGGACTCGGCCGAGGGCGAGGTGGCGACCGGGCCGGCGGCCTACGTCGACGAGCGGTGGGAGAGCGAGATCCTGCCCGCCCTGACGGACGACGCCACCGACCTTGCCACGGTCCTCGCGGCGCTCGACACCGATGCCGATGCCGCCAACGAGCAGTACGGCACGTCACCGGGCGCCGGCAGTGCCTACAGCTTCGCCGTCACTGGCACCGGCGTCGCCGGACCGGTCGACGGTGTCGTCGTGCCGGTCACCGTCGACGGTGTCAGCGGCGACCACGAGGTCGTCCTGCAGGTCGGCCCGGCGATCACCGGCACGGCGTTGCGTGACGCCAGCGGATTGATCACGTTCGACGACTTCGTCAACCAGCTCGAGTACCAGAACGTCGCCAACGAGCTGAACAACCGGGTCAAGGTCGACCCGCTGGGCGACATCGACCTCGAAACCATCGAGGGTTCGACGGTGACGTTCACCGGCGCCTTCACCGCCACGACGACCGGGCTGGTTTCGATCGTCCCGGTCGAATTGGAGGTCGAGTGACCGTCGTCGATGCCACCGTGACGACCGCCGCTGCGGCGTCGTCGGTCGTGCTGCGCGCCGTCGACATCACGAAGAGCTTCGACGGCCTGCTCGCCCTCAAAGGCGTCAACTTCGAGATCCGCGCCGGCGCCGTCACCGTCCTGTTCGGTGAGAACGGTGCCGGCAAGTCGACGCTGATGAAGATCCTCGCCGGCGTCTACGGCCCGACGACCGGCCACCTCGAGTTCGACGGTGAGCAAGTGGCGTTCAAGTCGACGACCGACGCCGCTGCCCATGGCATCGCGATCATCCACCAAGAGCTCAGCCTGTGCCCCAACCTGTCGGTGCGCGACAACATCTTCCTCGGCCGCGAAGTCCGCACGCGTCGGTTCTTCGTCGACGACGCCGCCGAGGAGACGGCCAGCGTCCGAGTTGCTCGCCAGGCTCGAGGAGCGACTCCCGCCGAAGATGCTCGTCGAGGACCTGCGCCTCGGCCAGCAGCAGGTCGTCGAGATCGCCCGCGCCCTTGCCGGCGAGGCCCGCGTGCTGATCATGGACGAACCGACGTCGGCGCTCAGCGCCAGCGAGGTCGAAGTCCTCTTCGGCGTCATCCACGAGCTGACCGCCGCTGGTGTCGCCATCGTCTACATCTCCCACCACCTCGAGGAGGCGCTCGAGATCGCCGACCACGTCGTCGTGTTCCGCGACGGCGAGCTCGTCGACCAGGCGCCGGCCGCTGAGGTCGACATCGAGTGGGTGATCTCGCGCATGGTCGGCCGTGAGGCGCACGAGCTTGCCCTCGACTTCGGAGCCGCACTCGGCGACCCTGTGCTCTCACTTCGCGGCGTCGAGGTCGTCGATCCGGCGAACCCGGCCCGCCTCGCCGTGGCCGGCGTCTCGCTCGACGTGCGGGCCGGCGAGCTCGTCTGCCTGTACGGCCTGATGGGTGCCGGACGCACCGAACTGCTCGAGGCGGTCGCCGGCAAGCTGCCCGTCGCCCGCGGGACGGTGACCCTCGAAGGCCGGACGTTGACCGACGAGTCGATCGGCGAGCGCATCGACCTCGGGCTCGCCCTCGTGCCCGAGGACCGTCAGCGCGACGGCCTCGTGCAGACGATGTCGGTCGGTCACAACCTGTCGCTGGCCAGCCTGCTCTCGTTCGTGCGCCGCCGGCTCACGTCGTCGCAGGTCGAGCGCGCCGCCGTGACGCGATCAATGGCCGAGATGCGGGTCAAGGCTGCTGGGCCGCAGGCGCCGATCACCTCGCTTTCCGGCGGGAATCAGCAGAAGGTCGTCATCGGCCGGGCGTTGATGACGAAGCCGCGAGCATTGCTGCTCGACGAGCCGACTCGGGGCATTGACGTCGGCGCCAAGTCGGAGATCTTCTCGCTGATGGCGGACGAGGCGAGCCGTGGCTTGGCCGTTCTCTTCGCGACGTCGGAGATCCACGAAGCGCTGACGATGTCGAACCGCATCATCGTGCTGTCCAAAGGCAGCATCGTCGGGCAGTTCGACCCGCGTACCGCGACCAAGGACGAGGTGATGATCGCCTCCGGGGAGGCTGAGGTCGACGCCAGCGGCAACGTCACCCATCCGGGGTCCGACGACAAGGCGGACCAGGCATGAACACCACGCTCGAGCGGCCGGCGCCGCAAACGACCGCCGTCGGCGGAAGCACCAGCCGGCTTCCGAGCCGCTTCGACGTCTTGCAACTGCTGCTCCGCGGCAGCGCATTCATCGCCCTGATCTTCCTGATCATCGTGTTCGCGTTGCAGACCGACACGTACCTCAGCTCGTCGAACCTGATCACGATGACGAAGCACGTCGCGATCAACGCCATCCTGGCGCTGGGGATGCTGCTCGTGATCTTGAAGGGTGGCATCGACCTGTCCGTCGGCTCGATCGTCGGTCTGTCCGGAGTCGTCGCCGCGCAGCTGCTCAAGGGCGTCGAGATCGGCATGTTCGACGTCATCCTGTTCCCGCCGGTGTGGGTGATCGTCATCGTGTCGCTGCTCGTCGGCACGTTCGTCGGCGTCGTCAACGGCCTACTCGTCACGCGCTTCAGCGTCGCTCCCTTCATCGCCACGCTCGGCACCTTGTACATGGCGCGCGGGGCCGCCCTGCTGATCACGGACGGCGAGACCGAGTCGATCCTGCGTGGTGAACCCGAACTGGGCAACACCGGATTCCCCAGGATCGGCGGCGGTCGGATTCTCGAGCTTCCGATGGGCATCTGGATCATGGTCGTGTTCGCGATCGTGATCGCCGTCGTGCTGCGCAAGACGCCGTTCGGGCGCTGGCTGTATGCGTCGGGCGGCAACGAGAACGCCGCCAAACTCGCCGGCGTACCGGTGAGGCGGGTCACTCGATACGTCTACATGATCTCGGGATTCTGCGCCGCGACGGCGGGTCTGATCATGGCGTCGGAGCTCGACAGCGCTCCACCCTCGCTGGGTGAGTCGTTCGAGCTCAACGCGATCGCCGCCGTCGTCATCGGCGGGGCGTCGCTCTCCGGCGGGCGCGGCACCGTCCAAGGCGTGCTGATCGGCGCCCTCGTCATCGGATTCCTATCCGACGGCCTGGTGCTCGTCGGTGTCAGCTCGTTCTGGCAACTCGTCATCAAGGGCGCGGTGATCGTCCTCGCCGTGATGATCGACCAGGCCCAAGAGCGCATGAAGCGCGCTCAAGCAGCGGCGATGGCGGTGCGCGCCGCCGGCGTCGCGCCAGCCCCGGCGCCCATGTAACCGGGTTCGAGATCTCCACAACCACCACCACAAGGGGGAATCACCACCATGTTGAACATCCGCACGAGAAGCGGCCGGCGCCGACTCGCTGTCGCCACAGCCGGACTCGCTCTGGCCTTGTCTGGGTCCGGTCTCGCCGAGGCGACGACCGAGCCTGCGGCGGGCGAGGGCCTGATCGCCATCATCACTCCAGCCCACGACAATCCGTTCTTCAAGGCTGAGGCCGACGCTGCTCAGGCACAGGCCGAGGCACTCGGGTACGAAACGAGCGTGTCGACCCACGACGACGACCCGAACCGACAAAGCGAGCTGATCGACGCCGCGATCAACCAAGACGCCGCTGCGATCATCCTCGACAACGCCGGCGCCGACGCCTCGATCGCTCCGGTCCAGCGCGCCGCCGACGCGGGCATTCCGGTGTTCCTGATCGACCGCGAGATCAACGCAACCGGCATCGCGACCGCCCAGATCGTCGCCAACAACGCCCAGGGCATGTCCGCGGTAGCGCAGGAATTCGCCACCGCGCTCGGCGGTGAGGGAACGTACATCGAGCTCACCGGCAAGGAGTCAGATACGAACGCAGGCGTTCGGTCGGCGGCCGTCGCCAGTGTGCTCGATCAGTACCCGGACCTCGAGCGGGTCGCTCAGGAGACCGCGAACTGGAGCCAGGACGAGGCCTTCACCAAGGTTGAGACGCTGCTCCAGCAGCACCCCGACGTCAACGGAATCATCGCCGGCAACGACACGATGGCACTCGGCGCCGTCGCCGCCGTCGAGGCCGCTGGTCTCCTCGACCAGATCACGATCGCCGGCTTCGACGGCAGCCCCGACGCCGTGCAGGCCATCAAGGACGGCAAGCTGCTCGCAACCGGCCTGCAGCCGGCCGTGCTGATCTCGGAGTTGGCGGTGCAGCAGGCCCACGAGCTGATCAGCACCGGCGCGCTCGACGTACCCGAGAAGCAGTCGATCGACTGCATCCTCATCACGGCCGAGAACGCCGACCAGTACACCCTGTTCGCGCTCGACGGGGAGTCGGAAGGCTCGACACCGTCGGAATCAGTTGTGACGACAGAGTCGGGAGGTTCAACACCGTCGGACTCCGCAGCGACCACCGAGTCTGCCGACGACTCGAGCGTCCGCGACCACCGAGGGCTGAACCCCCCGCCGGCCGAGGGGAGCGATCCCCTCGGCCGGCCACACGCACCGTGTCCGCCCACTTCAGAGGAGGATTCCAGCCATGTCAACGCCCGTGTTCGGAGCCGGCATCTGGCACTTCGCCGCCTACGTCGACCGCTACGCCACCGACGGCTACGCGCCGCCGCGCACCATCGTCGAGGCGATCGACCTTGCCGGGCAAGTCGGCGACCTGTCCGTCGTCGACCTCAACTTCCCGTTCTTCGGAGCAGGTGTCGAGCTCGCCGACGTCGACGAGGCGCTCGCCCGCAACAACCTCGGAGTCATCGGGATCACGCCGGAGATCTACACGCGAGTGTTCGCCAAGGGGGCGTTCACGAACCCGGACTCAGGAGTGCGCCGTCGGGCGATCGAACTCGTCAACGAGGCGGCCGGAATGGTGCGCCACTTCGGCGCCCAGTACGTCAAGCTGTGGCCAGGCCAGGACGGCTGGGACTACCCGTTCCAGGTCGACCACCACACGCTCTGGCAGCACTCGCTCGACGGCGTTGGTGAGCTGGCGTCGCAACACACCGACTTGAAGTTCGTGATCGAGTACAAGCCGCGTGAGCCGCGGGTGAAGATGAGCTTCGACTCGGTCGCCCGCACGTTGCTCGGCATCGAGAAGATCGGCCTGCCGAACGTCGGCATCCTGCTCGACTTCGGCCATTCGCTCTACGGCGGCGAGTCACCCGCCGATGCCGCCCAACTGGCGATCGACTACGGCCGCCTGTTCGGCATGGACGTCAACGACAACCTGCGCGGCTGGGACGACGACCTCATCGCTGGCACGGTTCACCCGATCGAGCTGTTCGAGTTCTTCTACACCTTGCGCAAGAACGGGTGGGAGGGCGTCTGGCAGCTCGACCAGTTCCCGTTCCGCGAGGACAGCGTCGAGGCGGCACGTGCGGCGATCGAGTTTCTCAAGGCCGTCGATGGTGCGCTCGACACCCTTGACGTCGAGGCGCTTCAGGAGGCGCAGGCCGCACACGATGCGGTGCGCGCCCACTGGCTCGTGCGCCAGGCCCTGTTCTCGTCGATGTAGGACGGCAAGAGACGTCGTCAAAGAGGATGCGCTCATTGGCCGCGACGTGAGCGGCCGTGGCGTTGCGATGTGGCCCAGCCAGCACGGTTATCGATCGGCAGACTCGGATTGGCCGGCGTGGAGAGCCAGTTTGGCGTACAGATCTTCGAGGAGCAGACGCGAGTCCACGTTCGTATACACCCTGATGGGGCGGCCGTTCGGGTTGGCCGCGTATTCACCGGAGTCACGAATTCGTGGGCACGGCATTGTCACGTGGGCGCTCGAGGCACTGTCGGGATGGAAGGAAGACTGAAGGGCGGTCAACAGCACGAGCGGGCTGTCGCCGAGGATGTACGTCTCGCCAAGGTGCACTCCGTGTTCAGCCGCCATGCTGGCGGTCGCTCCGAGCGACTGGAACAGGTGGCGGCCGAGCGCTCCGTGCGGCGCCATCCTTGCGAGCAGCTCGGCGCGAGACGCCATCACGGTGCGGTACAGGTTTCTCGGGACTTGCCAGATCGCGATGTCCGAATCGTTGAACACGACCTGTGCAGCGATGGGGTCGATCTCGAGGTTGTATTCCATCGCTCCCTGTCCGGGTGGGCGTTCACGATGTCCCTGGTGTTCGCTTCCACCGATCCAGACCAGCGTCACTCGTGGTCCGATTCGTGGTTCGGTGAGCCAGGCGCTGGCGATCTGAGTGAGGCCCGCGCCGCAGGTCACATAGAGGGGAAGGCTGGTGTCCTCGCGCAGCGCGGCAGCGATGATGGAGTCGACGGCGGTACTTGCGATGGGCGTGGCGTGATCGTCGAGGGCACCGGTTGAGCCGGCGAGTACGGGGAAGTCACCGGTGCGCCCGGTGAGTCCAACGATCGTTTGGGCCTCACCGACTGCTCGTTCCGGCGTTGCGTCCCAACCGTCTCCGGGGCGCGCCTGGGAGCCGATCACGGCGGTCACTTCGACGCTCGGACTGAGCAGGAGTTGGGCCAGCTCGATGAGTCCGTCGGGGTCGCCGCCGTAGTCGTTGTCGGTGATCACGCGGGATCGTGGTGCGATGCGTTCGACTGGCCAGCTCTCGTTGGTCATGCCATCGGACCGGATCAATCGAGGAGCCGAGTCGCGGTGGCTCGGTCGGTGATGAGGTGACTGACGAGGTTTCCGGTCAGGGCACCCTTGATTGCTGTCGTCTTGCGTTCACCGCCGGCGACGGCGATCGAACGGGGTATCTGTTGGAGCTGGTCGAGCGTCAGGCCGATGACGCGTCCGTCGAGCTCGGTTGTCGTCGGTTGGCCGTGCTGGTCGAAGAAGCGCAGACAGATGTCCCCGACACCTCCGGCTCGTGTGACGACGGTGAGCTCGTCGTCGGAGAAGACGTTGCCGCTGCGGGCAAGCAATGGTGATGGCTGCACGGTCCCGATGCCGACGAGGGCAACGGTGATGTCGGGGAACAGCTTGAGCGCGCGTTGGACGTGTTCGTCTCCTTCGAGGACTTCGCGGGCCTCTGGAGACCCGACGACGCCGGGCACTGGTAGCAGGATCGGTTCGCCGCTGAGCAGATCGGCCAGTCGTCCAGTGATTTGGGTGGCGTGCACTTCCGCTGCGGGGTTGCCGACACCGCCGAGGATCTGGACGACTCGAATGTTGTCGCTACCGGTGACGGGATGCATGGCGTTGACCATCGCCAGCAGGGTCGCGCTCCATGACGAGATACCGATGACTTCGCCTGGGCGGATCGTCGTCTCCAGGTGGTAGGCGGCGGCGTGTCCAAGATCTCGCATCAGCTGCGTTTCGTCGATGGCGCTCGTTTCGACGACGACCGCTTCGGAGAGTCCATATTTCGCTTCCAGCGCTTCCTCGAGTTCGGCGTGCACGCCGATGGGGACTCGGACGGTGATTCTGACGATGTCGCGGTCGAGGGCCTGTTTGAGAAGGCGAGACACTTTGGGCTGGCTGAGTTGGAGTCGCTGAGCGATTTCGGGTTGCTTGAGTCCGCTCTCGTAGTAGAGGCGGGCAACCCTGGCGATCAGTCGGACCTCGTCGCGTGGTGCCACGGTCGTCATCATGGCGTAGGGCTGCCGGTTCGTCACTGCCCGTGCCCACGGGCGCGGGCGAGTCGACCCTTGAGTCGTTCGTCGGCGGTCACCGCGGTTCGACGAGTGCGTCGGGAGGCGGGCCGAAGCGGACGACCGCGATCTGCCGGGGCCGGCACCGGCCGACGAGGCGCTACCGCACGACGAAACTCCACGTCTCGATCGATGGTTCCGCCGCGGTGACGCCGCCGTCCCACACGATGGCCGGGACGTTAGGACGATGACCGGATCCCCGTGGGTGTCCGTCGCGAGACGGTCGACGAACAGCCCGAACAATCACAGTCCGGCCCCGTCTTTCATCGTCGCCATCGGTGACCCCCGGCGCTCGCCACCTCGTTCACGCGGGCGCTGTCTTGACAATGTCTGGCAGCGTATCGCATAATTGGTTGACAATTCAAGAATGAATATCCATTCATTCCGATTCCTTGGGGGTGCCATGAACGTCACCGGGAGAAGGGCCGCGGCGATCGCTGCCGGGCTGTCACTGGTTGTCGCCGCGGCGGGGGGCATCGGCTCCGCATCGGCGTCCGGGGACGAGGAGGTCGAGCTGGCATGGTGGGACCTAACCCTCGATGACAACACCCGACCCGTCCTCGAAGCGGCGATCGAAGGATTCGAGGCCCAGCATCCGAACATCTCGATCATCGTCGAAGAGCGGGCAACTGACCCGCACAAGGACGCACTGCGGACGGCGGTGGGGACGCCGGGCGAGCCGGACATGTACCGGATGTGGACCGGCCTCGGGCTCGGCGGCGAGTTCGTCAACGCCGGGGCGAGCGCCGATCTCACCGAGTACTACGAGCAGTACGGATGGAGCGATCGGTTCTCCGCGCCCGCGCTCGCCGGCGTCACGCAGTATGGCGGCTATGACGGCGTGCCGTACCTGATCCGCGGCGAAGCCGTGTACTACCGCACGGACCGGTTCGAGGAGGCGGGCATCACCGAGGTTCCGCAGAGCTACGACGAACTCGTCGCCGCCGCGGAGGCGCTCGACGCCAATGGTGTCGCGGCGTTCGAGTTCGGCGGAACCGTCAACTGGGACCTCATGCGGCTGTTGGACAGCTTGCTGGAGACGGTATGCGGCGCCGAAATCCACGACCAGCTCAAATCGCTCGAAGGCGATTGGTCGACCGAGCCGTGTGTCACCGATGCGTTCACCGAGCTGCAGACGTGGTCGGGATATCTCAACGAAGGCTTCATGGGCGTCGACAACCTGCAGTCCGAAAGCCTGCTCTACGCCGGTCAGGCGGCGATGGCGCTGGAGGGCGACTGGTTCAGCTCCCCCATCGATGTCAACGACAGCAAGGACGAGTACGGGCTATTCCCGTTCCCAACCGGGACTGGCCGCCTCTACGGATTCACCGAGGCGATCTACATCGGCGAGCAGAGCGAGCACAAGGACGAGGCGGCGATGTTCCTCGACTACTTGACGTCGACCGAGGTTCAGGAGACGTTCGTCGGCCCGTTCGGTTCGCTGTCGGTCAACAAGGAAGTGGCGCCGGTCTCCGACCATCCGCTCGACACTGCGTGGATCGAGATCTTCGACAACGCCGAAGGCATCTACCTCAACGGCGACCAGTCGCTGCCACTCGACGTCACCACCGAGTACTGGCGGATCCAGAACGGGGTTGCGCTCGGCGACATCGACCCCGCCGACGCTGGCGCCGAATTGCAGAGCTTCATCGACGCACGCAACTGACGACCGACCGCAGGTTCGGCTGCGAAGGAGGCCGACGTGTCACAGCCGATCGTCACCGAGGTGGCTGTCGCCAACATGCCGCGGGCACAACGACGCCGTCGCCGGGGTCGCGATCTCTTGGCTGCGGTTCCGTTCCTCCTTCCGGCCGTCCTGCTGTACGGCCTCTTCATCGTCTACCCGATGGTCGACGCCGTGCGGCTCAGCTTCTTCGAGTGGGACGGCTTCCGGACGACGTCAAAGATCTGGGTCGGGCTTGACAACTATCGATGGATCTTCCGTCACGATCCGGTGTTCTGGACGGCGTTCCGCAACAGCGTCAAGTGGCTCATCCTGTCGCTGGTCATCCCGACGGTACTGGGACTCGGAATGGCGCTGTTGCTCAACCGCCGCATGCGCGGTCGCAACCTGTTCCGGACGACCTTCTATCTGCCGGCGGTGCTCGCCCCGATCGCGGTGGCGGCGATGTGGAAATGGATCTACGACCCCAACTTCGGCGTGCTCAATCGAGTCCTCGAGTTGGTCGGCGTCGACGCTGGCGGGCGCGCGTGGCTCGGCGATCCCGACACCGCGCTTTATGCGACGTTCGTGGCGTCGGTGTGGACCGTCGTCGGGCTCAACATGGTGCTGTTCCTCGCCGGCCTGCAGAACATTCCGAGGGAGTTGACCGAGTCCGCCAGGATCGATGGCGCCAACACGATGCAGGTGTTCCGGCATGTGACCCTGCCCGGGCTGCGGCCGGCGATTGTCGTCGTGATCGTGCTGACGATCATCAACTCGCTGAAGGCATTCGATCTCATCGTTGGCACCACCGGTGGTGGCCCGGCGCAGCAGACCCAGGTGCTCGCACTGTGGTCGTACACGCAGTCCTTCGCCAACCACGACTTCGGCGCCGGCAACGCCGTCGCCACCGTGCTCCTTGCGCTCACACTCGTCGTCGTCGTGCCCTATCTCGGCTGGTCGATGCGGCAGAGCAGGAAGGCATGAGCGCGACACTTTCGCTCCCCGCCGACACGACGTTGGTCGGCGACGCCGCCACACGGCAGCGGCGAATCGCGAGCGCCCTCTGGGTGATCGTCGCCGTCAGCGCGGTCTTGTGGGCGGTACCGCTCATCTTCGTGATCTTCACCTCACTCAAGTCCGAGCGCGAGATCTTCGAAGCAACGTCCTACCTGCCGCCACGATCACTCGATGTCGCCAACTACAGCGAGGCGTGGGACCGCGGGCAACTGTTCCGAAGCCTCAAGAACAGTCTGTTCATAGCGATCATCAAGGTGCCGCTCGGCATCATCGTGTCGTCGTTGGCCGCGTTCGCGCTGACACGGCTGCGGTTCGTCGGCCAGCGCGCCCTGCTCGCCGTCATCGCCCTCGGCGCGATGGTCCCCATCCAAGTCGCCCTCGCGCCCTTGTTCAATGTGATGCTCGAACTCGACCTGCTCAACAGCCGGGTCGGCATCATCCTGCCGTACCTTGCCTTCGGCATCCCCTACCAGGTGTTCATCCTCGCCGGCTTCTTCAGCGCAATACCCACCGACCTCGACGAGGCTGCACGCATCGACGGAACATCCAACTTTCAGCTGTACCGCCGGATCATCCTCCCGCTAGCCAAGCCAGCGCTCGCCGCCCTGTTCATCCTCGATTTCGTCGCCACCTGGAACGAGTACGCGATCGCCTCGGTGTTGCTGCAGCGTCAGAGCGTCTGGACAGTCCCACTGTCGATCCAAGGCTTCAACACCCAGTTCACCAGCATGTACGGCCCGCTGAACAGCTACATCTTCATGTCCGTCATTCCGGTGCTCGTCATCTACATCGCCTTCCAGAAGTACTTCGTCTCCGGCACCTTCGCCGGCGCTGTCAAGGGCTGAGTCCGGCACCGTGCACGTCGCCACGTTTTCCCACGAGGAGTCGCTCGTGGTGCTACACGCGGTGATGTCTGTGTCAGACGATGGCGGCGACGAAGCCTTGGAGCTGGAGGCCGAGGGCGAGCCGGCCTGCGGCATCGAGCATCAGCGGGCCAGCGGCGACGTGTTGGTTGATGGTGATGGCGTCACGTAGGAGGCGGTCGAGGATGCTCGTCGAGTAGATGGCCTGCGTACCGACGAGGCGGACCATGGCTGCGGTGACGTCCTGCGCCATGCGGAACGCTTCCACTCGCGACAGGATCAAGTCGACGCGCTGGTCGACACTGAGCGCAGCTCCTGAGGAGAGTTGCGTCCAGGCGTCGTCGATGCTGCGGCTGGCGTAGGCCTGTGCGGAGCGGTGCTGGCGTTGCGCGTCGGCGATGGCCTCGCGGACGCGAGGCACCTCGCGCATCGCGACTCCCTCGGGGAGGACGACCTTGTCGGTGACGACCGCGATCGCCTCGTCGATCGCGCGGCGTGTGAGGCCGAGCGCCACGGCCTGCATGTTGGCCAAGAACCCACCCGGGATGGCGTGCAGCGGGCCGTCACGCTTGACCGGTTCGGCCAACGAGAACGTGTGCTCGACCGGCACGAACAGGCCCTTGCAAGCGTAGTCGTTGCTTCCGCTGCCGGCGAGGCCGGTCGTGTGCCAGGTGTCGATGACCTCGAAGCGATCGGCCCGGGCGACAGCGATGCGCACGACAGGCATGCCGTCAGGCCCCAAGACCGGCGCACCGTTGTCGTTCATCACGATGCACCCAGCGACCATCACCTCGGCGTGGGTGCAGCCGCTGGCGAACTTCCAGCGCCCCGACACCCGATAGCCGCCGTCCACCGGCTCGGCCTGCCCACCGGGAAACAGCCAGCCAGCGGTGATGTCGTCGATGTCGGTCCACAACTCGCGGGCCGCAGCGTCGTCGAGGAACGCCGAATAGAACCCGCTGTCGGAACCGATCATCACGCACCAGCCGACACTCGGATCGGCGTACGCCAACGACTCCACGATGCGCACCTGGTCCGCCAGCGGCAACGCTGAGCCGCCCGAAGCCTCCGGCATCGACATCCGGAACACCCCGGCGGTCTTCAGTGCATCGACGAGATCCCGCGGCAGCCGGCGCGCCCCTGCGACCTCGTCAGCCCGGCCGTCGATCTCCGGCAGCAGCGCCTCGACCCGACGGGTGATCTCGGCACCATCGAGCGCCACGACCTGTTGCGCATCCTCCGTCACCTCCGACCTCCCTACATGCGGCGCTCCACCCGAACGCAAGATCGCCCGCCGGCATCCTGACACCTCGGCACGAACCCTGCGTGGGTATCCCCAAAATGCATGTGGGGACCCCCGATGCCTGAACATCATGATCCGCCGCGTCTCGTCTCGGGGTTCCCGGAGCCGATCGTGTCAACGCCGGCTGACAGATCGCTCGGCCATCGACACAATCACCAGGCGGCACAAGCGACCAGCCGCAACCGGACGAGTGCGATCCCGCCCGTTCAGACTGCCCCGACGCGCGAACATGTCGGGTCCGACACCGGCACCCGATACCAGGTGACTGCGGTGTCCGATACCGCCGGCTCGATGGCACTCGCGACCCGCCCGATAGTTCCGGATCCGGCTCGCACCCGGAGCGCGTGGCAACCGGCAAGTTCGACCGCGAAGTACACATAACGAGTGCACAAGAACGTGGGTCGTCGGGCGCCGCGAGGGCACACGCCGACGGCACCACGACGGTCGCACCAGTGGGACCGGGGGCGAGTTGCCACCACGTCGGCGGGCGTTCCCATCCGCATCACCCTTTCGCGGCAGATTCGCGCAGCGACTCTAGTCCCAGTGGAGGCGTGATCAAGTTCTGTCCAATACGCTCGAGTGATGCGGTGCCCCCCCAGGGGCTCGAACCCTGAACCAACGGATTAAAAGTCCGCTGCTCTTCCATTGAGCTAGAGGGGCAGCATGCTGCTCGACCGAGCGTAACGGGGAGCACGCTTGGGCATGCCGCATCATTCCGGTGCCGACCAGGCATGATCGGCGATGTGATCGGCCCTCGGTTGCTCGTTGGTTTGGCGACGTTGCCGGTGATCGCCGTACCCGCCGTGCTGCCGGACCCGCCGGAACCGACCACGACCACCACCACGTCGACGTCGACATCGGTGCGGGCCACGACTTCGACGGCATCGACGACGTCGACGGTGTCGACCATGACGACGTCGA
Organism: Ilumatobacteraceae bacterium; assembly: GCA_963772825.1. Taxonomy (GTDB): domain Bacteria; phylum Actinomycetota; class Acidimicrobiia; order Acidimicrobiales; family Ilumatobacteraceae; genus Desertimonas. The sequence goes on along the minus strand of CAVYYX010000018.1, from coordinate 51,587 downwards.
CCGCGTTGACACCGTCGACCACGTCGCCCTCGACCACCTCGACGACCACCACGACGCTGCCGTCACGACTGGTGATTCCGCCGGAATCGTGGGCCCGCTTCGACGAGCTGATCGCCGGGCAGCTGACGGGCCGCGGCGACCGGGCTGCGGGGGTGGCAGTGGCCGTCGACGGTTACGTCGTCCACGCCGCCGCGTTCGGCACCCGCACGCCGGACGATCCGCTCGACGTGGTGACGACGAGTGACCGATTCCGCATCGCCAGCATCTCCAAACTCGTCACGGCGACCGTCGTGCTGCAACTCGTCGACGCCGGCCTGCTGCGACTCGACGAACCCGTCGGTCAGCGCCTCGCTGACGTCGCCGGGGTCACTCCGGGCAATGGCGTCCCCGGAGTGACGGTCCGCCAGCTCTTGTCGCACACGTCGGGGCTCCCCGACTATCGCGGCCAGTTCTTCGGCGACGCGTTCACGTCCTGTGAGCAAGCGGCGGCCTTCGGGCTGTCGCGTTCGTTGGCCCACCAGCCAGGGACCGAGCACGACTACAGCAACCTCAATTTCTGTCTGCTCGGCTTGCTGATCGCCGACGCCACCGGCAAGCCCTACGAGGCCGCCGTCACCGACTTGTTGCTCCGTCCGCTGGGGATCAGCGGCATGCGTCTCGTCGCCACGATCGACCCCAACCCGGACGAGGTCGTACACCTGTCGGGAGCGTCGCGCACCTACATGCAGTCGCTCGGAGGCGCCGGTGGGTGGGTCGGCACGCCAACCGACCTCGTGCGCATCCTTGACGCCCTCGACCCAGCAAGCCCCGGCTGGCACCCCCTGCCACCGGCGCTGGCGACGCTGATGCATCAAGCGCTCGACGTGTCGTACCCCGAGCCGTCGGAACGTCGCTACGGGCTTGGCACCGTGGTGTGGCCCGACGGTTCGTGGGGGCACACCGGCACGGTCGAGAACACGCACACGATGCTCGCCCGCCGGCCCGACGGCATGACCTGGTGCATCCTCGTCAGCGGGGATGTCCCCGAGTCGACCGAAGCGCTCCGCGAGGTGTTCGACCGGGCGCTCGGTCAGTCCGGCATCGCCTTCACCGGAGCGGGCCGAGGCTGATCGTCGCCCGTGCCAACCCACTGCGGTGGGAATGCACGAGGTCACTACTGTCAGAGTAGTGACTGCGCGAAAGAGCCTCGATCGAGCGGAGTGCCCGGTCTCACGCAGCATCGAGCAGATCGGCGAGTGGTGGTCGATCCTCATCCTGCGAGACGCGATCACCGGGATCACCCGCTTCGACGACTTCCGACGGCACCTCCGCATCGGCCCGAGCATGCTCACGCGGCGGCTGCGCAAGCTCGTCGCTGAAGGACTGCTCGAGCGTCGCCGATATCACGACCACCCGGAGCGCTACGAGTACGTCTTGACGAGGCGCGGCGAGCAGTTCTCGGCGGTCGTGTTGGCGCTCGCCGGCTGGTGGAACGACGCGGTCGAACCACAGTGCCGCAGCATCGTCGTGGTCGACGCCGAGACGGGCGCCGAGGTCGAGCCGGTCGTGGTCGACGCACGAACCGGCGCGCGCCTCGCCTGGCCGCGCCACGTCTTCGCCGCTGGTCCGGGGGCGTCGCCGCAGGCGCGGGCCCGTCTCCCCGCGGTCGTGACGTGATCGGTTCGACACGCCACCGCTGGCCGATCCACCGGGCGTGGATCGTCGCCGCAGTGTCGTTCGTGGCCCTCGTCGGAGCCGGCTCGTTCCGCGCTGCGCCGAGCATCCTCATCGATCCGCTGCACGGCGAGTTCGGCTGGTCGCGAGCGACGATCTCGGCAGCCGTGATGGTCAACCTCATCTTCTACGGCCTCACGGCACCCTTCGCCGCGGCGCTGATGGAGCGCTTCGGGATGCGCCTCGTCGTCGCCAGCGCCCTCACGCTCGTGTCCATCGGCAGTGGGCTGACGGTGTGGATGACGGCGAGCTGGCAGCTGATCCTGTGCTGGGGGCTGCTCGTCGGACTCGGCACGGGTTCGATGGCCCTGGCCTTCGTGGCCACCGTGTCGACTCGCTGGTTCGTCGCCCGACGCGGGCTCGTCACCGGCGTGCTCACTGCCGGGTCCGCCGCCGGTCAGTTGGTGTTCCTGCCGCTGCTCGCCTGGCTCGCCGACAACCGCTCGTGGCAGGCGGTGTCGATCACCGTCTCGATCGCGGCGTTGGCCGTCGTCCCGCTCGTGCTGCTGTTCCTGCGCGACTCCCCCGAGGAGGCCGGCACGACGGCGTACGGGGCGTCGGCCGCCGACGCCGCCCCGACGCCGCCGAGCCCGACCGCGCAGAGCAACGCCGCCGGGCGCGCCGTCGGGGCGCTCAGCACGGCGGCGCGGACGCCGACGTTCTGGCTGCTGGCCGGGACGTTCGCCATCTGTGGCGCATCGACGAATGGGTTGATCGGCACTCACTTCATCCCCGCTGCCCACGACCATGGGATGGCCAAGACGACGGCGGCGAGCCTGCTCGCCCTCGTCGGCATCTTCGACATCGCCGGCACGATCCTGTCCGGCTGGCTCACGGACCGCTTCGACTCCCGCTTGCTGCTGACCGCCTACTACGGCCTGCGCGGCGTGTCGCTCGTGATGCTGCCGATGCTCTTCGCCGATCGGATCGAGCCCCCGATGCTCTTCTTCATCATCTTCTACGGCCTCGATTGGGTGGCCACGGTGCCTCCCACCGTCGCCCTGTGCCGTCAGCACTTCGGCGCCGACGGGCCGATCGTGTTCGGCTGGGTGCTCGCCTCGCACCAGATCGGCGCCGGCTTCGTCGCCTTGCTCGCCGGGATCACTCGCGATCAGCTCGGCTCCTATGACGTTGCCTGGTTCGTCGCAGGCGGCCTCTGCGTCATCGCCGCCGGGATGTCGTTCGTGATCCGCGACCGTGGCGGGCGAGTCACGGTGGAGCCGGCGTTGGCCGCGGCGCTCGACTGATCAGGAGGCGCTGTCGCCTGACGGTGGCCACGGCGCCGGCAGCGGCGTCTCGGTCACGACACGAGGAAACTCGACCATCGCCACTTCCGGCACGAGCCAGCGAGCCATCGCCTCGACGGTCGCCGTGCCGTCCAGGGCGCACAGCAGGTGCGTGGTGCCGGCCGTGGCCCAGACGCCGACCAGCTGCCGGTCGGCGTCGATCTCACCGGTCAGCGTCGCTCGCCCAGCGGCCACCGGCGCGGAGGCGTCGACCGCCCCGGGGGTGTTCGCCACGACGGGCAGGCACAGCGACGTGGCGACTGCGCCGGCGGCGTCGCCGGCGACCCACAGCGGCATCTCCAGCTGGGCCGGTGGCGGCGTGACCATCACGGCGGCGGGTGCGACGTGCCCTTCGAGTCCTGCCGGTACCTGCCACCGCCGGCCGTGGTGGCGGATCGGACGGCCGGCCCACGACGCTCGCATCACGGTGACGTCCTCAGCGGCCGCCTCGGGGTCGAGCGCGCCCAGCTCGGCGATCACACCGATCCGCCCGTTGCTCAGGTTGTCGAGCACGGCGATCTCCTCGGCGATCGTCACCGGGTGCTCGTCGCCGACGTTGACGCCGACGATCACCCGCACCCTGCTCGTGGCCGCGACCACCGTCGCGGCGATCACCGATTCCGTACCGGTCGCGGCAGCGACGTGCACGAATGGGAGACCTACCGACTCCGCGGCGACCGCGATGTCGATCTCGCCGCCCGACGGAAGGGTCACGCCGACACGCACGACGCAGCTCCATCGTCGGCGAGCATCGGGAACACGCCATCGGCGAAGTCACGCATCACCTTGTGGATCGCTTCCTGGGGCGCGCCTTCGACGGCGATTCGCAAGACGACGTCGTCGACCCCCGCCTCGGCAACTTCGTGGAGCCCGTCGATCACCTCGGCGGCGGAGCCGATGATCGTCGTTGCCACCGCAGTCTCGATGGCGGCTGCCGCGTCGCTGGCGAAGTTCATCGCAGACCCGGCGTCGGACTCGGCGACGGCCCACCCGAGGCCCTGGTAGAGCACGTAGCTCGCCCGCTGCCAATCGAGCACGGCGGCGCGCTCGGCGTCGTCAGTGGTGATCCACAGGTTGCGGAGGGCCGCGGCACGCGGTTTGCGACCGCCCCGACGACCACCGTCGATCCAGGCTGTCTCGTGGGCCGTGGTGAGGGCCCGAACCAGCGGCAATGGCAACGCCCCGGAGAGCAAGATGCCGTGGCCCAGCCGGCCGGCGCGGGCGACGCCGCGCTCGGCCTGGGCACCGATCCACACGGTGTAGGCATCGTCTGTGGCGCCGCCCTCGAGCTCATCGACGAGGTCCGTCAAACGACGGACGCGTTCACGCCGCGGGATCCCCTTGCCGTCGAACTCGACGTCGCGGTAGCCCATGCCGACGCCGAGATCGAGGCGGCCACCGAAGCGCGTCCCGATCTCCCGCGCCGCGGCGGCGACGCGGTTTGGTCGCTGGTACGGCGCCAGCAGCATGCCCGTGCCGAGCCGCAGCCGCGTGGTGACCGACAGCCCGGCGGCCGCCGCGGTCAGCAGCGCAGGGCAGTAGCCGTCGTAGTAGAAGTGGTGCTCGGACAGCCACAGCGAGTGGTAGCCGAGCTCGTCGGCGAGGCGGGCGTCGTCGAGGAACTCCCGAGACGCGCGAACGTGTCCGCGCGGCGTCGACCACGTCGACTGCAGGCACCACAATCCGACCCCGAAGCGCATTGTCTAGCGCCCTTGGCCGCCGTGCTCCTCCACCCAGTCCGGCCGAATGCGCAGGATGATCCGCTCACTCTGGATCGTGTCGCCGTCGTAGCGTCTTCCGAAGTAGCGCAGCGCGAGCTTGTCGATGTGCTCCCGGGCTTCCTCGCCGCGGATGAACTCGATGACCTCGCCGCGCACCTCGATGTAGTGGTAGGGATCGTCCTTGTCCCAGATGCACACGGCGACCTGCGGTTGGCGTTCAACGTTCTTGAACTTCTGGCGGTGCACCTCGGTGTTGATGAGGACGAACTCGTCGTCGCAATCGATCCACATCACCTGGACCGCCGGCGAGCCGTCGGGACGCAGCGTCGTCAGGGTGGCGAAATGGCCACCGGTTGCGAGCGCACGGAGGCCGTCACTCACCATGGTTGCACCACGAGCCGCTCGACGACGCGGGCGTCTCGCCGCGGCCGAGCGACGGCGACCCGTCGACGGCGACGAGCTCCTCCGAGTACTCGTTGAGCTTGACCCCGCCATCCTCGGTGACGAGGACGATGTCCTCGATGCGGACGCCGACCCGGCCCGGCCAGAAGATCGACGGCTCGATCGTGAACGTCATCCCCGCCTCGAGCGGCGTTTGGTCCTCCTCGCTGATGAACGGATACTCGTGGACGTCGAGGCCGATGCAGTGCCCGGTGCGGTGACGGAACCAGTCGCCGTAGCCGGCGTCGACGATCACCTGGCGGCACGCCGCGTCGACCTCGCACGCCAGCGCACCCGGCTTGACGGCGGAAAGACCAGCCGCCTGGGCGGAGATCACGGCGTTGTAGACCGCCGCGTACTCCTCGTTGGTCTCGCCGATCGCCACCGTCCGCCCGAAGTCCGAGCAATACCCGTCGATCACCGCCCCGAAGTCGAAGGACACGCCGTTGCCGCGCTGCATTCGAGCGCTGGTCTCCCGATCGGATGCGTCTCGAGCGGTCGACGGGCCCATCGCCCACACGGCGGTGTCGAAGGAGACGCCGCGCGATCCGTCGCGGTGGAGCAGGCTGTCGAGCTCCTCGACGAGCTCGCGCTCGACGGCGCCGTCGGCGATGTCGGCCGTGACGACTCCCATCGCCGAGTCGGCGATGCGGCAGGCGGCCGTCATCCGCTCGATCTCCGCCGGCGACTTGATCCGTCGCATCGGGTTCGTCAACGTGACGCCACTGACGATCTTGGCGCCACTCGCGCGTCCGAGGGCGAGGACCGTCTCCGCCCAGGTGCGCGGCTCCACGGCGATCGTGCCGAGCGGGCCGAAGCCGCCGACGAGATCGGCGAACATCGTCGACCCGTCATCGGTCTCGTTGACGACGACGAACTCGCCGGGAACACCGGTGGGCATGTCGAACTCGGCGACCATCCGGGGAAGCACGAACACGGGGTCGTGGCCCGGCCGGAAGAAGGCGCCGCACACCCAACCGTGGGTGTAGGAGATGTTGCCGAACGTCGGGAAGCGGCGCCGCGCTCCGGTGAGGTACTCGAGATCCCCGGAAGGGGGGCAGAACAACACGTCGACGTCCTGCTGGCGCATGCGCTCGTCGAGGGTCGCGCGGCGCTCGGCGTAGACGGTCGGTTCGAACACGGTCATGGCTTGAACGTAACGAACGATCGCTCGTTCGGCAAGCCGGCGGGCGGCTAGATTCGCTGTGGTGGTGCAGGTGGGACTGGGGATCTTCTCGGGTGAGTGGCACGCCGGGACGGGACTCGACCACGGCGCGACGCTGCGCGAATCGATCGAGCAGGTCGTTTTCGCCGAGCAGGTCGGGCTCGACAGCGTGTGGGTGAGCGAGCACCACTTCCACGAGGCCGGGTTCGTCGGATCCATCGCCCCCTACGCCGCGGCGATGGTCCAGGCGACCACCCGCATCACGATCGGACTGGGCCTCGCCCTGGCCCCGTTGCACGATCCGATCAGGATGGCCGAGGACGGGGCGTTCCTCGACGTGCTGTCCGGCGGTCGCTGCGTGGTCGGGCTCGGGCTGGGCTACCGGGACATCGAGTTCGAAGGCTTCGGCGGTCATCGCCGCCAGCGCGTCGGCCGCACCGAGGAGCTGATCGAGATCTGTCGCCAGGCGTGGACCGGCCGGGCCGTGGAGTTCGACGGCCGCTTCTACCGGCGTCACGGCCTCGTGGTCAGCCCCCTGCCGTTTCTGCCGGGCGGGCCGCCGATCATGCTCGGAGGCCATCACCCCAACGCCATCGAGCGGGCCGCCGCATTGTGCGATCGGTACTGCATGGACGCGGGCACCGACTCGGAGTCCTACGAGCAGGGGACCGGTCAGAACCGCGGGCTCCTCGATCGCGTCGAGTCGGCGGTGACTCGCTATCGCGACGCGCTCGCCCGCCACGGAAAGCCGGCGGACGACCCGCCGTTCTCGCTCAACGTCGGCGGGTTCCTCCATCCCGACGGCCGCGATGCGGCGTGGGCGGCCTTGGCCGACGCCTATCTGCTGACCCGCCGCGTGTACGGCGACTGGTACGGCCTGGACCCCGCCGAGTACGCCACGTGGTACCCGGACCAGCTGACACCGGAGCAGGTCGCCCAGCGGCAGTCGGAGATCCTCCTCGGAACGCCCGACGACATCGTCCCCGTGCTCGAGCGCGTGGGCGAGCTCGTCGGCGACAACCTCCACGTGATGTTCCGATCGAAGTACCCGCTCGTCGACGACGCCACGACGCGCCAGTCGATCGAGCTGCTCGCCGAGGTCCGCCACCGACTGATCGCCTGACCCCCACCATCTGGGGAAGATTCGTGTCACTCGGCGATCTGGGGAAGATCTGTTCCAGGCCCTGACTCAGATCTTCCCCAGAAGGCGGATCAGGTGCAGGTCGCCGCGGCGGTGAGGAGGAGTGCTGCTTGGTCGGCGATGTCGCCGTCCCAGTCGACGTCGACGACGACGTCGGTGATCCCGCGGCGGCCAGGCGGGGGAGCGCCGTGGCGACGGTCGCCCCGAGCTTCGCCGAACCGACGATCCGCAGCACCCGGCGCGCCACACCGTCGAGCTGGGTGCCGGCGGCCTCGATGGCGTCGACGTCGATGGCGTCGGCCGGCTGGATGCCGAGCCAACCATCGCCGCGCCGGCGTGCCCGGCGCAGCGCCGGCCCCGTCGTCCCACCGACGAGGATCGGGACCGGCCGGGGCGGCGTCGGTTCGCACACGACGTCCGCCGGCAGGTGGTAGTGATCGCTGTCGAAGCGCTCCGGACGGCCGGTCCAGCACGCCCGCATGAGGTCGATCCAGTCGTCGGTGCGGCTCCCCCGAGAGTCGAACGGGGTGGCCAGGGCGGCGAACTCCTCGGCCAGCCAGCCGGCGCCGACGCCGAGGACGACACGGCCGCCGGCGAGCCGGTCGAGGCTGGCCACCTGCTTGGCGAGGATGACGGGCTGGCGTTGGGGGAGCACGAGCACCGCCGTGCCCAGCTCGGCGCGCTCCGTGACGGCGGCAGCCATCGCCAGGGCGACGATCGCGTCGAACCACGGCTCGTCCGTCGCCCACGTCGCCACACCGTCCGTGGCGTACGGATACCGAGAGCTCACCGTCGCGGGCATGACGACGTGGTCGCTCACCCACAACGATTCGAAGCCACTGGCCTCCAGCTCGCCGGCCATCCGCGGGATCCCCAGCTCCACGGGCAGCGACCCCGAGTTGGGCAGCTTGGCGCCGACGCGCATCAATCCGCCCAGGGCGGTGCTGGCGTCGGTGCGCCGGTCGCCGGATCGGCGTCGATGACGTCGAGCACGGAACGGTCGCCGAGCAGCTGCCAGCGCAGCAACGAGAACGGGACGTTGCCGTCGAGCCAGATCGCATCGTGGATCCGGCGCAGCGAGAAGTCGTCGCCGTCGCGCTCTGCGGCCGCGGCGACGAGGCCCATCAGCTGCAGCTTGCCCGTCTGGTACGACAGCGCGAGGCCCGGGTTACCGGCGTAGAAGCAGGACTCCTCGAACGCCGTCTGACGGTCCATCGGCACGCGACGGACGAAGAAGTCGACGGCGTCGTCGAGGCTCATCTTGCCGGTCGCGAGGTGGACGTCGGCCTCCACCCGCAACGCCCGCAGGCGGGCGAAGTTCCAGATCACCGCCCTGGTGTGCGGCGCGTCATCGAACAGCCCGGCCTGCAAGAGGTACTCCTCGTTGTAGAAGGCGATCCCCTCGTTCGAACCGGAGTCGTAGTAGCGCCGTCGCAGCGGGTTGGGATGGGCGTTGCTCAGCGACAGCTGCTGGTAGTGGGCGCCCTCGTGGACGATGCCGGCGCGTGGGTCGCGGGCGTTGGCGGCATAGAAGTAGGGAAGATCGGTGCTCGGCGGGGGCACGTAGGACACGCCGTCGGAGTCGAGGCGGAACTCGTCGGTGAGGTCGTCGCACACTCCGAGGAACCGCAGCGGGGCGAGGTAGGCGGGCAGCTCGGCGGTGAGGTAGTGGCCGAGGTTGTCGGGCTGGCTGAGCAAGCCGCCACGCTCGTAGAACGTGCGCACCTCGTCCTCGGCGGCGGCTTCGCTGGCGACCTGGTCGGCCGCCGAGCCCGGCAGGGGTGGCACCGGGACGGCGGCCGCGCGGTGCTTCGCCACGGCCTCCCACACCACGGCGCGCTCCCACTCCTGGCGGGCGCGCCACACGAGCTCGTCGGGGCTCTCGGCCATCAACGCCACGTTGCGCAGGAACCAGGTGAACGTGTCGGCGCCGACGCCGACCACGTCGCTCAGCCCGTCGAGTCCGGCGAGGTGGGTGCGATAGCGGTCGAGGGCGGCGACCGCCGGTTCGACGACGGCGGCGAGCGGGCTCCGGTAGGACGACGGCCACGAGGTCGGCGAGCGCCTCCACCGACTGGTGGACTCGATCCCCGACACCGTCGAGCAGCTCGATGGCGGCCGCCGTCAGCGGTCCGGCCGGCCGGTCGAGGACGGCGAAGGCGGTGTCCACCGCCGCCGGCACGTTGCCGATCGCGGCGACGATCGACGAAGCTCGCTCGTCGTCGAACGGGGGCAGCGGGAGGAGCAGGTCGAAGTACGGCCCGAGCGCCTGGTGGACGTGGAACACGGGATCGCGGCGCCAGCTCTGGAGCACGTCGAGCTCCCACGTGACACGGCTGAGCGCCGAGCCGATCAGCCGGTGATCGACCTGGGTGACGACGTCGCGATCGCCGACATCGACCGACTGCCAGCGGGCTACGAACTCGTCGCGTGTCCGGCGGGCTCGTTCGACGGCGTCGGCGGAGAAGTCGGGGAGCCAGCCGGCGGGCCGTGGCAGACGGGGGATGTCGTCGCCCATCGACGGTTGTTGCCGGGCCCTCCACCCCCACACCGCCGAGCCGAGGTCGGCCACCTCGTCGCGTCGCGCTGTCGCTTCGGTCATCGTTCCTCCTCATCGGGGCGCGGCGTCAGGGCCACGCGGGTTGTGGCGACCCAGCACGCCGCGTCGTGCCCGGCGCCGATCGACTCCAGCTCCGGGCCATCGGTGAAGCACCGCTCGATGCGCTCCGGGCAACGCGGATGGAAGCGGCAGCCGTCTGGCGGTCTCGACGGATCGGGCACCTCGCCCTCCAGCGGGATCGGGAGGGTGCCCGAGCCGTCGTGACGGGGAACGGCGGCGATCAAGGCCTTCGTGTACGGGTGGGATCGATGCTCCCAGACCGACTCCGTGGCGCCCGTCTCGACGATGCGCCCGAGGTACATCACGGCGACCGTGTCGCTGATGTGGCGGACGATGCCGAGGTCGTGGGAGATGAACAGCAGGCCGGCGCCCCGCTGACGGGCGAGGCCGACCAGCAGATTGGCGACCTGTGCTTGTGTCGAGGCGTCGAGGGCGGAGACCGCTTCGTCGGCGATGATGATCTCCGGATCGGTCGCCAGTGCCCTGGCGATGGCGATTCGTTGGCGCTGGCCGCCGGAGAACTCGAACGGGTAGCGGCCGGCGATCGACGCGCCGAGGCCGACCTGCTCGAGCAGTGCGGCGACGCGACTCTGGCGCTCGCTGTCGTCGCCGACCTCGGAGCGCAGACCGTCGGCGATCTGTCGACCGACCTTGCGACGCGGGTTCAGCGACGCGTACGGGTCCTGGAACACCATCTGGATCCGTTGCAACCTTCTGGGACGGGCGCCATTGCCCAGCGTGGTGACCTCCATTCCGTGGAACACCACCGTGCCCGAGGTGCGCGGCACGAGCCCGATCGCCGCCCTGGCGAGCGTGGACTTCCCGCAACCCGACTCGCCGACGAGACCGACGACCTGACCGGGTAGCACGTCGAGGTCGACATCGACCACGGCGCGCACCGGCGGCATTCTCGGACGCTGGTAGTCGACGTTGAGCCCGCGGATCTCCAAGCTCATGCTCCGTCCTCCGATGCGAGCGACGGGGCGCCAGTCCCGCCTGCGTGGCGGAACGCAGTTTCGGAGCGGTCATCAACGGCCTGCGTGGCCGGGGAACGAACGAACGGGTCCACGACGCACGCCGCAGCCCGCCCGGCGGCGACCGGCTGCAGCATGGGCACGGCGGCCGTGCAGCGCGGCTCGGCGAACGCGCAGCGCGGCGCGAACGCGCAGCCCGGTGGCCGGCGATCGGGCGGCGGCGGCTCGCCGCGGATCACGCGGAGGTCGGCGCCGCGCTCGGTCGGGTCGGGCAGGCTGTCGAGCAGGCTGCGGGTATAGGGGTGACGCGGTGCGGTGAGCAGCTCGCCGGCCGGGCCCGACTCGACGACCCGCCCGGCGTAGAGCACGTGCAACGTGTCGGCCAGCGACGACATCACCCCGAGGTCGTGGCTGATCATCAGCACGGCCATGTCGCTGTCGCGGCGCAGCCGATCGATCAGTCGGAGGATGCCCGCTTGCACCGTCACGTCGAGGGCGGTCGTCGGCTCGTCGGCGATCAGCAGCCTCGGTCCGCAGGCCAGAGCGCTGGCGATGGCGATGCGTTGGCGCATCCCCCCGGAGAACTGGTGGGGAAAACTGGACAGGACGTGCTCGGGATCGGGGAGGCGCACCGTCTCGAGCAGTTCGATCGCCCGCTCGCGCGCCTGGGACCTGGACAGCCCGAGGTGCACCTCGACGTGCTCCGTCAGCTGTCGACCGACGCTGAGCATCGGGTGCAGCGACGTCATCGGATCCTGGAACACGACGGCGACCTGGTGGCCGCGCATCCGCCGCAGCCGTGACTGGCTCATCTTCAAGACGTCCTGGCCGGCGAAGCGCACCGCGCCGGTGGCCCTCGCCCGGTCCGGGAGGAAGCCGAGCGCCGACAGACCGGTGAGCGTCTTGCCGCTGCCGGACTCTCCGGCGAGGCCGACGACTGCGCCGGGGGCGACGGCGAGCGACACGCCATCGACGAGGGCGACGTCGCGATCCCCGTTGCGCAACAGGATGCGCAGGTCCTCGATCTCGAGCACGTTCATTGCGTCGATCGCCGCCGACGCGAGCGCGTGAGCGTCAGCGGACGAGCGGCGAGCAACCGCTTGCGTCGCCGGGGAACGCACTGACGCTTCATCGCGCCTCGCTGCTCAACGCCCGCGACGTCCGCGGGTCGAGGGCATCGCGCAGGCTGTCGCCGAGGAAGTTGAAGGCGATCACGACGGTGAGGATGGCGAGGCCCGGGAACATGGCGATCCACCAACGGTCGAACGTGCGCGCCCCCTCGGCGACCATGGCGCCCCACTCCGGCGACGGCGGTCGGGCGCCGAGACCGAGGAAGCTCAGCCCGGCGAGCAGCAACAGGGCGTTGCCGAGCTCCAGCGTCGCCAGCACGAGCACCGGCCCGTACACGTTCGGCATCACGTCGACGACGAGCGCTCGCCGGTTGGACGCCCCGAGCAGACGCGACGCGGCGACGAACTCGCGCCCGCGGAACGTGAGCACGAGGCTGCGCACCACCCGGGCGTACGACGGCCAGGCGACGATGACCACGGCGAGCACGGCGTTGCGCAGACCTGGGCCGAGCGAGGCGACCACGGCCATCGCCAGGAGGATCGGCGGGAAGGCGAACACGAGGTCGCTGAGGCGCATGATCGTGCCATCGACCACCCCGGCGAAGTAGCCGGCGACGGCGCCCGCGGCAGCGCCGATCGTCATCGCCAAGAACACCAGCAGCACGGCGAGGGGGATCGTCACGCGGGCTCCGAGGATGACCCGGCTGAGGACGTCGCGGCCGAGTCCGTCGGTGCCGAACCAGTGCGCCGAGCTCGGCGACTCGAAGCGGGGGAAGTCCTGAGCCAGCGGGTCGGCCGGGGCGATCAGATCGCCGAAGACGATGAGCACGAGCCATGCCCCGGCGATCACCAGGCCGATGATCGTGAGCGGTCGGCGCAGGGCCGGCCGGCGCCTGCGCAGCCGTCGGCGCCGTCCGATGGCGATCGCGTCATCGAGCGTCGGGTCGGTCATCGAAACGGTCACTGGGTCACCCTGCACAGATGCGAGCGAGCGAGCGCCAGCGAGTGAGCGGCCAGCAACGGCCTGCGTGGCCGGGGAACGCAATGAACGCTCATGTCCGCACCCGTGGATCGATGACGCCGTAGAGGACGTCGACGACGAGGTTGAGCACGATGTACACGGCGGCGACGAACAGGCTCACGCCCATCACCGCCGACAGGTCGAGCGACGTGGCGCTGAGGTAGGCGTAGGAGCCGATCCCCGGCCAGTTGAAGATCCGTTCGACGAGGACCGTGCCGGCGAGCAGTCCGGCGAACGTCACGCCGACAACCGTGATGATCGGCACGAGGGCGGCCCTCAGCACGTGCCGGGTGACGATCGTGCGCGTCGGCAGGCCCTTGGCATAGGCCGCCCGGACGTAGTCGTTGCCGAGCACCTCGAGCACGGCGCTGCGGGTGAATCGGGTGATCAGCCCGACGGCGTAACACGAAAGCACGAGGGCAGGCAGGATCAGGCGCATCACGGCGTCGCGGAACGTGGCCAGGTCGCCGTCGAGGAGGGCGTCGACGGTGTACATCCCGGTGACTCTGTCCGGGGGGATGGCACCTGGTGGGAGGCGCCCCGATCCGGGGAAGACCCGCCAGCGGAAGGTCAGGCCGTAGAGCGCGGTCAGCGACAGCCAGAACACGGGAATCGAGATCCCGGCGAGGGACACGACCCGTAACGTCCAGTCGGCCGGTCGGTCGCGCCGGAAGGCGGCCCACGTACCGAGGGCGACGCCGACGACCATCGAGATGGCGATCGCCGTTCCGGCGAGCTCGAGGGTGGCGGGGGCGTACTCGGCGAGATCCTCGCGAACCGGCCGCCGGCTCTGTTGCGAGTCGCCGAGATCACCCTTGGCGAGGTTGGCGAGATACGTGAAGTACTGCACCGGCAATGGCCTGTCGAGACCGTACCGGTGGTTGAACGCGGCGACGGCCTCGGGATCCTCGATCGCCCGTTGGCCGAGGTTGGCGGCGGCCGGATCGCCGGGCACCACGTTGGTGAGCAGAAACGTCACCAACGTGATGCCGAGCAACAGCAAGACGGCAGCAAGCAGCCGTCGTGTCAGGAAACGCCCCATGTGGAGGGCGTCTTATCAGCCGGCGGGGGCCAGCGAACGCACGTCGATCAGCAGCGTCGGGTGGAACAGTGCTCCGGTGACCCGATCGGTGACCGAAACGACCGAGGCGGTCGGCTGGAACAACGGGAAGATCGGCCCCGACTCGTTGAGCATTTCCTGGAACTGCTCGAACAACGGGGCGCGCGTCGCGTCGTCGACGGTGGTCGCCGCCTCCTGCGACACGGCCTCGATCTCCGGGGCCGCGCCTTCGGCCCAACCGGCGCGCAGGCCGACGAGCTCGCCGGGTCCGAACACGAGATAGTCCTGCGGGTCCGGGTAGTCCGGGTTCCACAGCCACAGGCCCATCTGCTCGGCCCCGGCGCGGTAGTTCTCCAGCGTCGTGGCGACCGGTCCCGGGAGCAACTCGACGGTGATGCCGACCTCCTCGAGGTTGGCGACGATGCGCTCGGCGATCGGCCCGAATGACAGGCCGCTCACCGTCAGGTCGCTGGGATACTCGAGCTGCACCGTCGCCCCCTCGCACACCGTGCACCGGGCGAGCGCCTCCTGGGCGCGGGCGACGTCACGCTCGACGGCGAGGTCCGGCGCCAGCGTCCCGAGGAAGTGCGTCGGGATCACTCCGGGGGCCTGCACGGCACCTTCTCCGGCGAGCTCGAGGATCCCGGAATAGTCCAGGCCGTAGCGGACGGCCTCGACGAAATCGGGGTTCGACGTCACCTCGGAGATCTCCGGGTTGGCGTTGGCAAACACGAAGAAGATCGTCGGCGAGGCCGTCTCGTCGATCGTCAGCCCCTCGGCTCCACGCAGCGGACCGAGTTGGTCGCTGGCGAGGTCCATGACGATGTCGGCGTTTCCGTTCTGGACGTCGATCGACTGGGTGGACACGTCACTGTTGCGGATCACGATGCGGTCGAAGACCGCCGGCTGCGATCCGACGTACTCGGGGTTGGCGGCGACCACCGTCTCGCCGGTCGTGCTGAAGCTCTCGAGGATGTACGGACCGGATCCCGCCGACGTCGAATTGAGGAACTCCTCGGCTCCGTCGTCCGCATCGGCACCGGGCTGGTCGGTGCCGCCGTTCTCGATCACGACGTCGCTGTTGACGATGCCCAGCGTCGGGGTCGGCAGGATGCGCGGCAACGCCGGGTTCGGTGCCTCGGTCGTGAGCCGCACCGTCGACGCGTCGACAGCCTCGGCCGTGACACCCTCCATCAGGAACGCGCCGCTGCTCTTCAACTCGCGCACCCGGTTGAGAGAGAACGCCACGTCCGCGGCCTCGACCGGCGAGCCGTCAGAGAACACGGCGTCATCGCGCAGCGTGAACGTGAACTCGGTGGCCTCCTCGTTGACCTCCCACGTCTCGGCGAGCCCCGGCATCGGCTCGGTGACGTCGTTGTTCTGGAACGTCAGCAGCGTGTCGTACATCGCCGGAATGATGATCCCGCCGGTCGTCTCGAACATCCGACCCGGATCCATCGTGACGAGGTCGAAGCTCTTGCCGATGACGAGCGTGTTGCCGCCGCCCGCCGGACTGCGGCGAAGGGTCGCCCGCCAAGGCGTTCCCCGCTCCGCCGATGCCGACAGCCAGCACCGTCGCCGCGATGGCAAGACGTCGCATCTTTCCTGCAGTCATGTGCGCCTCCCTCTCAGTGCGTTCCGGCCGCCCCCCGGGCGGCGTGGTTCGCCAGACCTAGCGAACGTTCGCACGGAGCAGCCTCGCAGACGGGGACGACGCAGTGCAACCGGTCGGACGTACAGGCCGCGGCGCTGGTCAGGTGGCGTGCGCGGCGGTCAGTCCGTTGAGGACCAAGTCCGTGTACAGCGCGGCGATCTCTTCGAGTTGCAGGCGGCCGTCGGCCCGGAACCACGTCGAGGTGCTCGTGCCGACGGCGAGGATCGCCCAGGCGGTGAGTTTCGGGTCGGGCGCTTGGAAGCTGCCGTCGGCGACGCCTCGTTCGATGATGTCGACGAAGCGCTCCTCGTACTGGTCGCGCAGCTTGACGACTTTGCGCCGGTGGGCAGCGGTGAGGCTGCGCAACTCGGAGTTGCCGATGAACACCTCGCGGGCGCGTGCCGTGTGGAAGAACACGTGTACTTCGATCGCCGCGCGCAGCCGCTCAACGCTGTCGGTCACCACTGCCAGCCGGGAGTCGAACTCGCGGAGGAGGTCCTCCATGATCGTCGACATGATCGAATAGAGCAGGCTCTCCTTCGACGTCAGGTGGTTGTACAGGCTGCCCACCTGGATCCCGACCTCGCCGGCGATGGCCCGCAGGCTGGTCGCCTCGTAGCCGTGCTCGAAGAACAGGTCGATCGCCGAAGAACGGATCAGTTCGGCGGTGGACGGCTTGGTCGCCGGGATGGCATTCACGGTCACGGCACCCACCTTACGAACGCGGTCGTCCACGTCACGCGGACCGCGTTCGCTCGCGAACTGCTCGCAGACTGCCACCGCGAGTGAGCTTGCCGGGCAACGGGTGGCCGACGACCGACTCGGCGAGGCGGGCGCACTCGATCAGCGCGTCGAGGTCGACTCCGGTCTCGATGCCGAGCTCCTCGCACAGGAAGATCAGCTCCTCGCTGCACACGTTGCCGGCGGCACCGACGTGACCGGCGAACGGGCACCCACCGAGGCCGGCGCAGGTCGAATCGAAGCGGGCGACGCCGAGACGCAGCGCGGTGTAGGCGTTGGCCACGCCGAGGCCCCGGGTGTCGTGGAGGTGCAGGCCGAGGGCCAGGTCAGGCCAGCGGTCACGCACCGCTCCGAGCACCCGTGCGATGGCCGCCGGCCCGGCGAAGCCGACGGTGTCGGCGAGGAACACGGAGTCCAGCTCGACGTCGAACTCCTCGGCGAGGGCGAGGATCTCGGCGACTCGGGCACAGACGTCGGCGACCGGGACGTCGCCCTGATAGTTGCACCCGAAGGCGGTCATCACGTAGCCCCACTTGGTCGCCACGCCGGCATCCCGGTAGCGCGTGAGCCACGCCCGTTGCTCGGCGTTCGTCCGGGCGGCGTCCATCCCGGTGTTGTGGATCGAGAACTGCTCGGAGGCGGTGACCCGGATCGCCCCGATGACGTCGAGTTGGGTGGCCAGCGCGCGGTCGAGGCCGCGGCTGTTCAGCCACAGCCCGGTGTAGGCGACGCCGTCACGCTTGGTGATCCCGGCGGCGACCTCCTCGGCATCGGCCATCGTCGGCACGCGTTCGGGGTTGACGAACGAGACGCAGTCGATCTTCGTCAGACCGGTCTCGGCGAGGGCCTCGATGAAGCGGACCTTGTCGGCGACGGCGATGACCTTCTGCTCGATCTGGAAGCCCTCGCGCGGCCCTTCCTCCTGGATCAGCACCCGCCGCGGCAGGTCACTCATGGTGCACCCGCCGCCGATGCAAGCGAGTGAGCGCCAGCGAACGAACGGCCATCAACGGCCTGCGTGGCCGGGGAACGCAATCGACGTCATTCGAGCAGTGTTCCGGCGAGCGGTCCTTCGAGGAACTTGTTCGGCTTGAGGAAGAAGGCGAGGACGAGCGCTCCTTCCGTCGACCAGGCGTCATGGCGGTTGCCCGTCGGGCGCCACACGAAGTTGCCTGCCGTGACCACCCCTTCGACGTCCTCGATCGAGCCCTCGAGGATGTACGTCTGCTCGATCTCGACATGCTCGTGCAACGCCAGGTGGGCGCCGGGCTGCCAACGGAACAGGGCGGTCAGCAGGCCGGTCTCCTTGTCCTCGAGGAGCACCTTCATGTCGATGCCCTCACTCGGTGTCGGCTTCCAGGGCAACGATTCGACATCGACGTATCTCGACGCCAGCGGCTCGAGCAACTCGATGTCCTTCATGTGTGGCGTGGTGGCTGCCATCAAACCCCCAGACGAACGAGCGATTGTTCACATACTACCATCGGCCGGTGGTGGCCGATCCGCTCCTCCGACTCCGCTCGATCACCAAGTCGTTCGGCGCGGTGGAGGTGCTCCACGGCATCGACCTCGACGTCGAGCGTGGCGAGGTCGTGTGCATCATCGGACCGAGCGGCTCGGGCAAGAGCACGCTACTGCGCTGCGTCAATTTCATCGCTCCGCCGACGTCCGGATCGGTCGTCTTCGACGGCAGGGAGTACCGCCCGCCGCAACAGCATCGCTGGCTGCCGTGGCTCGGACGTGCCGAGCGCGGACGGCTGATCCGCCTGCGCGCCGAGATCGGCATGGTGTTCCAGCACTTCAACGTCTTCCCCCACCTCACCGCCGTCCAGAACATCACGCTCGGGCTGCGTCGCACCCGGGGTCTGGGCAGGTCGGCGGCCGACACGCGGGCGCGGGCGGAGCTGGCCAACGTCGGGCTCACCGACAAGGCCGACGAGTACCCGGCGCGGCTGTCCGGCGGTCAGAAGCAACGCGTCGCGATCGCAAGAGCGCTGTCCCTCGACCCCAAGCTGATGCTGTTCGACGAGGCGACGTCGTCGCTCGACCCGGAGCTCGTCGCCGGCATCCTCGACGTGATGCGATCGCTCGCCGGCGCCGGCATGACGATGCTCGTCGTCACCCACGAGATGCACTTCGCGATGGACGTCGCCGACCGCATCGTGTTCATGGACGAAGGGCGGATCGTCGAAGCGGGGCCACCGGCCGCGTTCCGCTCCCCGAGTGAGCCGCGCACCCAGGCCTTCCTCAACGCACTGAGCGGGGCGTTCATCTGATGTTCGCCTATGACTTCCGCTGGTCGACGATCTGGGACCACCGCGGCGACCTCCTGAGCGGGCTGTGGCTGACCCTGCAGGTCGCCGGCCTGGCGTTCGTCGTGGCGTGCGTCCTCGGCCTTCCCGTCGCCGTGGCGCGGATGTCGGCGTCGCCACTGCTCAACCGGCCGGCCGGCTGGTGGATCGCCCTGATGCGCGGCGTCCCGCTGATCGTGTTCCTCTACTGGCTGTACTACGCGGCGGCGAGCCGGGGCTGGTTCGCCCTCAGCGAGTTCCGCGCCGGGGTGCTCGCCCTCGGGCTGACCGGCTCGGGGTACATGGCCGAGAACTATCGCGGCGCCCTGCAGTCGGTCGACCCCGGTCAGCGCGAGGCCGCGCAGGCGGTCGGCCTCGGACCGGGCACGGCCTTCCGCTCGGTGGTCGCCCCGCAGGCAGTGCGGATGGTGATCCCCCCGGCGATCAACCTGCTGATCGGTCTGCTCAAGGGCGCCACGATCGTCTCGGTGATCGGCCTCGCCGACATGTTCTACGTCGCCAGGACCGTGTCGTTCGAGACGTTCAGCCCCTTCGAGCTGTACACCGCGGCGGCCATCCTGATCATCGGGGTCACCCTTGCCATGGCGATGTGCACGTGGTTCGTCGAGCGCTTTCTCGCCAGGAGCGAACGGTGACGCACGTGCTCGCCGACATCTCGTTCGGTCCGGTCTGGGACCAGCGCAGCCTGTTGCTCGGCGGCATCTGGCTGATGCTGCGTGTCGCCGTCGTGTCGATGATCCTCGCCGTCGCCGGCGGCCTGCTGCTCGCTCGCCTCCGCCTGTCACGGTTGCGCTGGGTCAGCGTGCTGGCCTTCGTACTGATCCAGGTGCTCCGCGGCGTCGCCCTCTACGTCCTCGTGCTGTGGCTCTTCAACGGCCTCGCCGTCGCCAGCGGGATCACGCTCAGCGCGGTGCAGACCGGGATCATCGCCCTCAGCCTGCTCAACAGCGCCTACCTCGCCGAGGTGTTCCGGGCCGGGTTCGAGGCGATCCCCGCCGGCCAGGGCGAGGCGGCGCAGGCGATCGGGCTGAGTGACCGGCAGGCGGCGCGCTTCGTGCTGGTGCCGCAGATGGTGCGGATCACGTTCCCCTCGATGGGCAACGTGTTCGTCGACATCGTCAAGGACACCGCCATCCTGTCGGTCATCGGCGTGAGCGAATTGATGCGCGAGACGCAGCGCTGGGCGCAGTTCTACTTCCGCTCGTTCGAGTTCTACACCGCCGCCGGGCTCATCTACCTGGCGATCGTCGTGGCAGTCAGCGCAGGCTGGCGAGCCTTGGAGCGGCGCTTGCGCGTCCACCTCGACGTCGACACGATCGACCGGCGGCGCCGCTGGCGCTCGATGCTCCCCGCCGCCGACCGGACCGGTGCGCCGGCGTGAACGAGCCCGGGCGCCTTGCCGGCCGCACGGCGCTCGTGACCGGTGGGGCGCGCGGCATCGGCGCGGCGATCGTCGAGCGCCTCGTGGCCGAGGGCGCGGCAGTCGTCGTCGCGGACCGGCTCGGCGACGTCGCCGAATCGCTCGCCGCAACCCAGCGCGCCGCCGACAACGAGGTGATCGCCCACGAGGTGGATCTCACCGATCTGGATGCCATCGCCGCGATGGTCCAGACAGCGATCGCCTGGCGCGGCGACCTCGACATCCTCGTCAACAACGCCGGTATCGACCTCCCCGGGTCGGTGCTGGACGCGACGGTCGATGAATGGGACGTGCAGCTCGCCGTCAACCTGCGTGCGCCGTTCTTCGCCATCCAGGCGGCCGCCCAGCACATGGTCGCCAGGGGGAGCGGCAAGATCGTCAACACCGTGTCGACGTCGGGCTTCGCCTCGTCCTCCACGCCGAACACGATCTACGACCTCACCAAGGGCGGGCTCCGCCAACTGACGATCTCGGCCGCCGTCGAGCTCGCCCCGCACGGCGTCAACGTCAACGGCGTGGCGCCCGGCACCGTCGCCACCGAGCTGACCACCGCCGTGCTCGACACCCCCGAGAAGCTGGCCCGGGCGTCGGCCCGCATTCCCCGCGGAACGTTCGGCCGCCCCGTCGACATCGCCGCCGCCGTCGCCTTCCTGTCGTCCGACGACGCCGACTACGTCCACGGTCACGTCCTCGTCGTCGACGGCGGCTGGCTGGCGATCTAACCGGCCGTTCTGAGCTGCACTGGACTCCTCCCCGAAACCGAGCCCGGCAAACCTGCCGGAGCGTGACCAACCTCGGACCGGCTCAACCACGAAGACGGCCGATCGTCGTGATCGTCGGCCGGAGGAGCCGATCACGGAGCGTGTCGACGACCCACGTGGGGCGGCGGGTGAGGTGGTCCCACGTGTACTCGTACACGCGGTAGCCGAGGTCCTGAAGTTCGTTGCGGCGTTGCGCGTCGCGAGCCCGGTCTTGCGGGTTGGAGTGGCCGAGCCGGCCGGACACCTCGACGATGACCCGCTCGTCAGTGAAGAGAAAGTCGACTCGCGCCACGTGGTGACCGTCGCTTCGGACGACGTGTTGTGTCGTCGGACGGGGAAGCCGGGCCTGTCGGACGAGGATCAGGAATCGTCGCTCGAGGATCGATTCGCCACCGCTGTCGATCAGCAGCTGGTCGAGGATGCGCACGCCGCGCTGGCCTCGACCACGGAACTCGGCGAGCCGTTCGGCGAGGACCAGGGGAGCCGACAAGCGCAGCCGCAACGCGCTGTCGATTGCTGCGGCCAGTCGCTCGCTCGGGACTCCCGCAGCAGCGAGGTCGAGGACCGTCCGCGTCGCCGAAGCGCAGCGGAAGCCGGCTACGGTCACCACGTCGAGCGGGCCGACGTTGCGTGTGGTGTGCACGACCGCGCCGGCGATCCACAGGCCGCGCCGCGATCGTGTGACCGTGAACTCGACGGTCTGGCGCGATCTGTCGAGGCCGTGCAGGGCGGCGGCTGCTTCGTGGCTGACGAAGGCACCCGGACCGAGGGCCAGCAGGCCGACCTGCAACCGGCGGTGCCAGGTGTCTCCTGACCCGGCGACGACGACCACGCCAGGGCTGATCGACAGCAAGAGCCCAGCAGCGATTGCCTTGCGCTGGGACCGGGCGCTGATGCCCAGCGAGCGGAGCTGCCGGCTGGTCAGGGCACCGTGCTGGCCGCTGGCGAGGGTAAGAGCAGGCTGGAGGTTCACCAACCGTCCTGGGCGCGCCAGGACGGTCGATTGGGAAGTGCGACTCGTTCTGGTCGCGGAAATCGACGCGAATCGCGTCGTTTGGGGCGACCAGAAGGCCCGGGCCGGCCGACGGCGGAGTTAGACGAGGCGGGCGGTGCCCAGCCAGGGGTCGACGACACCGCTGGTGGGCACGCCGAGGGGACGCAGCTCGGCGCCGATGAACTGCTCCCAGAGGTCGCGCAGCGTGAGGTCGTTGGCCTTGTACTGGAGGAACTGCGTGACCCACGCCCAGAGCGGGAAGTCGCCCTTGGGCATGAAGTAGGTGTTGTGCGACGCGAACGCCGACGGCTCGTCGAGCAGCAGCAGGCCCTGATCGACGGCGTCGGCGACGCCGAACTCGCCGATGTACACGGCGTCGGACCGTCCCGTGACGACGTCCTCGACGGTTGCCGGTTGCTCCTGGAGCTCTTTGAGCTCGGCGTCCGGGAAGCTCAGCTTGGCAGCCGCAGCCTGTGACGATCCGGCGAGCACGGCGATCGTGACGTCCCCGCTGTTCAGCTCCTCGCTGCTCGTGATCGTCGACTCCGGCTGGAGCATGATGTAGTTGCCCTCGAGGAACGCCGGCGCCCCGGCGAAGGCCACGCGCAGCCCGCGGGCGGGCAGGTTGGTCGCCTGGATTCCGGAGATGTCGAAGCGGCCGGCCTCGCCGGCGGCGAACAGCTCGGAGAACGGGATCTCGACGTACTCGATCTCGGCGCCGAGCTCGGCCATCATCAGCTTGGTCAGCTCGATGCTGTAGCCCGTCGGCTCGTTGGACTCAGGGTCGCGGTACTGCAGCGGGGCGAAGCCGAGGTCGACGCCGACGCGGACGGCGCCATCGCTGACGATCCTGTCGAGCAGCGACCCTCCGCCCTCACCGCCCGACCGCGGGGCAGGGGACACGCCGCCGGCGTTCGCCGCTCCTCCTGCCGAGCCGACGACGGCTCCTCCGACGATCGCAGCCCCTCCAGCGAGCACCGCACGCCGGCTCGAACGAATCTCTTCGGCCATCTCCACCACTCCCCCCCGGTTGGTTGCGACCTCCACCCCGGTCGCCTTCGCACGTTAACGAACGAGCGTTTGTCTGTCAATCGGCGCGCTCCGCTGGAGGCGTCTCGCCGCGGCCCGCGCGGCGTCGACGATCGCCTCACCGAGCGTCGGGTGGGGGTGGATCGCCCCGACGAGATCGTCGAGACGGAGCGCACACTCGACGGCGATCGTCAGCTCCGCGATCAGTTCGGAGGCGTTCGGGCCGGCGATCTGCGCGCCCACGACAAACCCACCGTCCGGCTCGACGACGAGCTTCACCAGTCCAGCTGGTTGCTCGAGCGTGAGCGCCCGGCCGTTGACGGCGAAGCTGGCCTTGCCGATCACGACCGACCGGCCATCAGCGCGCGGCGCCGCCCTCGGTGATTCCGACGGCGGCGAGCTCGGGCTCGCAGAATGCGATCAGCGGAACGACCTGGTCGAACGCCGACGGCATCCCGCACATCACCTCGGCGGCGACACGGCCTTCGGCGTACGCCTTGTGGGCGAGGGCCGGTCCGTCGGTCACGTCACCGATCGCGAAGACGGTCGGCACCGCGGTGCGTCGCTGCTCGTCGACGGCGATGCGTCCGCCCAATGCGGTGACCAGCCCCACCTCCTCGAGTTGCAGATCGTCCGTGTTCGGCCGCCGGCCGACCGCGACCAGGACGTGCGACGCCGGGATCCGGTCGGTCCCGGCCGCGCTCTCGACGATGACGGCGTCGCCCTCGTCGGCAACCACCGTCGTCTCCGTACGGACCACCACGGCGAGCTCGTCGAGGCGCCGACGGACCACGTCGACGATGTCGACGTCGAACTCACCGAGGATCCGGTCGGTCGCCTCGACGACCGTGACCCGACTACCGAGGTGGGCATAGGCCGTGCCCAGCTCGATGCCGATGTAGCCGCCACCGACCACGACGAGGTCGTCGGGGACGCCGGTCAGGGCCAGCGCGCCGGTGGAATCGAGAATCCGCACCTGGTCCACCACAAGGGAGGCCAACTCGGCGGGGCGCGAGCCGGTCGCGATGATCGCCTCGCGGAACTGCAGGTGCTCGACGTGGTCTTCGGCCTCGACGGCTACCCGGTCCCGACCGACGAAACGACCCGTGCCGTGCAGCACCTCGGCGCCGCGCAGCAGCGTGCCGACTCCATCGCGGAGACGCCCGACGACGTCACCCATCCAGCGTTGCCCGGCGGCCAGGTCGACGCCGACCTCACCGACCAGTCCCGTGCCTGCCGCTGCACGATTGCGGGCCCGCTGGAGATCGTGGGCCAAGGTGATCAGCGCTTTCGACGGGATGCACCCAATGTTCAAGCAGGTGCCACCCAGCCGCTCTGCCTCGACGAGCACGACCTCGCGGCCCAGCTGGAGCGCCCGTGCCGCCGCCGTGTAGCCGCCCGGCCCACCACCGAGGACGAGGACGTCGACGGGACGGGCGATCTCACCGGCGACCATCACTCACCGTCGAACAGGAGGCCGAGGGGGGCTTCCAGGTGGCGGCGGATGGCGAGTCCGAAGTTGATGATGTCGCGTCCGTCGACGACACGGTGGTCGGCTGCGAGGTTCATCACGAGGATCCGACGGGCCACGATCTGGTCCGCGGCGTCGAACTCGGGGCGCCGCCGGGCGGGACCGAACCCGGCGATACCGACTTCGGACCGGTGGACGAGCGACGTGCCGAACCAGCCGCCGAAGACGCCATGGTTGGAGACGGTGAAGGTGCCCCCGGCCAGCTCGGCGGGGGAGAGTCGGCGCTGTTTGGCCGACTCTCCCAGGCGGGCAAGCTCGCCGGCGATGTCGAGGAGTGGCTTCTCGTCGGCGTCGCGTACCACCGGCAGGACGAGTCCGTCGGCGGTGTCGACGGCAACTCCGACGTGGCGGTGAGGATGCAGCACGATCTCCCCTGCAGCGACGTCGATGCTCGCGTTGAGCATCGGATGCTCCACCAGGGCGAGCGCCGTCGCCTTCACGAAGAACGCGGTCAAGGTGACCGGCACGCCGCGCCGTTCGGCAATCGGCTTGAATTGCTCGCGCAGCTCGAAGAGTGCGGTGACGTCGATCTCGTGGAAGGAGTCGACGTGCGGCACCGACTGCCACGCGGCCGTCATCGTCTCGGCGGTGCGCTTGCGCACGCCCCGTAGGGCGATCCGCGATCCGGCCGTCACTGGGCCCCGCTCGCCATGACGTCGTTCGGGCGTCGACGGTTCGACGACCGTCCCGGTCGAGCCTGCGGCGGTGACGTCGGCGTCGACGATCCGGCCGCCGGGACCGCTGCCCGAAACCGTCTGCAGGTCGACGCCCAACCGGCGGGCGAGTGCCCGCGTGGCCGGAGTGGCGAGCGGCCGGTGGCCACCGCTCGTCCGCGCCGCCGGCAACGGCGTCGGCACGGGGCTCGCAGCTCGATCGATCGCCGCGATCTCGGCGGTCGGTTGGTCGCCATCTCCGTCGCCGCCCTCGTCGCGGCCGTCGTCGACGACGAGGAGCAGTTCACCCACGGAGATCACCGAGCCGACGTCCCCGCCGAGTGCCACCACCGTGCCGGTGACCGGAGCCGGCATCTCGACGACGGCCTTGTCCGTCTCGATCTCGACCACCGCCTGGTCCTCGACGACGTGGTCTCCGACGTGGACGAGCCACGACACGATCTCCGCTTCCGTCAATCCCTCGCCGACGTCCACGAGTCGGAATTCGTGCTTCACGGCTCAGTACTCCGCCGTGCGGCGTACGGCCGCGAGCACCCGCTCGACCGATGGCACGTAGTGATCCTCGACGAGCGGCATCGGATACGGCACGTCCCAGCCCGACACGCGAGCGATGGGGGCTTGCAGGCTGAGGAAGGCCCCCTCCTGGATCGCCGCAACCACTTCCGAAGCGAAACCGGCCGTGAGCGGGGCCTCCTGGACGACCACCGCCCGCCCGGTGCGGGACACCGACTCGGCGATCGCGCCGACGTCGAGCGGCACCAGCGATCGAAGGTCGAGCACCTCGACATCGATCCCCTGGTCGGCAGCGGCCGCCGCGGCCTCGAGGGCGACGACAACCATCGCGCTCCACGCCACCACCGTCACGTCACGCCCCGGACGGGCGACCCGCGCCGTGCCGAGCTCGACCGTCACGTCGCCATCAGGCACCTCATCGCGCACCAGCCGGTAGCCGCGGAGCGGCTCGAGGAAGAGCACCGGGTCAGGGTCGCGGATCGCGCTGAGCAGCATCCCCTTGGCGTCGGCGGCCGTCGCCGGGGCGACGAGCTTGAGCCCGGGCATCTGGGCGAACACCGCTTCGAAACCGTCGGAGTGCAACTCCGGGGCGCGGACCCCACCACCGTAGGGAGCGCGGATCGTCACCTGGGCGTGGTACCGCCCGTTGGTCCGATACCGCCATCGGGCGAGCTGGTGGCCGATCTGGTGAAACGCCTGCAGACCGAATCCGAGGAACTGGAGCTCGGCGACGGGAACGAGGCCGGCCGTAGCGAGCCCGATCGACGCTCCGACGATCACCGCCTCAGCGGTCGGCGTGTCGACGACGCGTTCGGCGCCGAAGCGCTGCTGCAGACCGTCGGTCGCCCGGAAGACACCACCGGACTTCCCGACGTCCTCGCCGAGGACGATCACTCGATCGTCACGCTCCATCTCGTCACCGAGCGCCGAGCAGACGGCCTCGACCATGCTGAGCACGGTCATTGCGTTCCCCGGCCACGCAGGCCGTCATTGCGTTCCCCGGCCACGCAGGCCGTTGCTGGCCTCTCCCTCGCTGGCGCTCGGTCGCTTGCATCGGGTGGGCTGGCGCCCCGTCGCTCGCATCGGCGAGATTGCTTCACGATCATTGCAGCCCCTCGAGCATCGCTGCGCGTTGCACGGAGAGCTGGGACGGATCGTCCGCCCACACGTTGTCGAACAGCAACGCCGGTTCGGCGGCACCGACCGCCGCCACCTCGGTGACGGCGCGGTCGATCTCCGCCGTGCACCATGCCTCGGCGGCCTGCTCGGCGTCGTCGTCCCACCGTCCGGTGGCGCGCATCCAGGCGCGGAAGCGGATCAGTGGGTCGCGGGTCTTCCAGCGCTGCTCTTCGGCGACGTCGACGTACCGCGTCGGGTCGTCGGCGGTGGTGTGCGCGCCGAGCCGGTAGGTCACCGCCTCGACCAGCGTCGGGCCCTCACCGGCGAGGGCCCTCGCCCGTGCGTCGGCGGTCACCTGGTACATGGCCAGGGGATCGTTGCCGTCGACGCGTATCCCGACGATCCCGTAGCCCGCCGCCCGGTCGGCGATCGATCCGGCGGTCTGCTTCGACACGGGCGTGGAGATCGCCCATTGGTTGTTCTGGCAGATGAAGATCACCGGTGCCTTGAGCACGCCGGCGAAGTTGCACGACTCGTGGAAGTCGCCTTCCGACGATGCTCCATCCCCGAAGTAGCAGGCGGCTACGGACGGCTCGCCCTTCAGCTTCATCCCCCATGCCACGCCGACGGCGTGGGGGAGGTGGGCGGCGAGGGCGACCTGCTGGGGGAACAGCCGACCATGCTCGGGCAGGTCCGAACCCCGTGGGTGGCCTTGGCGCTGGAGGAAGTACGTCGACAGCGGCAGGCCCCAGTGCAGCATCGCCAGCTGCTCGCGGTACTGCGGCACGACCCAGTCGTGGTCACGGTCGAGGGCGAACACGCTCCCGACGACGACCGCTTCCTGGCCCGACATCGGGGCGAACGTCCCGAGCTTGCCGCGCCGTTGCAGGGCGATCGCCTTCTTGTCGAAGTCCCGCCCGAAGATGCACAAGCGCAGCATGGCGACGAGCTGGTCGTCGCCCAACGCCTTGGGCACCGGTCCCACCTCGATCCCTTCGGCATCGAGGATCTGGAACATGTCGCTGGCAGCTGCTGACATCACCAATCCTTCCCTCCTACGTCGGAAGCACGCCATTGCGCCGGGTGGCGCGCTGCCGGCAACCACGACGGTAGATGTGAAAGCGCCCGATCAGCTCGTCGCGCAGCTCGGCGCCGGCGACCACCGCCTCGAAGGCGTTCTCGTTGGCGAGCTCGAAGACATCGATCTCCGCCTCGACCTTGCTCCGTTCCTCCTCGACGAAGCGAGCTCGCTCCTCAGGATCGTCGATGGCCACGACCCGATTGAAGTGAATCGCGTTGACGGCCGCGGCCGGGCCCATCAGCGCCGGCTTGGCGGTCGGCAGGGCGATCACGGCGTCCGGATGAGTCGGGCTGCCTGACATCGCCAGGTAGCCGCCGCCGTAGGCCTTGCGGACGAGGACGTCGATGCGTGGCACGGTCGACTCGCACACGGCGTAGAGCATCTTGGCGCCGTGGCGGATGATCCCTTCGCGCTCGACGGCGGTGCCGATCATGTAGCCGGAGATGTCCGTGAGGAACAGCAACGGGATGTTGAAGGCGTTGCAGATCCAGATGAAGCGGGCCGCCTTGTCCGACGAGTCCGAGAACAGCACGCCGGCGCGATGCATCGACTGGTTGGCGATGATCCCGACGGACTGCCCGCCGAGTCGGGCAAGACCGGTGATCAGCTCCTGGGCGAAGAGGTCCTTGTAGGGGAAGAACGTGCCTTCGTCGACGAGCGCATCGATGAGCTCCTGCATGTCGAACGGCACGTCCTCGCGGGCCGGCACGATGTCTGCGATCGGGCGGTGCTCGCCGGCCGCCCAACCGTCGGTCGCCGGCGGCTGCTGTTGCCAGCTCGGCGGGAAGTACGACAGCCACAGCCGCACCGCGGCGATCGCCTCCGCGTCGTCGTCGACGAGCACGTCGCCGACCCCCGACACACGGCAGTGCATCTCCGCCCCGCCCATCTCCTCGAGCGACACCTGCTCGCCGGTCACCATCTCGGCGAGGCGCGGCGACCCGAGGTAGGCGGTGGCGTGGCCACGGACCATGATCGTGACGTCGCACAACGCCGGGACGTAGGCCGATCCGGCCGGCGAGGGTCCGAAGAGCGCACAGACCTGAGGGATCCGGCCGGAGTAGGCGATCTGGTTGTAGAAGATGTTGCCCCACGCGCGACGACCCGCGTAGCTGTCGAACTGCTCGTCGATCCGCGCCCCGGCGGCGTCCACCAGGTACACCAGCGGCGCCCCGATCTGGTCGGCGAGCTCCTGGATCCGGGTGATCTTCTCGAACGTCCGGCGTCCCCAGGTGCCCGCCTTGACGGTGTAGTCGTTGGCGATCACGCACGTCGTGCGCCCGTCGACCTTGCCGACGACCGTGACCACGGCGTCACCGGGCAGCCCGTCGTTGGCACGGGCGAGCAACCCGTCCTCGAAGTCCGGTTCCCCGTCGAGCAGCAGGCGCAGCCGATCACGGAGCAGCAGCTGGCCCCTGTCGATGACCCGCTGCCGGGACTTCTCCGACCCACCGAGTCGGGCGGTCTCGACGCGCCGCCGCAGCTCGTCATCCAACTGGGCCGAGGTGTGCAGGGAGCCGGACACGTTCAGGCGAGCTCGGAGGCGATCGTCCGGGTGGCGGCCATCTTGAGGAGGAACGTGCTCGCAAACGTCATCACGGTCTCGTCGCCCTGGTTGCGCACGGCGTAGTCGAGCACGACGATGCCGCGGCCGGCCTTCGAGGTCGGACGGCGCTCGCGCACGGAGACGTCGGCATGGATCGTGTCGCCGAAGCGCACCGGAAGTGGCAGCCGTACCTCGTCCAGGCCGAGCCAGGCGAGCACGCAGTCGCCGAAGATGCCCGAGCGCGTCGCGAGCCCGAGGGCGAGGGCGAGCGTCAAGGGACCATGGGCGACGCGCTCGCCGAACTCGGTGGCCGCGGCGTACTCGGCGTCGACGTGCAGCGGCACCCAGTCACCGGTCAGACCGGCCCACGTCACGACGTGCGTCTCGGTGACCGTGATCGATTCGGTTCGGTAGTGGTCCCCGACGGAGAAGCTGTCCCACGATCGCTCCCCGGTCACCACGTCGCCTGGCACGCTGCGACTCTAACGTGGCCGGGGCGACGCGAGCGAGCGTTCGTTTGCAGGCGGTGATCGTCAGATCGTCGTGCCCCTGAGCGGGTCAGGGTCGTTCTGGGCGGCTTCGGGTTCATTGGTCGAATACCGGACGCCAACGTCATCACATCGACCAAAGAACCCGGAGCAGACGATCGCGGTGCTCGCTCAGCCGGCGAGCCAGCCGCCGTCCACCGGGATGTAGGCGCCGGTGACGTAGCTGGCAGCCGGTGACGTGAGGAACGCGACGACTGCGGCGATCTCCGCGGGCGCTGCCGGACGGCCCAGCGGAGTACGGCCCATCAGCCGTGCTCGGCCGCCCGGGTCGGCGAGGCTCGCGGCGGACATCGGGGTGTCGACGACGCCGGGACCCACCGTGTTGACGGTGATCCCGTGGGCGGCCCAGTCGACAGCGAGCGCCGCGCCGAGCATGGCGACTCCGCCCTTCGACGAGCAGTAGGCCGCCTGACCGTGCAGGGCGATGCGCGAGTTGATCGAGCCGATCAGCACGATGCGCCCTCCGTGGCCCGTGGCGATCATCGCCCGACCGGCGGCCCGAGCGCACCAGAACGTCCCGCTGAGGTTGACGTCGATGACCCGCCGCCAGACGTCGTCGGTGAGCTGGTCGGCCGGCCCTTGCAACTCGATGCCGGCGCAGGTCACGAGGATGTCGACCCTGCCGTGATCGGCAGACCAGCCGCTCGAACAACGCATCGCATGACGTCGGGTCGCTGACGTCGAGGCGGGCGGCAACCGCCGAAGCGCCGGCGGCCGAGGTCGTCTCGGTCGCCGACGCTTCGTCGAGATCGGCACACACGACGGTGTCGCCGCGTGCGCCGAGGGCGATGGCGACGGCTCGGCCGATTCCCGAGCCGGCGCCGGTGACGACCGAGACGTTCGACGTTCCCGGTCGGGTCACCTGATCAGCCCCGCGCCCAGATGGCGACGTTCGGGTCGGAACCGAAGACCTCGTCGTAGATGCGGTCGAGGGTCCCGTTGTTCTTGTAGTACTGCAGCCAGCTGTTGAGGTACGTCAGGAACTTGTCGTCGCCGAGCGGGATGGCGTAGGACCCGAACTCGATCTGCAGTGGCGAATCGAGGGCGACGACCGCGAGCTGGTCGGGGTTGGCCTGGATGAACCGCTCCGCCAGGTAGCTCTCCACGACGATCGCATCGGCGCGACCAGACGACACCTCGAGGAAGGCGGCGTCCTGTTGCGGGAACTCGGCGAGGGTCGCGTTCGGGAACTGCGTCGTCACCTGCTCGGCGGCCGTCGAGCCCTGCAACGCCGTGATCGTCGTGTCCTCGGCGTTGTACGCCTCGATGGTCGGCTCACGGTCGGAGTCGGCTGCGGCGACGAGCACCTGCTCGTACGGGACGTACGCGTCGGTGAAGTACATCTGCAGCAGCCGCGGCGGCCGCGGCACGAGTCCCACCGAGATCATGTCCCACTGGCCGGCGAGCAGGCCGGGGATCAGAGCGTCGAACTCCTGG
Source organism: Ilumatobacteraceae bacterium (assembly GCA_963772825.1). GTDB lineage: Bacteria > Actinomycetota > Acidimicrobiia > Acidimicrobiales > Ilumatobacteraceae > Desertimonas. The sequence continues at coordinate 20,015 of CAVYYX010000018.1, read as the reverse complement.
TTCTCGATCGTCAGCTCGACTCCCAGGTCGGTGGCGAGCAGGTTGAGCAGCTCGACGTCGTAGCCGGCCGGTTGACCATCGTCGTCGAGGTACATCTCCGGCTCGAACTGCAACGTCATGCCGACGCGGAACTCGCCACGCTCGACGATCTCGTCGAGCACCGAACCGGACTGCTCATCCGCCGACGTCACGTTGCGGCTCGGCGCCGCATCGGCCGAGACCGGCAGGGCGTTGCCCGCCCAGCCGACCGCGGCCAGCGCGGCGACCAGCGCGAGCCCTCGAGTGGTGCGCCGCTTGTTCGTGTTCCTCACCATGTCCTCCTTCATTGCATTGCTGGGTTGGTTGGGATCGTGATGCGTCGCACGACGTCGTCGATCGCTGCGGTGCGCCGCCGGGCGAGCAGGCCCCGGGCGCGCGAGCTGGGACGAAGGCGCCGTTCGACGAGGCGCACGACGATGTCGATCAGGAAGACGATGGCGATGTACAAGATGGCGATGCCGGTCCACACCTCGAAGGGCAGGAACGTGTCGCTGACGAGCTTCTGGCCGGTGCGGTACAGCTCGAAGATGCCGATGACTCCGACGAGGCTGGTGTCCTTGACCATGCCCGACGAAGTCGTTGCCGGCCGCCGGGACGGCGACGCGGATCGCCTGGGGCAGGATGATCGACAAGAACGCCCGAGGTCGGCTGATGCCCAGCGACAGGGCGGCCTCGCGCTGGCCGGTCGGCACCGCCGTGAGGCCGGTGCGGAAGATCTCGGCCATGAACGCGGTGTGGAAGATCGTCAGCGAGATGACCCCGGCTTGGAAGTTGGTGAACTTGATGTCGAGCCAGATCGACACGCCGAAGTAGATGTAGAAGATCAGCACGAGCAGCGGGATTCCACGGATCACGTTGATGTAGATCGAGGCGAACCAACGCAGCGGTGCCCGCCGCGACGTACGCAGCAGCGCCAGGACCAAACCGCCGGCAGTCGCCAGGACCATCGACACCAGGGCGATCCACAGGGTGTTCTTGAGCCGCGACGCGCAGCAGGTCGCGGTTGGCGAACACGGCATCCCATTGGAAGTCGTACGAAATCGACTCGACCGCCCTCACAAGACCGCCTCGATGAACTTGCGAGTGCGCTCGTGCATCGCGTCGCCGAAGATCTCCCGGCCGCCCTGTTCGACGATGCAGCCGTCCTCCATGAACACGCTGAGGTCGCCGATCTCCTTGGCGAAGCCCATCTCGTGGGTGACGACCACCATCGTCATGCCCAGCCCGGCCACCTGTCGCATCGTCGCCAGCACCTCGCCGACGAGCTCGGGGTCGAGCGCCGATGTCGGCTCGTCGAACAACATCACCTTGGGATCCATCGCCAACGCCCGAGCGATGGCGACGCGCTGCTGCTGGCCGCCCGACAACTCGTTGGGGAACTTGGCCACGTGGCTGAGCAGGCCGACCCGTCGCAGTTCGATGGCGGCCCGCTCGCGGGCGTCGCGCTTGCCCATCGACTTCGCCCGGCGCAGCCCGATGGCGACGTTGTCGAGCGCGCTCAGGTGGGGGAACAGGTTGAACTGCTGGAAGACCATGCCGACCTGGCGGCGCAGCTCGATCGCCGAACCGCGCGCCGGACGCTGGCCCGGCAGGCCCGGGCCGTACTCGGTACCGAACACGCACACCGACCCCGAGGTCGGGCGCTCGAGCAGGTTGATCGTGCGCAGCAGCGTCGACTTCCCCGAGCCGGACGGGCCGAAGACGACGACGTGCTCGCCCGGCGAAACCACCAGGTCGACACCCTTGAGCACCTCGTGCGGCCCGAAGCTCTTGCGGATCGACGTCAGCTGCACCGCTGGAACGCTCACGTCGCCGAGCGTACTGAGCGACGCCCCGGCCGCCGTCGAGTGAGCCCAGGCGACGAGGCGCTCGATGCCATCGCGCAGCGCCTCCTCCGATGCGGCGAGGGACAGCCGCAGCTGATCGGCGGCAACCTCGCCGAACGCCGATCCCGGCGCCGTGGCGACGCCGTTTTCGACGAGGTCGAGGGCGGCGCGGCGGCTGTCGGTTCCCGGCGCCAAGGGAACCATCTGGTAGAACGCGCCGGCTGGGCGCACCGCTGTCGAACCCACCGTCGCGGAGCAGGCCGCCGACGAGGTCACGCCGTCGCCGGTAGATCTCTCGCTTGCGGGCGACGCCGTCCTGGGGCCCTGCCAGCGCCGCCAGGGCGGCGTACTGGCTGACCCCGGAGATGCACGACAGCATCGGCTCCTGGAGCGTGCCGAGCAGCTCGGCCAGCGGTCGCGGACACGCCGCGTAGCCGACCCGCCAGCCGGTCATCGAGTAGGTCTTGGAGAAGCTGTAGATGCCGATGACGCGCTCGCGGTCGTACTGCGCGGCGTTGGCCATCGCGCCTTCGAAGACGAGCTCGTCGTACACCTCGTCGGAGAGGACCCACAGGTCGTGCTCGGCCGCGAGCTCGACGATCGACGCCACCAGCTCGGCAGGGAAGACGACGCCTGTGGGGTTCCCGGGACTGTTGATCACGATCAGCCGCGTTCGATCGGTGATCTTGGCGCGCAGCTCGTCGACGTCGGGAAGGAAGTCGTTCTCCGCCGGCAGCGTGTAGGGCACGGCGACGGCACCGCGAAGCAGCGCGGTCATCGCGAAGTTCGGCCACGCCGGGTCGGGCAGCAACACCTCGTCGCCGGCGTCGAGGAGGGCGGCGAATGTCACGGACATCGCCTGCACCCCGCCTTGACCGACGACGATCTCGTCGGCGGCGTAGGACAGCCCGGCAACCCGGCGCAAGCGTTCGACGATCGCCTCGCGGAGGGCGGCGATGCCGAAGCTCTGGGTGTAGCCGACGCCAAGGGCGGCGGCCTCCTGTGCCGCGGCGACGATGTGCGGTTCGATCGGGAGATCGGGCTCGCCGACCTCGAGGCGGATGATCCCCGCCTCGGGCCGCGCCAACACGACGTTGACGATCTCGCGGATCCCGGACGGGGGCACTCGGCGTGCCCAACTTCCCAGCTCCACCCGCGCGACTCCTCCCCGGGAACGCCCGCACCACGGCTCGACCGCCGCCGCCGCGTCCGCGACGCGAACGAGCGTTTGTTCCGGCGCAGCTTAGGGTTGCCCGGAGTCCTCGTCAATCGCCTCGGGCTCCGCTCGCCGCCCACCACCCCGGAAACGTGGGGGGCGCTTCTCGGCGAACGCCGCCAGGCCCTCTGCGAAGTCCGGCGTCGTCATGAACGATCCGCGGACCGACTGGGCGAACGCCGTCGCCTGTTCCAGCGGGAGCCCGTCGACGGCGTTCATGAACCACTTTCCGAGGGCGAGGGCGTGGGCTCCGAAGGACGCGAGCTCGGCGGCGACCGCCCGCGCCACGTCGAGGTGGTCGGCGGCGGGAACGATTCGGTGGACGAGTCCGAGTCGTCCGGCCTCATCGGCCGGCGACGCGCCGACCGGTGAGCGCCATCTCGCGCGCCGCCCGAGACCCGATCGCCTTGGCGAGCGTCGGGTAGACGATGATCGGGAACAACCCGATGCTGATCTCCGAGGTCCCGAACACGGTGCCCTCGGCAGCGATCGCCACATCGGCGGCAGCGACGATGCCGCATCCGCCGGCCAGGGCGTGACCGTGGGGTGCGACGACGACCGGCGTGCGCATGCGCGGAATCGCCGTCATCAGGTCGGACCAACCTGTCCCGCTGCGATGGAAATCGTATGCCGACGTCGACAGCCCGCGCTGGAACTCGGCGAGATCGCCTCCCGCGCAGAACGACTTGCCCTCGCCGTGGACGAGCACGGCGCCGACGGCGTCATCGCTCTCCACCTCAGCCAGGGCGGCGACGAGCTCCAGCACGGCGGCATAGTCGAGGGCGTTGCGGCGATCGGGGCGGGCGAGGACGATCTCGCCGATGCCGTCGTGGCGGTCGATGCGCACGGCTGGTTCAGTCACGGCGGACCTCGACGAGCAGCGTCCCCGGGGCGACGTTGGCACCCACCTCGACGTGCACGGCCGCCACCACCCCGTCGATGCCGGCGGTCAGGGCGTTCTCCATCTTCATCGCCTCGAGGGCGATCACTCTGGTGTCGGTGGTAACGGCATCGCCGACCACCACGTCGACCGTCGTGACCGTCCCCTGCATCGGCGCGGTCACCCGCCCGTCCCCGGCGCGGCGGTCGCTGGTCGCCGCCGATCGTGTCCGCGGCGGACCGCCACCGCGTGCCCCGTTCGTGCCCTGCGGTTCCGCCGCCATTCCACTCGCCGTGTCGTCGAAGCGTGGAATGCGGTACCAGCGACCGAGCACCCGCACGTCGTCGCCCGTGACCTCCAGCGTCGTTACGTGGTCGGCAAGCCAGCTCGTCGAGTGGTTGACCGTGCGAAAGTCGTCGTGCGCCAACACGGCAGCAGCAACCGCAGCCGTCGTCGGCACGCCGTCGACGACGAGACCGCGCAACGCCTCGAGGGCTCGTTGTCGCGCCGCTTCCCGGTCGGCACCCCACACCACGACCTTGGCGATGAGGTTGTCGTACTCGGCCGGAATCGAGTCGCCCTCGCGGTACCCGGTGTCGACGCGCACATGGTCACCGTCGGGCAGCTCGAAGCGGCGCAGCGTCCCCGGCGCGGGCACGAAGCGCCCGTCGGTGGTGTCTTCGGCGTTGAGGCGCACCTCGATCGCCGCCCCACGCGGCTCGACCTCGGCCGGCCCGAACGACAGCCGTTCACCACCGGCGACGAGGATCTGCTCGGCGACGAGGTCGATGCCGCTGACCAGCTCGGTCACCGGGTGCTCGACCTGGATACGGGTGTTCATCTCGAGGAAGTAGAACGCGTCGTCCTCGACCAGGAACTCGAGCGTGCCGGCGTTGGTGTAGCCGACGGCTCGAGCGAGGCGCTCCGCCGCTGCGGCGAGTCCCGAGCGGACGGCATCGGGGAGCTGTGGGGCGGGCGCCTCCTCGATCACCTTCTGGTAGCGACGTTGGATCGAGCAGTCGCGGTCGCCGACGACGACGAGTCCGCCGTGGTGGTCGGCGATGATCTGCACCTCGACGTGACGCGGACGGCGGAGGAAGCGCTCGACGTACAGCTCGGGCCGGCCGAACGACGCCTGCGCTTCGCGCTGTGCCGCGGCCAGCGCGTCGGCGACCTCGTCGGGACCATTGACCACCCGCATACCTCGACCGCCTCCACCGTGGACTGCCTTCACGGCGAGCGGCCAGCCGAGCTCGTCGCCGAATTGTCGGACGCGGTCTGGCTGGTCGACACCGAACATCGCTCCAGGAACCGGTGCGACACCCGCGTCCGCAGCGATCTGTCGCGCCGCCAGCTTGTCGCCCATCGTCGCGATCACGTCGGCCGATGGTCCGATGAATGTCAGCGACGCGGCGCCGACGGCGGCGGCGAACGTGGCCCGTTCGGCGAGGAACCCATAGCCGGGGTGCACGGCGTCGCACCCTGTTTCGACGGCGGCACCGACGACGCGATCGATGTCCAGGTAGGTGTCGGCGGCAGCCGCTCCGGGCAGGGCGACGGCGCCATCGGCCATGTCCACCGCCATCGAGCCGGCATCGGGCTCGCTGTGGACGACGATGGCGTCGATGCCGAGGCGGTGGCACGCCCGGATCACCCGCACGGCGATCTCGCCGCGATTGGCGACGAGGACGCGGGCGATCATCAGTCCTTCTTCACCGTTGGCAAACTAGCGCACGTTCGGCAGGTGAGGGACCACGTCCTCACCGAGCTGGCGCACTGCCGCCCGACGATCGGGTCCCAGCGGAGGTCCGAACGACACGTGGCGAGCCCCGGCGTCGATGAGCCAGCCGCATCGCTCGATCACCTCTTCGGGCGTGCCGCTCACCCCCAAGGTCAACATCTCCGGCGGGAGTTGCGCCGCCGCTTCGGCTGGGTCGACCTCGCGCAGATCGGTGAGCAGCGTCGGGTCGACACCGACGCGAGCGAGCACGTCGGGCGGGAACGAGGCGCCGTAGTAGGCGAGCTTCTCGGCCATCGGCTGGCGGGCCTGCTCGGCGTCCTCGGCCACGGAGACCCAGATGCAGGCGGCGACGTCGACGTCGTCGAGCTGTCGGCCGGCGCGGGCGGCACCGGCGGCGATGTGGCGCACCGATTCGGTGAACGACTCGGGCGGATAGAGCAACGGCAGGCCCCCGTCGGCCAGCTCGCCGATCAATGCGAGCATGCGTGGCGACATCGCCCCGAGGTAGATCGGCATCGGGGCAACAGGGATGCGCAGGCGCGCGTCCGGTCGCCAGTTGTCGCCGCCGCCGGGGACGTCGACGGGGGAGAGGCCCGAGCACAACGCCCGAATGGCGACGATCGCCTCGCGCGTGCGGGTCAGCGGTGAGTCGCGAGCGATGCCCGCCCAGCCGAGGAAGTCGTCGGCGCCGGCCGCCAGCCCGAGGAGGAAGCGGCCACCGCTCAGCTCCTGCAGCGTTGTGGCCGTCATGGCGATCTCCGCTGGGTGCATCGAGTACGGGTTGAGGATGCACGTCCCGAGGCGAATCTCACGTGTCATCGTCGCGGCGGCGGCGAGGAGCACTGGCGCCGAACGGAAGAAGAGGTCGTTCGACACCCAGATCTGATCGAACTCGAGCGACTCGGCGAGGCGGGCGAGCTCGATGAACTCGTCGACCGGAACGTCGTTGTTCAGGCGCAGGCTGGTGACAGGGCGACGACTCATGAGTCGGTGACGATGGCGTCGACCTCGACCTCGACGAGGAAACCATCGCCGATGAGGGCATGCACGAACAGCATCGTGTTCGCCGGACAGATGTCGCCGAACACCGTGGCGTGGGCCGCCGACGCGGCGGTCCAATCGGCACCGGGGGCGAGGAAGATGCGGGTGCGGACGACGTCCGTAGCCCGTCCACCGAGCTGTTCGACCGCCGCCAGCGCGTGGCGGAGGGCGGTCGTTGTCTGCGCTTCCGTATCGCCTAGGTGCTGTGCACCACCGCTGCCGTCGTTGGCGGTCGTGCCGCTGACCACGATCGAGGCGCCGCGCCGCGCCGCCCTGGCGTAGCCGGCGACCTTCTCGTGACCGCCGCCATCGAAGAACCGGTCCGGTCTGGCCGAGCACATGGCGGCACGTTAGGGCCTCGTCACTACAGTGACCCACCAAGAACAATCGTTAGTTCGTCACGGGGGAGGTGAGTTCGATGACGTCCGGCGCACTGCTCTCGGTCAACGACCTGTCGGTGACCTTTCCGACCGAGGACGGTGACGTTCATGCCGTCCGCGGCGTCTCCTTCGACGTCTCCGCCGGCGAGACCGTCGGCATCGTCGGCGAGTCCGGCTCGGGGAAGTCGGTCTCCACCCAAGCCATCCTCCAACTCGTGCGCGGAGCGCGGGTGCGCGGCGTGGCGCGATTCGACGACCGCGATCTGCTCTCGCTGTCCGCGCAGGCGATGCGGAAGATCCGCGGGGCGCGCATCGCCATGGTCTTCCAGGACCCGCTGTCGAGCCTGCACCCGCAGTACACCGTCGGCTGGCAGATCGGCGAGGCGATCCACGCCCACGAGAAAGCCGGTCGCCAGCACGTCAGGCGCCGCGCTGTCGACCTGCTCGAGGAAGTCGGGATCCCCGATCCGGCCAGGCGGGTCGACGACTACCCACACCAGTTCTCCGGCGGCATGCGCCAGCGAGTCATGCTGGCGATGGCGCTGGCGCTGCGCCCGGAGCTGCTGATCGCCGACGAACCGACGACCGCTCTCGACGTCACCGTGCAGGCTCAGTTGCTCGACCTCCTCGCTCGCCTCCAGCTCGAGCACGGCACGGCGATCGTCCTGGTGACCCACGATCTCGGCGTGGTCGCCCAGGTCGCCGATCGCGTGCTGACGATGTACGCCGGTCGTGTCGTCGAGGAAGCGACGACGGCCGAGCTGTTCGCCCGACCGCACCACCCCTACACGCGTGGCCTGCTCAGCTGCATTCCCGGAGCGACGACCCGAGGAGCCTCTCTCGTGCCGATCGCCGGGCAGCCGCCGAGCATGCTCCGACTGCCTCCTGGCTGCGCCTTTGCGCCGCGCTGCCCGCACGCCGAGGAGCGGTGTCGTCAGGAGCTGCCACCCGTGCGTCAGGTGAGCGGCAGCCACCGCTCGGAGTGCGTGCTGCCCGTCGACGCTGCCCCGGGCCGTCTCGGTTCGATCGCCGAGCGTGCGCCGATCGCCGCGGGAGCGCAGGCCCCCGAACTCAGCGATGGATTGCTGCTGCGCGCCGACGGACTCGTCAAGCACTTCCTCGGGCGACGCAAGGGGGTCTTCGGCAGGGCGCCGGTGGTCCGCGCCGTCGACGGCGTCGATCTGGCGATCCGCGCGGGCGAGACGCTCGGACTCGTCGGCGAGTCGGGATCGGGGAAATCGACCCTCGCTCGCCTCGTTGCCGGGCTGCTGCCACCGACGGCTGGCGCGGTCGAGTTCGCCGGAGCCGACCTGGCGCGCCTCGGCCGTCAGGAGATGCGGGCCCTGCGTCGCGACGTGCAAGTTGTGTTCCAGGACCCGTACGGGGCGCTCAACCCGCGACGGCGTGTGGGGTCGATCATCGCCGACCCGTTGGTCATCCACGGAACGCCGAAGGCGGCGATCGGTGCCCGCGTCGAGGAGCTGATGGAGCTCGTCGGGCTCAACCCCGAGCACCACAACCGCTTTCCAGCTGCGTTCTCGGGCGGGCAGCGCCAGCGCATCGGGGTGGCGCGCGCCCTCGCCCTCTCGCCTCGGCTGATCGTCTGTGACGAGCCGGTGTCGGCGCTCGACGTCTCCGTGCAGGCGCAGATCATCAACCTGCTCGAGCGCCTCCAGGACGAGCTCGACCTCACGTACCTCGTCGTGTCCCACGACCTCGGGGTCATCGAGCACATCGCCGACCGCGTAGCGGTGATGTACCTCGGCCGGATCGTCGAGACCGCCACGACCGACGAGCTGTTCACCGCGCCACGCCACCCCTACACGCGGGCGCTGCTCGACGCCGTTCCGTTGGCCGACCCGGACGAGCGCCGCCGTGTGGAGCTCGTCGCCGGCGACGTGCCGTCGCCGATCGCCCCACCCAGTGGTTGTCGGTTCCACACCCGATGCCGCTTCGCCCAGGCCGACTGCATCGACGAGGATCCTGCGCTGGTGGCCCGCGCCGGCGACTCCGACGACCATCGGACCGCGTGCCTCCATCCCCTCGGAGCCCCGGTGGAGCTGCGCCGGTGATCCCGCTCGAGGCGCCGCTCCACGACGCCGCAGATCCGGAGATCGCCAGTGAACGGGTCATCGCCAGGACGCCGACGCAGTTGGCAATGGCCCGGCTGCGCCGCGATCGCGGGGCCGTTGTGTCGGCGATCGTCATCGGCTTGATGGTCCTGCTCGCCCTCGCCGCACCGCTGATCGCCCGCTGGACGGGTCACCCGGTCAACGAGCAGTATCGCGACACGGGGCTCACCGAGTTCGGCCTCCCCGTCGGTCCTCGTGCCGAGTTCTGGCTGGGCACCGACCAGGTCGGTCGGGACCTCCTCGTGCGCCTCGCCTACGGGGCGCGCGTCTCGATCATCGTCGGCGCCGTGTCGACGGTCGTCGCCGTCGGAGTCGGTGCGGCGATCGGACTCGCCGCCGGCTTCCTCGGCGGTTGGGTGGACCGCATCCTCTCGTGGCTCATCGACACCACGCTGAGCCTGCCGTTCCTGCTGTTCGCCATCTCCCTGGTTTCGCTGGTCGGCCCAGGGCTCGGCGTGACGATCGTCGTGATCGTGTTGTTCTCGTGGTGTCCGATCGCCAGAGTCGTGCGCGGCCAGGTGATCTCGTTGCGCGAACGTGAGTTCGTCGAGGCGGCCCGCTCGTTAGGGGCGAGCCGGATGCGCATCATGGCCGTCGACGTGCTGCCCAATCTCGTCGTTCCCCTCGTCGTCTACGGAACCCTGCTCGTGCCCTCGGCGATCGTCTTCGAGGCGACGCTGTCGTTCCTCGGCCTGGGGGTCGTCCCGCCGACGGCGACCTGGGGGTCGATGCTCGCCGAGGGGGCACAGCTCTACCGCGTCGCCTGGTGGATGGTGGTCGTGCCGGCCTGTGCGGTGCTCGCCCTGACCCTCGCCCTCAACGTCCTCGGCGACTCGCTGCGGGATGCGTTCGACGCACGCCGCGTCGACACTGCCGTCAAGGATCTGTCGTGATCCTGCGCTTCATCTTCCGCCGTGCGCTGTCGGGATTGCTGACGATGTTCGCCATCAGCGTCGTGATGTTCGTCCTCTTCTACGTCGCGCCCAACGATCCCGCCCGCGAGCTCGCCGGGCCGCAGGCCACGTCGGACGTCGTCGAGCAGATCCAGCGGCGCCTCGGGCTCGACCAGCCGCTCCTCGACCGCTTCGGCCGGTTCCTCGGTGATCTGCTGCATGGCGATCTCGGCTACTCGTACTACAGCCAGCGGCCGGTGCTCGACACAATCCTCGATCGTCTGCCGGTGACCGCCTCGGTCGCCATCGGGGCGGCGGTGCTGTGGACGATCACCGGCATCCCCTTGGGGGTGACGTCGGCGCGCCATCCGGGCAGCTGGCGCGACCGAATGGGGACGACGTTCGTACTCGCCGGCCTCAGCTTCCCGACGTTCGTCGTCGGACTCTTGCTGCTCTACTTCTTGTTCTTCCGCCTGACCCTGCTGGGCATCGAGTGGTTCCCGGCGGGGGGCTACGTGCCGCTCACCGAGAACCCGTGGGAGTGGGCCCGCCATCTGATCCTGCCGTGGTTCACCGTCGCCTTCGCCACGGCGGCGACGTACGCCCGGCTCACCCGCGGGCAGATGCTCGAGGTCTTCGGCGAGGACTACATCCGCACGGCCCGCGCCAAGGGGTTGTCGGAGCGACGCGTCGCCTACAAGCACGGACTGCGCAGTGCGGTCACCCCGCTGTTCACGCAGTTCGGCCTCGACGTCGCCTTTCTGATGGGCGGCCTCGTGGTCACTGAGCAGATCTTCGGGCTGCAGGGCATCGGTCGGCTCGCTGTCGAGTCGGTGGTCCGCGGCGACCAGCCGGTCATCATCGGCACGGTGCTCTTCGCCTCGGCGTTCGTCGTCGTCGCCAACATCGTCGTCGACGTCGGGTATGCGCTCCTCGACGCACGGGTGCGGATCAGCTGACGAGTCGGGCGACGCCGTCGGTGACGCGATAGCAACTGACGGCAGCGCCCTGGCGCTCACCGGTGGCCGTGAAGCGAATGTGTCCCGTCTCGCCAGCGAAGCTTCCGGCGCGGATCGCCGCCGGGCCACCCAACCCGGCTGCGAGGAGGACACGCGTGGCATCGGCAGCTTCGGCGGCATACACCGATCGGCCATCGACCGGGACGCCGGGGTACAGCAGCCAGGCACCCTCGGCGGCCGGTCCCGCCAATGCGGCGATCGGCGCGTCGGGGCCACCCTCGGCGGAGAGAAAGTCACCGCGGAACCCACCGGCGCGCAGCTCGGTCATCACCACCGCCTGCTCGACCTCGCCCATGGCCAAGAAGGCGGCGTCCGTGCCCGAGGCATCATCGGAGACGTCGATCCCCAGCGTTCCCGCCGCGGCGCGCACCTTGGCGGCGAGACCCTGCCCGTACGCCGTGTCGTCGGCGAGCACGGCGAGCCGACCGATGCCGAGCTCGCGCGCTAGCTCGGCAGCCGCGGCGGCGGTCAGCCGGTCGGGAGCACAGAGGCGGAAGACGACGCCGTCGTCACCGGTCAGCTCGTCGGCGGTGGCACATGGCAGAACGAGAGGAAGTCCGGCTGCCGCGGCCAGTGGGGCGGCAGCGAGCGCACTGCCACTGTTCTTCGGTCCGACCACGCCGATGCATCCGGGCTCGGCGAGGATCGCCGCCACCGCTTCGGCGGCGCGGGCGGGGTCGCGCCGCTCGTCGCTGGCGATGATCCTGACGGGCTTGGCGGATGCGCTGACGACCCGCTCGACAGCGGCGAGCAGCGGTCCGGCGACGATCGCCTCCTCCGTCGAGAACGGCGCGACGACGCCGATGCACAGTCCGGCCACGCCCATCAGTGTGGCACCCCCGCCGTACTAACGTCCGTTCGCAATGGCGTCACTTCGTGACCGGTTGGGCGATGGCTCGACGGTGCTCGGCACGTGGGTCAACACCCCTTCACCCGACCTCGTCGAGACGCTCGGCGACCTCGGCTTCGACTGCGTGTTCCTTGACCTCGAGCACGGCGAGTACGGCACCGAAGCGCTCCCCGAACTGCTGCGGGCCGCGCGTGCCGCCGGGTGCTTCGGCATCGTACGCACGTCCGGAGTCGCGCCGCACGAGGTTGGTGCGGCCCTCGACGCCGGCGCCCAGGGCGTGCTCGCGCCCAGCGTGAGCAGCGCGGCGGACGCCGCAGACGTGGTCGCCGCGGCGCACTACCCGCCGATCGGTTCACGGGGCGCTGCCCCGATGACCCGTGCGGCCGGTTACGGGACGGTGCCGTTCCTGACCTACCGCGATCGGATCGAGGCCGATGTCGTCGTCGGTGCGCAGATCGAGGGTCCGGCGGGCATCGCCGCCCTCGATGCGATCCTCGACACAGGGCATCTCGACCTGGCCTTCATCGGCCCGTTCGACCTGTCCCAGCACCTTGGCGTCCCGGGCGAGACGAGCCATCCATCCGTCGTCGAGGCGATGAACGACATCGTCGAGCGCGCCGAGGCGCTAGGCATCGCGACGGCGACGTGGGCGCCGAGCGCGGCGCTGCGCGCCCATGGATCGCCGCCGGCGTGCGGCTCGTCACGGTGTCGAGCTCGACAGCGCTGTTCACCGGCGCGGCGCACGCCCTGATCGAGGAGCTCCGCGGGTGACCGGCGCCCCCGCCATCTGGGCGGCTTCCGGTTCATTGGTCGATCACCGGACGCCAACGTCATCACAATGACCAAACAATCGCCCCGGACCTGGTTTGCTGCCGACGACTGTCGTCTCGAAGACCTTCGGGCCGTCGTCGAGCGGATCGCCGATCCCGCCGATCACCGACTGCCGACTCGGTGGAGCAGAACGTCCCGATCTACGGCGATGCGATGCGTGAGCACCTCGAGACGGCGCAGGGTCGCCGCGGCGTGCAGGCCGAGCTGGTACGAGTGCTCCTCGAAGGTCCCGGCCTCGTCGTCTTCAAGGGCGCCTTCGACGGGGCCGTCGTGGATCGGGCGACTGCCGTGTTCGAGGCGATGATCGTCGAGCAGAAGGCGCGCGGAGCGGTCGCCGGCGACCACTTCGCCAAGCCGGGCGCCAACGATCGGGTCTGGGGAGCGTTGGACAAGTTGGCACTGCGCGCCCCGGAGGTATTCGTCGACTACTACGGGAACAGCATCCTGGCGCTGATCTGCGAGGCGTGGCTGGGTCCCGGCTACCAGATGACGTCACAGGTCAACGTCGTCAATCCCGGCGGGCAGGCGCAGGTCGCCCACACCGACTACCACCTCGGGTTCATGTCCGTCGAGCAGGCGCAGGCGTACCCGATGCACGTCCACGCGCTGTCACCGGCGTTGACGCTGCAGGGCGCCGTCGCCCACACTGCGATGCCCGTCGAGACCGGGCCGACGATGTACCTGCCGTACTCACAGAACTACCAGGGTGGTTACGTCGCCTGCCACAAGCGCGAGTTCGTCGACTACTTCGACGAGCACTACGTGCAGCTCCCGCTCGACAAGGGCGACGCCGTGTTCTTCAATCCGGGGCTGTACCACGGCGCCGGCACCAACCGCTCACGTGACGTGCGGCGGATGGCCAACCTGCTGCAAGTGTCGTCGCCGTTCGGCCGGGCGATGGAGAGCGTCGACCGCGTCGCGATCAGCAAGACGCTGTTCCCGGTGCTGTCCGAGCGGAAGGCGTCGGGCGCCAGCGAATCGTTCCTGCGCAACGTCGTGGCGGCGTCCGCCGAAGGGTACGCGTTCCCGACGAACCTCGACCATGACCAGCCCGTCGGTGGCCTGGCCCCGGAGACCCAAGCCGGCTTGGTGCTTCGGGCGCTGGTCGAAGGCTGGGATCGCGAACGGACCCTCGGCAAGGAGCTCGACGCGCACAGCGAGCGACACCGACCGGGCGGCCGTCGGGACCGTCGTCGTAGACGACGGTCCGACGGGTGTGTGCCGACGGTTCCTTGCGAATCGACGAGCGGGGCGACCTCGCAGAACGCGGTCGAGCGCTCGCGCCGGACCGTCGCGATCGGTGTAGTCGACGTCGACCATCACGTCCGTGACGCCCGCCCGGGCGAGGGCGTCGAGCTGCGGAGCGACCTCCGCAGCGCCGGCGGCGTTGTAGACGACGCGGAACGTGACGTCCCCGCGTCCCGCCTCCGCAGCCAGTTCCTGCAGTCGCCGTACGCCTTGTTCGATCGTCGCCACCGGATCACGGTTGCCGCGGACGAGCGGGACCCATCCGTCGGCGCGCTGCGCGATCCGGCGCAGCGCGGCGTCGGACATGCCGCCGATGAGGATCGGAATCCGGCGTACCGGACGCGGCTCGGTCACGAGGTCGAGGTCGACGGAGAAGTGTTCGCCGGCGACCACCGAGATCCGCCCGGTCCAGACCTGCCGGCAGATGTCGATCCACTCGTCGAGTCGCCGACCTCGGGATTCGAACGACACATCCAGCGCCACGAACTCCTCGCGCATCCATCCGGCGCCGAACCCGGCGATCAGCCGTCCGCCCGACAGGGCATCGATGCTCGCCAGTTGCTTGGCGAGGACGAGCGGGTGGCGCAGGTTGGCCAGCATCACGGCCGTGCCGAACTCGACCCGCTCGGTGACGACGGCGATCGCCGCACACCACACGACGGCGTCGTACCACGGTTCGTTGGGGTCCCATCTGATGGTCCCGTCGTCGGAGAACGGGTACAACGAGCGCACGGTGGCTGGCATCACCACGTGGTCGCTGCACCAGATCGAGTCGAACCCGGCCAGCTCGGCGCGCCGGGCGGGCTCGGCGACACCCAGTGTGGCGACGTGAGGGCCGTAGTTGTCGAGCTTCGCTCCGAACCGCATGGTTGAACTCCTGGTGACGTGATCGTGGTCAATGGGCGGCCGGCGTCTCGAGCTCGCCGGGGTAGTGGCAGGCGACGAAGCGGCCGGGGTGCAGCTCGACGAGTGGCGGGTCGTCGGTCGCACAGCGCTCGGGCCTGGCGATCGGGCAGCGCGGATGGAACCGGCACCCGCTCGGTACCGCCAGCGGGCTGGGCGCGTCTCCGGTGAGGACGATCTTGCGGCGGGTCGCCTGGACCTCGGGATCCGGCACGGGGACCGCCGAGAGGAGGGCGACGGTGTACGGGTGCAATGGATGCCGGTACAGATCGTCGGTCGGACCGAGCTCCACGATCCGGCCGAGGTACATCACGCCGACACGGTCGGACACGTGGCGGACGACGGCGAGATCGTGAGCGATGAACACGAGCGTGAGGTGCAGGCGATCCTGGAGATCGACGAGGAGGTTGATGATCTGCGCCTGGATCGACACATCGAGCGCCGAGACGGGTTCGTCGGCGAGGATGACAGCGGGCTCGACGGACAGCGCCCTCGCCAAGCCGATGCGCTGACGCTGGCCGCCGGAGAACTCGTGCGGGTAGCGATCGGCGGCTTCGGCAGGGAGTCCGACGAGGCCGAGCAGCTCGTTCACCCTCACGGCGACGTCGTTGCCGCCGACCGAGCCGCCGCTCGCCCGGCGGGCGTACACCAGCGGCTCGGCGATCAGCCGGCGCACGCTGAGTCGCGGATTGAGGCTCGTGTACGGGTCCTGGAAGACGAGCTGGACGCGCCGCCGGTACCTCACGAGCTCGGCCCCGCGCAGGTCCGTGACGTCGTCGCCGTCGAGGCTGATGCGCCCCTCGAAGGGCACGAGGCGCACGAGCGCGTGGGCGAACGTGCTCTTGCCGCAACCCGACTCGCCGACGAGACCGACGGTCTCGCGGCGCTGGACGGAGAGGGACACTCCGTCGACCGCGGTCACCTTGGCGCCGCGGAGCGCGCCTCGCCCCTTCACCGTGAACGTGACGCGCAGGTCCTCGACATCGAGCATCCCACTCACGGCTTCACCAGTCGGACCGTTGCGAGCGACGAGGCGCCAGGCCGAGGAGCGGCCAGCGCGGCCTGCGTGGCCGGGGAACGCAATTCATCGGTTCACCGGGTTCCAGCAGGCGGCGTGCCCGCCCGCCATCGGCTCGAGGATCGGTGTGTCGGTCCGGCAGCGGTCGAGCGACTGCGGACAGCGGGCGACGAACGTGCAGCCGACCGGCTCGGCGCGCAGCACCGGCGGCTGACCCTCGATCGCCGCCAGGCGCACCTTGCGGTCGCCGTCGAGCTTGGGGATGCTGCGCATCAGGGCGACGGTGTACGGATGAGCCGGCCGACGGAAGAGCTGGCGGGTCGGCGCCGACTCGACGACGCGGCCGCCGTACATCACGTTCGTCGTCTCGCACGTGTCGGCGACGACACCGAGATCGTGGGTGATCAGCAACAGACCCATCCGGTGGTCGGCGATCAGCCGGGCGAGGAGGGTGAGGATCTGCGCCTGCACGGTGACGTCGAGGGCGGTCGTCGGCTCGTCGGCGATCAACAAGCGCGGGTTGCAGGCGATGGCGATGGCGATCATCGCCCGCTGGCGCATCCCTCCCGAGAACTGGTGCGGGTACAGCCCGGCGCGTTGGCCGGCGTCGGGGATGCCGACCTCGTCAAGCAGCTCGACGGACCGCCGCTTGATCGCCGCCGCGCCGAGATCGGTGTGCGCTTCGAGGACTTCGCCGACCTGCGCGCCGACCGTCATCACCGGGTTGAGCGACGACATCGGGTCCTGAAAGATCATCGAGATCGCCTGGCCACGCAGTTGGCGGAGCTCGCGCTCGCTGCGGCCGAGTAGATCGTGGCCGTCGAAGACGACACGGCCCCGTGTCACCGACGCCGTGCGAGCGAGGAGTCCGAGGATGGCCAGGGCGGTCACCGACTTGCCGCATCCGGACTCGCCGACGAGGGCCACCGTCTGGCCGGCGTCGACCGAGAGCTCGACGCCGTTGACCGCGTGGACCTCGCCACGCAGCGTTCGGAAGCGAACCGTCAGGTCGTCGACCTCGAGCAGGGCCATGTCAGCGGCGCGACATCTCAGATGAGTCGCGGGTCGATGGCCTCGCGGAGACCGTCGCCGAAGAGGTTGAACCCGAGCACGGTGATGACGATCGCGGCCCCGGGAAAGAACGCGAGGTGCGGAGCGGTTTGCAGGTAGCGACTCGTGTTGGCGAGCATCGCCCCCCACTCCGGTTGGCTCGGGTCGTTGCTCCCGAGGCCGAGGAAGCCGAGGCCGGCCGTCTCGATGATCGCCGTGGCGAGAGCGAGCGTGGCGGCGACGATCAGCGGTGACACGGCGTTGGGGAGCATGTGCACCGCCAGCACGCGGCGCGACGGCAGCCCGAGGACGCGGGCCGAAGAGACGTACGCGGAGCCGCGCACGCCGAGCATGCTGCCGCGCAGGAGGCGGGCGAAGATCGGCACGTTGGCGATGCCGATGGCGACGATCAACTGCCACAGCCCGGGACCGAGGAGGGCGACGAGCCCGATGGCGAAGAGAAAGCTCGGGAAGGCGAGCATGACGTCGGCGACCCGCATGATCGTCGAGTCGGTGCCCCCGCCGAAGTACCCGGCGACGGCGCCGAGCAGCCCGCCCACGACGAATGCCAGGGACACCGAGGCGATGGCGACGACGAGCGAGACGCGGGCGCCATAGACGATGCGTGAGAAGACGTCGCGTCCGAGGTCGTCGAGCCCGAACCAATAGTCGGACGACGGCCCAGGACAGCAGCTTCCGCCGAGACGGTCGAGGTAGGCCTGCCCCGAAGGCGTCTCCGGAGCGATCAACGGGGCGAACACGGCGAGCACGACGACCAGCGCGACGATGGCCGCACCGAACGAGGGCGCCGGGGTTGCGACGCAGCCGCAGCAAGACGTCGCGACTCCGCACGGTCGGCGGAGCGACAGGAGCGTCAGTTGGCAACCCGACGGCAGTCGGCAGTTCCTGGACAGCGCTCATTACGTTCCCCGGCCACGCAGGGCGTTCACGGCGTTGTGCCGGCGGCGGCGGCGTTGGCCATTCATTGGTAGCGGATTCTCGGATCGATGAGCGAGTAGCCGAGGTCGACGAGCAGGTTGACGACGACGAACACGAAGACGATGAACAGGATCCCGCCCTGCAGGACGGCGTAGTCGCGGGCGCCGACGGCGTCGTAGATCCACGTCCCGAGGCCACCCCAGGCGAACACCGTTTCGGTCAGGATGGCCCCCGACAGCAGCAGGCCGACCTGCAGGCCGATCACCGTCGTGACGGGGAGGAGGGCGTTGCGCAGGATGTGCCGCCGATCGACCACACGCGGTGGCAGGCCCTTGGCGCGGGCCGTGCGGACATGGTCCTCCTGCATCACCTCGAGCACCGCGGTCCTGGTGATCCGGGTGATGATCGCCAGAGGGATCGTGCCGAGCGCGATCGCCGGGAGGATCAGGTGCCGGATCGTGTCCCACAGCGCAGTCCAGTTGGCCGAGATGATCGAGTCGACGACGAACAGGTTGGTGCGCCGGTCGAGGTCGGTCTTGACGTCCAGGCGACCGATGCTCGGCAGCCAGCCAAGGCGCACCGAGACGCCCACTTGAGGATCAGGGCGAGGAAGAAGATGGGCATGCTGATGCCGATCAGCGAACCGACGAGGCTCACGTGGTCGAGTGGTCGGTGCACGTGCTTGGCGGCCACGATGCCGAGTGGGACGCCGACGACGACGGCGAACAACATCGCCGCGAACGCCAGTTCCAAGGTGGCGGGGAAGCGTTCGCGCAACTCGTCGACGACCGGCCGCTGTGTCGCGACGCTCAGCCCGAAGTCACCCGAGGCGATCCGCTCGAGGTACTTCCCGTACTGCACGATGAGCGGCCGGTCGAGGCCGTACTGGCGCTCGATGGCGGCCACGGCCTCTGGCGTCGCTCGTTCGCCGAGGAGCGCTTGGGCCGGGCCGCCCGGAAGCGCTCGGGTCCACGCGAACACGAGGAACGAGACGGCGAGGAGGACCGGTATGGCGAGGAGCAGCCGTCGTGCCGCGTAGCGCGCCATGCGGTGCGCCCGTTACTCCTCGATCGACACGGTGGCGAAGTTCTCCGTGGTCACAGGACTGGCGACGAAGCCCTCGACGTTCGAGCGGAACGCCAGGTTGGACGTCGAATGGGCGAAGGGAACTCCTGGGAGGAAGTCCATGATCGTTCGATTGATCTCCTCGTAGGCGGCGGTGCGCTTGTCGACGATCGGTGATCCGCAGGGCGTCCTCGAGCGCCTGGCGCAGCTCGGGGTCTCGAATCCCGACTGCGGCCTCTCCGTGCGGAAGAACGTCCGCGAAGAAGGTCTCCGGGTCACCGAAGTCGCTGGTCGACCGACAGGTGGACGGGCCGCCTGGCCCGACAGCGCTGCGTCGAGGTAGTCGGTGTCCATGGCGCCGACTGCAGGTCGACCTCGAAGCCGACCTCTCCGAGATCGGAGGCGAAGGCCCGGCGATGCGCCGGGTTCCGGAAGGCACGGGTCGTGACACGTCGGCCGGCGACCAGAGTCGATGGCGATCGGCAGCTCGAGGCTGGATGCCTCGAGGATGGCGCGGGCCTCGTCGGGGTCGTAGTCGTAGATCGTGACGTCGTCCGTTCAGCCTTGCACCGACGGCGGCATGAAGACCACCGAGCACCTCGCTGGAATCGCTGTACACGTTGTCGATCACGGCCTGCCGATTGAGGGCGTGGGCGATCGCCTCCTCACGTCGATGTTCTCGAGCGCGGGACGTCTGGTTGAAGGCGACGTAGCCGACGTTGAACGAGGGTCGTTCGATCAGCTGGAGCTCCGAATCGGCGGCGATCGTCTCCCGGTCTTGCGGGTCGACGAGGTCGTAGCCGTCGATCTCGCCGGTCTGCAATGCCTGCAGGCGAGCGGCGTTGTCGGGATTGGCCGGAAGATGACTTCGTCGAGCAGCGACGGCGTGCCCCAGTAGTCGTCGAAGCGGGTGAGTGTCAGGCGGTCGTTGCGGATCCACTCGT